>CAZXLW010000170.1:0-2535 GCA_964641465.1 uncultured Pirellulaceae bacterium | reverse complement strand
GATTTCAACGGTGACGGAATTATCGACTTGGCCGTCAACAATCGCGGAACCAATGATGTTTCGATTTTACTTGGCAGCGGCGGTGGGACTTTCGAAATTGAAACATTTACGGCACGGGAATTCCCAAACAACGTTTTGGCCGGCGACTTTAACGGAGACGGCTTAACTGATTTGGCGGCCGCCAATCAATTCGGTTCGAGCTTTTCGGTTCTGTTGAATCAGGGCAACAATTTTGTGACGTTGGGCGATGTCAATGGGGACTGCGAAGTCAATTTACTCGACGATGCACCGTTCGTCGCATTGTTGGCTGGCGTCGAATTCCAGTTGGAAGCGGACATCAATGAAGACGGCGTCGTAGATCTGCTGGACGTCCAGCCCTTTGTGGATTTGTTGGCGGAATGATTTTGAATCAACTCAAATCGACTGCGATGTTGCCCCGTTTGTCCAAGCCATCGCAGTCGTAGTGGTTGCAGCGTAACAAGTTCCCAATGAAATCCCCAATGGATCTCGTTTCTCGGGAGTCATCTCTCACCGGCGGCCAGTTGGCTAGTGGTCCTTCCAAGCTGAATTAAATAGTTTGTGTCCCCGGAACAAATAGTTTGTGTCCCTGGTTTTGGGTGCCATGCTCTCGCCTTTCCCACAATAAGCTAACTCCCAGCAACGGCATGCTTACGCTAGAGATGAGGCAATGGTCAACGCGGCGTGAGCATGCTTGGTCGTTGCGGCACACATAGCCACCACCGCTCGCGTAAACATGGCACCCGTCAATTCAGGTCTGACAAATCATAGTGCTGTTCCGCTAAACCAATTGCGTGCCCTTTGCCCCAGCAAATTTTGGCGAAATCCGATATGCTGTATAAATCGAATGGCACTTGAACGAGAAAATTAATGCTAAAGCCAACTGCACAACGAGAACGCGTCTTGCACCTGTTGGAAGAACTGGGCGGAGTCACCGAGGAAAATGTACGCAAGGTCTCGGTCGAGACGGATGTGCCCGAAGCCGATATCTGGGGCGCTGGTCTTTTTTATACGTTGATCAACAAACCCGGTCGGCGTGTCCGAGTTTGCGATGGGCTCAGCTGCCAGATGGCGGGCTGCCATGAACTGGCCGCTCAGCTTCGCGAGCAAGGCAAAGAAATCGAGATGGTCAGCTGCCTGGCTCAATGCGATCGCGCACCGGCCACTCTCGATGAGGATTTGGAGCTGCTGACGTACGAAGGAAAAAAAACCGGCGTCACTCCCGACAACCCGGAACTCCCAATGAACCTCGGCGGTGCGGTCGACAAGTCGTACGCCGCGTTCGCGCGGGCCAGAGAGCTTGGAGCGGACGAGGTCATCAAACAAGTCGAAGAATCCGGACTGCAAGGGCGGGGCGGGGCAGGCTTCCCAGCTTACTTCAAATGGAAAGCCGTTCGCCAGCAACAGGAAACCGAACGCTATGTGATCTGCAACGCGGACGAAGGAGAGCCGGGAACGTTCAAAGATCGCGAGATCGTCCTGCGGCAACCGCACAAGATGCTGGAGGGCTTGGCGATCGCTGCTCAAGCCGTCGAAGCCAACGACATCTACATCTATATCCGGGGCGAGTTCACCAACGAAGTCCGGGCACTTCGCGCAGCCGTCGCGGAAGCGGAACCAAAGATCGCCCCGATCAAGATCCATGTCGCACTCGGACATGGAGCTTATATCTGCGGCGAAGAAACTGCGTTGATCGAATCACTGGAAGGCAAACGCGGCATGCCGCGACTCAAGCCACCGTTCCCAACTGAGATGGGGTTCCGCAACAAGCCAACACTGATGCACAACGTCGAGACCGCTTGCTGTGTCCCGTCAATCGTGATGCGAGGCGGTACCTGGTTCAAAGACTGGGGTCGCACGGAGGCAGGCTCAAAACTGTATTGTGTATCGGGCAACGTCAATCAACCTGGCGTCTACGAATTACCGCTCGGCGTGAATTTGGACGAGCTGGTCGAAGCAGCCGGTGGGTACGAAGGCGAACCGAAAGCGTTCAGTCCAGGCGGTGCATCGTCCGGGTTCTTGCCAATGAAGTACCGGGACCTGCCGTTGGACTACAAGAATCTGGCGGACGTCGGTTCGATGCTGGGAAGTGCCGGGCTGGTCGTGTTGAACGACAAAATCGACATGGTCCAAGCCGTTAAGAGCCAGCTGATCTTTTTCGAACGCGAAAGTTGCGGCCAATGCGCCCCGTGTCGAATTGGGACCAGGTACTTGAATCGGCAAGTTGAGAAATACATTCAAATCGGCGACCCGGTCGCTTTCACGCACGCCGACGACGTCAGCTGGGAAATGGAAGAAGGCTCCATCTGCGGATTGGGCATGGTCGCTGCCAAACCGCTGGAGTCAGCCAAACAATACTGGCCCGAGGAATTCAAGACGCGGTAAAAACCATTCGTTTTTCGGTTCGGCTGGCATCTGCAAACCCTGCTCAAAAAGTACGCTGAAAAAAATGCACCGCACAGATTCGAAACCGAAACCAAGACTACGAATTTCAAGCATTTTCTGGTCGCAATTTGC
>CAZXLW010000169.1:0-2751 GCA_964641465.1 uncultured Pirellulaceae bacterium | reverse complement strand
AGCATGCCTCCGAGCATTGCGCGGAAGCCGAGTTGGGCCAGATCGCTTTTGCGGTTGGGTGCCAACGGGCCGATGCCGCCAAGCTGAATTCCGATCGCTCCAAAATTGGAAAACCCGCACAACGCGTACGTCAGAATGATCTCTGTTCGTTTGGAGATGGATGCAGTGGCCGCTTTGCCATTTTCCTGCATGTCGGTCAGCACGGCACTCAAGTCCATGTACGCGATGAACTCGTTGACGACCATCTTGGTCCCCAACAGACGACCGGAAACAGCACAATCGCTGGACTCGATCCCCATGATCCAGGCAAATGGCCAAAAGATAATCCCAAACAAACCGCCCAGCGACCAATGGATGTCGTTTGCGTCGGCCGGATCGGAAACTGATCCGTAGACAATTTTCTCGACAAGTTCACCGACGCCATAAAGAATTGCGTCGAACATCGCGATCAAGGCCAGAAACGCGATCAACATGGCGGCAATGTTGATCGCCAGCTTCATCCCATCACTCGCGCCATTGGCGGCTGCTTCAATCACATTGGCAGCTTGCTTTTCGAATTTTACGTTTACCGTGCCAAGCGTTTCCGATTCCTCCGTCTCCGGTTGCAGGATCTTGGCGATGATTAATGCGGCCGGTGCGGAGATAATGGACGCTGTCACCAGGTGGCCTGCGGAGACGCCGATGTTGACGAAGATCGCCATCAGCCCGCCAGTGATCGTGGCAAAGCCACCGACCATCATCGCGTTCAGTTCGCTGCGGGTCATGGTTGAAATGTACGGTTTGACAACCAGCGGTGCTTCGGTGTGTCCGACGAAGACGTTGGCGGCCGCCGCTAAGCTTTCGCTGCCTGATGTGCCGAGCAGTCGCTGCATGACCCAGGCCATCGCGCGAACGATCGGCTCCATGATCCCGATGTGGTACAGCACCGACATCAACGCAGCAAAAAAGATGACTGTCGGCAGGACTCCGAAGGCGAATGTCTTCAACAGGAAAAACGGGTTGGCTGCTGGGAAATTTGCATCGGCACCGTTTGGCGAATCGGCAAATGCACCGAACACAAATGTGCCGCCCTGATCTGCCCAATCCTTAATCAAGCCAAAGAACGCGTCGAACGCGTAAAACAGCACGCCATTTTCGAACTGGCCGTCGAAAGTCCACGACTGTGAGTTGAAAAAGATGACGCCCAGCATCAGTTGCAAGCCAATCCCGGTCACAACTAACCGCCAGTTCACTCGCGAACGATGCGAACTCATCAACCAGGCCAGCCCGACCATCGTGAGCAGGCCGAGTCCGCTGATCAGATTCAAATAGGAAACACTGGTTGCAGCATCTGGCATCGGAAACCCGCCGTTGAGTCTTGGTTCTCGCAAACCGGACAGCTTAGCCGATAATCGCTCCCGCGCGTATCTCCAGATTCTATTGCGTTGCGGTTACTTGCAGATTGCCGCCTCCGCCTGCTGCACAAAGTGAAACGCTTCCGTCATCGACGCGGCCAGTCCGCACCGATGACCAACTCGCCGGCGTCAGGCAGCGCAGGAATCAGGCAGTGGTATAGTTCGCGGAGAATACTACAGCGGTTCGATATTGAACAGGACCAGAAAGTGATGCCCAGAGGCATACAGATTGATTGCACTCGTGTTTTTATCCTCAAACCGGACCTCCGTTTTGATATCCACTTCAACTGGTGTAAATCCAAGTTCTGGCTCCGCGACTTCCGCTTCGTTCTCCGGCACTAGCTTTTCCTGGATTGGGTAGGACGCATTCAAGTCGACTACCAAGTTCATTCCGGCTTTGGTCTTTTTGGGATGCAGCCGAATATGGCTGGCGAAGTTCACTGCCTGTTGCTTTTGGACGACACGTCCTTTTTGAATTGTCCGGCGAAGGACTTTTGCAGTTCGTCCCGAGAGTCGAATTTCAGTTCGCTTTCCGCTCAGCACTTCCAATTCGAATTGGTCCATTACCAAAATTCCCGTGTCGGAAACGGACTCGGCGAGTTCCTGTCTCGATTTCTCAACCGCTATCTTTTGAAAGATTTCCTTGAGTGAAAATACCTGCTTCTGGGCAAACGAATGTGGCAGCCGAAGAACAGTGGTTTTGACTTTCCAAGCCTCAGGATCTTTGGGTGGCGTTTCTGACTCGCTCACAATGGTTAGTTTTGAACTTCTTTTTTTTGCCAAGTCCTCATCCGGTGTCTTGGCTTTCAACTTGTCTAGAATCTCCTGCCCTGAAATCAGGCCATCTTGATTTGCGTCCGCGTTTTCCAGGACCGGGCGGTAGAACTTTTCTTTTTCGTCGGAATCTATAAACCCGTTCTGGTCTTCGTCGACTTCTCGCATCAACTCGTCCAGAAAGTTTTGATATCGCTCAGTCGTCGTTGGTTCGGTCGTGACTTGCCAGGCAAACAATTGCGTTGGCTGAAGGACAATCGGCGTGGTTAGAAACAGCGCCAGCGCCAATAAAGTCGAAGCGCGGAGGTTCGGTGAATTTTTGAGCGACATAAGTTGACTCCCGAGTTTGTTGTACTCACCCAACACCAGCCAAGTTAAACCGGGAGTGAAACGCGAAGTTCCGACTACCAAACAATAAAATGAGATTTTCCGCTTCGGTGATATTCAAATCTCGGCACGCTAAGGTCTCGTGACACCAAACACTGGGAAACGTCAAGAAACGTTTGGTTGCAGAATATGTGGAAAGGAATAGAGCCCTTTGGTTGATTTTCCCTGTGATTTGCAAATGAGCGAATGGTCCATT
>CAZXLW010000168.1:0-2804 GCA_964641465.1 uncultured Pirellulaceae bacterium | reverse complement strand
AGGCAGCCTGGAAGAAAGGATAGCCGCATTGAAACGGTTCCCGTTTGTAGCCAAACGATATGTACCGTTTCGCGTTTTAACATACCGGGTCGTACTCGCCGACTTTGACGAGGTAAGAAAATGCTATTTCGAACATATACTCGCGGCATTGCCGCTTAATGCGGGTGACTGGATTCGAACCAGCACGGGATTATCTCCCACTAGGCCCTCAACCTAGCGCGTCTGCCAATTCCGCCACACCCGCGTTCGACAGTGTCTCTTTCGAGGTCAAAAGTGTAATCAATTAGCCTCTCAATGACTACTTGCGGTACAGGAATATTGAAGCGGAATCGCCAAATTCCTTGCGGACCGTCTTCAGGCAGTGATCCACCGAGTATTCCGTTTGCGACAATATCCGATTGATCTGACCAATTCGGTTTTGGTCCAAGCCGACGCAGAGGATTTGTCCGCTATAGAGAATGTTCGAATCATCGTTGTCCAGCGGCATTGCGGTCGCTGCGTGCACGTCGATCAATACCAGCCCGTTTTGCGAGTTAAAACCGTCGATCTCAAACTCGCCAGTAATCGGATCCAACTCAACAGTTGAAAACCAATTCAGACTCGCCTGACCAAGCACCGATCGCTGTAAAACGGCGGGGATCAGTGGTGCGACTTCGGGTAACGTCATCGTGGATTCGCAAGTCGTTTCGAAGGCGGAAAGCACGATCGACGCGGCCAACGCGGACTCGAACGAATCGTTCAAATTTAGCTGACCGGCAAAGATTCGCATCTGTTCTTGTGAAGTAACCGACCAAGTTGAAAAGCCGTTACGGCTGAAACCACAGCTGCCTTCGATGTTCCACCAGTCAAAAGGTGCACTTACAACCGGACTGAGGTTTTGGTCCAGGTTTCGGAATCGCTCCCGATCCGACTGAATCAGTGCGATCATTGAATCCAGTGTCGAAACAAGATCGTCGCAATGGGCTCGGTTTTGTGCCTTACGACCGGCCCCCAGTTTGGCGGACATGTCGCTGATCCGCAGGTCGCCTCGAATGCTCGAATCCGGGTCGGATTTGGTCCGGACGACGTTGCTAGCCTTGGATTCATCGAAGCTTAGCTGCCAGCCGGTAGTGAGTTCAAATTGCTCCGAAAGTTGAGACAGGAACGGAAGCTGTTCGTGCACGGAACAGTCCTCCGATGCCTCTGCCTCTTCACGGAATAATCTCAGGTTGGAGCTGGTTGATTGGTTCATTTGACTTGCCAGATTGCCCATTGACCGCAGAAAATGCCCGGACTCCTTTCCCGACTACTTCAAACGGTATCGGCATGACGGTTTGCCAGATCGACAACCTTTGCCTAATCCGCCAGCTTTATGTTGACTTGATCACGCTCGTAACGATGGCAACGGTCGTTCCTTCGAGCGGCCGGGAGAGCCATATTCTGGCCCGAATTTCAAACCACCAGAAATTTACAAATCGGGGGGTTGGAGAGTCCGTGGAACTTCCGATAAAAAGCTTTGTCGATTGACCCAGCCAGCAGCACTTGGATGCGAAAAACACTGGTATTTGTAGGGCGATTGACCCTTGTGAGGTTTCGGCCTTGCCATTACACTTTGGGATTCTACCGGGGATCCGGTAAGAGCAGAGGTTTATAAACACAATTGAAATCTGCGCTGACTGCAGATTGTTTTGGAGAAATATCGTGGCTGGCACGAAGACTTACGTAGCCAAACCAGGCGAAATCGAACGCAAGTGGTGGACTGTGGATGCAGAAGACCAGATTGTTGGTCGCCTGGCATCGGAAATTGCTGTCGTCCTGATGGGCAAGCACCGTCCGACTTACACACCGCATGTTGACACTGGCGATTTTGTGATCGTTACCAACGTCGACAAAGTTACGATGAGCGGCAATAAGTGGGAACAGAAAACATACACATGGTACACCGGCTACCCGGGACTCCGCAGCGAAACGGCTGCGTCTCGTTTTGCCCGCAAGCCAGAACAGATCATGCGTGACGCTGTGCGTCGCATGCTGCCCAAGAACAGGATTGGGCGCAAGATGCTGTCCAAGCTGAAACTGTACACAGGCTCGGATCATCCACACCAGGCTCAGGATCCTCAACCGTTCGAATCACGTTTGAGTTCAGCCAAGTAAGCACAAACTTAACCAACAAGAAAAAAGCAAATGGTAGCCATCAAGAAAGATCCAAAAACAAACGAGTCCATGGGAACTGGCCGACGCAAGTCTTCTGTTGCTCGCGTCCGCATCAAAGAAGGTTCCGGCAAAGTGGTCATCAATGGCAAAGACTACAAAGAGTATTTCCCGATTGCTGGCGATCAGCGAGCGATCACGGACACGCTTGACGCGGTAAGCGTTCGAGAATCCGTCGACGTTCGCATCACCGTTTCCGGTGGCGGCAATACCGGCCAGTCTGGCGCATGCAAGATGGGCATCGCCCGTGCATTGTCCGGCCTCGACACCGAGCACTTCGGAGCATTACGAGACGGCGGGTTCCTGACTCGAGACAGTCGCATGAAAGAACGCAAGAAGTGCGGTCTTCACGGTGCGCGCCGTGGAACTCAGTTCTCCAAGCGTTAATTCGCGTCCTGCGAACATCGAAAACACAAAGCGCGTGGCCGATTGCTTAATTGGCCTCGTGCTTTTTTTTTGTGGCGTTAGATTCAGCTGACTGCCATTTCGGTTGATTGCTCAGCGGTTGATTGCTCAGCCAATTGTTCTTGTTCGATTCGCATTTGGCTTCGCACGATCAAGTAGCCGTCGACGAATACCATCTTGCTGCAGTTTTCACAGCGAATCAGCCGCTC
>CAZXLW010000167.1:0-3195 GCA_964641465.1 uncultured Pirellulaceae bacterium | reverse complement strand
CTAAGCAAACCAGCCGCTTGTTTGGCGAAGTTTCTGTCGCCGCTCCGCGGCTGTTTGGCGATTGTGTAAACCGATAACCCCATGCTGACGCATGGGGCTACATGCTTTCGCCTCGTCGAGGCTGGTCCGTTCGCCTCTTCGAGGCTGGTTGTGTGCAACTTTCAAAACAGACAACCGTGGACCAACCACGAACTTTTAACCGCGAAGCGGTGACAGCATATAGCCGTGGGTGTAAACCGACGGAAAACGATCAAATATTCACGAAAGTCGCGAAGCGACGGCAGGAGCATTTGGTATTCAGCTAAACACCATCCACCGCCCTTCCGGGGCCGGCATTATTAGCTCGGGGCGGAAGCCCCGAGACCATCGCACACAAGAATGATTCGCCTGGACTCGTTCAATGGCGGGGCTGGAACCGACGATGCGACCGACAGCGGGGAAGCTGGTGAGATCAGCATCGAGAATTCGTAACGAAGGCGGCTGGGGAGACTGGGGACGCTCCTCGGAGTAGAAAGGTACCATTGCAATTGCTGTGGTGCCTTTCTTGCTTCCATCTTGATGCTAAAGTCTTGATTCTAAAAAATTCAAGCCACCAGTCGTTTTTTGCGACTATCGCACTTTTGCGAAAAGCAGATTCTTGCGAAGTAAAATTTAAGATCTGGGATTGTTCAAGCGATTGCCAAACAATCCCATCAAACAAGCGAGCACAGATAATATTGCGAAGGCGATTGCGACCCAATCGCCGACTGTGCGGTACAGGCTCTCGAGATTGGTGACGTTGACCGTTGCCAGGATCTTTTCGCGCCTGCGACGCGGCCCTTCGCGCAGGATCTCACCGTTAGGATTGATGTGCGCGGAAAGTCCGGTGTTGGCGCAGGCGAGTAGTGGCTTGCGCATCTCGACAGCGCGGAAAACGTTGCAAGCCAAATGGAAGTCCAGGCAACTGGTTCCGTAGAACCAGCCATCGTTGGTGATGTTGACGATGATGTCTGGCTCGTTGTTGGAGTCGGCTAGCTCGTTGACTTGGTTGCGGATGAAATGCGGTACAGTGGTTTCGAAACAGATGTTCGGGGCGAGCCGAACACCTTTGACAGTGACAACGACCGATCCGTCGCCCGTTTCCAGGCCTTTACCGATTGCCGGAATTCGCTGTAGCAACGGAAACACATCCGCCAACGGAACGTATTCGCCAAACATCACCAGATGATTCTTGTAGTAACGTTCTTGAACTTGCCCGTCTTTGTCCATCGAGATTACGGCGCCGTATTGTTCCTCCAGAACCGGGTCAACCGTTACGGCGCCGACGAGCAATGTTGGCATGGTTTTGCCAGCTACAAAGAGGCGTGTCCAGGCGACTTGCGGACCTTCGCGATACAAATAGACATCTTCCTCGTGCATACTTTGGGTGTCAGTATCGGGGTGCAGGTCCGGGAACTGCCAACCGTTTTCAGGCCAGACAATCAAGTCGACTTGCTCCCATTCCCGCAACGCCTCGATCGTGAGGTTTTCATACTCATTAACAATACTATCGCGAAACTCAATCGCTTGTTCTTTTGTCGACGGGAAGACGGTGTCGATCGACCCCTGGATCAATCCGACTTGCAATGACGCGTTGCTTTCGTGCGTTTGCGCCAGCTTATGCTGGCCATAGAAAAACGTGCCGGCGACGACTGCGATTGCCAACCCAACATTGACCAGCGCGGCTGCGTACTTCCCTTCCCGTACTCGCAGACTGCGATACATGCCAGCAGCAGCCAACACAATGACAAACGAAAGCGTGTACGCACCAAACAGATCACTGACCTGAATCCAAACCGGTTGCCGGAACTGGGTGTGTGAAAGGAAGGCCAATCCCATGCCAGTAAACAGGTGCGCGCGTATCCATTCCATTGCCGTCCAGCAAATCGGCACTGCCAGAATATTGGGGATCCGGAAAGTGTTGTGCAGAACTCGGGACCCCAATACGAAAAACGGTAAATAGAATGCGAGGTAAACGGAAATGACTATCCAACCCAGCCAAAGCACCGGGTGAGGAATCGGGATGAAATAGAACGTAGCGAGCCAATACAACAGTCCGGCCAGCCAAAGCTGCCAATAGTGTCGCCGTTCAAATCTTCGTTCCGTAACCGTTATGCAAACCAGCGGCAGCAGGGCAAACCATGCCAGCCAGGAGACGCCAATCGGCGGGAACGAAAACCACAATAAGGCCATCGAACCGGCGGCCAGCCAGAATACGTTGGTAACCGTCGATGAATCCGGGGATTGGTTGGTCGTTGATTCGCTGTTCACTTGAAAAATCAGTACAAAGATCTGGTTTAGTGCGCTAGAATTTATCAGCCGGTAGTCATCGTATTGAATTCACGTAAGAATACCTAGTGGATTGTTAGCGTCCGGTGGTCCAGCGCCAAGGCGCCAAGGCGCCAACGCGGCTAGGCTGCCAAGGCCGCCGGTTGTTGCGGCAGGGTAGGGCGAGTTTCGTTCTGGTAGCACATCAATTACCGTTTGTCGCACTTGCGCAGTGCCGCTAAACATTTTTAATCCAAGACATTACCCTTTCGCCGAACCCCTGAGAACATCGTGGATCGACAATCTGCATTTGAATTGATGTGCGAATACACGCTCAATGACGCTCTTCGCCGGCACATGCAATCCGTTGAGATTGCGATGCGGGCGTATGCCAGTCATCACGGTGAAGATGTCGAAAAGTGGGGCATCACCGGATTACTGCATGACTTCGATTATGAAAAATGGCCAACCGCTCCCGACCATCCGATGCAAGGCGCCAGGATCCTGAGCGAAAAAGGATACCCCGACGATGTGATCTATGCCATCAAGTCACATGTCGACGGTGTTGGGTGCCCGCGAGAGTCGTTATTGGACAAAACGCTGTTTGCCTGTGATGAATTGTGCGGGTTCATTACCGCTGTTTCCCTGGTGCGACCGGATGGTATCAATGGGATGCGATCCAAGAGCGTGCGGAAGAAGATGAAACAAAAAAGCTTCGCGGCACAAGTCAAACGAGAAGACATCGTGACTGGTGCTGAGGAAATCGGTGTCGAGCTAAACGATCATATCCAATTTGTGATTGACGCATTGGCCGAGCATGCTGAAGAACTTAAGCTGATAAAAGAGTAGAAGCAGTTTCAAAACCGATTTTACGAAAGTAGCACGACTCTCCGAGTCGTAAACATCGTG
>CAZXLW010000166.1:0-3426 GCA_964641465.1 uncultured Pirellulaceae bacterium | reverse complement strand
CCCCGGCGAACCAACGTTTTCCGGGGTTTTGTTTTGCGCCGACTGAACTTGAAGAAAATGAATCTTGCCTGTGACTGTATGATGTCATGCTTGCGTTTTTTATCCGTGCCTATCTGTGAAAATCTGTGGCCAATAAATTCTTTTTGCGCTTATCCCGAATAACTTGATCAGCTCAGGAGCGGTGTTCGAATGGCCGGCAATCAAGACAGCCTGCCGCTCGTGCATCTTGTGGCAAAAGGTTTCGTAACCGCGACGCCATCTTTTTAAACGGCTATTGATTCTTAGTCTAACGCCAACTTTCCGGCGCTGGGTGCGGTTTGGACTGGATAGACTTCGGGTTTCAGGCCGGATTCTCGCTCGTAATTGGCCGTAACGCTCTCACAAAAATCAGTCACATGGTCAGTCGCAACCAGCGCGATCATGCAGCCGCCGAAGCCTGCCCCGGCTTGTCGACAGCCAACGCAACCGGGTGCACTGATCATCGTGTCGAACATCTGCTGCATCGCCGGGACACTGATTTCAAATAAATCCCTTGCGCCAACAAACGAGGCGGCTGTAAGTTCCTTGATTGCGGGCAAGTCATTGGACTTAAGGGCTTCAGCAAGTTGCCCGACACGAGCATTTTCTTCGATAATGAATTGCGCCCGTTTCCTGACCTCATCGGAAAGGTTCGTTTGGTGTTCTCTGAACAAATCGAGCGAGACGTCTCGCAGTGATTTGATGGAATTGTCCTGTTCGCCAAAATAACTGGCCGCCTGCTCGCATTGCGTTCGTCGCTGGCCGTACTCTGAACCAGTCAACTTACGCGGCGCGCAGGTGTTGCAGATTACTGGCCGTAGATTTGCGGGCATGGTTGCGTATTGGTGTGTCAACGAACGGCAGTCCAGAATCAGCGCTTCTCCCGCTTCGCCGAGGATCGAGCTGTACTGATCCAGGATCCCGCAATTGACTCCCACCCATTCGTTTTCAGCTTGTTGGCACAGCTTGGCTTTTTCCAAACCGCCCAGCTCAAATCCACCCAGTTGTTCGAACAACGTCGCGGCCGCTGCCTCCAATGATGCGGAGGAACTGAGCCCACTGCCAATCGGAACTGTACCATGGACCAAGCCATCGAATCCGATCAGCGGATGCCCGGCAGCATGGAGCACCGCTGCGACGCCTTGGACGTACTGCCCCCAACCTTCGATTTTTGCATCAAATGATTCGACATCGAACTGGCAAGCCGAATCGAGGTTCAATGAAGCGAGATTGACGGCGTTGTCGCTTCTGGGTGCTGCCATGATCCACGTGTCACGGTTGATCGCCAGAGTCAACACGAAGCCTTCGTTGTAGTCGGTATGGCTCCCCATCAAATCGACTCGACCTGGAGCCCGTGCACCAACCGTCGGCTCCGTATTGAAACGCGATCGAAATGCTTCCAACATCTGTTCGCGGCGTCGGCGTTCGTCGGCTTTATTGTCGTTGTCGTTGGAAGTCACTTGGCTGATACCATGTTGTGATGAAACGCAGGTTGAATTGGTTAGCTCGAGTATGTTCGCTATTGTATTACAAACGAATCAAGGCAACTTCGCCGCTTCTGCTTGAAAGAAGGAGAGGAATCCCTATATTCAAAACGAATCGTGACGCGAGCCAACTCTGACATACTTTGCGACGCAAGGGGCGACAAAGAATTGCTGGTTCCAGTACTTTCGCCCAACGGTCCGTGGCGGTCAACGGGCCAACCGATCTATGTTGTTGGCCGTGCTTGGCGTTATTGGCAAACTGCGATTGTTCATCCAACTGAATTGAGAAGATTTCCATGCAACGCGTTTTGCTGATTTTGATATTATCGCTTTGTTGTGCCACCACAGTTCTTGCTCAAACGGACGCACAGTCGGATGCGCAGGCTGAACCGACGGCAGCAATGAAAAAGACGGCCGTTGAAAAGCTGAAATCTGACGATGGAAAGCTGCCGAGCATTGTCTTTATGATGGTCGACGAATTGGCGTACTTTGAATTGTCGCACATGGGGAATCCTAAATTAAAAACTCCCAACATCGACAAGATGGCTCGCGAGGGGATGCGATTCACCAACGCTCTGGCGGCTGCACCAGTCTGCGGCCCGTTGCGATGTTGTTTGATGACGGGTTTGCATACAGGCCATTCGTCGATGCGAACGAATCCGGGTGGAGCGCCGATGCGGGCTGGCGAATTCACGTTGGCCAAGATGCTGAAACAGCAAGGGTACGTTACCGGCGGGTTCGGGAAATGGGGCGTTGGCGGCAGAGGTACGACAGGTGTGCCGGAGCAACAAGGGTTTGACACGTTCTTTGGCTATTACGATCAAGTCCACGCGCACAGCTATTATCCCGCTCACCTGATTCGGAACAGCGAGGAAGTTCCGCTACCAGGCAACAAGGGCGGCCGAAGCGGAGAGACCTACGCGCACTACGAGATCATGAAAGAAGGGTTGCAGTTCATCCGCGACAATCAAAATCGACATTTCTTTTGCTATCTGCCACTAACACCGCCACATGGTCGGTTTGATATTCCGGCTGATGATCCGGCATTCGATTTGTACAAAGCCGAACCCTGGATGAATGATCCGAATGTTTCGCAGGATACGAAAAATTATGCAGGGATGGTTTCGATGCTGGACGCGGATCTGCAACGGGTACTCGATCTGTTGAAAGAGCTGAAGCTGGAAGACAATACGTTGGTGATTTTCTCTGGCGATAACGGCGGCGAAAATCGTTTCTCCAGCGAAGAATTACCGAGAGGTTACTTTGGACCGAATGTTAATCCGAAAACCGGCGTTGCGTTTCGCGGCAGCAAACGGAGCCTGTACGACGGTGCGTTGAGGATTCCGTTTATCGCTCGTTGGCCTGGGAAAATCAAAGCAGGCCAGACGAACGACCACGTGTTTTATCAAGTTGACATTATGCCTACGTTCGGCGAAATGACGGGAGCTGAGATTCAAGAGCCAATCGACGGCATTTCAATTTTGCCGACGATGTTCGGTGAGGAAATTGCAGGACGGGCTCAGGAACAGCATGATTATTTTTACTGGGAGTACAAGAAGCAGGTCGCGGTTCGGAAAGGTAATTGGAAAGCGATCAAGCCCAAGCCAGATGCGGATTGGGAGCTGTATGATCTGGCGAAGGATGTCAGCGAATCCAACAACGTGGCTGCGACGCATCAGGAACTGGTCCAGGAATTGGCGGACCAGGCAAAAGCTTCGCACGAGCCTGCTCGCCCCGGTAAGTTTTTACGCCGAGATCTGCAGGCACGCGACCGTATGGCGCGGTAGGTAGCGTGCGCGATTGGAGACCCAAAACCGGACGCTAACGCGCTAACGCGTGGCGGTTGATCGTGCTTTGGGCGGGCGCGGCGGTTGGGTTCGAGAGCCTATACCTCTTGCGGCTGCGCCGCACCGATTCGAGAATC
>CAZXLW010000165.1:0-3552 GCA_964641465.1 uncultured Pirellulaceae bacterium | reverse complement strand
GATTCGAGAATCGGTGGTACCCTGTCTTCGAGGTAACGGCCTGCGGAGGCGATCGCTTGAGGGCTAACCAATCGTTGGTTGTGGAGTTGGAAGGGCTAGAATTTTCGTGTGGCAGAGATTCGTTTGCGGGCGACATCAATCTCCATGATTTTGACTTTCACCAGATCGCCAACCGAAACGACTTCATTCGGATCGGAGACAAATTCGTCGGCAAGCTGGGAGATGTGGATGAGGGCGTCCTGGTGGACGCCGATGTCGACGAACGCTCCGAAGTGAGTCACGTTGGTAATGACGCCTTGAAGTACCATGTTTTCTTGCAAGTCGTTCATCGTATTGACCTGGTCGTTGAATTTGACCACACGAAATTCACTGCGCGGGTCGCGGCCAGGCTTGGCGAGTTCTGAAATGATGTCGTTGATCGTGGGGATGCCGAATTGCCCGTCCACAAAGTCTTCCGCATTCAGCTTCTGGCTGAGCGTGGCGTTGCCGACGATTGCACCCAAATCTGTCTTGAGTGTTTTCGCCATCTTGCCAACCAGTGAATAACACTCCGGGTGTACCGCAGAGTTGTCGAGCGGATGGTCGCCGCCCCGAATCCGCATGAACCCTGCCGCTTGTTCGAATGCTTTCTTGCCGAGCTTCGGGACCGAGACCAATTGTTTGCGATTGGTGAAGCTGCCGTTTGTATTGCGAAAATCAACAATGTTCTCAGCAAGCTTGGCCCCAATGCCGGCGACATAAGAGAGCAGGGGAGCGCTGGCTGTGTTTAAGTCGACTCCAACATTGTTAACGCATGACTCGACCACTCGGTCCAGGCACTTCCGCAGCTTCGTTTGGTTTACGTCGTGTTGATATTGCCCCACACCAATCGACTTTGGGTCCGTTTTAACCAACTCGGCGAGCGGGTCCTGCAACCGCCGTGCGATACTGATCGCTCCTCGGACGGTGATATCTAAATCCGGAAACTCTTTCACCGCGATATCGCTGGCAGAATATATCGACGCCCCCGACTCGCTGACCATCACTTTGGTGATGTCGAGTTTGTGCTCTTTGAGAAACGTCGCCACGAACGAATCGGTTTCGCGTGAGGCGGTTCCATTCCCGATGGCGATCAATTCGACTTGATGCGTTGAGATCAATTTCAACAACGTGTCGCCCGCCGCTTTCGTGTCACTTTTGGGAGGTGTCGGATAGATCGTCGCGTTGGCCAGGAATTGTCCTGTCCCGTCGACAACGGCAACTTTGCAACCGGTGCGAAAACCTGGGTCGATTCCGATAGTTACTCGATGCCCTGCTGGTGCCGCCATCAGCAATTCGTGTAGATTCTTTCCGAACACCGCGATCGCTTCTTCGTCGGCAGTTTCTTTCAACTGTTGCAAGACGACGGATTCGGTTGCCGGTAACAACAGGCGACTGAAACAATCTTCGACGCAATCGAGTAAGTCGCGGTGAAATTCGAATTGCCGGTTGGTAACGAGCCGCCGTTTTAGCTCCGACAGCTCACGCGACTGTTCCAACTCCAGGCCAACGTTCAAGATTCCTTCTGATGAGCCGCGCAACATGGCGAGCAGGCGATGGGATGGAATGCGGCTGACCGATTCCGAGCGTTCGAAATACTGCTCGAATTTTTCCGCGCCTTCCGCAGTCTTTTTGCCTCGTTTTACTTTGGACGAAACCTTGCCGAACTTCAATGCCTTATCAGCCAACCAGGATCGAGTCTCCGGGTTGTCGGACCAATGTTCGGCAACGATATCCAACGCGCCGGCCAATGCAGTTTCAGTATCGGAGACCTCCAGTTTCGGATCGACATAAGGTTTCAAAACTGATTGCCGGGATTGCGAAAGCGTCTCTTGGTTTAACAGAATATCAGCCAACGGTTGCAGCCCGCGTTCCCGAGCAATCGTCGCCCGCGTGCGGCGTTTCGGTTTGTACGGCAGATAAATTGCCTCCAGATCACGCAAGTTGGAACAATCTTCGATCTGTCGACGCAGTTCGTCAGTAAGTGCACCTTGCTCCTGAATCGTTTTCAGGATCGTGGTCTTGCGGTTGGCCAGCACATTGGCCTTCTCGAGTGCGTCTTCGATTTTGCGTAAGGCAATTTCATCCAGGCCGCGAGTCGCTTCTTTGCGATAGCGAGCAATAAACGGAATCGTGTTGCCGGCGTTGAGCAATTCAACAGCCGCTTGGACCTGTCGCAGTGGGACTTGTATTTCGTCAGCAATTTGAGCTGTGATCGTGTCGTCTTTGTTCATGCGGAGAGTATAAGCCATTTAGCCGCCGGTTGAATCTCCCTGCTGATCAGCCGCAGGTTGAACTAACCCTCGACATTGGCTGTTACGCCTTGACGGTTCCAGGCATCTCCGTTCAATTCCTCGCCATGACCAATCAGGAATCTTTCGCACGCCAGCTGTACCAATTTCTCAAGCAGAATCAAAGATGGATCGGTGGCTGCTTCCTGCTAACGGTTTTCTCAAGCTTCGGCCAAACGTTCTTCATCTCTCAATTCTCGAAGCAGATCCGGACGACGTTCGAACTGTCGGATGGCGATTTTGGATTGCTCTACATGGCGGCGACTTTGGCCAGTGCGATCACTCTGGTTTGGCTGGGGAAAGTCGTCGATCGAATACCGATCGCTAAAGTCTCGGCGGCGATCACCGTTTGTTTGACGGTTGCTTGCTGTGTCATGTCATTCGCTGGTTCGATCGTTACTTTGTTTGTTGCGTTGTACGGTCTGCGGTTGTTCGGGCAAGGGATGATGACTCATACATCTCAAACCGCGATTGGGAAATGGTATTCTGCCGACCGAGGTCGCGCGATTTCGTTCACGACGATGGGGCACCAGTTCGGTGAGGCGGTTTTCCCGTCGCTGGTACTGGTGGCTGTAGGGCTCTTTGGCTGGCAAGCTACCTGGCAGATTGCGGCAGTGATTCTGATGGTGGTCGCCTTGCCGGCAATCAGTCTGCTGCTGAAAGTCGAACGTGAGCCGGTCGCGGTTGCGAATGACGAAGTGGAAGAACTCCAGGTCCGGGATTGGGGGCGCAATGAAGTTCTTAGAGATGTTGCGTTCTGGGGATTGCTGGTCAGCGTTCTTGCTCCCGCCTTTATCGGTACGTCTGTTTTCTTCCACCAGGATCACCTTGTTGAAGCGAAAGGTTGGCCGACAGGAACATTTGCAGCAGCTTTCGTCATGCTGGCTGCTTCAACGATCAGCTCCACGCTGGCAGGGGGTTGGTTGGTAGACAAGTATTCGTCGAAGTCTCTGCTGGTCGTTTTCTTGCTGCCGATGGGAATCGGTTGTTTCGTTCTCGGCTCAAGTGCGAACGCGTCAGCGATCTATGGGTTTATGGTTTTGCTGGGATTATCCTATGGACTTTCCAGTGCGTTGTTTGGAACGATCTGGCCAGAGATTTACGGAACGAAAAACCTCGGTTCGATTCGGTCCATCGCAGTTGCCGCGATGGTATTTGCATCGGCACTCGGACCGGGGATAACTGGTTGGTGTATTGATCACAAGATCACGTTTTCCAGGCAGCTGATGTTTATGGGCGGCTA
>CAZXLW010000164.1:0-3728 GCA_964641465.1 uncultured Pirellulaceae bacterium | reverse complement strand
ATGATCACAGTTGCCAAAAGCAATAGAGTAGACAGATGGAATTTCATTCTGTTTCCGAATTAGCTTAGGTGGATAACTGTTTAATTATCGTGCTTGCCCGGCGACGACAAGTCAAAAGCTAAGGGCTTATACGGTCGGCTGATTAGTACTTATTGCCGGTTGTAGGATTATAGTCAACTCGATAGACGAAACTAACCGCTAACCACGGGCCTCGCTAACAGCTCGGAGAGCTGAGCGACATTGTCGCTCGATTCTCCGAATCGCTAGCGTCTGATCACGACAAGCCCCGCGGCAGGAGCGCAAGCTCGAGCGTTTGTTATTGCCGATGAAGAAGTTCAATTTAATGATTCAGGAGATCCGTTCTCAACTACCTACCTTCGCTTTGCTCTCCTGTTTTTTCGGAGGAGCGCTTGGTTTTGGTTTTCGTCTCAATAGAGCAGTCTTTTCATTGACCGGTACGTTGCGATCGAACAGAGTGCCGTATCGAGTGTAGTTGTTGTAATCGACCGCATGATCTTTCCATTTCTGGAGCTCAACGTCATAACGTTTTCGCATCGAATCGAGCGTCGCTTCCGCCTCGGGGACAACCGCCAGGCTCTTGAGTTCCAGGGGATCGTTTTTCAGGTCGAACAATTCCTCGACCGGTTCCATCTTGTCGTTGCCAAACCACCAGTAGGTGTATTTATGTTGTCGTGTCAGGCAGGTCAGGCTTTGTGTTGGCATCTTCCCGAATGTATTGATAAACGCCAGCTGTTCGTGGCCACCCTTTTCTGGGTCCTTGAGCAACCCAAGCAAACTCTTGCCATCCACCTGGGAAGGAACCGGTAGCCCAGCCAGTTCAAGGATCGTCGGTGCGAAGTCGATATTGCCGGTCAGCATTTCGCAGCGGACCTGTTGGCCATTCAACGGGCTGCGCGGATCATAAATCATGAGCGGGACACGGGACGACTCTTCCATCGGCAGGACTTTGGAGCCATAGCCGTGTGAACCGCAGATGTAACCGTTGTCGCTGGTGTAGATAACAACCGTATTTTCAGTTACCCCTTGCGCCTTCAATTCGTCGCGGATCATGCCAAGTGCGTAGTCGATTCCGTAAACCTGCTGATGGTACTTGGCCATCTCGCCATCGTAATCCGTGTCGTACTTCCAATCGGAGAATCGAGGATACTGCCGACCTGATTTACTCTGTGGTGAAAGGTGTTCGCCGAATTCCCGGCCGAAGTTCTGCGGCTTGGTGAACGTTTTCCCGGCGTAGACGTCATTGAAACGCGGGTCCGCTGTCGCTGGCTTATGAGGCGCTTTGAAACTGATCGACAGACAAAATGGTTTGTTTTGTTTGACTGCCGCGCGAATAACATCCTGGCCGAAAGCTCCGTAAGACAACGTCGAGTGCGGATACTTCTCCGCGTACTTCTTCATCGACTCGTTTCTGGCCGTCTTAAAAAAAGTCTGTTGCGGACCACCGCCCCAAAAATCGAAGTCGCTTTCGCACAGCCCCTTGCCGGTGACTTTGATTCCGAACTTCCCGGCGAACGCGGTCAGATAGCCAGCTTCACGCAGAAGTATCGGGTAGGATTTTTGCCAGACCTTGGCACGCATGTCGCCATGCGAGAAATTGCAACCCGTTTTGTATTCATACATTCCCGTGAAAATGTTCGCTCGGCTCGCCATGCAGATCGCCGTCGTGTTGTAGTGCTTGTCAAAGACGACGCCGTCTTTAGCAAGCTGGTCCATGTTGGGCGTGCGGACATCGTCATTTCCATAGCAGCCCAGAGAATACGTGCATTGGTCGTCGGCCAGGAGGAAAACGATGTTCGGCAGCGTGTTGGAACTGCGTGCACTGTCAGTATCCTCCCCGTCGACTGGTTGAACAAACACAGCCCCAGCCAACACACTGGTGGAAATAAGGAGTGCGGCGAGCTGAGAACGGGGCATCGTTAACCTTTGGGGTTTGTAGCTGGGTAATAACTCGTTTAACGCTGAGCCGGAAGGCGACCGAGTTTGAGCAGCGCTGTCGCCTGCCGGCTCACCGTTAAACGATCTGCGCTCACGCGCAGCATGAGCATGTTTATGATTCGCGAAAACATGGCCACGTTCGCCTACGTTTATTTTAAGCCGTTTAGATCACCCAATGCCAGCGGCTCGCGACAATTAAACGGTTCGCCGTACTTCACACCAATCGTTTTGCCCCAATACGCAGCTTCTATTCGCAGCGATTCGATAAACGATGGGTCGAGGTGTTCTCGGCCAGTCACGAATTGACTTTCGAAACAACTGATCGCTGCCTGCTTCCGCTCCCAATATTCACTGATGTCCAACACGAAGGCGGGATTCGGATGCATCTTCAAATGCACGCAATAGTAGTTGTAAATCCGCTCCGGGTGGAATGGCTCGCCGTCCAGTTCACTTTTCGTCAGCTTGGCCCAGAACCGTGCGTCATCGACCAGTTTCGTTGCTGCTGCGTGATCTGGATGGGCGTCTATCCAAAACGGCGCGAATAGCCATCGAGGTCGAGTCTGGCGAATGACCCCAGCCAGCTTCGCCCGCGATTCCAAGTCCGCCTCTAGTTTTCGATTGGTCAGCCCGAGATTCATCCGCCAACTGATCCCCATAACCTTGGAAGCCGCGTCCGTTTCCTGTTGCCGCAACTCCGGAGTCCCGTGCGGTGTCGGCTCGCCGTTAGTCAGGTCCAGTATTCCAACCTTTTTCCCGCTTGCCAGCATCATCATGATGGCACCGGCCATCCCTAATTCCGCGTCGTCCGGATGAGCCGCGATAACCAATGCGTCGAGATCTATGTATTCGCTCAATCAAACGTTCCTCGTGGGGACCAATTCGTATCGACACCATTACCATTTCCTGACAACCTCTCGCTCGATACTTCAATCACTTTAGTCTCTGTCCCTGTACTAATTCAAGTGAATCATGAAACGGATATTGATTCTTACTGCTTTTGCGATGATGTTACTTGCCAGCGGATGTGCCAAAGACGATTGGCAAAACAAGAATCCACTCAGCAATCTGACGGACAAACAAGCCGACTGGTTTGACCGCACGAACGAAGGCTGGCGATTTGAAGACTGAGCAACGAGAATTATCATGAACTCAAAAGACAATTCTCTGGCCGATACGGCACGGCAGTTACTACAGAAGCAAAAAGTATGCAGCCTGGCAACTCATTCGGTTAAACACCCAGGTTTCCCGCACAACTCGATCGTTCCGTACGCGATCTCGTCCGGGCGACCGGTGTTCTTCATGAGTTCCATGGCGACTCATACTAAGAATCTGTTGGCGAACGGCAAGGCTTCGATGCTGGTCGCAGCGGACAGCAGCAACCCGCAGTCGACCGGTCGGATCACCCTGATCGGCAATTTGCAGAAGATTTCCGATTCAGACTCGGAGTCCGCCAAGTCGGATTACCTGGCAGCTCAACCAGAAGCAAAACAATGGGCCGGCTTCGGTGACTTTGCAATGTTCGAATTCCAACCGATCGAAGCCTACGTCGTCGCTGGCTTCGGCGCGATGGGCTGGGTCGCGTCTGAAGATCTATATTGACTGCGCGCAAAGCTGGTGTCGTGTAAGCTTTCATGGAGCTCCACTTGCCCCTTATCCTTGTTCTTTCAGCGTTAGGGTTTCTAGTTAGCGCAGGCGTGCATCTCTTGACGTTTGCCGGTTTGTGCCCACACCACGACTCAACTTTGTCTCGAACGCTTCATCTCGGCGTTGCC
>CAZXLW010000163.1:0-4311 GCA_964641465.1 uncultured Pirellulaceae bacterium | reverse complement strand
TTGGCACGCAGAAAAAAGGAATATAAGTCCGGGTCAATGACTCGGGCTTTTTTTGTGTCGTGATCAAAAAATCAGAATAGTTGTTGTTGGACTTTTCTTGACTCGACCTTCTTCGGGCCTCGCAAGATTGTCTCCGCGCAATGAGGTTCGTTGTTTCCGATCGCTTGATCTAACAGCTTGGCCAGTTCCGGCGCGAATTGATCGTCGGGGGCGTGTGCGAACAGGTAAGGTGATTTTCCTTGCTTGATCCAACTGGTGGCAACGGTTGCCCATTCGTCGACCCAATCACTGACCGTTTGAACGTCGTTTCGGCCAATCAATCGCAGGATTGGGAAGTTTCCAGTTACTTCCGTCCGCACTGGTACTTTTGGTTTGCGTTGCTGTGCTGCTGTTTCGATTTCATCCGTTGGCGGCTTGGAGAATAAGGGCCGCGAGTCAAAGATGACCCGGTCGATTGCGTGCTCGTTGAGGAAGCGGTTCAGTTCCGTTTCCGCCGGTTCACAAAACCAGTCTGGATGGCGGACTTCGACCGCGTACGGAAACTGGCTGGGTAACGAAGTCAGAAAATTCTGCAGGCGAGACAGCGATCTCGGTTCGAAATAGGGTGGTAGCTGCAGGAAGGTCGGACCGAGCCGATCTGCGTCGTGGAGGATGGCAACGCCTTCGAGGAAAGCGTCGAGTTCCAGTTCTACATCGACCAGTTGTTTTTCGTGAGAAATCACCCGCGGGAATTTGAGCACGAATTGGAATCCGTCTACGGTTTCATCCGCCCACCGCTTGAACGTATCGGGTTTGGGGATACCGTAAAACGTGCTGTTCCCTTCAACTGTCGAAAACACCCGCGAGTATTCATGCAGCCATTGGTTTCTGGGGGCTCGCGCACCGTAAACCTGGCCTCGCCAATGCGGGCACATCCAAACGGGGCAACCGATCCGAATTCTGGGCTGTTCGCTGGTCAATGGTTCAATCCTGACATCATGGGTTTTCAGCAGCCCATGATAGCTCGATTCGATATCGACCCGCAACGAGTAGTCGGATACGCTTCAGATGTTCCGGAGCCCGACCAAACATGAGCACAGACCACCCAGAAGATGACAAGTTAGACGACAAACAATCCGCCAAGGGCGCCCAGCGCGCCCAGGGCGGCGAACGAAGTCGGCGGACGTTTTTTAAGGCCGCCGCATGTGTTCCCTGTGCGGTTGGCGCGTATTTGTTGTACGACGAACTTACCGAATACGACGGACCGCCTCGAACTGTCGGTGCGAAGGCAGTTCCGCATGCGAACCCGATCAAGCATGAATCGACGGATGCCGAGTATTGTTTCTTTGCCGTTGGTGACACCGGGTTGGCGTCGGAAAGACGTCAGGCAGTGATTCAGCAAATGCAAACGCAGCAGGAATCGCGCAAGCCGGACTCAATTGTTTTGGTTGGCGATAACTTTTACGACAGCGGCGTTCAATCAATCGACGACAGGCATTGGCAGATGCATTTCGAACGACCGTTTTCAGCGGCGCGGTTTCCAATGCCGTTTTACGCTTGCCTTGGCAACCATGACTACCGCGGTAACGTCGGTGCGCAATTGGAGTACTCCCGCACGCATCCTCGCTGGAACATGCCGGCGACGTACTATTCGTTCGTGCAACGGATTGATGACCAATGTGATGTGCATTTTATCGTGCTCGATACGACGCCAATCGACGAAGGTGGCTATTCGACTGATTCGCAAGTCCGCTGGTTGGAAAACGAGCTGAAGCGTTCTACTTCGCAATACAAGATCGTGATTGGGCACCATCCGTTGTACACCGGCGGAGAGCATGGTCGCAGTCAACGGAACTTCAAGCACTTGTCGCGACTGTTCGATCAATTCCAAATCGACCTGTACATTTGTGGCCACGATCACGACTTGCAGCTTCACGATACCGGCAAGGGTTGGTTGCACCTGGTCAGCGGGGCCGGATCCAAGCTGCGATCGGTTAACTGGGTTCAAACCACATTGTTCGCTCAGGCAGCATCCGGATTTGCCAAAGTAACTCTCAACGCGGATCGTCTGGCGGTTGAGATGTTTTCGACGGAAAAACTGCTGTACGTTCATCAGCAAGAACGCAAGCAAGCGATCAAAGAATCGGCTTAGGAACGGCTCATCGAGGGTTGAGTGGTAATTCCTCGTTTTCCATCGGGCGAAGATGGTTGAAAGTGCTATCGCTTGGGAGGAATTGTGCCTGGTTGTTGGGTCGGCAGGTACTGCGATGTCGTAGATGCCGTAGTGCTTTTTAAAGCTAAATTGCGTTTTCTACGAGGCTCCAGCGGATCCAGCTCCCGAAACCGCTCTTCGAGTCAGCTCCCAGATTTCTATTGACCCGTTTTTTGCCGGCTTCCTATACTGCCGACGTTGACTGCGGGTCATGATGACCAAAATTCAGATTAATCACGATATCTGGCACGCGCGATGTGGCGTGGTTCAGGAGGAACAAAATGCAAACGGAAACTTGTAATCCCCAACGTAATCTATTTGGAACATCAAGAGTTCTTTTGACTTTGCTGATGCTCAGCGTTTGTAGCTTCGCGACTGCACAACAATCGCAGCAACAACCACCGGTTCAGGAAAACGAAAAACAACAGATCCAGACCCTGGCCGTCGTCAATGGTCAGGCGATTACTCGCCAGCAAGTCGCCAACGAGTCCATGCGGCGTTTTGGTGAAGAGGTCATGGAGAGCGTGATCAACAAGCAGTTGGTGTACGCGGAGTGCCAGAGACGCGGCATTGCAATTACTGAGAAAGACATCAACGACGAGATCGTGAGTCGCGCGAATCAATTCAACATGTCGGCCGATCGTTTTATCAAGCTGATCACTGAACGCAGGAAAGTGCCGGTCAATCGTTACAAGAACGACATCATTTGGTCAGAACTTGCGTTGCGCAAGTTGGCTTCGGCTGAACTGAGCGTCAGCCAAGAAGATATTCAAAAGCGAATGGATTTCGAATTTGGGCCCAAGGTGCAAGTTCGCGAAATCGTGTCCAAATCCATGCAAGACGCTCAGGCAGTTCTGCAGAAAGCACAAGCCTCACCTGCAGATTTCGGTAGGTTGGCCAAGGAGTTTTCGATCAACACGAACAGTGCATCGGTTTCGGGTTTGTTGCCTCCGATTCGTCAGAATGCTGGCTTGCCCGAGTTCGAGCAGACCGCATTCTCTTTACAGGAAGGTCAGATCTCGCAAATTTTCCAGATTGAAGACCGTTTCATCATCCTGCAGTGCGAAAGAAAGTTCCCTGCTGCTGAGTTGTCACCTGAACAAGTCGCCGAAGCTCAGGATCGAATTGTCGACCAATTGCAAAATGACAAGTTGGCCCAGGCCGCGACGAACCTGTTCAAGCGATTGCAGGAAACGGTGAAGATCGTCAACGTGATGAACGATCCGGAAATGAGCAAACAGATGCCGGGAATCGCAGCGATGGTTGACCAGACGAAGATATCCAAGCGATTTCTCGCTGAAGAGTGCATTGCCCGATACGGCACGCAAATGTTGGAAACAGAAATCAATCGCACACTGTTGATCCAAACGCTGCAACAACGCAGCCAGCAGGTTACGCAGGACGACATCAACAGCGAAATCTCACGTGCGGCGGAGACTTATGGTTACTTTGGCCCGAACAATCAGATCGATGTAGATCGGTGGTTGAAGTTCGTAACCCAAAACGATGAATCCAAAATTGACTTTTACATCGAGGACGAAGTTTGGCCGTCGGTTGCTCTTCGCAAGCTGGTCGAACCAACGGTAAACGTCAACGACGAAGACATGAAGAAAGGCTACGAAGCTAACTTCGGTCCACGTGTCGAAGCCTTGGCCATCGTATTGTCCGACAATCGCCAGGCGTTAAAGGTCTGGGATATGGCCAAGAATAATTTGGACAAGAAACACTTTGGCGATTTGGCCAACCAGTACTCTGTCGAGCCATTGTCACGAAACAACTTTGGTCAGGTCCCGCCGATCCAAATGCATGGCGGGCGACCTCAGCTCGAGCAGGAAGCATTCAATCTGAAGGCAGGCGAACTATCCAAGATCGTTCAAGCTGGCGAGCACTGGATCATCCTGTATTGTCTGGGTCGAACGGAGCCACGCGTGACGGACTACGATGCCGTTAAAGATGAGCTGCACAAGAACATCTTCGAGAAGAAGCTGAACGTGGCGATGGCCGATCAATTCGAACAGATGCGAAAACAGGCTCAGATCGACAACTTCCTCGCGGGCACTTCGCAGGCCGGCAAGACACTAACAGCTGGGCCCCGGCAATCGGAACCACGTCGTTAATTA
>CAZXLW010000162.1:0-4760 GCA_964641465.1 uncultured Pirellulaceae bacterium | reverse complement strand
CAAAAAAAGGGCAGGTCAACGTGACCTGCCCGAATCAATGAGAATGCAAACTTGCTAAATTAGGCGGTAACCAGCTCGATGAACGCAGGAACATCAAGTAAATCGACTACCCCATCACCATTGACATCAGCCGCCGGATCGAATCCGCCGTTTGTCAGTAGCTCGACGAAAGCTGCAACATCCAACAAGCTGACGTGACCGTCATTGTTGACGTCGCCCAGTAAAAAGTTATCGAAAGTCACGATTCCCTGCGTATCAATAGCCGGTAAGAATCCAGTCAGGTCCTGAACCAGTGACAGAGACGAGTCGGCACCGATGGCGTAGACGCTGATAGCTCCGCTAAGTCCTTCAAGCTGGTACAAGTACTGGCCATCTTCGGTAACGTCCAAGTCAATAAATCCATCGGTTGTTCCGAAGACTTCTGGACCAGTTGTTCCACCGGTTGAAAATCCTGATACACCAGATGCCGCAATTTGCTCAAGCAGAGCCGGAACTCCGTCTGTATCCAATCGGAAGCTGCTGATTGAAGCGTTGATTGCGTTGGACACGTAGAACGTGCGACCGTCGCTACCAAAATCTATCCAGCATGTTGTTAGTTGATTTGCTGGATCGAACGGACTGCCGGTTGGGTTACCCAACGCGAAGTCATTCATGATGTCAGTCAAACTTCCATCGCTCATGAGCTCGTATACCGAGATAGAACCAGCTTGCAATGCAGGTAGTGCAGGTGGGGCACCTAATGCGTTGAATTCGCGAGCTTCGGTCACAACAACGATTTCACGACCGGCGATTACCGTCGTGTCGAAATCAATTGCACTAGCCAGATTCCGGCCTTCGGCGTTTCCGACTTCGGTACCGGTTGCAGCTCCAACCATCCCCATGTTTTCACCAGTTGCCGAAATCTCGTAAACGGCAACTGAGTTAGCTGCGTTAGGGCCTGGCAAGGCAGCAGAACCAGCCGTAATCGAAGTCACGATCAAGTTCGTACCATCGGCAGAGAACCCGATATCCGCTGGACGGTTGTCCAGGTTGATAGTCGATCCAACGATCGGCAACAGGATTCCGTTTTCATTAATGGTGAAACCCGTGATGCTACCTTCATCGTTTGGCTCGCCGCGGGGAGTTTCAGGATCGCCAAGAGCGAATCCATCACGGTCAATATTCGATACGAACACTCGGCCATTGCTGTATGCCAAGCTGTTCGGTCCAACACCACCAGTGCTAATTGAGCTGACTCTGGTCAAGCTGAAATCGTCTTCGATCCGGAACGAAGTGATAGTGTCGCTACCTGCGTTGACGCAAATAAGGCAATCTTCGTCTGTGGTAATGATCGAGTCCGCTGAGATCAGAGGATCGAGACCTTCGCCGCCGTCAAACTCAGTCGAGCCAAGTCCTCCGGTTTCAAAGTATCCAATCAAAGCAAGCTGTCCACCAGGGTTGATACCGAAGGCCGCGATTTCGTTGTTCACGAGATCATTGGTCATCGTATAAACAGCACCAGCGAGCGGTGGGCCGGAAACTGACACAAGCCCTTGCGTGTCGATCTCTGGCAAGTATCCAGTCAAATCCTGAATCAGAGTCAATGAACCGCCATCAACCGCGTACACACTGATTGCTCCGCTTAGTCCTTCAAGTTGGTACAGGTAGCTGCCATCGGAAGATACATCGAGGTCGATAAAGCCATCGGTTGTGCCGAATACTTCAGGACCCGTAGTGCCGCCGGTTGAAAAACCTGATACGCCTTGGGCAGCAACTTCATTCAACACAGTCAATTCGCCGTTGCCGTCCAGGTACAAACTGCTTAAAGACGCATTGATCGCGTTACTAACATAGAACGTTTGACCGTCGGCACCAAAGTCAATCCAACAAGTCGTCAACTGATTCGATGGATCGAATGGGCTGCCTAGTGGGTTGCCAATGGAAACGTCATCATCTGTGGAAACAAGGCTACCGTCGCCCAGTAATTCGTAGACCGAGACTGAACCAGCTTGCAATGCAGGCAGGGCAGGAGGTGCACCAGCAGCGTTGAATTCACGTGCTTCAGTGACAACAACGAATTCGCGACCATCGACAACTGCGGTGTCGAAGTCAATCGCACTGGCAAGGTTCCGGCCTTCTTTGTTACCAACTTGTGTCCCGGTGGCTGATCCTACCATGCCTGTGATGGCACCGTTTGAATCAACGTCGAAAACCGCTACTGAGTTAGCAGCATTTGGGCCAGGTAGAGCAGCCGAGCCCGCGGTGATCGAAGTCACGATCAATCTTG
Organism: uncultured Pirellulaceae bacterium; assembly: GCA_964641465.1. Lineage (GTDB taxonomy): Bacteria > Planctomycetota > Planctomycetia > Pirellulales > Pirellulaceae > Mariniblastus. The sequence goes on along the minus strand of CAZXLW010000162.1, from coordinate 2,494 downwards.
TACCATCGGCAGAGAACCCAAGGTCCGCTGGGCGATTGTCCAGGTCAACGGTTGAACCAGGGATAGGGGCCAGGATTCCCTCATCATTCATGAAGAAACCTGTAATGTTTCCTTCGTCGTTCGGCTCGCCGCGAGGAACAGTAGGATCGCCAAGAGCGAATCCGTCTCGGTCGATGTTACTCACAAACAAACGGCCATTGTTGTACGCGAGGCTGTTCGGGCCGACGCCGCCACTGGAAATTGTAGTGATGCGAGTCAGCGAGAAGTTATCTTCGATTCTAAATGATGTGACTGTGTCGCTGCCAGCGTTGACAGTTACCAGAAATTGCTCATTCTTGACGGCGATAACCGAGTCAGCAGAAATCAAAGGATCAAGTCCTTCACCGCCATCAAACTCCGTCGAGCCTGCTCCACCAGTCGCGTAATCGCCAATGTGAAACAACGTACCGTCCAGGTTTCGACCGAACGCGGCAACTTCATTTCCATCAAGTGCATTGGTTTGAACGTAAACCGCTCCTTGTGGGACTTGGCCGTGACTCGCTTGGCAAGTAACTGTTAGCGCGGCTGCTGATATCGCCAATGCGATAGCAATTCTCTCTATGTAAATGTTCCATCTTGTCTGCATGTGTTTTCACCGTTTGTAAGTCGTTAGTGTGTGTGGGTCTAAATTTCTCGTGCGTTAGATAGATAGTTGCATCCAAATGAGACATTTCTCAAACGCACACATGTAGGAGTACAGAGCTGTAGATGTATTACGACGCAAAGCGATTATTTTTTTGCCCTGTTAGAATGCAAACAAAGGCACTCTTGTTGTGTATGTTGCAGAACAGAAAACCGGAGATTGTGATGCATTTTGCTTTCAGTTTTTCACAACGCGAACAAAATTCCGTCTGGCAAGTGATTGCTGGACAGCGCATTTCAAATCGCTGAAAAGGGATCGCGGCAGGTTGGCTAAGTAACCGCGTCTTTGGTAAGGAATTGTTTTTATGGGCCAACGTCTGCCGACCAACTCTCTAGTATCGCGGCGCTATGGTCAGTTGTGATTTGCCGAACAAAAAGATTGGGTTGCGTGGTCCATAGAGTAGACCTGTTTGATCCAAGCAACGTTTTCGAGAACGAGGCCACTCGACGAGGAAACGTTGAATCGAATGGCTAGCGGAACGACCCTACTCTACCCTACCTTAGCCGCCGGTCCCCGATGTTCGAATGATCGATCACGAATTGGTAATCTTCTCGGTTCTATGGAGTCAATAAGTAGCCGTTATAGAAAAAACCACGGAACGACTGTTCCGTGGCTTGCTGTGCTGGTTTTGTCGCTGTCGCTTATTCGACTACTTCGGCTGAAACGACGATCATGCGGTTCAAGGATTTCTCATCGCGGATGTTGGAATCGATTAACAAGACATGCCCATCTTTCAATCTGGACACACATTTAGCTTGTGCACAGTCGCAGATCGGCAACTGAATCGTCACGGGATCTGCGGCTGACCCGTCAAATGTGAAAGTGTCGACAGTCGTGATTGTGTTTGAAATCATGTGAATCTCGATTTGCATCGCGTCTTGCAGGATTTTTGCTTTTTGTCGCATGATGAAACCGTCTTCAAGGTTCTGAACTATCCGCCGTTGGAGCACGGTCGTTTCCTCGACCTCGGGCTGCACGCTAACAAGAAATGGCTTTATTGTTCCGTCCAAAACCGAACCCATTTGGTTTTCATGGGCGACTGCAGAAGACTCGGCAAGCTGGTTGTCAGAGTTGGCTTTGACGATACTTTCAATTTGCTCAAACGTTCCTTGCGTGATTTGTCCGAATTGAACCGCATGCTTTTTCAATTCCGGTTTGCGATCGTCGGCATAATTCCGATTCTGCTCGAACGTTTCGTCACCAGTTAACGGCAGTTGCGGCTGCCAATCGTAAGCGATTTCCCCACTGGTTGTTGCCAGGTTCTCGCTGCCAGTGATTTTCAAAATTTGTTTACGCGTGGCATCGTCTACGTTTAGAAAGTAGGACCGAAATTTGATTTTTTTCGAACCGGCGTATTTTTCATTTTCGACGGTGTGCTCGCCTGGCTCGGCCAACTCTGGTACCGCCGTAAGATGCGGAGCCACCGCAAAGGGTGAAGGAATGAACTTTTGCGATTGCTCTGATGCCGTCTGCTCGACATCGGACTCATGACTGGATGTGCAGGGTAAGTTACCCGGCGAAATCAATAACGCGATCGTAAAACATGTCAGTGCCACTGTATTCATTTGTAAGCTCCAAAAAACACACCAAGATATCCTGAGTCACCAGTTTTGTGATTTTTGGGAGCATCGGTCAAGAGCGATTGGTTACTGACGGTGCATCGTTTTGCAAGCACTTATCGTTTATATTACATTTCCTGTTGCTTCTGGCCGATGCATCGCCACAACAGCTCGGAACGAACGATCAACGTTCCCCAATCCGTTGCTTTGGGCTGCGATCGCGTCCTCTACCGCGCCGACACATGCTTCTAGG
>CAZXLW010000161.1:0-4800 GCA_964641465.1 uncultured Pirellulaceae bacterium | reverse complement strand
GTGTGTTTTTGAAATGGATGATCGCTGGTTCCGGCTCGGTGATCACGGACGTTATGCGGCTACTCGATTTGCGTTCCGCCTGACTTGACCGCTAACACCGAGTTTGAATTGTGAGCAATCAAAACGTATCAAGTCTTACTCTGACTCAACTGTTTCTGGTCACAACAGTCTTCGGCTTGGCAGCCGGAATGCGGGGGTGTGAAGCACAGCTATACAACGTCGCGCAGGTAGCGCACGGTGAGGAGGTGACAGGCTTAGATCTCAAATATAAGACTCAGCTCACTTACTTGGCTCTTATGGACGGCTGCGCCTTGGCGGGAGGGTTCCTTCTCGGGTTCAATTGCTTCCGCCACAATCGAACTCTCCAACATCCGGGCCATTGGCTGCTAGGGCTGGCTGCAATTTGGTACCTAGGTGAACGTGCTGTTGTCATGACGCGTGCTTATCACATGGCATATTTCGATTTTAACTCAAGTCAATATATCCATTTTTATTCTTGGGCGTTCTCAGTTGTTGAACTTCTTACTTTCGCTGGCTGGGTCGCAGCAACTGCGCTCGTCGCGAAACGATTCGGTAAAATGTGGTGGTTTACTTTTGGGGTTTCTGCGACGTTGAATTTGGTAACCGTTGCTTCATCGCTTTTTGGGAAATGGGGTGATTACTCAGACGCTCTGCGACTCGTTTTGATGGTCGCTATCGTTGGAAGCGTTGGACAGGACATCCGACAAAGCGCGACCCGTGACTGGTTGCACTGGCTTGGCGTGGTCTACACTCTGTTCATGTTGGGACTTTTTGCACTAATCCATCTTTGGTAGGGCTGACGTAAAGTGTACAGTGGTTAGCCCTGAAAAATTGGCGCAGATCGCCGCATAACAAAACGATGCACGCGGAGCACTCATTCGGGCGGGTGTGAGGTGGTTAGTCTTTCGTTCGTGCCCGGTGATCGTAGACGTTATGCGGCTGAGAAAATATGAATCCACCCTTTTACTTTGGCCCTGCATACAAATATTGCGCGGCAGCTACATTGCCGTTGATCGTCGCCAAGCAAAAGATGTGGTTTAGCCGCGCTGACACGTTCAACGATGCTTTCGAGCTTTCCCCATTTTTGATTCCACTGGACTGGGAAGACATTGTCAGAATTTCTAAAACGGATTTTGAAGCCGCTAGATCAGTCGCTGATATCGCGTTCACCCGAGTCTGCTCCTCGCTGTACATCACATGTTTCTCAAAACAAGGGATTACAAACCTCGTCCTGATTCTTACAGGTGCCGCCATCACGTTGATCGCACACGACGGTGTAGAACCGAATGATCGCTGGCTGTCTGCGTTTATTGTGTTCTTAGGGCTATTTGGAGCGGCGTTTAGTTACAAATGCTACGAGCGCTTTAGGTGCCACACCACCCGAGCAGCTGAAGCGATATCACGGCTCGAAAATGCAAACACCGGACTCGATTTGGCATCAATCATTCCGAAGGCTGATTCGGAGCATCGCAAGAAACACAAAATACTTCCGGGTGTTCGACTTTATTGGTATTGGTTCGCTATGCACGTGTTCGTGATTACCATTGGAGGCGTTTTACTTTGGCAAACCTTAGCGAAATAGAAGGTCGCGCCGCATAACAATTAAGCATTTGACATCGCTAAGTGACGTAGGAACGTAGCAGATGTTCAAATTCTCTGTTCAAGAAGGCCGGTTGGCCGCCGGGCTTGCCCGTGTTTTTGATCGGAGAATCGCTGGTCCCCGCTCTCGTTGTTACACACACAAGTTTTTGGACGGGTTCCGAACTCTAGCCACGTCAGACCACCTGACGGTGTGAGTTTTGATTAATACTCGGCAAATGAGAAGATCTTCTCAGAGTGGACCCGAACGGGATCGAACCGTCGACCTCTTGAATGCCATTCAAGCGCTCTCCCAGCTGAGCTACGGGCCCTGAGTTGATAAGACGTTAGCAATAGTTCCTAATGTTGTCAATTGTCACTTCCTCATTCATCTTCAGTCGACACATGCGATTTAGATCTGAATTCAAAAGTTACCTTCGCCTGCCAAATATCATTGTGGTTTTGGCTGTTTCATTGTCCACGTTCACTGCGGTAAATTTCAGCCTTGCCGAGGACTCGGCAAATGCACAAAACGAGCCAGATGTCTACGTCGCTGTCCTGGGCGTGGCTCAAGACGCCGGATATCCGCAATTGGGGTGCCGGAAAGATTGTTGCAAACCAGTTTGGAACGATCCCAGCCAACACAGGTACACGTCTTGCATTGCAGTCATAGACAGGAAGGCGAATCAAAGGTTCGTATTTGACTGCACACCCGACTTCAAGCTCCAAATGCATCTTCTGGACCAGATCGCTGGGCCAGCCAACGGGCAGGTTGTCGACGGGGTCTTTCTGACTCACGGGCACATGGGGCATTACACCGGTTTGATTCACCTGGGCATTGAAGCGATCGGGGCGTCGGAGGTACCTGTTTTTGGAACCACTCGAATGAACGAGTACTTGAAAACGAACGGGCCTTGGAGCCAACTTGTTCGCCTGAAGAATATTGAGCTGCGAAACATGGAACTGGACAAACCGATTCAGCTGACGGAGCGGGTCCGAGTCGCTGCGTTCCGCGTCCCGCATCGAGATGAATACACTGATACCGTTGGCTTCAAAATCTCGACGGATTCCAAATCGCTCGTGTACCTGCCCGATATCGATAAGTGGTCGAAGTGGGACCGATCCATCGACACTGTCGTCGCGGATACGGACGTGGCATTGCTGGACGGTTCGTTTTTCGCAGACGGCGAACTACCGGGCCGAGACATGGCTCAGATTCCTCACCCGTTTATCGAAGAGTCGATCGCTCGATTTAGTAGCTTGCCTGCTAACGTTCGCCAACGGATAAAATTCATTCACCTTAACCATACCAATCCGGCGATTCAGAACGACGGTGATCCGAAAGTTAACGCCGCAGCGCGAAAGATCTACCAAGCCGGTATGGGGCTGGCTCGGCAAGGCGAGAAAATCGCGTTGTCCGGCGGGAACGGGGCTGAAGCCGACAAAGAAAGCAAAGGGAACGGCTCGAGACCTTGATCGAATACGCGTAAACGAAGATAACCGACAATAACCAAAGCCGGTACATTGATGGACGCCATGATTGCTGGGCCCAATGATTGGTACGTCTTGGAATACGCGGACGGTCTATCTCCTCCTAAGTTCCGTTCCAAAAAACACAACATATTACAATACAACGCACAATTTCGAATAAACGATTGGATACAAAATGAATACGGCAACTGCGAACACAATTCTTGGAGAAGCGAAAGCTATTGATGGTTGGATTGTTGATATCCGCCGTCGGCTGCACCAATGCCCGGAGTTGTTGTATGAGCTGCATGCGACATCGAAGGTGGTTACGGAAGTCCTGGACGAGTTACAGATTCCCTACCAGGCAGGGATCGCGGAAACCGGGATTTTGGCCACGATCGGAAACGGTGATTCACCGTGCGTGATGTTGCGTGCCGACATGGACGCGCTGCCGATTGAAGAAGAGGCTGATGTTGATTTCAAAAGCAAACATCCCGGCAAGATGCACGCTTGCGGTCATGATTGCCACACGGCTATGTTGCTGGGAGCTGCCAGGCTTTTGAAGCAACAGGAATCGCAGCTCAAAGGAACGGTCAAATTCTGTTTCCAACCGGCTGAGGAAGGTGGTGCCGGAGCAAAGAAAATGTGCGACGAAGGCATCATGGAAAATCCGGCTGTTGATAAGTCATTCGGAATTCATGTTTGGCCGCACATTCCGACGGGGCAATTGACTGGTCGCCCGGGCCCGTTTCTGGCTGCCGCCAGTGCGTTTCGAATGGTGGTGCGAGGCAAAGGTGGCCATGCCGCGATGCCGCATTACGCGATTGACCCAGTGACGACTGCCGCCAGTATTATCACTCAGGTGCAAACCATTATCTCGCGTGAACAGGATCCGCTGGAGGCGGGCGTGATCAGTTGCACGGTGCTCCGAGGTGGCGACGCATTCAATGTGATCCCGAGCGAAGTAACGATCGAAGGCACGATCCGGGCGTTGTCGCAAGAGATTCATGGTCAGTTGACTTCGCGGCTGCAGGAAATTGCAACCGGAATCGCATCCGCTAACCGCTGCGAGTTGGAGTTCGAAATTCCGGGAGTGCCCTACCCGGTAACAGCCAACGATCCGACGTTGTGGGAAGAAGTCAAAGTGCTCGGTGAGACGCTTGTTGGTGACGACAATTTCCCGATCTGTGCGCCAGTCATGGGTGGTGAGGATTTTGCCTTCTACGGAGAAAAATCCTCAGCCTGTTTTGTCGCATTGGGCTCCGGGAACGAGGCCGAGGGCTGCGTTTACGGGCTGCACCACCCCCAGTTCAAAATGGATGAAGCCGCCTTGCCTTTGGGAACTGCGTTACACGTTACTTTCGCGATCGAGAACCTGACGTAACTGGCCTCAATTCCACTGCAGAGAAGCTCGCGACAGCGGGTTTCAGCGGGGTACCGGCGCCTGTCATCAAGTCACTCGGAAATAGGCTGGCAACCTGGCCAAACGTTAGAGTTTTCGTGACCACGAGAACGGGAAGGATGGTTTGACAATTCTTTCGGGAGCGGGAGTAACGGGTTTTCAATCAGAATCGAATCTGATAAACTTCGCGGCTCAGAAAACATGATTTCGGCTGATGCACGATACGAAAGTATTTGCCTCAACTCAAATCAGGAGGGGGCGTAGCTCAGTTGGTAGAGCAACGGACTTTTAATCCGTAGGTCCTGGGTTCGAGCCCCAGCGCTCCCACT
>CAZXLW010000160.1:0-5019 GCA_964641465.1 uncultured Pirellulaceae bacterium | reverse complement strand
AGCCTCTGCTAAAGTCAGAGCCTCTGCGAACCGTTATTCCAACGAGAGTCCAACTGCCAGTTAACGGCATGCTTACGTTAGGGATGAGCCGTGGTCAACGCGGCGTGAGCTGACAACTGAACAGTTTTCTGACCCCAATAATTTGACTCCGAGTCCATACGGCGTTTGGGGCGCATTGGGGACCGCCAGCGGAGAAGAACGGTCGGGCTACTAAACGAATGGGCGATCCCGAAGTTTTGCCTAAGCAACGCTAAGCCACTAATAAAGCGCGGACATTATCAGCCAAAGAAACTCAGGCGGCCTTGCGGCTGTTGGCTTGTTGGTTGGTTCGTAGCCATTGTAGGATTTTGTTCTTCTCGCCGCCCCACTGTTTTCCGATCCGTTTCTCGCAGAAATTCTCGAATAGTAAATCGAATGTTTCGCACAATTCCCGGATGCTTTCGATCCGGTCAATCGAATCGCGAATCGCATCGTCTTTTCCGATTTGGCTGATTTTCGCGCTGCCGAGTGCGAATGTTTCCGCGTTGAGTGTGAAGTCGAACTGTTCGTTGTTGCGAACAAGCGTCAAACCGGCTTTGCGGGGCAGCTTCCCCATCTCAATTGCCAGGATTGCTTCCGGTAGTGCGACCGGCGAATCAGCGCTGATCGATTCTTTTCCATGTTCGCCGATCGGACAATCAAGCGCCAAAGTGCGAGCAAACATGCCGGAGACTTCCGACCCGTCTGACAGTTTAATGACGTTTGACTTCTGTTCCCAATTCCACCACAACCACAGTAGAAATTCGTTGCCGAGGAAATCGTAATTATCCTTCATGCCGTTCCACCAGACGACACTGTTGGTTTCATCGGGGTGAAACGCAGTGGCGGTCGTATCGTACATCTCTGCCAAACGATCGGAAGCGTCCGCAACTTCGACTGCCAACGAGCCGGATGTTACGCGACGAAACTCCAATCCAAAGGCCTGGTTCAGCAACGACAGGCAATGGTCATTGGCTTTTTCGCTGGTGCTGCCCAGGAACATCGTTTCCGAAATGGAGTCCCAGAGAATCGCAATCTCGCTCATCCGCAGATAGTTGCCTTTGCCGGCTTCCGCCGCGCAACGTGCCTCGACAGCTTCGTTCGCTTCCTCGCGTTGCTTTTTGCTGGGGCGGCCACCAGAATTGTCTTTCATGATTCCGGACAACTCCATCGCCGTCCACGCGCGCTTGATCGGCCCGGGAATCTGGCAGGAATCAACACGGATTCCAAAATGCAACGCGTCACCGATAATGTTCTTGGCAGCGTCAAAGTCCGTATCCAGCAGATGCGCTCCACCTGTGAACCCGGTGGCTGGTTCTTCGTGCAGATTTTTGTTCGATTTGCCGATGCGGTACTTGGCCAGATTCTCGATATGTTCTTCGCCAAAGACGCCGGTTGGGTCTTCGGTAACACGATATCGCTCGAAACTTACGCTACCTCGTAGAAATCCCATCTTCTCTGCCTGCCTGAGAGTCTTGTAAATTAATGGTTTCGGCAATTGGAATCGGAAAACTTGAAGCGGTTCAACCAGCCTGAATTCACCCACGAGAACCAAGTTGATGGCAAAGAAGAAACCGAAGTTTTACGCGGTATGGGAAGGCCACGCGCCCGGCGTTTATCGGGACTGGAAGACCTGTCAGCAACAAATCAGTGGGTTCTCGGGAGCCAAATACAAGTCATTTGGCTCGTTGGAGGAGGCCAATAACGCCTATGCCGAAGGCCCGGATAATTACTGGGGAAAGAACGACGGCAGCAAAAAGAAGAAAGCCAAAACGCCCAAACGGACTTTGGACGAGCTGCGAACGATGGGTGTCGAATTGAGCGCGATTGCGGTCGATGCCGCTTGCAAAGGCGTGCCCGGCCCGATGGAGTATCAGGGAGTCGAAATTGCGAGCGGTGTTAACTTGTTCCACCAGGGTCCGTTTCCTGACGGTACCAACAACATCGGAGAATTTCTGGCTCTCGTTCATGCGCTGGCTTTGATGAAAGCTTGCGATCAACCCGATCGGACGATCTATTCGGATTCGAGGATCGCGATGGGTTGGATCCGCCAGAAGAAGTGCAAAACCAAAGCGACCCAGACCACGGCGAACGTGAAAATTTTCCAATTGATTCGCCGCGCCGAAAAATGGCTGAAGGAAAATGAGGTTTCGAATCCTGTCTTGAAATGGGAAACGAAAAAGTGGGGCGAGATTCCAGCTGACTTTGGCAGGAAATAGTTGGTCGAAGTGCTGGTCCAGGTATTGGGACTGGGATTGTTCGATTCAATAAGAAAACGGGTTCTGTTGAAATTGCGATGCGGTTGAAACAGAATTTACGATAAGCTGCACTGACCAATCACCAGGTTTAGCGAGAGTTACTTTGAGAAATCGTTGGTTAATTGCCTGCTTTGTATTTGCCGTGTTTGCGGTTATCGAAACATCGCTTCTGTTGGCAACGGAAAAGAACATCGTCCTGTTCGTGACGGACGACGAGAGTCCAACGTTGGGGTGCTATGGCGATCCGGTGGCGGTGACTCCGCATGTCGATGCGCTGGCCAAGGACGGCATGCTGTTTAAAAACGCGTTTGCTAACACGGCCAGTTGCAGTCCCAGTCGCGCGACGATTTTGACCGGACTGCATAGTCACAAGCATGGCATGTATGGCCTGCAGCATCACTTTCATCATTTCGCGTGTTACCAGAACATCATCAGCTTGTCGTTGCCGCAAGTGTTGTCTCGCCATGGCTATCGAACGGCGCGGATTGGTAAATTCCATGTCGCGCCGGAGAAGATATTTCGCTTTGATTTGAAGATCAAAGCGAACCAGCGCAATCCTGTGTTAATGGCGGAGAAGTGTCGTGACTTTGTCAGTGCCGAAGATGATAAACCGTTCTTTCTGTATTTTGCGACCAGCGATCCGCATCGCGGCGGAGCTGTGGATCGTCGCAGTGAGTCAGACTTGAAGCCGAATTTGTTTGGCAATCTTCCCAATCGCAAGAATCACTTTGAAGTCGACGAAGTGTTTTACAAACCGGCACAGGTCCCCGTCCCAAAATTCCTGCCGGAGACTGACGAGGCGCGGGAAGAGCTTGCGCAGTATTACCAGTCTGTTTCGAGGATTGATCAGGGGCTTGGTCGATTGATACAGATCTTGAAAGAAGCTGGTGTGTATGAAAAGACCATGATCGTGTTTACGTCCGATCACGGGATGGCGTTTGCTGGTGCCAAGACGACGGTCTATGAAGCTGGATTGCGAGTACCGTTTGTTGTGCGGAATCCTTATGAGAAGGAACGTGGTTTGAGTTCCGATGCGATGATCAGTCACGTCGATATCGCGCCGAGTCTCGTCGATTTTGCCGGTGCTCTTGATGCGGAACAGAACGGACCAACTAATTGGCTGAACCCGGAAAAGTACTGGCAAGAGAAACAGGAGTACCTGGAAGACAACCGATCGGGCGGCAATGTGTTTCGCAGTTACCAGGGCGAGTCATGGTTGGGCATTCTTGCTGATCCAATACGTGAACATCAGGAAGAGATTTTCGCTTCGCATACGTTTCACGAAATTCAGATGTACTACCCAATGCGGGTGGTACGCGGGAAGAAGTTCAAGCTGATTTGGAACATCGCACACAAGCTGGACTTCCCGTTCGCGTCTGATCTTTGGGCGGCGTCCAGTTGGCAAGCGCAATATGAGCGTGGACCGGATGCCCGTTACGGACGAAAGAGCGTTCGCAACTACCTGCAAAGACCCGAATTTGAACTTTATGATCTGCAGTCTGACCCAGATGAGATCAATAATCTTGCCTCACAATCTGGATATCTGCAAACTCTGAACAGTTTCAAAGAGCGGTTGCGCGAACTTCAGGCTGAGTTACAGGATCCGTGGCGGCGGAAATGGGAGCATCAATAATGCTTATGACTCGAAGCTGCCAAAGCGTATCAACTGGCTCAAAAATGAATTGCACATTCTTAATGTTAACTTAACGATTACGTGCATTTTTTTGTCGATTTTGATGTTAGACTACCGTCCAAGTTGCGGACCTTGGATGAGTCCAAGCAGCATTGCTCACTAGCAGAAGGGACTTTGTTTTCTACTTGCTTACTTATGTAGTCTGTTTAGTCCGCCGCAAGTCCGCCGCAAATTTAATGCTTAGACTCGTGAGTTATCAGAGAGTGAACTCAGATCATACATCAGGAATTGGAGAAAAAATGAAAAAGTGTCTTTCGCCGGTTTTGGCGTTAGTTGTTGCCTTGGCATGTTCATCTTTGCATGCTGATTTAATTATCAGTGAAATCGTTGATGCTACTTTACCAGGTGGTTTGCCCAAGTTTGTCGAACTTACGAACACTGGAACGTCGAATCTTGATTTGACCAACTACAGCATCGGTAATTATAGCAATGGTAGTACTACTCTTGGCGGTGGTGGGTCAACCGTTCTGTCTGGAACGCTTGCTGCCGGCGCATCGTATGTTATTTCGTATGAAACCGGAGACTCCCCCGGAGATGGGTCATTTTTTGATACGTACGGTTTTGACCCGGACAATTTTGATCTGGGCGCGTTTATCAACGGAAACGATACGATCGCACTGTTTTTAGGTGCGGCTACAGGCGATGGCAGTGACGCAACTTTGGTAGATCAATACGGTGTTATCGGCGTCGATGGAACAGGCGAAGCTTGGGGAATACACTGATGGCTATTCATTCAGAAACGCCAACGTGACATCATCTACTTCGGATTTGACACGATTCGATACAAGTCAATGGACGATCGGTGGTGCGAACTCACTCGAGACCGGTGACGATGTTGAAGAGCTTGCATTGATTCTTGCGAACACTACTCCAGGCACTCATGTTTTCAATGCAGTTCCAGAACCATCATCAGTCGCTATTCTTGGGCTGTTGAGCCTTGGTTTGGTTCGTCGCAAACGTAAGTAAGCGTCGAATTGCTCGTGCCTCTCAATTTCTTGGCACGCAGAAAAAAGGAATATAAGTCCGGGTCAATGACTCGGGCTTTTTTTG
>CAZXLW010000159.1:0-5021 GCA_964641465.1 uncultured Pirellulaceae bacterium | reverse complement strand
ATTTCGTTCGGCCGACCAGTTTTTTTCCTTCCAGTCGCGATACCAGTTTTTTGGTCGTTTGGTAATTGTTGCGAGTCGGCTCGTCGTATAGTCGATCGACAACTTCGCGAATCGTCGCAAAGCCAAGCTCCCACAGGATCCGCAAGATATCCAGTTCTGCTTCGGTTACATCATTGGCGGTTCGAACCACGGCTCTTTTCTCCACTAAACATTACCCAAACATCACGCTGTGTGACGGTTTGTCTTACCGCTTGTAAGACATTGCGTCTCACATGCAACCCAGAAAACATCCTCGACGCATAATTTTCTGCGGACGTGTTTTAATTCGCGTAGTCACTGGAAATCGACATCAGCGGGCTTCGTAAATGCAGGGTTTCGCATTCTTTAAGGAAAAAAAACAAAGCACAGTTCAACGGATTGCAACAGAAGCAAAACCTTGATGCGGAAAGGGTTGCGTTTTCGGCAGTTTATTCGCCGCCTGGAGTTCGGACAGCGTGTACTGTTAGATGGCGAGACTGTTTCAATCAATTTGCCACCAATCGACAGTAAGTTTTGGGGAAACAGATTTGTGGGAAAGCTCTTTCAATCAATAACGGATGTCACCACCGACTGGCAGGTCGTTTGCAACCGGCGGTATGGCGTGATCGAGGTGGTCGATCAGCAATTGAAGGCGATCCATTTTCGGCCGTACCCTAAACTCGTCTCGGTATCGGAGATTCGTTGGGCTGAATTGTGGAAGGAGCGTTTCCAATCCAAACGTCCGCATTCAAACAGCTCGAATTCAACGCAGCCAGGAAGTGACGATCGAGTGTTGCTGTACTTTAATCAGCCGATCATGCATACGAAATTCCTGGCGTTGAAGTACTTCGTCTCGGACTACCGAGCTACGCTGGCTTCGATCGCGGTTTGTCTATCCGTGCTGGATTGGGTTGCGAAGACCAAGAAAACGGACGCGATCGTTTCGGAGATTTCCAATAAGCGAATCAAGGATCGCCATCTGCAGCACTTCGGCTGGGAGCAGCACCTGCCAAACAGTCGCAAACGGCATTGGATAAAGCGTTTCTACGGGGTCTACCCGGACACGTTTCTCTTCCAGTCGATGTATGAGGAGCCGCTGGTCGCTACTGCCGACTTTACCCTGGCTGACGCCCCCGCGTTCGCAGCGACAATTCCATTCAGCAGGGCGGATGCGAATCATTCCTCGACGACTGTCTCGTAGGTTTGTTGCCTACCGGCTCGCCGTTGAGTTGTTACAACCGCTCGTTTAACGTCTAGCCGGCAGGCGTCGGCGTTTCGCCCGCAGACGCCTACCGGCTCGGCGTTAAACGATTGGGTATCCGACGATTGAGCACTGCATTTCATCCGGATCGCCCTTCCCCGTGGAGCCCAGTTTTGGTAATTACAATCCGTTTGTAAGAGACCAAAAACCACCGCCACTTCCGCCATGAACACACTTCCCAACGGACGCCTTTTGGCAAAAACGTTTTTGTTAGTCGCCAGTCTATTCTGGCTACCGACCATTCAAGCGCAGACGCAATTGGCGGCCAACGCAGCAGCGACGAGTGAGCGATCGCTAACGACACCGGATACCAAACCAACGGGTTACTTCAACCTGCCCATCAAAACCAGCGGCGGGAATCAATTCTGGACCGACTGGCGCAACTTTAATAACTGGCGAATTCAGCAAAATTCTGAAACCGATCACTGTCGCCTAATCGGCCCCGACAACATTCGCCGCGCTTGGGGCGACTACGCTCATTGCAAACAAGTGCTCGATAAAAAATTGGCCACCGGCGAAACAACGCAGCCGACCGGCCAAGTCGTCATTTTGCTGCATGGCTTAGTCCGGACCAGCAAGTCCATGAACATGCTGCAAGAATTCCTGAACAAGCAGGGTTATACGACGATCAATTTCAGCTACGCGAGTAGCCGGAAAGGGATCTCCCATCACGCCCAAGCCTTGGGTTTCCTGATTAATGGTCTCGATACCGGAGTAACTGACATTCACTTTGTCGCCCATTCGCTCGGCAATCTTGTCATTCGCCGCTACTTGCATGACACACTCGACAGCAACACTGGTCGCGGGGGCGATTCGCGGATCCGTCGCATCGTAATGTTAGGGCCACCCAACCAAGGCAGCCATGCGGCCAGGACGCTAAAAGCGAACCGAATGTTTCGCTTAATCGCAGGAAAAAGCGGAGACCAACTGGCACGTGAATGGGAAAGCGTTGAGCCTACTTTGGCCACGCCGACCATGGAGTTCGGCATTATCGCTGGAGGGCAAAGTACTGATTCACTCGGCAACCCGTTCGTCCCCGGCAAGGACGATTATACGGTGAGCATTGATGAAACAAAACTCGCTGGTGCAACTGACTTCCTCGTACGGCCACTCCTCCACGGAACGATGATGAACCAATCAGAGGTGTTGTCAGCGACCCACCGCTTCTTTCAAACCGGCTATTTTGTTTCCGAGGAAACCCGCACTCCAATCCCACTTCCAGCCGAATAGCGGGGCAAGTCCCTCTCGCCTTTTGGGAACACTAATGCTTTAGTTGTGGGATTGCGGTCGGGAACCAGGAGGAATTGTTGATTCTCGTCTGGTCTTTCGTTAACTTAAGGTTTTGATTGATCCCAACCCCCGGTGGAGTAAGTCATGTATCGAAGTCTAATGTTTGCAACCGTTTGTGCTACTGCCCTCTTAAACATTCAATTTGTTTCCGATGCCCTGGGGCAGGAAGTTGCTTCCGCGTTAGTGCGTGAAGGCGACGCGTTGCCGGGCGATGTCTTGGGGGATTCGATCAATTCCATCAGTAACACAGCGGCGGCGCGGAGTAGCGGCTATGCGTTTACTGTGACAACAGAAGATATTGCCGGCACCTTATTTGCTAACGTCTGGGGAAACGTAGACGGAGGACCCGGCGAAGTGTTGGCATCCGAAGGCATCCTTGGAGACCTGGAGATTACAGGACTGGAAGGGTTCTTTGGATTGAGTGACATCGGTCGCACTTGCTACGGCACAACGAGCACGAACTTGGATACGATGGTGACCGGACTGGACGGTGTATTTCGCGATAACACACTGCTGCTAAACGGAGACGATTCAGTTCCCAGCCTGCCTGGATACTTTTCGACATTTAACAGCCGACCAGGCATCACGGCTGATGGGCAGCCATATTGGGTTGGTGGAATCACCGATGTCTTTGGAACCGGAACGGCTGATCGCGTGCTGTTTCTGGGAACTGATGCGGTGCCTGTGCTGCGTGGTGGTGATCCGATCATGGGAATGATGGACGTCGTGTTGCCGGAAAGCCTCGATTTCGATTCGCGATTCTCTGCTTGCGGTTCGAACTACATCGCTCTTGTTGACGTGACGTCCGGAGACGATGTCATGATCATGAACGGCGAAGTTCTCGAAACTGACGGGGTCTTGATTCGGGCTGGTAATGAGATTCCGGCCAGTGCTGGCGGAATCGGCGACAGCTTTGACAACTTTGATTTTATGAATGTAACTGAAACTGGCAGCTACATGGTTACCGGCGATTCCGATGGTGCCACGGCAACCGACGAATTTGTCATGATTGATGGCGAGATCGTCATGCGTGAAGGCGACGTGGTTGGGCCGGGAGTCATTGACGGCGCGATTGAAGGCGCGTTTATGAACGAAGACGGAAACTGGGCCGCGATTTGGGATGTTGATATCGCAGCGGGTAACGTTGAAGCTCTGATTTTTAATGGCGAATTGTTGCTTACCGAAGGTCAGCCAGTTGACTGGAATGGTGATGGAGTCATTGATGATAGTGATCAGAATGCGGAGATCGAGAACTTCACCGGGATCTCGGCGTTGACGATGACCAGAGTCGATAATGCTGGAATTCTCAGCATCTACTTTACCGCGGATTGCGACGTGAACGGCGTGACGTTGGAAGGCGGCTTCGAAGTTCGTGTTCCCGGAAACCCAATCTTGCTTGCTGACTTGAATGACGACGGCTCCGTGAACTTGTTGGACGTCGCCCCGTTCGTCAAAGTGCTCAATTCAAGTATTTATCACCCGGCCGCTGATCTCAATTCCGACAACCAGGTCAATTTGCTGGACGTTGATGCACTGATAACAATTTTCAATGGCGGCTAAGTCGACAGTATGAAGATAGCATTGACCGGTGCGACAGGGTTCATCGGTAAATATATCGTTGAACACCTGGTTGGTCAGGGATATCAGCTTAACTGTTGGTATCGCGAATCGTCGAATCGCGAACGGCTTGAACCGTTTGCTGGCAATATCAATTGGGTGCCTGGGCAATTGCAGGATCTGGCAACCGCAGATGATTTGCTGGCGGGTTGTGACGCCGTTGTCCACAACGCCTTTTGGCGGCCCGGGGTTGGGTTCCGTGGTGCCGAAGGGGACTTGGTCGAGTTCGCTCGCGTCAATATCCTCGGCACGTTGAACCTGATCGAGAAAAGTATCACAGCCGGAATCGGGCGGTTCATCTTTGTTTCCACCTGCGCCGTTCACGAGCAGATCCTCGACGATCGCCCGTTGGACGAAGCCCACCCGCTCTGGCCGCTCAGTCACTACGGCGCTCATAAGGCAGCGTTGGAGAAGTTTGTCCACAGCTTTGGCCTTGGGCAGGACTATCCGATTTGCGCGATCCGTCCGACTGGTGTTTACGGAATTCGCGAACCGCTCGCCGACTCGAAATGGTATTCGTTGATTGCCAGGATTGTCGCTGGAGAAGATGTGCAAGTCACCGGAGGTGGCAAGGAGGTTCATGCCGGCGATGTCGCCAAAGGGATCGGTGTTCTATTGCAGGCGGACTCGAACAAAATCCGTGGCGAATCATTTGCCTGCTACGACCGCTACATTTCCCAACACGAAGTCGCGGTGATCGCCAAAGAGATCGCTGGCAGTTCCAGCGCGATCGTTGGTGAACCGAAGACTCCCAAGCACCAAATCGCAACCGACAAGATCCGCGCTCTCGGGATGGAATTCGGCGGTCAGGAACAGTTGCGAAACACGATCGAGA
>CAZXLW010000158.1:0-5253 GCA_964641465.1 uncultured Pirellulaceae bacterium | reverse complement strand
GGATCTTCTGGAACGTTGGTTTCCACCAAATTGCCCGCGCTGTTCGGTAATGTGCTTTTCGAAGACTACTGGCCAGCGAGCAACGCAACGAAAAGAGATACATCTAATAGATTAACAGCTCCATCGCCGTTGATGTCTGCTTCGGGTTGGAATTGCGATGTGCTCAGCAATGCTACAAACCCATCAACATCCAGCAAATTGACACTGCCATCGCGATTGATATCACCAAGCAGAACGTCCGGGCAATCGACAAGCTGTACCGAGAATGCATCTATGCCCGCTTCGACGACGTCTGCAGCGCCAATGTCCGAGACAATAAACCTCACCTGCATTTGATCGGTGAGTCCAATAATATCAGACAAAGCAAAAGACTGTAGCAACCAACCGCCCACACTGTTTGGCCCGTTTCCAAATTGCTCCATAGTGACCCATGTCGCTCCTGCATCGTTGGAGACTTCGGCTACGAATAGATCACCGTTACTATCGTTGGTGAACCAACGGAAGTAGGAAACGACGGCGTCCTGGATACCGGCGTCCGACGCGTCGAACACTGGCGATGTCAAAATAGTCTCGCCCGCATCCACGTCTGAGTTTCCTTCTTCGTTGTCAGTGACAAAGCAAAAACCGGAACCATCCGCGTCTGTTGCTGGATCGCCTCGCTCTCCACCGCCGGCTGGGATGCCTCGTTCCCATTCTCCGTCGTTTGCATCACCCGAAACGGTCCACCCTTGATCAGTTTCGAAATTGTCGGCGAACTCAACGGCGACAGAACCGGCGCTGACTGTCGCGTGAGTCATTGAAGGAGCATTCATCGGACTGGTGAACAATACATCATCGTCAGCAGATTCGATGCTGAAATAGTATCGCAAAACAGTTGCACATGTGGACGATGGAAACGTCGCTTCATATGTGTTTTCGCCGACCAACGGCATCGGTATTGCCTGGAGCTCGTTTCCAAGTTGGACATGCAACATCGCAGTCGAAGCTACGACAGGAAAATTCGAATCGTCAATGACCACGGTTACTGTATCACCACCCTGCGGTGATACAAATTCGGGAAGGCTGTTTGGGAAACTGAATTCAGCTGATTGAAAGCAAATTCCACGCGGATTCAATAGTGCATTGGCAAAGCCTGCCTGGGTCGAGGCGGTACCTGTATTTTGTCCACCGCCGTTACCGCAGCCACCGTTCGTATGAACCCCGATTGCTTCTCCTGTCTCTTCGAAAATGATTGGCGAACCGGAGTTTCCGCCTGTCGTATCGGCGCGGTAGCCCAGTTGATTGACTGTCGCGGAAACGTACTCGCCGACATGTGTTTTTTGTGCCCCATTGAGTGTCGGGTCTACTGGAAACGATGTAGATCCAAAACCAGTTATTCGAATCATACCCGTTGGCTCAACCGCAGCCGGTTCGGCCAGCACAAACGAATCCCCCTGGGCCTGAAATGCAGACAGACCAGTTGTTGAATTTGGGAAACAGCCAAAGTAGCACCAGTCATTACCACCGCCACCGGCAACTGCCTGCAACGAATCGAAATCGACTGCGTATTGATCTTCCGGACCTGGGAATTGTGCGTTTCCCGATGAGTCAGATAGCGGAACGTTGAATAGAATTACCTCAGTAGAAGGTGCGCAGTGACCGGCGGTGATCATGCAATTGGCTCGGTCATTGAATAACCACGCAGTACATCCTCCCGGAGCTGTTCGGCCAACCCGCGGATCGCTCGATGCAATTCGATCGTCACTGCCATCGCAAATAGTTTCAGTGACATTCGGCGGTACTTGCTGGCCAGAGGTAATGTCGCCGATAACGACCAGGTTCATGCGGCCGTTAGGAGCCGCCAGCAATTCAAGCTTGACTGAGTTTCCGTTGAAGTAAGCACTGGTATTGCGCCATTGCGTTGCGGTTTCGGCATTCAGTAGTTGTACCGCGTTGTCAGTCATTGATGTGATCCGGAGCGTGGAGCTTGGTCCGCCCAGTGGGTTTCCGGCGAGGGCAAGTTGACTGAAATTGAGTCGTAACCATTTGGCATCATCGACCGTAACGATCTCTTCCCAGACTACTTCCGGCTTTTCGCCGCTGTGAAAGATTCGCCCTGAGGTAACGGAAGTCTTTACCTGTTCGCTAACAAGCGTGTTCCCAGGTGGAACTGTTTGTGCATTTGAATTTGATGGCAAAGTAAACACAAACATTGCCAATACCAACAGGCAGCCACCAAGCAGTTTCCGACGAATGAGATTTTCGTTGGTGGGTGAATCCGTTTGTGGGATTCCGTGTCGCAAAAACATGTCTGCTCCTGTTGGTTGTTTGGCGCCTCGATCGTCCAGCTCGGAATTAAAGGCTGATCCTGCGCTGCTTGCCACAGTCTAATTCATCGGCGAATAAGTCTCAATTCATGTCTTGCGGATATATTTGCGAATGCAGTATTCCTGCCTTGGTGTAACACCCTCGATTGGGAGCGATTTCTATCGTCCTAATACAAATTCGTACGTTTCGGTGGCGCTTGAACTACGTGCGCGATCTGGACCCGAACCGCTTGTCTATGCACCCAGTTTGTGATTGGTTGCCGTTTCATCGTGGCTTGTTTTCGATTTCCAGCGCAAGCGGTCTGTCGCCACATGGTATTGAGGATCTTCTGAAACGTTGACTTCCACCAAATCGCCTGCCTTGTTCAACAACGATTTGCATTCAGGACTCAGGTGCGTCAAGTGTAGACGCTTACCAAGGTTCTCATACTTTTCGGCCAGCCCGTTGATGGCCTCCAAGCCTGATTGGTCGTAAACGCGTGTGTAGTAGAAATCAAGAACGACGTCATCCGGATCTTGCGCGGGATCAAACATTTCCTTGAAGGAAGAAACAGAAGCGAAGAACAACGAACCGTGAAGCTGGTAAATCTTACTGCCAAATTCGTTGTACTTAACATCAGTTCCGATATGGGTTGCGTGTCGCCAGGCGAACACAAGCGCCGAAACGATGACTCCCAGAATCACGGCCGACGCTAGATCGTGCATGATCACCGTGTACCCGGTAACTAATGTCATCACAAACATGTCGCTCCAGGGCATCCGGCGGAACATCTTCAGCGAGGCCCACTCAAATGTTCCAATCACCACCATGAACATGACGCCAACCAGTGCCGCTATCGGTATCTGCTGGATGACCGGTGCGAGAAACAAAATAAACGCAAGCAGGCAGACTGCCGCTGTGATTCCCGATAACCGACCTCGACCACCCGAATTCACATTAATCAACGACTGACCGATCATGGCGCAACCTCCCATTCCGCCAAACAAGCCGCAAACCAAATTAGCTGCCCCTTGCCCAACACACTCGCGATTTCCCTGTCCACGTGTTTCGGTGAGTTCGTCGATCAAAGTCAAAGTCATCAGCGACTCGATCAAACCGACTCCGCATAACACGATCGCAAACGGCAAGATGATTCGCAGCGTCTCCCAATTCATTGGGACCATTTTGTATTGCAGGAAAAACAATTGAGGCAGTCCGCCACTGATCTTTGACTCGTCCGCGACGTCCAGTTTGGCTTGGGCCAGGTCAAAGTCGGCGACAGTCGCCGATTTGTGCGCGGCGGATTCAGATGTTTCTGAATGAGAGCCATGGCCGTGTGAATCGGGATGGAATTTGTTGCTCACGGAGTTCGCGATCAGCATATCCCCGACCGTTGCGACCTTGTTGCCAGATCCGTTTCCATCGCTGGCGCCAGCGTAGTTCACGCCGATGGCGATGAAAGTCACTAACCCAATCGCAACCAGGGAAGCGGGCACGGCGCGAGTCAGTTTTGGGAAGAGCCAAATGATGCCCATCGTCAGTGCGACCAGCGCAATCATCAATGCGAGCATCGGACCGGAAAGGAATTCCAGGCTGCCATCGCTGGCAAGTGTTTTGAAACTGTTGATCTGGGCCATTCCGATCACGATTGCCAGCCCGTTTACAAATCCCAGCATCACCGATTGTGGCACCATGCGAATCAGTTTCCCCAGCCGCGCGAGCCCAATCGCGATCTGAAGAACTCCACATAGAATTACCGTTGGGAACAGGTACTCAGGTCCATGCATTGATACCAGTGAGACGACAACGACAGCCATCGCACCAGTCGCTCCAGAGATCATACCGGGGCGACCGCCGAACATTGCGGCGATCAAGCCAATAAAGAAGGCAGAATAGAGTCCGATGATCGGTGACAGGCCTGCCACAAACGCGAACGCGATTGCTTCGGGAACAAGTGCGAGCGCGACGGTGATTCCAGATAAGAGGTCATTCTTGATGGAGCCTGATTGGCTACGAAAAAAGTTCAGCATTATTGGTCCAGGTCGTATGTCAAATCCTCAGCTTGCAGCACGACGTTCGCGTACACCGATCGCCAAACGCGACTTGATGGGGCAGTATCAGGCGTTGGTCACCAGATGAGTGACGTAGCGGTGGTCCGGTCTTTCGATGACTTCAGGGCCACGCAAGCAAGAGCAGAGGGGGACTATAGCTAGAGAACAGGACTGGTCAATGGCGATTATGTCGGATTCCGCAACGTTAGGATTCAGGAATACGGAACTAGCAGAGCTTCCCGGAGTCGAAGGGGAATCAAGACAGCGTTAGCGCACGCTTCGGTAAGTGAAGCTGCACTAACTCGTCGCTCAGCGAACAATCAATCCTGTAGAGGTTTTGTTGAATGGGGTATCTAAACCAGCCTTTATAGTCTGGAACCCGAGGTTGTAGACGCATCGCTATCACCTTCGTTTCCAAAACCTTCGTTACCAAACCAGTGGCTACAAAATGTCCAGTAGTGCTCAGCCAAAAGCCGAGGCCCAGGGCAGTGCGATTCGGACGATTAGTAAAATCGTTGTACTCATCATGATCGGAGTGTCCAAACGGCTGATTTAACGAGGTTTTCGCTCAACAATCGGTCATCCGGAAGTGAGTTTAGTTGATCGTCGGTCGAGGTGGATTACACTCGATGGATAGGGACTCAGTTGTAGTTTGATAGTCAACGCCCGATTTCGCGGGATGACTCGCCCTATCTTCCTCCATCAGGATAAACTCATGCGATTACTTTTCCCGTTGCTGTTATGCCTAAGTTTTATTTGTCATTCATTGGACGCGCAAGACGCGCGTGATTTCTTCTGGTCAACCGGTGAGTTGGGAAGTGGAAACGTAACCAACGGAGACCTTGTTCTGGACTTGATGGAAGGTCAATCTCAAACTCTTTATCTGTACTACAGTACAAACGGGCCTTCGCAGTCG
>CAZXLW010000157.1:0-5429 GCA_964641465.1 uncultured Pirellulaceae bacterium | reverse complement strand
ATCCGCCGCTTCCGCAGCCACCGTCGCATCCGCAGCCGCCGCCGATGTAACCACCGCCGCCACCGCAGCCGCCGTCACATCCGCATCCGCTACTGATGAAACCACCGCCACCGCAGCCACTGTCACATCCGCCGCATCCGCCGCCGATCATTCCGCAACCGCCGCCGCATCCGCCGCCACGATTAAACAGTCCACCCAGCAATGGGCGATTGAGGAGTCCAGAAAGGAATCCACCGCCGCCGCAGCCGCTTCCGCAACCACCGCCACAGCCACTTCCGCCGCCGAATCCGCAGCCACCGCCACAGCCAGTATCGCATCCGCCACATCCGCCACCGAAGCCACCGCCACGGTTACCGCGGAGTAGCTGAGGAAGCTTGAAGCAGATGTCAAAATTCAAAGATAATCCAACTCCTCGTGATCCACATCCGGTGTTACAACCAGAAGTATCACAGCATGACGTTCCGCAGTCATTTCCGCAGCGGTTCGTCAGTCTGCTGAGCAATTGCCCATAGCCATCGCTACACATCGCCATTGCGATAACTAGCGTGGCAGCCATCAATTTTAGTTTCATCGAGACCCGTCTCCTTTCTTGGAACTCTGCCTTCTTAGCATCAATCCGTACCAACGCGGTCGAGTTTTAGCGGCCGCGTCATCAACCACGTTGTGAGAAGATAAAATCCTCTCCGTACCGGGTTGTTGCTTGTGCACCAGGCAAAATTCGATGAACGATCGTTTCCGTTCAGACATTCCGTAGTCCGATACCCACGAAACCGACCGTTATTAAGGCTAACCCGGACATAAAATCTCGGGTTAGCATGAGGTATCGACGTGCTTGCAGTCGTTTATTCACGACCTGATTGCAAAGTAACATCGTAGTTCATGTACGCAACATGACGTTTATTACTGACGTTACAGTTAGTAAAACTTTGGCGGTCAGAACTGACTCGACGGGACCCAATTGGGTGAAAGCACTTTGGAATAATTGGAATAATGACCCCGACAAATTCGATAACCAATGAATAGCAAAAAACATCAACAATGAGCTGGCGAATGTCCAAGTGTTCAAAGGTCAAGTTTAATAGAGCGTTTATCCTGTCCATCTGTGCGCTGGCCTGTTTGTGTACTGCAATCGGCTGTCAGCAAAGATACAAGCCGGCGAAATGGCGACCGGGTAAAGGCTCAGAGGAAAACAACTCGGCAACCAACATGCTTCCCGGTACTTCGCTGCCGGGAACCACCCTTCCCGGTACCACGTTACCCGGCACGACCTTGCCTGGCGGAAGATTACCAGGCACGACTTTTCCTTCGATTTAGCCACTGTCCAGCCACTAGCCGACTCTTGCGAAAAGTTTAACGGACTTGTCGGTTATGACTTTTGGTCAGACAAATCGGGCAATGCTTGCTGAAATTGCGATCAGAACGGATTCCGAGTTCGTTTTCTGCCATTGAGTGATACCAAAGTGGTTTGAAAATCGCGAAAGAATCCTATCATTTGATATAGATCCCTGATTCGCCAATACTCAAGGCAGCAATCTGCCTTACTTAGCTTGACTGACCCTATCCATGTCTTCGCAACCTGCTACCAACCAACCTGGACCTAAGCCGCGAAAGCAGCGAGGCCTACCCCGCACCGCCAGAGCTGATGCGCGCGAAGCAGGCAAATCGATCACGGCTCTGGAACAGGAAGAAGAATCCCCCGAGCGCAGTTTCCTGCTGTTCAATGCGATGCCCAGTTGGCTGGCGAGTTTCCTGGTGAACTCAGCACTCATTTTGTTGTTGGCGCTGTTTGCGATAACGACTGAAACGAAAAAAACGGTCAGCCTGGAAGCAGGTGAAAACGATTCGGTCGCTGTCGAAGACGTCAGCTTGAATCTGGAAGATCTTGAGTTCAATGAAGCGGAAGTTCTCGACAGCGAGATGTCAGACGCTCCCAGTCAGGAGATTACTTCTGAAACAGATCCGCTCACAATCGAAACCGAGATCTTGTCGGAATCGGGAAATCTGTTTGCTGGTGAGGACACGTTTCTCGATGGCGAACAGTTCGGTGAACTTTCAGAATCCGATTTGACCAACGAACTCGGTGGACGTGGAGAAAGTTCCAAGAACCAACTGTTACGGAAGTTCGGTGGGAACGCAGCGAGTGAAGCTGCCGTTGAACTTGCCTTACAGTGGATCGCTGATCACCAACTGGCTGATGGCGGATGGGACCTCGACCACACCAAAGGCCCCAAAGTCAACGATCGACCGCGGACATCCCCCAACCCGGGCGAGATGTCCAACGCACGTTTCGGCGCTACGGCTTTGGCATTGCTTCCGTTCCTCGGTAACGGGCAGACACATCGCAATGGCAAACACAAGAAAGTAGTGTTTGATGGGTTGCGGTTCCTGATGAAATCCATCAACCGTAGAGGCAAAGGGATCGTGTATTCGGATCCAGACGGCGAGATGTACTCGCATGGTTTGGTTTCGATCGTGTTTGCCGAAGCGTACGCGATGACTGGCGATGGGAACCTGCGTGACTATGTCGAAGGCACGTTGCGGTACATTGAGGACTGCCAGGATCCTGTCGGTGGCGGTTGGCGGTACACGTTCCGCGAAGCTGGCGATACGTCGGTCGTCGGTTGGCAGCTGATGGCTTTGAAAAGTGGAAAGCTATCCGGCATCGAAATCAAACAACGCACCTTTAAACTCGTCAAGAAATTTCTCGATAGCGTGTCGACTGACTACGGGGCGTATTACGGTTACCGGATCAAGCCGTTGAAAACAGAGCCCAACAAGTTCGATCGGGTGTACCGAGCGCGAACGGCTGTTGGGCTTTTGTGCCGCATGTATCTGGGCTGGGAACGCGAACGTGAGGGTCTGCAAACCGGAGTGAAGTGGCTGGCGAGCGAGGGTCCGGATGTTAATGCCGATGGTGTCGTGAACATGTATTACAACTACTACGCCACCCAATTGATGAAGCACTATGGCGGAGACACGTGGCGAGAATGGAACCTCAAGCAGCGTGATTTCCTTGTTAACACGCAAGTCAAAGACGGGGTTGCCAAAGGTAGTTGGCATTACAACGCCGACGGCCAGTACCAGGCACCAGGCGGACGCTTGTATACGACTTCGATGGCCTGTTTGACACTGGAAGTCTACTACCGATTCCTACCGCTCTATCAGGATGGCGCGACCGAAGAAGTTTTCACCACGGATTAAGCAACCGCCAAGGTGCCAAGGTCAAGGCGCCAATACAAGCCAAGGCGTCAATCGCGTGCCTACCTACCAGCGAATGACGCAGGAAGCCCAAGTCAAACCGGCGCCAAAACCGGACATCAAGATCTTGTCACCGCGCTCAATGACTCCCATCTGGTGAGCTTCGTGCAGCGAAATTGCTACGCTGGCTGCGGAAGTATTTCCATAACGATCTACGTTCATGAAGATTCGATCTGGATCGATGTTCATATCTTCCGTCGCCGCTTTCAAAATGCGCTGGTTGGCTTGATGAAAAATCATCAGCTTCAAATCCTCTTGCTTTTGACCGGAAAACTGTAAGCTCTCACTTACGATCTCAGGAATCAGGCGGACTGCCCATTTGAAAACGGTGCGACCATCCATCTTGAGGAACTGATCGCGATTCTCGATGACTTCCGGTGACGCGGGTTTCCGCGAGCCACACCCGGGCACGACCAGACTATCCGCCAGCTCGCCTACCGACGCCAGTCGAAAACCAAGTATGCCGGAAACGTCTTCTTGATTTGGATTGGGGTCGGCCTGCAACAAAACGGCCGCTGCACCGTCACCGAATAACGGATACGTCTTCTTGTCTTCTGGATCCACCACTGCGGACATGGTTTCGGCACCAATGACAAGCACGTTGCGGTAGCATCCTGTTTTGATGAACTGGCTACCGGTGACAAGCCCGTACACAAACCCGGAACAGGCGGCATTCATGTCGATCGCACCACAAGTCGCACTGAGCTTGGCTTGCACCAGGCAAGCAACCGACGGCGTAAAATGATCAGGCGTCATCGTGGTAACGATAATCAGATCCAGATCTTTGGCCGTGACGTTGCTGCGACTGAGGCAATCCTGTGCCGCTCGAATCGCTAAATCACTCGTCGCCTGCCCCTCGACGACATGATAGCGTTGGCGAATCCCGGTCCGTTGAATGATCCAATCCGGGTCGAATCCTCGAGTTGCCAAATCCTCATTGCGCACCAAGTTCTCAGGGATATACATCCCGGTGCTGACAATCTTGACACCCAACAATTGGGTGTTTTGTGAGTGATTGGCTTGTTTTGTTTGGTTTTCGGTCGCAATCTGCATTCGAATTCCCGCTGCCTAATGACGAATCTTCGAATCTTACGCGAAGCTGCGTAAGACTGTTAGGTTAAACCATGCTCTTTTCCCAACGAAATTTGCCTTCTCTGGGTCGAAAACTCTAGCGATTTCAATGACTTTGCGGGATCCGAATTTGGTGCTTCGATTCACAGGCTGTGCGCCCAATGACGGCCAAAATAGCGATATTTACCGAGGAAAATGGCCTTCTTTTGGAAAAACACCCCTCTTTTTAGGGTGTTGGTGGAGGCAGGATCCGGTAAATTGGCGACTTGTTTTACACAGGACCCTATTCACTTAGAGAAGCGGATTGCTCATGAGTTTATTGGCAATAGTTTACCATTTGGTACCGGATGCCCCAATTTTGATCGCCCACAATCGAGATGAGATGTTTGACAGGTCGTGCCCGACTCCCTCGATTCAGTCGGGCAAACCTCGTGTATTAGCCAGTATTGACCCAGCCACCAACGGAACCTGCCTCGGAATCAACCAAAACGGAATGTTTGTCGGCCTGATTCGCCGCGACAAGAAAGAAACTCCCCCTAATCCTCGATCTCGCGGAGCCTTGTGCCGCGAAATGCTCAAGAGCACGAATGCTCGAGCAGCTTTGGACGTATGCCTCGAAGAATTGCATTCCAGCCAGTATCAAGGTGCGAACTACGTGGTTGCCGACTCAGACAGCGCGTGGGTGATTCACGCTGGCAACGAAACGGACGTGGTTGAGTTGGAACGTGGTTTGAGCATCGTTGGCGAAAACGATCTCGATGACCCACGTGACGAGCGAGTTAACATGGCTCGTCGATTGCTGACACTTCAAACGCTTGATTCGCCAGTCAAGTTCCTGGCGGTTGCCAGCAAGGTTTTTGCTCGTGCCCCAAGCGTTCCTGGACGGCCCAGCATGGTGATGCGAAACAACGATTTCGGAACCGTTAGCTCGACTCTGATTTCGCTAGGCAAGAAACCACGCGATGCGATCTATCAGTATTCCAATGGTGCTCCAGACAAGACCAAGTTCGAGGACTACTCCCCGTTACTCCGCGACATCTTGAGCCGAGGCCTGCGAGAAGCTCGCACCAAGGCGGCCGCGAATACATAGACGATTCGAC
>CAZXLW010000156.1:4404-5528 GCA_964641465.1 uncultured Pirellulaceae bacterium | reverse complement strand
GCCAATGTGCTGCGAGGTGAAGGCGGTAACGACATCCTTGCTGGCGGTGGAGGGACTGACGTGATCGACGGCGGCCTCGGCATTGACACCAACTCGTTCGACGGCATCGCATTTGGAGTAACAGCAATAGTCGACGCTGACGGCACAGGGACTGCAGTCTATGGGACTGTCAATGAATCATTCGTCGGAATTGAAAACCTGACTGGATCGAGAAACGACGATGTATTAACGGCGACTGGTATTGCTGACAACGTCCTGATCGGCGGTGTTGGCAATGACATTCTGACTGGCGGTGCCGGCAACGACACTCTGATTGGCAACTCTGGCGAAGACACATTGCGTGGCGCAACAGGCGACGATGTTCTCATTGGTGGATCGGGTAACGATACACTTAATGGTGGAAGCAATGACGATATACTACGCGGCAACAACGGAGACGATTTGCTGATCGGCAGTGGCGGGACGGACATCATCACGGGAGGAAACGGTATCGATACCAATTCGTTCCGTGGAATTGGCTTTGGTGTTTTCGCCACGGTCAATGATGACGGTACCGGCACAGCAGCGTACGGTCTTGTTAGTGAAACTTTTCGCACTATTGAAAACTTGACAGGTTCGGAAAACAACGACACGCTGGTTGCGACAGGAATCTCGACGGCAATATTACGAGGTCGAGGTGGCGATGATGTTTTGACTGGAAGTAACGGCAGCAACTTGCTTGTCGGCGGTGACGGAAACGACACGATTATCGGCGGAGACGGTGACGATACGATTTTAGGCGGTAGTGGCGACGACCTGCTTATTGGCAACGCTGGGCTGGATCTGATTATCGGCGGCGTCGGAGACGACATGCTATTTGGAGGTGAGGACGACGATGAGCTCCTGGGCAACGAAGGCGACGACATCCTGTTTGGTGGCCTGGGGATTGACGAACTGTTTGGAGGATCCGGTGACAACCAGCTATTCGACTAACCCCGGCTCAGTCGCAATGTATTTGCCTTGGGCTTCAATCCAAGGTAGCTGGCACGCCCCGACTCAGTCGCGGAGCGACGGCATCCCGTCGTAATAGTCGCGGAGCGACGACATTTAATAGCCTTGGGTTTTAACCCAAGGTGCGTCAGCTC
>CAZXLW010000156.1:0-4304 GCA_964641465.1 uncultured Pirellulaceae bacterium | reverse complement strand
CCTCGGGTTGAAACCCGAGGCTAACCAATGCCGTCGCTCTGCGACTTAAGCGAACAATGCTGGAGCTCCGCGACATGCCAGGAATCGAGCCATACTCGAACAGGAACGCGTGACCGTTTCTATTTGTATCGCGGCATGCGTGCCATGTAATCTTTCATTCCTTCGCTGGCATGGCGTAAAGACCTTAGCTCTGCTTCCCTAGACCGGGTTTCGGGGTGTTGGAGGCCGTGTTTTTGTTTTGCAAGCTGAAATGCGACCTCTGCTCCACAAACCTGATACTTCCAGCGCCTTGCTTTCCGAGCAATCGCTCTAAAGTTGCCTGCTGCTTGCTCGTCAATTGGAACTTCGCTTGCTTGCTCGTCAAATTCAATTCCACTGAATTTGCGCCACATGTCCAGCTCGGTTTTTTTCTCGAGGACAGTAGGGTGTTGTGCGTCTAATCTTTCAGTTGCAATTTGATATGCCGTTTCAGCTTCGTTGATTCTTAATTGGATGACACCCTGAAGGCCTGTTCCTTGCTCTTGCAATGGAGCAGCAGTTTCGTTTCCCTCGCTGGATTCATATGGTTTTGTTTCGAATCCTGATTCAGCGTCAAGATTTCGAAGCTGCATCTGTCTCAATATCACCAGTTGGTTTTGCAGTTGCTTGCTGTTTGGGTGAACCAGGCCGACTTTCAAGGCGACCTTCTTCCATTTCTCAAGTTGTATTTCATGCAATCGACTTACAAGCTTGGCCGACTCACCAGGTTGTTCCGGGGCAACTGCTGATGGATCAAACAAGGCAACACCGCTAGACGCTGAATCGCCTGACGGCTCGCGCGGTTTTTCATCTTGTTCTTGAAACTCGACAAAAGTATCGCCAGTTGGTTCGTCTATTTCCTGCATGAAGATAACGCTCTGCGATTCGGCCAACGGCAGCCAACTCGACTTCACACTCAGCCCCATGAGCCCAATGGCTCCCACTGCAACCAGGCCCAGCGCGATGGCCAAAGAAATGTGAACCAATCCGATCGGTGCGGTGCTCACCATATTGCCATTCGTTAACTGTGTCAGCTTCAGGTGAGCCGGCGTTGGCTGTGTTTTCGCGGCCATAATCTGTTGTGTCGTCGATTCGGCAAGTGCATCCAGCTTGCACGCGGCAGCTCCATGCATGTATTGGTATGCGATGGCAAGAACCGACGACAAGCCGATGCCTTGTTGAAGCAATCGTTGACGAAGCATTTTCCTCGCTCTTGCCAAAGTCGCTTTGACTGCTGATTCCGTTGTGTCCAGAATGTCTGCCGCGTCACTTCGGTTCAAGTTATCAAAATGACAAAGTACGATCACGTCTTGATACTTGCGTGGCAGCCGAGAAACTTCCAAATGCAATTTCTCACATTGCTGAGCATTGGCTATCAATTCCCACGGCTCCAAATTGGATGAGCCAGGTTCGCGATCCATGGTGACTTCGCGTTTCCGGGAAATACTCCGTCGCTTGGTCAAGCTAACGTTCACCGAAGTCTTGTGTAACCAACCGCCAATCGAGCTGTGTTTTTGAAGCGTTTTGCCTTTTCTGGATAGCAATGCAAACACTAACTGAAACGCATCGTCACAATCTTCAGGATTCCAAAGAAAGCTCCGGCAGACATGCATGACCATTGGCGCGTGGCGTTTTACCAGCGCTTCAAATGCCGATTGGTCGTTGTTGACGAGGTACAATCCCAATAATTCGTTATCGCTAACCATTTCACGCCTGCTCGGTTTGGATTCGCAAGTTCTCGTCTATCTATCGCCGATCGCTACGACTCGGCCCTCAGTATTTTAGTTTTATGTTGCGAATTCACCAAATTTACGATACCGCCTCAAGGCCTGTCCATTCATTGGTAACTCCAATTTGCAATAATATCAAT
Source organism: uncultured Pirellulaceae bacterium (assembly GCA_964641465.1). Taxonomy (GTDB): domain Bacteria; phylum Planctomycetota; class Planctomycetia; order Pirellulales; family Pirellulaceae; genus Mariniblastus. The sequence continues at coordinate 2,416 of CAZXLW010000156.1, read as the reverse complement.
TGCCGGCCCCGCGGGAACAAATCGTTTCAAGTGGTGGCGAGGTCAATGTTGATGGTGGTCTTTTGGTTGGTGCAAACGCGGGCTCGTTTGGCACTATTCTTGTCGGACCAGGTGGCAGTCTAGGTTGTGGTTTCTTGTCGTTGGGTGACGACGGCGACGGCAACATGGTGATCGAAGACGGAGGCGAAGTTTGCGTCAACGGGCTAACATTTATCGCACCGGCCTTTGACCTCGTTTTTCAACAAGACGGTGGTAGTTTGGAATCTGGGCTGGGACTTCAAGTCGCTGGCCGAGTATTCTTTTTCGCGGGCGATAGTGAAATCACTGGCGACGTCGAAATCACCGGCAACGGTGAATTACGAGTCGGCCCTGCGGCTGGTTCGATTGGGCGTGTCACTGGCGAAATCATCAATAACGGATCTCGAACCCTGGTGTTGGCGAATACAACTTTGTTTGCACTTGGCCAGGTCTCGGGTACATCACCATTCGAAGGAACTGGCCTGATCCAATTGAATGGCGGGCTAAGTCCAGGAAACGGTGTTGGCAGTATTCAATTCGATTGCGACGCTGATTTCGGAACAGGCGCTCAGATATTCATGGAACTCGGTGGTACAGTGCCCGGCACACAGCACGACCAAGTGCGATTTAATGACGTTTCCCTGGCTGGCACGTTGAATGTCACAACGGTCAATGGCTTTCAACCGTCACCAGGTCAAGAGTTAAAGTCGTTCAGCAGCAATCGAGTCGCAGCAAAACACAATTGACCTGGCTAACAAGCTCATAGCGATTGACGGCAATGACTTCCACTATCAAGCAATGAAAGCTCATGGCTTGCAGAACCTGGCCTGGTTCTACTGGCGAGATCGCAGGCCGGAACGAATTGAACTCTTTCTCAAAGCGATTGCTTTCTACGAGCAAGTTGAAATTCTCGATGTCGATCCGGCAGAGTACTATCGTTTTCGTCATCAACTGGCGAATACCCGGTCACAGGTTTCTCGACTGATGCTGTCTGAGAAGCAGTACGAAGATGCGATCGAACAACTGACACAGGCCTTAGATATATTCGACCAGCTGATGTTGGAGAATCCGCGCGATACGGCCGTGATGAACGACCGAGTAACAACACTGATAAGACTTTGTTCGTATTATCTGGAGAGCAAGCAGACGGATGGTTTTGCCGAAAGGTTTCCCGAGTGGATTGCGGCAGCAAAAGCGCTTCCGGAAAATCGACTTCGTGCCCGCTGGACAAACTGGTTCCGGCTTCGGTTGGGGAGACATTTGGCGCGGGAACATGAAGACTATGACGCGGCACACGCGCAACTGGATCAAATTATCGCATCGGCGCCTAACTATCTGGAAACGTATGACAATGAAATTGTGATCCTGCGTGATTTGACCGGAGCGATAACCAGTAAAGCAGAATGGTATATGAATGCAGGTCAGTTCGACGAAGCAGTCGAATTTGCGACGCTCGGGGAAAAGTACAACAATCTTTTGTTGGCAAGGTACCCTAATGCAAGATTGGTCGCACCAGCTACAGTTAACAAAGGGCGAGCAGTTTTCCTGGCGAGGATGCAAGGATTGAATCTTGTCGACAGTGGTAATTTACCGGCAGCGCGAAAACTGATTTTAGATAAATTAGAACTCGCCCCCGATGCTCCGCGACATCAATTCGTTTGCGCAAGGAATCTGGCAAAGTGCGCGGCATTCGCAGAAGACAGCCCCCACAATTCCGGAGGCGGCAAATGGGAGTCAGAGAACGTCAAAACTGACGACTTGGCACTCCAACATTTGACAACCGCGATCGAGTTCGGTTTCGACAACCTGAAAAAATTAGAAGGAGATGAGGCTTGGAATCGGCTACGCGAGACTGATCGTTTCCAAGCCATCATCAGCGGCTTGCAGAACTAGCCTCAAGTTGAGTCACAATTGGAGTGTGAGTTTTTTTCTTGACATTCAAATCAATAATTTTGCTTGTACCGGGCATCTGCACTTACGGTTGTCTGACGATGCGTGATTGTGTCCCTGAGATTCAGAACCGCTAAACCATCCCTGTTGGTACGATATCAGACAGAAAAAAACCGCAGTCAGTCTCCCCAAGACATCTCACGGGCTAAATTTTCGTCTTCACCCAAAACTCGAAAAAACTCGAATCTGTGCCTTGAGATTCTAGTGCGAGCTGGCTAGGCTAAAACGGCTTAGTGAAACGCTTGCGATGTTGATGTTGATCATCGCTAAAGATCGTTTTACCTCTGTTTTTCCACGCGAAGCAAGCGACCGGTTCGAGATCTTTCTTACTCCTCAGCCAGCCACGCCCGGAAAGCCACAGTGTTCGTCCAGCTGTAGCTGGGTTACACGCAAATATGTTTTCTGAGGAGTATTGAATGACGTTACCAATAAAGAATGCGAGTCGCTC
>CAZXLW010000155.1:0-5672 GCA_964641465.1 uncultured Pirellulaceae bacterium | reverse complement strand
AAAGTCCGTTGGCGTTGGCTGCTGCGGATTTGAACGGGGATGGCAAACTGGATTTCGTGGTCCCCAACAATGTCACCGAAGATGTCTCAGTGATTTTGGGGGTGGGGTTTGGTTCGTTTGCTGGCGAGGTCAGATACAAGGCCGATGTTGGTGTACGATCGGTAGCCATCGGTGACCTGGATGGCGATGCCGATTTGGATCTTGCTGCCGCAAACTTCGGTGCCAATTCGGTGACGCTGTTGTTTAACGATGGAGACGGTATTTTTGCCAATTCGATCAACCTCGATATTGGAACGGACCCACGTAACGTTGCTCTCGGGGACCTGGATGGGGACGGTGACCTGGACCTTGCGACCGCCAACCCAGGTACCGGTGATGTTTCCGTTTTGCTAAACAACGGTGAGGGAACATTTGCCAATCAATCGACTGTTGCGTTTCCGATAGGTGGCCCCAGAAGTATTCAAATCGGTGACCTCGACTTAGATGGCGATGCCGATATCGCGACAGGCAACGTTTCATCCGATCTGGTTTCGATATTGCTCAACAACGGTGATGCGACGTTCGAGGATGGCGGGGAGTATACCGCCGGAGTTGGCGTTCGTTCGATTGCTATGGGAGATTTGGACGGCGATTCCGATCTGGATATCGCAGTAGCGAATACTTTTAGCGATGACGTGTCTGTTTTACTGAACAACGGTGACGGGACATTCGCAGCGGACGAACTGTTTTCCGCCGGTGCCGGAGCGGTTTGGGTAACGGTTGGTGACGTAGATGGGGACGATGATCTGGACCTGGCGGTTGCCAACACGACTGGGAACTCGGTTTCCGTGTTGTACAACGACGGGAATGCTTCATTCCTGGAAAACAACGAGTTCAATTCCGGGTTGTCTCCCAACGCCGTCATCATCGGAGGCTTCGATGGCGACCAGCGGCCAGACTTGGGAGTCGCGAATAGCCTGGACGGCGATGTTTCGTTGTTGTTCAACGCCGGCGAACGAGAATACTCCAATGTTGGGAGAATGAATACTGGCACGACTCCGATCGCGATGGTGTCCGCCGATTTTGATGGCGATGGCTGTCTCGACCTGGCAACGGCGAACCTGATCGCTAACGACATTTCGGTTTTGACCTGTAACGCTGATGGAACGTTCATGGCGCCGACAAACTATCCGGTCGGTGATTTGCCTGTAAATGTTTTGGTTTCAGATCTCAACCGAGACGCATTTCCGGATCTGGTGTCAGTCAACAGCTTGTCCGACGACGTGTCGGTTTTGCTGAATAACGGAGATGGAACTTTTCTAACTGAAGTTCGTTACGCGACAGTCAATGATCCGACCGCAGCAGCGATAGCCGATTTTGATGGAGACCAAGTGCCCGATATTATTGTCGCTACCGCGAGTGGCGTTGACAGCTTGATGTTGTTGCGAGGGATCGGAGACGGGATGTTCGAGCCAGCAATAAGTATCGCCGATTTACAATTCACCAATTTGACGACGGCAGATGTCGATCTGGATGCGGATGCAGATCTAGTCGGCATCAATGAGAGTAATGACGAAGTTGGCGTATTGCTTAATGATGGGCAAGCCAGTTTTGGACCAGCCGTTTTTTTCGCCGTTGGTGATCGACCAGTTGCCGTGGTTGTGGCCGACCTGAATGACGATGGCTTGCCAGAGATCGTTACATGTGACAACGGTGATAATGCGATTTCAATTTTGTTCAACGAATCTGGCGGGGATTTTTTGCCTGCAGTTGGTGTTGCCGTTGGAAGCTCGTCGAGTTCGATTGCAACTGGCGACTTTGATCTAGATGGCGATTTTGATTTGGCGGTGGCAAACGATGAAGGTCGGAGCGTTACGTTGTTGTCAAACGAGGGCAATCAGGCATTTGAAACGCTGCCCGCGAGCTTTGTAGACGAACGACCGAGTGCGATCGTAGCCAATGATTTCGACGGAGATGAACTTTGCGATCTGGCAGTCGCCCACTTTGCCGGAGGTAGCGTTTCCATCTTGCTGAACCGATGTACGATGCTTGGTGACGTGAACTTGGATGGCTCGGTGAACCTGCTCGACGTCGCGCCATTTGTGCAGCGGATATTGGACGGTACCTGTCAGGACGAAGCAGACATCAACCGAGACATGGCCGTCAACCTGTCCGACATCGCGCCGTTCGTTGCTCTGATTCAAGCCGGTCCGTAGTTGGTTTAACTGAATCGTTTTACAGTGCGGCGCTGTTGTGCGCCAATTTGATGGCTACGGGCTACTTGTTTTTGTCCGCTTCTGCTTTCTTCCTTGCTTCGATCTGCCACGAACTGAGTTCAGAAAATTCTGGCAACGTGCCTTCCTTTACCGATTTTGCAAAACGCTTGAAAGCATTCGTACGGTGTTCGCTTGCCCCTGTCTTGTGGTTGATGGCAGCCTTCACACCGTTTTCGGCGCTGGCAATGGCGTTTTCCTTATCGCCCAGCCGCCAGTAAAGAGTCGTTAGATTTGCAAAGTGGTTTGGGCCAATCTTATCTCCACCGTTGTTAAGGTATTCTGCATATGGGTCGGTAAAGGCTTTGACAAAGCTCATTGGGTGGTCGCCAACTTTGCTTCTGGGCAACCGCATGCCGGTTTGCAGCACGAAAGAATTTTTGGAATTGCTCTGCGGCATTTCGTTAAAGGCTGCAATTGCGGCTTCCCATTGTTCGCGCACGATCAACAACTGAAGTTTCCAGACGGACAAATCGGGGTGGTCGGGATCAAGTGTCTCGACTTCCTTGATTTTCGCCGCCATCTTCTCTGCATCCTTAGCTCGTTTTGCAGAATAGATTTCCTGAGAAAGTTTGTCCGTTTTGCCGCGGGCATCGTAGGCCGCTTTGATCTTCGCAGCAGCCTGTGCCGCGCCTTCATCGCCAGACAACATTAACTCGATCAGAGAATCCGTTAGCCGCACCGCTTCGGTCGCCAGCAGAAGTTTCCCGTTTCGCACAACGAATGCGTGAGGGATAGCTTGCACGCCAGCCGCGTCCAACCATTCGGTTTCGAAGGCAGATTTTTTGGTATAGGCGACTGGATAAGACATCCCTTCGCCCTTTGCCTTGACGTATTTCACAACTTTTTCCCGATCGTCCTCCCAACTATTCATGCCGTGGACCCGCAGCCCTTTGTCATAATACTTTTTGTGAAGTTCATTCACATGTGGAATCAACGCGACACAAGGCGGGCACCACGTGGCCCAGCACTCAAACACATAAATGTTTCCCGGCTCAAACGCCGTTGGCCCCTCGCCCTGAATCCAATCAGCGTTCGTGATCGCGGCTAGGTTGACTGCGGAACCAGGTAGCAGCGTAGGTTCCGCATCAGGCTTTTGCGCGACCGCAGTCGTTGCCAAAGCGATAAATGTACAGGCGACGATGCAATTCATTACTCGCAGTCGAAGTTGCCGCGCATTGTTGCTCAATGGAAGCTTGAGCAAACAAGATCGAAGATCAGTATGATTGGCAACGGTGTGATTTATCATTATGAATCGCTCGCTCTTTGAATTGATTTTGTTGCGTTGGAAGTGAAGCGGGTGCGCTTGCTCGAAATGGCGTGGCTGTAGCCAAATCGCATATGAGCCACGGAGCAATTTGTCAGTATCGCAAGGAACAACACGACAGTCAAACATGAGCTGATCTCTGGTGAGCTTGTTGTTTATTCAATTTGCAAACCCTACTCCTGAGCGGCTAAGCGGCAAACAAACGACAGCCTCTCGGCGAGCCCAGCTGGGAAACACAAAGTCAGTGAACTGTTTTTCAAAGCCTGGGGAAGCAAAAGTTCAGTGTCGAATGTGCGGTAGGCCAAGAGTGGCGGACTCGCATTTTTGGTGATTTCCTGCTGTGATCCAGAAATTTTCTTCGCGTTTTGGTTTTTTGAGGTCCGATGCATCCGTCTCGAGACGGATTAAGATAGAACGGGCGTTCCGTTCAGGAATTCGTGAATGTTTAAATTCGAGGATATTGTGCTGGCAAGTGATGCAGAATTACTGGGGCGACATCTTTTCGGTGACGACGATAGAGCTTTTGAAGAGCTGGTTCGTCGACATTCGAAGATGGTTATGAACGTTTGTCGAGCCATGCTGTTGAATCGAGACGATGTCGAAGATGCGTTTCAAGCAACTTTCCTGGTACTCGCTCGAAAGGCTTCGACGCTTTTGCAGCGGAACTCAATCGCTGGGTGGCTTTATCACGTTGCGGTAAGAAATTGTCTTCACTCAAGACGGATCAATGCCCGGAAAGGTGTCGAATCGATGAGCTCGGAACCTGTTTCGCAAGAAAATGAACCGTGGTTGTCGATTGCCCAGGCCCAGGAGTGTGAGTTGATACATCGGGAAATCGATCAGTTGCCTCCGCGATATCGAGATGCGATTGTGGTCTGCCACGTTCAAGGTTTTTCGCGGAGCGAAGCAGCTGAATTGCTTGATCAAAGCGAAGCCAGTATCAAAGCGGCTTTGGCTAGAGGTCGAAATTTGCTCAGACGGCGTTTAGTTCGACGCGGCATCATGACAACTGCTGTTCTTGCAACGATTCGAGCGAGAAGCCTTACTGCAAACGCAGATGTTTACGAATCTCTTATTCAATCGACCGTTCAGACCTGCAAGACTTCCAACACGGTAGGCCTGGCGGATTCATCTTCGACCATTCAAATCATTGCCCAAAATGGAGTATCCATGAATAGCTTCTTTTATTCCAAAAGCATTCTGGCGTTAGCCGGGATTTCAATCCTTTGCTTACCCTTAATCGTTTTGGCAAACTCGGATTTTGAATTCAATGAACCTGGGCAACTGGCCATTGAAGCATCCGACGCCAATGTTTCCAAATCTCCAGCGGTAACAATCGTTGACGAAACTGCTCCTGAAACTGCTCCAATGGTTGACGATGACCAGAAAGGTATTCAAGACAAAGAAGCAGTCGAAGCTGAAGAAGCTGTCGTTGACCCTGGTCAATTCGAAATTGAGAACTCACGAGAATATTGGCAGCTGATGGCGAGGTCCCACCAGCGAAAGTTAGAACAAATAAGTCGACAAATTAAAGGGCTTAGGCGTTTTAAAATGAAAGGAGAATCGGGAGCAGCGACGTCTGAAGGCGTATTTGGACTTGAAAGTCTACGGTTCGAGACGGAAGCAAAAATTGTTGAAGCCAAGCTGAATATCAAACGAATAAATTTTGAGAAACAAGGAAAAACCAGGGTAGATCCAAGAATGGTTCCTCCGGCATCAACGGCCGATGTTCAGCCTGGTGAAGTCCTCGTAGTGAAGAGTGTAGTAGATGATATGCTAGACGACTCACGTGTTGTCGTTCAGGCGGATCGAACAATTTCGTTGAAGTTGATTGGAACCGTTAGCGTCAAGGGGATGACTCCCGATGAAATTCGCATCAAATTAAATCATCTTTATTCAAAATTTGTTAATAGCCCCGACATCTTTATTCGTCGCCTAAGTCCGTTTGATGCTCAGCGGGCATTGGAACGTTAGACTTGATCATTGTGAAAACATTGAATCTTACTAATGTTAAACGCAGGTAAAAACAAATAGGAAGGGGCGCACATTGCGTCCCTTTTTTCAGCCGGCACACCTCCGCCGGAGTTTGAACTGGTCATAACTTAAGCGAATTGAATCCAGGCAATACAGTGGACATTGTGCAATGCCGCAAT
>CAZXLW010000154.1:0-5816 GCA_964641465.1 uncultured Pirellulaceae bacterium | reverse complement strand
CGTTAAGTAAATCATCTTTCCATCTTGATCAATGTCAGGCTCAATTTGAAGCCTCCATTAGATAGACTTCTCACCAGCGTAGCAAAGTCGAGAAAATTGAAGAATCGTGTTCAAACCAGAATCACCGGGCTATTTGCAAATGGATTGTTGCCGTTTCTTGTTTACCGCCAATGAACGCAGATGAACGCGAATTCCTCCATCACAAACATCCGCGTCTATTTGCGTCCATTTGCGGTTCCTGGATTCACTCACACGATGGCTGCATGGCAGATCTCTGCGACATGTGTTGGGATTGAGTCGAGGAACGACGCACCGCTTTTCGAATTCGTATAATTTGAAATCCTTTTTGATCTTTGCCAGAAACCCTGTACATTCACAAGTGTTTAGAACTGCGGCGATTTGCGCTGCTGCCCCACAGCCGTAGGCCTCGGAAGCTTGAGACTCATTTGATTCATGAATAGCACGTCTGAAAGTTTGTTGCTGCGGCTAAAAGACGCTGGGGATCAGTATGCCTGGTCGCGGTTCGTCCGCTTGTATACTCCGCTGTTGTTTCATTGGGCTCGCGACATCGGCCTACAGTCTCAGGACGCGGCTGATTTGGTGCAGGAAGTTCTCACGCTGGTGTTCAGAAAGCTGCCTGACTTCCAATACGATCGAAGCAAGAGTTTTCGCAGTTGGCTGCGCACCGTAACGATCAATAAATTTCGCGAATTCCACCGACGACGCAGGATCACGACTGAACCGGCCACTCAGTCGGAACTCAATCAAGCCGCTTTGGTGCAGGACGCTGGAGCGAGCTGGGATTTGAGCTACCAATTCTCGCTGTTCGAATCGGCGTTACAGTTGCTCGAACCGGAATTTCGACCCAAGACATGGCAGGCCGTTCGCGCATTCGTGACTGAAAACCGACCGGCGGCCGAAATTGCTGCCGAAACAGGAGTCAGTGTTTGGACGATCTACGCAGCGAAATCCAGGTTGATTGTCCGCTTGCGGGAGGAATTGAAGGGGCTGTTGGAATAGCTGGAGAAAAAATCTGTCGAAAAATCTACCACGGCATACAAAAGTGCATTTCGACGCGCATATCCTTCAATAGAGCAAGCAAGCTATTTTGTAAACACCCGATGAGGCCAACTATGGTTCGAAACGCAACTGCATGTCCAGCCCCCCAGCATTTGAAGCAATTCGTCTTGGGACAAATATGTTTATCAGAAGTTGAGGATTTCGAACATCATCTAAGTCATTGCGATCCGTGCATTGAAACAGTTAACAGTTTGCGGATCAGCGATACTTTTACCGATGTAGCCAGCCAGGCTTGGCTAGTGAAGAAGCTTGAAGCCGATCAATCCGGCGACGATGGCCGATTGCTTGAGCAGATGATGCATGATGCCGAAGGCTGGTCTGTTGCCAATCGACCGGCGCAACAAACGGAGCCGTTTGGCGTCACGGCGGGCAAGAGCGCGGAAGTGCAAAATCTGCTGCGTGAGCCGCGCGAGACAGGAGACCTTGGAGCGGTGGCGCATTTCCGGTTGGTGGAGTTGATCGGTGCGGGCAGCACGGGTGTCGTCTATCGCGGCATCGATACGAAGCTCGACCGCGACGTTGTGATTAAAATTCTGCGGTCGTCTCTGGGCGAAGCTGCCCGCCAGCGGTTCGTAACCGAAGCTAAAACAACGGCGGCGATCGAACATGCCAACGTCGTTACGATCTATGAAGTCGGCAGCGACGGGCCGTTGTCCTATATCGCAATGCAGTGGATCCCGGGCAAAACGCTCGAGCAATGCCTTGCCCAATGCGAGTCATTGCCGCTGGAACGGACGAAGAAACTGGCGATCGAAATCGCCTCTGGCTTGGCTGCCGCTCACCAACAAGGCCTCATTCACCGCGACATCAAACCAGCGAACATTTGGATTCCCGAAAATGATGGACCGGCAAAGATCCTGGACTTTGGTTTGGTCCGAGTCAACGATGAGGATCCACAATTGACTTGCACCGGGATGATCGCCGGAACGCCGTGCTTCATGTCACCCGAGCAAAGTCGCGGTGATACGCTGGACGCCCGCAGCGATCTGTTCAGCCTGGGGTGTTTGATCTATCAGTGCTTAACCGGGCAACTGCCCTTCCGCGGCGACAATGCATTGGCAACGCTGCGGAGTATCCAGCAAGTACACCCAACCCACCCCAGAGAGTTGGATCCAACGATTGACAGCGACATGTCGGATCTGACGATGTGTCTGTTGGCGAAATCTCCAGCTCGCCGACCCGAGTCCGCGCAGATCCTCGTTGCTTCATTGCAAACCGACTCAAGCCATTGCCCGTTTGAATTGGTCAGCGAATCACACTCGAAGCAATCAACAGATCCTCTGCGAAGAACTCGCGGCGGTTTTTGGAAACTGGTTGCGGCCTTGTTAATCGGAATTGGAGTCACTTCGTTTGGGTTTGCCTACGGTCAGCAGATCATTCGGATAGCCACCAATCAAGGCGAGATCGAAATCGAAACCACTGTCGACGATGTCAAAATCGAAGTTTCCAGAGCAGGAGAGTTGGTCAAAGTGATTGACCTGACGACTGAAAACAAGATTGAAATCTCAGCCGGAGAATATCAACTGAGACCTGTCGGCGACGAAAATTCTATTTCCATCGACAAGAACCGGCTGACATTGTCGCGGGGCGAAAAAGAGATCGTCAAAATCACTCGCACTGAATCACAGCCAAACGATGCCGCACTCGTGGGCAGACAGGTGAACAAGTCGGCAGTGGCACAGGAGGCGGTCTTCGAACCAATCACCAATTCAGCCTTGCTGAATTCGAAGCAGGCAACGGCAACCGGCACCGAGCAAAACAGGCAGGGCGATCCGGTGTACAAGGAAAAGACTTATGCCGAGTGGTTGCGAATTGCACGCACTGATCGTGACGCCACGAGTTTGATACTCGCCTGTAAAGGAATCGCGAACCTGGCAAGTGAAAATCAAGTCCCGGAAGTGTTGGACGTGGCCGTGCAAATTAATCGCCGTGGCCCGGGGGTGTGTTCAAATGACGAACGCAAAACTTTCTACGACGTCGTATCTCAAATTTTCAACCGTCAGCCTACCGTGACTCGGCTGAATCTATTTGCAGAAGAACTGCGAAACGGAAACCGTGAGAGTCGACGGTATTTTACCCGCTCTGGCTTTTCGTTCAATCAAAAGCAGCTTGAACAATACTCAAACGCGGTTGATGATTTCTTGGCGGCACTTAGCGAGTATCGAAATGCCGACCCATCCGAACACGATTCTCGGACTAGCTATTCTATTAGGAGGATCGGCACGATTTTACTTCCGTACGTCGAAAACGAAGATGACAGATTACGCAACCTTTCAAGGTTCGAGGCATGGGGTCTCGAAGGTAATGACAATGTAAAGCAGATCGTTAGTGACTTCATGCAAAACCTTTACACGTATGAAAATTATTCGGCCTCTTCTGATTGGATAGCAAAACATTTTGCTTCAGAGGAGGTGGTGAAGCAGTATTCGACGTCGCTCCAGGAGTTTGCCGACGCAGTTGTAGATTATTCCTCAGACAATCCAGATTCAGAGCTGTGGAGTAAAGGTTTGAGTCGTGCTTATGCGTTTTGTTTTGCTTTGCCCGAAGTAAAACGTCCGCAACTGGAATATATCGAGTTTTGCAGACGAGTTTTACCTGTGATGGCGAAGAATAAGTATAAGAGTCGGCTTGTCCAGCCGTTGGGGAATTACTGGGGACACATGCCTGACGATGCACTGCCAGAATTGCGAAATGGAGAGCCGACACTCGTCGCAGGCTTTAAAGGCGAAAGCCTTCAAGGCGAATTCGAGCTTGGTCGCGGAACTGTGTTTAAATTCAATTCCATTGGATTTAAACACCCTGATATGTTAGCTGCATTCACCTCCCGTTTTGGTGAGCATCGAGATTATAGTCGACTGAAAATAGAACCGCATGCAGAAACAGGTCAATTCACCGTTTCAATTGACATGGAGGGTTTAAAGTCCGATTCACAACTCTTGAATCGTGCTATCCGAAACATTGACCGTGACTTAACCGACCTTAAACTTATAAAAGCCGAAAAGTAACACCATGCCCGCGAATTTGGTCGCTGGTGCTGACCAGTCGAATTCGTAGAGTTTCGAGCGGAAGTGAAATCTGCAGCAATCAGATTTCACGCTCGGGCACATGCGAGCCCGACGATTTATATAGGCTGTCGTAGTAACAGCCGGCGACTGTGTTCATTTGTCAGTTTGAAATAGTCGGCAAGCGTTCGATCACTTCCGTCAAATCCGAAATCTGAAACGGTTTTTCGAGTAGATAAACTCCTTGAGAACCCTGCAGCTGCGCACGAAGTGCGGGCTTGACGAAACCCGTCATAAAGATGATAGGAATTTCCGATTGAATTTGCCTTATTCTTTCTTTGACCTGCAACCCGTTCATCACCGGCATTTGAACATCCAGCGCAACGACGTCTATTTCATGTCGACGGTCCTCAAACTCGCTGATTGCCGCCAGCCCGTTGTTAAACGCGGTGACCTGGTATCCATGAGCGGCGATCAGCTTTTGTGACGCATCAAGAAATTGCTCGTTGTCATCGACCAACATGATATGTTTCGATCTCCCTTTGGCTGCCGATAGCCCGGCATCTGAATTGGACTCGAAACGTGAGTGGGCTGGAAGCAATAAGCGGAAAGTTGTTCCTTCATTGACTCTTGTATCCAATTCAACCGCGCCATTTTGCGATGCAACGATACCGCTGACGGTGGCAAGGCCCAGTCCGTGTCTGTTTGATTTGGTTGAGAAAAATGGATCGAAGATGTTTTTGACGATCTCATCCTCGATTCCTGAACCCGTATCGGTCACTTCGACGAAAGCGAATGGACCCCCGGACTCCGCATAATTCAAACTGGCAGAATCCAACCGCTGCAGTGAATACTCTTCCACGCCAGTCTTGATAACAATGTCTCCGTCATGATCCATTGCATCGGCGGCATTGCAAACCAGATTCAATACTAACTGCTGCAATTTGTTGATCGGGGCCCGACAAACGGAAGGTCTCGACGGAATGGAAAAACGAATTGTGTGTGATGCCTGAAGACTTGCTTTCAACAAAGGCAATTGTTCAGTTGCGAATTGATTGAGGTCAACCGAGTCATCTGGATCCAGAACGTTCCCACTGAAAACCGAAAGTTGACTGCACAAGTTCGCCGCGGAACGACAAGCGGCCATGATCCCAGCGCTGACTTCGTTCACTCGCGCAGGGTCGTTCGCAATGAGCGGCAACATCTCGCCAAAACCCATGATCGCACCAATCGTATTGTTGAAGTCGTGCGCGATGCCTCCTGCCATCAACCGCAGCGAGTCTGTTTTCTGTGTTTCTGGAATCAGGTTTTGGAGTTCTTTGCGAGCTTTCGTTTCGGTCTCGATCAGATCTTCAAGGTGTCGTCGGTACTCTTCGTGTTTTCGCTCGTTCTGAACACGCTCAGTGACTTCGTCGTAACAACAGACAATCCCAACGACTTGACCATCAGCATTGGTGATAGGAATCTTGGTAGTGTCCAGCCAGGTTTCCGATCCATCAGCATGGCGCTGCGGCTCAATGATGTTCATTTCAGCCACGTTGTTTTGCATGACCCGGCGATCGACCTCCTGATAAAACTGTGCCTCTTCCGTACGCCAAGCAAGATCAAAGTCAGTCAGTCCGACGATACTACTGGTGCTGACGCCGGCGTCTTCCGCGAACAACTCATTGCATCCCAAGAAGACTGAGTCACGGTCTTTCCAAAAGATTCTCAACGAGACCCTGTCGATAATCT
>CAZXLW010000153.1:5792-5908 GCA_964641465.1 uncultured Pirellulaceae bacterium | reverse complement strand
GGTGCCATGCCCTCGCCTTTCCAACAACAAGCCAACTCCCCGCACCGGCATGCTTACGCTAAAGATGAGGCAGTGGTCAACGTGGCGTGGGCATGCTTTGGCGGTACGGCACACAT
>CAZXLW010000153.1:0-5692 GCA_964641465.1 uncultured Pirellulaceae bacterium | reverse complement strand
AACCAACTCCGCTCGCGTAAACATGGCACCCAGCAATTCACGTCTAACGAACCACAGTCTTGTCCCTGGTTTTTGGGTGCCATGCCCTCGCCTTCCAACAACAAGCCAACTCTCCGCATCGGCATGCTTACGCTAGAGATGAGGCAATGGGCAACGTGGCGTGGGCATGCTTTGGCGGTACGGCACACATAACCAACTCCGCTCGCGTAAACATGGCACCCAGCAATTCACGTCTAACGAACCACTGGGCCGAGTTTGTTAAATGTTGAGCGGTACGACTAGTCAGTGCTATTCAGCGCTAGTTATTGCCCGGACAGCAAATTGACGAACGGGCCAACATCTAGCAAATCCAGGACTCCGTCACCATTAATATCTGCTTCCGCTGCAAACTCTCCGGCCTGCAACAACGTGACAAACGGTGCGACGTCAAGCAAACTGACCTGACAATCGCCGTTGAGGTCTCCAAGAACAAAAGGAGGGGACCAAATCGCGATCGCTTCCCGCTGATCCTCAAGTTCCACGTTGAACGCTATCTGGCCAAGGTTATTGAAGCCGCTTTTTTCATCGCCGTTGTGTTGCATTCCTGTCGGAAACGAAAGCGAAGCGATCGTTGACCCCAGGAAAGAATCCGTTTGACGAATCGCTTCGACCAAACCTAACTCAGGACACCAAAAGAAAATACCTTCGACCGGTTCCGGCCCACCAACATCGATGCTGGCCGAAAACGCGATCTGTCCATTGTTATTCAACGCAATGTCATCAAAGCCAACAATCGCGCCGCCTTCAATATCCGTATCCAAACTAACCAACTCACTGACCGAACCATTGCTGTACAAAAAGATCGCAGCACTTCCATTCATGGAGCCGGCCCCGTTGATCAGCGAAGTGAACGCAACCTGTCCTAAATCGTTGATGATTGGCAAATTCGAATTCCCAAACGAAGCGAACGTGCCACTATTGCTTGGAACCATTTGGTCCGTCCTCGCGATCTCGCTCAGCGTGCTACCGTCAAACAAGTACAAACCATCCACATCGCCAGACTGGGTTCCGACAAGAGAAGCATGAAACACGACTTCACCAACCTCATTGATCGACGGAAACTCCGAAAGAGAATCGAACTGTCCGTCACCACCCGGCGCATCATCCTGCAAAATGACAACTGTTGAAATGTCGTTCAAGTCGGCAAGATAAATTCCGTCCCCAGCCGCAGTCGAGGCCTCGGCATAAAAGACCATCTGTTGCTGCTCGTTCAACAACGGACGACGAAACGAACTAAAAAAGTTACCGTCCGGAGTTTGATCACCAGCTTCCGCAATCTCAATCAACTCACCGCTTGGATCAAAGAAGTACATGCCCAGCGTAAAACAGCCGTCAAACGCGACCTGATTTTTCTCATTGATACTCGGCGTCCCAAAATTCAGAAAACTCCCTCCGCCCGGCATGGAAGCTCCTTCCAACGCAACTCCGATCGTCCCCAAACCATTGCCAACGAAAATCCCTTCTCCAGAATCGCCATCGACCAGATCGGAACGAAAAACCAAGTTCCCCGAATCGTTAACACCTCGCGCCGAAAACGGAAACGTCAAATAGAACGCCGAGCTACCCGGTGCGGCCTCACCTTCCCTTGCCACGGTTCGGATCGCATCCCCGTCGACGACAAACAAGCCGTCATACCCTGTCGCGCCCTGGACAAACGAAAAGAAAGAAGCGCGGCCACTATCGCCAAGCAACGGAGCACTCAGATTGTCAAACACTCCGTCATTGTCCGGGACCGCATCACCCGTTTCGGCAACGACCAGAATTGACTGCGAATTTGCAACACCGCAACAAACCAGCAGACTTAGATACAACAGTAGAGTTTTACCAAACATAATCTCGTCTCCGAATTATCGTGAGCGATCATGATAACAATCTCAAAAATGTATGCAATCTTGCACACCACAGCCGACGCAACAATTGCGATTCGAACTTGTGCAAACGCCCCAGTTCAAGCCAAAAACGTCAGTTGATCGCAATTCGTTTCTGAATTCTTGCCAGCGCTGACGCTGCGTCTCGGTTCACATCGACATGGGGATGATTCTGAGAAAGAGCCGTCAGTAACTGGACGCAAGCCTCCTCGTGTACCGCCTGGCGACTGATCAGTTCCAGCAACAAGACCGCCCGAAACATCCGACGCAGTTCTGCCACATTTATGCGAGGACGCTTAGCCGAATGCTTCAAGATTCGACTAATTCGGTACTGAACTTCGGTACTCGGTGCTTCATCAAACGCCTCCTGCAAGAACCGCTCTGCCTGCCCTCGAACACTCATCAGACTTTCCAACGCTGATTCACGTTCTTGGAACGTCGATGCATCCAGCTGGACAATCCATTTTCGAATCTGTTCCTGGCTAGTCGCCATCGGTTCGCCGACTTCCGCTTGGAGGTGTGCGAAAACCTCGTTGGCGGAAAACTGCAAGTTGTTCACATGTCGCAAAGCAATTTTCGGATTCGAACTCCCCAAGCCACGCCAAGCTGTCGCGAACTGACCGGGCAACACCTGCTGCGGTGCATCCGGGAACAGCAATTTTTCCAACGACCAGACGATCACAGTGCAATCGTTCAGTCCTGACGCTCCGGATGCCAACTCAAACCGATCAGGAGCGAACGTCGCCGTATTCACCTTTTCCGCATGCCCTTCCAGTTTCCCGACCGGCTCTCGTGTCGCCAGGTCCCAAACGACAACTCGCTTGTCGTTCCCAGTCGTGACCAGAAACCGCCCGTCGTCAGAGAACTCTATCGACGCAACAGTTTGAGCGTGGCCTTCCAAAGTAAAACTGGACTTAGACGGGTTGCTTAAACTCCAAAGCCGCACACGCTTTTCGAATGCATAAGTCGCCGCTGCCCAAACTTCATCTCGGGAAATGGCGACCGCTTTAGGAGGCTTCGGCGGCCCCGGCAAAACCACAGACGAATCATTCTCCAGATCAATCAACTTGGTTAAGTGCAAACGTTTATTGTTTACCTTTTGTGTCGCTATCACGTACTGACCGTTGCGCGATACGACCGGACGAATTTCCGGCTTGCCCAAAATGTCCCGGTGTTTCAAAAAACGACAATCAGGAAATGAGTACTCGAGAACTCGATCCGCCTCAAGCACAAAGACTTTGTTTCCAGTCTGTGAAAACGTCGCGAACAAGGCATCACACTCGATCACATTCACCACCTGCCCCGAGTGAATGTTCCAGATCATGACTGGCTCGTCCGGAGTCGAAGCAGTCATCAAATGCTCCGAGTCGTTTGCGAACTCCATCCACTTCACCCGCGACTTGTGCTTGGTCAGTTCACAGATCAACTGACGCGACTTGCAATCGCGAACCTCAATCACATTGGCGCGGTTACGGCTTGCCAGATATTTCCCGTCGGGGCTGTACGCCAACCGATAAAACCCGTTCGCACCGTCATCGCCAATTCGGCCAAACCGCCATTCCGCATGCGCCGGCAACGGTAAGCCATCGTTCTGTTGCGACCAAGCCACCGATTGGATTGCCAGTAACTGGAAACCGAACAGACACAAACCAGCCACCCAAGCCACCTGACCCCTTGGGCAACCCAGCCAGCGCAAACCGTGACGGCACCAGCCAACCCGAACTGGCAGCGAGCGTCTCTGGTTTTCAAGAATTCGCATGTTAACTCCCCACAAAGTCACAAATCATTCTCGCACGCCGCAGTCCCTGGAACAGCGTCCATAAGCGATTTCGTCGCCAACTTTTCAAATTCATCTTCGGAATCGGCCAAAATCGCGGGATTCCAAAGCGATAGCATTTTCGAACTGGACAACCAACATTAACGAGATCCCGGAAATCTGATATACGAATCATTATTGTAAGTTGTTTAGACACCGGAGCCATCATGTCCAACCTGATCGAATCCTTTGAGAAAGCGGTTGTGAAACTCCGTCGGCGGAGAGTATCTCAGTTCCTGTTCGACCGATATTCAGGCGAAGTCCAGCACGGCCTGTTCGCTGGCCTGAAACTCGATCGTCGCAATTCCTGCTCCAAGGGACTGCTCGGGCTGAAGATCTTTGGGTTATATGAAACCGTGGTGGTCGAAGCAATCGAACATCGAGGCCCGTTTGACGACCTGATCAACATCGGTGCTTGTGACGGTTACTTTTCGCTCGGGCTTCTGAAAGCAGGCCTCGTCCGCAGGTCCATTTGTTTCGAAACATTTGAGAAACGCCAGCAGGCAATCCGGCGTTACGCTCAGAGCAACGGTCTGTCGGATCAAGTCGTGGTGATGGGTGAAGCCACCGAGCGGATCGGCGAGTTGGTCGCCAAGCACAATTACGAACCGGCCAACTCTCTGGTGATCTGCGACATCGAAGGCGCGGAATTCAAACTGCTTTCCGAGAGCTTCATGCGGCAGCTTGACGGCGCAACGTTGGTGGTCGAGCTACACGATCGTTTGTTGGACGGAACCGCCGAGCGTCGCACAGAACTAATCAATCGGTTACCGTCCGGCTACCTGCACGAAGTCATCGAAGGGAAACCAGCCAGCTGGAACGGGATCGAAGACCTCGAAACTCTTTCCGACAACGACCGCGCATTAGTAACATCCGAAGGCCGCAAAGTCCGCGGCGAGTGGCTGGTCGCCTGGCCCGGCTAAATCTGTTCCACGAGAGCAAGACCGTACCCAATTCCCTCCTCGCTCTGGAAAGGTCGGACGAAGTACGCCCCTACCTGCTGCGCCAGCCGGAAACCGTTCGTTAGCAATTGATTGCCAAACGCGTAAACGCGTGGCTGCAATTCGTGTAAACTCAATCTTGCGTTGCAATATTCTCGATTCTTGAACGAATAACAATCTTAGTTCACGTATTTCCCGGATCGTAAGATTAAAAACAGGCAATACGTGTACAAGATTCGCTGCCTCGCGTTTGAAGTTGGGCACGACAATGAAGCACAGCTGCTCGAACGCTTAATGGCTTCGGCAGCGAAGACTGGCAGCCTAATCGGCTGTACGGCGAGGCGGATCTTCCCAGTAATGGCACACCGATCGAGTTCCCATGAACATTTCCTCTCGAACGCCTGAAGGAAAGAAACACACATGCACGAATTGTGGCCACGTGTTCCGTATCAGCCCGTCCGTTGCTGGTGATGCGTGTTGTCCAGCCTGCAATACGCTCGTGTGGCCGGATGGGCGTGACGAATCTGACGCGGACGAACGACGACGGAAAAAGAAGAAACGAACACGTCGAGCAAAAACGAAGAAAGACACAAAAAAGAAAAACACGCGCCGCAAAAAGAAGGGGAAGTGACGAGCGTGTGACAGCGACCATTGAAGCGACGACGTTTAAACACAGATGCACAGGGTTCACAGAGCAAAGTCACCATACCCAAACTCTGTGTCCTCCGTGCCTCTGTGTTTCACAAGAGCCGGAAGCCAAGCATTTATCGTCTACAGCCCTTTCCAAAGTACTTGGTCAATATTTACGTTCCATGGGTGGTTAATCGTAAACCCTGTCCGACGCCATCCTACCCGGGCTTGGACTTCTGCTTCCGCATTGACGTAGTCCGCGATTTTACTCGTCAAACCAAAAGCATTGGTCGAGTTCGGATTGTTGAATGCTTCGCCAAAACTACCAGTGAATTCCCACTGTTCGGTGTTCCAGTTCCACATCTCGACAGTCGCTGTGAGTCCAGGAGTACCGGCAA
>CAZXLW010000152.1:0-5915 GCA_964641465.1 uncultured Pirellulaceae bacterium | reverse complement strand
CGTGTCAGGAGCCTAATTGGCAAAACGGGCAACTTTGAAACTTTCAAGAAACCGCAAAATATGGGGCCACCATTCAATTGGCCGGAAACCGAGGCGCGGGAATCGAAGCCACCTATACCCTGCCGCACACGCCAACTTGCGCAACAGATTCAGGCTTTCTAGACTGCCGGAGGTTGCGGAATCCATTCACGTGTGAAAAATACGGGTTTGCAACTGCTCAAAAAGAATCCGAGAAATGCTACGAACACTGCTGCGATCCAAAATCCACCGCGCCCGCGTTACTCAAGCCGACCTCAATTACGAGGGCAGCATCACCATCGATCAGGAATTGCTCGATGCATCTAAAATGGTGGCCTTTGAAAAAGTCGACATCCTCAACGTCACCAACGGGAACCGCCTGACGACTTATGTTATTCCAGGTGTGCGAGGCTCCGGGAAGATCTGCATCAACGGCGCGGCCGCTCGCCTGGTCAAGGTCGACGACATCGTGATTATCGTCTGCTACGGTGAATACACCGAAGAAGAACTCAGCAACCACAGCGCCCAGATCGTTTTGGTCAACGAGAAAAACGAGATCACCCGCAGCGTTGAAAAGAATATCGAAAACCTCAAGCCAGGGTAGGCCAGGCTGGGCAAGCTCTATTCCGCAACAGACCTTACTTCTTCACGGGAGCTTTTGTCCACTTGGGAAGATCGGTCGAGGGCCCCGTCTTTTTCTGAATCCAAACTAGTGGTCTTTCCAAGCTGAATTGAGCTTAACGCAATTGACCGCTCATTTTCAAATACGCGGCGGCACATAGCATTTGAATCAGTCCTGCAGTGAACAAGATCCCGACGTAGCACATCAGAAGCCCCAAAATAGCAAGCCCGATCGCCACCACAAACAAGACAAAGCCGGTCAACATATTCGAACGACCAAGCTTGTAGGCAACGGAAAAAGATTCAATCGCTCCCGTTCGTTTTTCCAAGATCAAATATTGATACGTCCAGAACAACAGCCCAATGATAATCCCCGGGATGATCAGCAAGACAAAGCCGAGCCCGTGCATCAACGAAAACAGCATCGTGGCTCCAAGCGCAGGCAAGAGCACGTCGCCTGCGGAAAACAATTCGCCATAACCAGTCTGTTGTCGACGGAGAAGTTTCAAGCAAATTTTATTGAACCCTAAATTCACAAAAATCTGTGCTGCCATGCCAAACACATAAATCAGCAATAGCCCCAGCGCCAATGCGACTTCTGAACCCATCTGGCTAAACACCGCAACGGCAATGTTTGAAATAATCCCAAACACCAATTGGACGCCGAATACAGTCGCCACACAAGCAACCATGAGCCCCATGTTGGCTTTCCAACACTGCCAGGCAGGTATCCAAATTTCTTCAAAACCAACGGCGGTCGGTGTGATCGGCCCTCCAGACATCGCATCCGCCGTCTGCTTGGTGGCAGCGGGCGGCCGGTAAGGATTAAGTTTATCGGCGTTTGGACCGGCGGCAGCCGACATTGAACCTGCAAACGGGTTGTCTGACGCTGGCTGGGAGGACTCTACAAGATCCCCAAAAACACCGCCGTCATCCGTGGGAGCAGTGGGAGCAACCGAAGCAGCCGGGATCGTATTGATCGCCTGACAGGAAGGGCATCGAGCTGACTTACCCGCATGTTCTTCTTTGACCCGAAGCTGGCTTTGACACTGACTGCAATTAAATTCAATGGGCACTACTTTTTCCTCGTTCTCTGCATCAACAAAACAGGCCAAACCGACGTTCGGGGCTACGTCATTCAGCCAACCCAATCCGCCTTTGATTTCTCCGAGACAGTGTAACGAATTGCCAAACCAACTGTTAGGCAAATTGCGGCGAAAACTGTTTGTGGCACCCAACATATGTAAATTCCCAGCGTCACCTGATCGAAAGGAATCGACAGTCGATTTCCCAATACAATCGCAAAGCCCACGGTGACAATCGTCGCTGGGGTCAGCAGTATGACCCGATATTGCCAAGCGATCCCGCGAGGTATCATCGCGATCAATATCAACGCCGTCGGGCCAAACAGATAAATCGCCAACAACATTTCCGGGCCGGCTCCCAAAGCAGCTCGAGCAAGTGCAGCTGCCCCGGCGAACATCGTCGTCATCAGCAATACCCCACGGATCGAAAATTGCCACAGGTTGCCGCCGAGTTGCCGTTCCTCTGCAGCGATCATCGCGTCCTCGAACTCACCAAACCATTTTCGTTTCCAGATAAGGACCGCCGAAATCGCCAGCCCGAGCAACAATGCAAAGACAACGTTGATCGCCCAGGCACCCCAGTCGATCATCGCGCCGCCATACGATACGCCGAATCGCCACATTTCCAGCGGAAACCCAAGCGCTTGTGGAACTGCGTTCGGCCGCACCAGATTGCGGAAGCCGGAAAGATAGAAGTAGGACAGAGCATTCAGGGCTGAGGACAACAAAAAGCCAGCCATCATTCCACGGGCCAGCCAAGCCGCAACGCTATGCCTCATGGCGACTCAGAGGCCGGCCCGCTTTCGGACACCGAGAATTCGAGCGACAGTGGATAGTGATCGGAATTCGTCGTCGGCAAGATCGTACGACGATGGATGTGAATCTCCGGAGACACAAACGCATTGTCGATCGGGGTCGACAGGATCGCGTTGGACGATGGCCAGCTTCCATGATACAGGTAGCCTTGTCGCGAATCCCGCAGTCCAGCCCGATCTTCAATTTCATTTAAGTAAGACGACCAGGGAACACAGTTAAAATCCCCGACCAAAATCACTGGCAGACCATCCTCTTCTCGAATCGTCTCGATGATTTTCGCTGCCTCAACAATTTGATCGTTGCGAATCCGCATCTTCGAGGCACTCATCGGGGCCAGAAAATGGCAAGCACAAATCGCAAACTTCTGACCTTGCACATCCACGACCGCAACCGCAAACACGTTGTCCGTTTCTCGATCCGTCAACTGATGCACTTTGGGCTCGATCGGGTAGCGACTGTACACCGCCAAGCCAAAGCCGTGCCAACGCGGTTCCAGAATCGAATACGCATACATGTTTTGAATTGAATCCAACGAATCAACCCATTTATTCTCGTACTCCAAAACAACCAGAATATCTGCTCCGGAATTTTCGAGCATCTCAACCGTAGCTTCCTGTTCCACATTGGAGCCCAGCACATTGAATGACAACAGATTCAGTTTCCGGGGGCCTGGTTCGCTTTGAGTAGCCGGCCGCAGCGCGGACAGAATTGGAAACAGCAGATACAGAGCAAACGCAACCTGAATCAAACCCCATGCTCGAAACTTGCTATACCACAACATCAGTCCCAGCATCAAAATCACCAGCGAGACTTGGAGCCGAAAACTGTTTACAACTTCGGCCCAGTAGTGGTAGCGGTGGCAAACGATTGCGACGCCGAATCCGAACGCGACGAACGCAGCCACTGCGATCAGCCATCTGACGAGCATTGCAAAATTGCCGCTTGAACGTTCCTTCGAAAGTTCCGTTGAAGGTGCTTCAACTGCTTGATTTCCGCTCATTCCGATGGCCTGCATTTCCCCTAAACTGGCAACCTGATTGCACCAAACAGGCGGCAAACAGCGTCATTACGTGACGACATTGGACTGCTGGAGCAATTACTCTATCATTCATTGTCCGCGACGTTACCGCAGACGCCAGAATTATAGAAGCAACCGGGTAATTGAACGAGTGCGACTCAACCTTTACACAACGATTTTCATTGGTCTAGTCTGGATAGCCATCGGTTTCCCAACCACGGCGGCAACCGGTGCTCCGTTTCCGCAAAACGGTGAGCCAGCCCAGCAAGCGCAGCCAGCGCAGGCGGATAGCGAAGTGGTTGATTCCGATTCGGCGAAAGGTCAGTTCGACGGCCAATCCGCGTTTTCATTTTTGAAACAGGTTTGCGCGATTGGCAAGCGAGTCAGCGGTTCGCCAGGGATGACTCAGCAACAGGAATTGCTGAAGAAACATTTCACACAAAACACCGGCGGCCAGGTTTATTTCCAACCGTTCCTGGTCAGGCACCCACTCGATGGCCGGCAGATCGAGCTGAAAAACATGCTCGTTCGCTGGCACCCGGAACGCGAAAAGCGTTTGCTGGTTTGCTGCCACTACGACACACGCCCGTTTCCTGACCGAGACCCCGTGAACCCGCGTGGAGTTTTCATCGGTGCCAATGACGGCGGGAGCGGTGTTGGGTTGCTATGTGAACTGGGCAAGCATGTGGCTGGCATGCAAGGCAACTTCGGCATCGACTTTTTGTTCTTTGACGGCGAAGAGTTCGTGTTCGTAAGCGGCAGAGACACAATGTTTCTGGGATCGACTTTCTTTTCGCGCGAATACGCGGCCAGACGGGTCAATGCAAAATATACTGCAGGCGTTCTGGTCGACATGGTGGCCGACAAGAATTTACAGCTCCACTACGAAGGCAACAGCCTACGGAAGGCGCCCCGAGTGACTCGGCATCTGTGGCAGATCGCCGGTGAACTTGGCATCAAGGAATTTGTCGCCAAGAAGAGACACACTATCCGCGACGACCACCTTCCACTAAACCAGATTGCTCGCATCCCGGTTTGTGACATCATCGACTTCGATTTCCCCGTCGCCGGGAATGGTTATTGGCACACCGAAAAAGACGTGGTCGAAAATTGCTCAGCGGATTCACTCGAAAAAGTCGGCAAGGTCGTGTTGCAATGGCTCAGAGAAATGCAACTTAAAGAATAATGCAATTGCAGGACTGATAGACGATGGAATCGGATCCAGCCTCAACAAAACGTTTCAGCATTCGCAGGTTGTTGATCTTGATGACCGCAATGTCCGTTTTGTTGCACTTATTGTTGCAATCGGGATTGGTTCTACCGAAAGTTGTTTTGGACTACTACAACGCCAGTTCACCGCAAGGAAAGCTCGCCATTGTCTCCATGGCAGCAATCTCGTTCATCTATCTGTTTGCCACCGTTACCTGGGCTGTCATGCGATTCCCGAACCTGCTCCGAAGCTACTTCTCCCACCGCACCAAATCGAACAATCGCAGAGCGGAATTACAACGTGAGGTGGAACGAGCCCGGGGTTCCAATTGGGAGTCCGACGTACCTTAGTGGTCCTTCCAAGCTGAATTGAATAGTTTGCGTCGTTATTTTTGGGGTGCCACGCCTCGTTCTTGGGTGCCATGTTCACACCTTTCCAACGGTAAGCCAACTCCCCGCAGCGGCATGCTTACGCTAGAAGCGGTTTCATTCGAAAGTAGCACGACTCTCCGAGTCGTTTCATCACAATGTTTACGACTCGGTTTACGACTCGGAGAGTCGTGCTACTATGGTTTACACAACCACCAACGTTCGCGTAAACATGGCACTCTGGCTAAATTTTCAACCGCGAATGGACCCAAATAAACCCGAATTGGCAGACTTCGAAGATGTTAACCGATCTCAATGCTGATTTCGACTTCTCCATTGTCCAAAGCTGTATCGGTACCACTGTTTCCGTTCAACGTGTCAAAGCCTTCGCCGCCACGAAGTTCATCATCGCCGCCGCCGCCCAACAACTCGTCCGGCCCTCCCAAACCACTCAACGAATCATTGTTAGCGCCTCCGTTTAACAAGTCGTCCATTCCGTAACTGTGCCTACCCCGCCCACCCCAACTAGCACAGAGTTAGCGTTCAGACAAAACTGATCCGTAAAAGTCGCGTGATGATTGGTACTGAGCAACTGACCATCAATGGTTAACTTACCGGGCCCCCTCATCGTCGACGTTCCATTAGATAGATTGCAAGATGCGACAAAGAAATCTTGATCCATTACGACATCGTACGGTTGATCGGAAAGAACGAAATTTACGCTGCCCGATGGTCCAGGCACTCCGTTCGACCAATTTGCAGGATTCGAAAAATTGTCA
>CAZXLW010000151.1:0-5994 GCA_964641465.1 uncultured Pirellulaceae bacterium | reverse complement strand
GAAGGACGAGGAGGTGAAGGCCGTGGACGAGGACGTGGTGGCCGTGGAGGCAAAAGAGGCGGCCGCGATGAAGTCGTAGTACAGGCAGGTCGGGATGAGGAAAGAGGAGGCCGCGGAGCCGGTCGTTCAGGTGCAAAGAATCACGCCGACGACGATAATAATAATAAAGGTGCTGGTCGACGTCGCCGATCTCAGCGAGAAGACGCTGTGGGCGAAGCATCGAGCGGCGGCGATGACGAGTTAGGCAAGAAAAGACCGAAAGTCCCAACGTGGGACGATGCAATCTGGAGTGTCGTCGAAAAGAACATCCGCCGGCACAAAACCAATAAGTCGAAACCAGACGGTCGTGGCGGTGGCGGCAAGCGAAGACGTTAATCTTCACCGCACCCATTTGGATTGACGCAATAGTCGAATGTTTTTTCCGCTCTCCGATGACGATTCGAAACTCGGTGGTCCGAGTTATGTAACTTGGACCCTGATAGCTCTCAATTTGATCGTTTTTGCTTACCAATCATTCAACCCGGCGTTTACAACGGGTTGGTCTCTGATCCCGCAAGAGATCATGACGGGACAGGACCTAATCGAAAGCACCATCATTGAAACTGATGGAGAGATTTTTGAAGTTCCTCAAGAACCGGGACCTCCGATCATCTATCTGACGTTGCTTAGCTCGATGTTCATGCACGGAGGCGTGATGCACATTGGCGGCAACATGCTGTACCTCTGGATATTCGGGGACAACGTCGAGCATCGGTTTGGCTGGTTTTGGTTTATCGTTTTCTATCTGGTTAGTGGGTTGGCTGCGTCGTTTGCTCAGATCGCCGTCAACCCTGACGGGGTAATCCCCAATCTCGGTGCGTCGGGAGCGATTTTTGGAATCCTCGGAGCGTACCTGGTTTTGTTCCCTCGGAATAAAGTCAAAACGGTAGTGATGTACTATGCCGTTTCACTGCCAGCCATTGTTGTGATCGGGACGTGGGCAGCGATCCAGCTGTTTTTCACTTATGGCACCGTCATGTCGGCTGAACAATCGACTGGTGGCGTAGCCTACGCCGCGCATCTTGGCGGTATGGTCGCCGGTGCATTGATCGGATTGGTCGCGAGGAACGTGTTGAAGGATGAACCCGAAACGACGATTTCGCGGATTGATCGATCGGATCCGAAGTCGCATCGCTGGTGGTAGGCAGGCTGCGTCGGCGCTGAATTGGCGCTGAACCGTCGGGATAGCTGTTGGTAGGACGCAGACGAACTAACGAACGAACAAGCCACCGGCCGGTTCAGTTACATTTTCCATCTTCTGCGTCGTGGTCACACATGGAAGTTGAACCGTACGCTTCCACTTCAAACGCGTTGTCCAGATAGGCATTCCCGCCACGCATCCAGGCGATCGCCGAGGCGAGGAAATAGGCGGGAATAAAGAATGGCCCCCAGATTTCGTATTGTCGAACATGTACGTGTTCGTGGTCCCTGGCAACGTCGAGTGCTCGTTGTGTTTGCCCGAGAATAGTATGCCCGAGAGTCATGGCAGCGGCACCGCTTCCGGTCGGCATCTTTCGTAGCAACCATTTTACAATTCCGCCGTGAAACTCGAGACATCCCCGGTTCCTGTGACATGTGCCACCGCTCACCAAACCCAGCAATCCAATCAGAATCCCCAGCAAAGTGTTAGGGAGAGTCCAGAAACGAAGCAAAAAGAACATAGATCCCTCAAAGTTTGCCAAATAGCGATAAGAAATCGTAGCAGATTCACCGATGTCGGAAAAACGGCGGAATTGAGACTTTGAGCGGTCTGAACTAAACTGATGCCAGCAAGAATCGGCTTCCGATGTCAGATGCCCAAGAATATTGGTACGCTTTCGGAGGTCAAATCCCAATTAAAGGAGCAGAGATGAATTCGCAGTACACATTGCCGGTCTCACACTTCCAGAGAATTTGCAAATGTTTTAGCGATAAAGCAGGATGCATTTTGGTAATCACACTCCTCGCGATCAGCTCGCCAGCGATCGGGACAGCTCAAGACATATTGTCGGGCAACGAACTTGTCAGCAAGTCCGAAAAAGTCACAGTCAATTCAGGCCAAATCTTCCATGACGGCGAAGCTGAAAAAGTAGTTTGGCAAGAAACGGTTACGGTCAATGACGCCGAGTGGATTCGATTAAATTTTAAGCAACTCGTGCTGGCCGGTAACCCGCTCGGTGGTCCAAGCTCGACACTTCGAGTGACCTCCCTGACCGATAACGCAGTCCAATTGCTGAATGCGGAAACGGCTCAGCAATGGCGAAATACAAGTGCCTACTTCAACGGGAATGCTGTCAAGCTTGAATTGATCGCTGCTCCCAACAATCGTATGAACCTGATCGTCGTTGACGACGTCACGGCTGGACAAGTACCGCCTCCGGATGTCACCGAGACCATTTGTGATGACGTCGATGACCGGATACTTTCCAATGACCCGAGAGCCGGTCGGACAGCACCCGGTGGATGTAGCGCCTGGCTGTTCAATGATCGTGCCAATTGCATGTTGACTGCCGGACACTGTGCTCCTTCGACAGAAGTTATTCTGTTTAACGTACCTTTGTCTAACAGCAATGGTGGGATGCAGTTCCCTGGACCGGAAGATCAATACGCTGTCGATTTCCAATCGTTCCAGTCGGTCAACGGCGGCGTTGGCAATGACTGGGGATATTTTGGTGTCTTTCCGAACTCGACGACCGGTTTGACGGCCTTTGAAGCACAAGGCGATTCGTTTCTGCTTGCCGATCCGCCGCCGTTGCAGGATGGAGACATGATTCGAATCACGGGATACGGAAGTACGTCATTCCCAGTCGACCCGACTTGGAACAGTGCCCAGAAGACTCAGGTCGGACCTTTCGCTGCCGTCACTCAAAACCAACTCGGGTATCGAACGGATACGACCGGTGGAAATTCAGGTTCACCAGTCATTTTTGAAGCAACTGGCGAAGCGATCGGAATCCACACTCATGGAGGATGCGGTTCGGGCGGAGGCATGAATCTGGGTACGGCATCAACGCAGTTTGGGTTTGCCAATGCACTCGCGAATCCGCTTGGAATTTGCCAACTGCCTGTCGATTTCGACTTCCTCACAAGCCTGCCGCAAATCGTTTCTCCGCAAGGTGGCGATATCTTGGTTGTGACAATTGATCATCCCGATTTCGATTTGGTAGATACTACTGCAACTCTGCACATCGACTCGGGTGCAGGTTTTCAAACGATTCCTTTGGAACCAATCGGCGACGATACTTTCCAAGCGACGTTCCCAACGATCACTTGCGGAACGATATTGAACTACTTCTTCAGCATCGAAGCGTCCGACGGAGAGCAGTTTACCAATCCTGTCAACGCAAGTTCCTTGAACAGCTATGTGGCGGTAAGTGCGGATGCGATCGCTATCGAGTTTGAGGACGATTTTGACACCAACCTCGGATGGAATGTTTCGGGAAGCGCTATCGACGGACAATGGCAGCGAGGAATTCCTGCTGGTGGCGGCGATCGAGGCGACCCACCAGCCGATGCCGATGGGTCTGGTTTTTGCTTTGTCACCGACAATGAAGACGGCAATTCAGACGTTGACGGTGGTGTGACGATTTTGACGTCACCAGTTTTCGATGCAACGATCAATGAAAATCAAAACGCGATCGTTTCTTACTTCCGTTGGTTCAATAATGGTACCGAAGGTGATCAGTTTCGCATTGAGGTTTCAAACAATGCCGGGGCGAGTTGGACAACCGTTGAACTGCTTGGCAACGGGAATGAAAGTAATGGTGGCTGGTTCCTGAATGTGTTCTCGGTAGCGGAATTCATCACTCCGACCAATCAGACGCAAATTCGATTCAGTGTTTCTGATCTAGGCGATCCTTCTGTCGTAGAAGCGGGCGTAGATGCATTTTCAATCAGTATCGTCGATTGTGCCGACGTTCTACTTGGTGATACGAACCTCGATGGCGTTGTATCCTTGTTGGATGTGAGCCCGTTTGTTGACTTGATCAACACCGGCGATTTCCAGTCGGAAGCAGACATTGATGGAAATGGTGTCGTCAACCTGCTGGATGTTCAACTGTTCATTGAGATTCTTAATGGCAATTAATTTGGTGTAGATGAGGCTTGCCGAGAAGTTGGTTTCGAATTGAATAGCAATAAGAAACCGTTGCATGCTTTAACGGGGCTGCGATTCGTCGCAGCCGCTACCGTTTTCGTGCATCACCTCGGCGGCAAGTTTGGATTCACGCCAAATCAGTATTCGATTGGAAGCCTGGCGGTCACATTCTTCTTTGTGCTGTCAGGCTTTATTCTTACCTACGTTTACCACGGTAAACTCTCGGATAGCCGGGAAGTAAAACGTTTCTGGATACGTCGGTTTGCTCGCATTTGGCCTCTACATTTGGTCTGCCTCGCACTGGCGATGATGGTCATCGCCTTCGACTCGAAGCTAGACGTAGCAAATTACCTTCCCAAGCTGGCCGCCAACGCCGCGTTGGTGCAAAGTTGGCTCCCGTTTAGTGACTGGGTGTTTGCCTTCAACAGCGTCTCCTGGAGCATTTCCACCGAGGCGTTTTTCTACGCACTGTTTCCGTTTTTGATTGCGGGTAGTCGAACGAAAACCGTTTCCAGGCTGGGCCTGATATTGTTGGGAGTGGCAGCCGTTGGGGCTGTCATGAATTTTGCGTCACAGCAAGATTGGAACGGGCTGGATTACTTTCGAATCGGGCACGTGAATCCAGTCATTCGTTTGCCCGAGTTCTGTCTCGGTATTTTGGGTGGGCTCTGGTTCCAATCCGCCAAATCGAAAGATTCGTCTGAACGCTCATTGGTCTTGGATTCATTTGTCGAGCTTGCGGTTATCGGTCTCCTGGTGGCACTTTGCTACTGGGTGACGAATGCCCGCATTCGCTTGCAGATCGAAACGAGTCCGTGGGGAAGCGAGTTCATGGGGTCCTGGTTTCGCGTGTTGTATCCGGCAGCTTTGATGGCGATAGTGGTTCTGGTTTTCGCTAGGTCACGCGGTTTGATCGCACGCAGTTTGTCGCACTCGTCCATGATCTATTTGGGGGATATCAGCTACGCCTTCTACATGGTCCACCTGTTGGTTCTGCGGGTGGTCAGCCGAGCCAGCTTGTCATATGGTCAGCTCTCCGGTTGGCAACTTGCCGCCCTGTGCGCTGCCATCGCGTTGGGTTTGTCGATTCTGCTTTACGAGCTAGTGGAAATGCCAGCCAGACGCCTGATTGTATCGCTCGTGTCGCAGAAACGGGAACGTGACCGCTCCATCCGTTTGTCCGCGTTTCGCCCGGTTTTGATGATTGGATTTGGCCTCGTTTTGGTGCCGGGGTTAGTTTTGCGAATGAGCATGCCAGCCGAACCGCCAATCGAAGAAGTCACTACCATTGTTGAAAATTCTGAACCTTGGTGCCGTGATATTCAGTTCGGTGGCAAAGTTGTCTTGTTGGGTTGCCAAATTGTACCTCGCGCGGAAATGCAACAAATTGATCTTCACTTGGCATGGACGAGGCCGATGGCAATGAAACAGAGGCGAGTTGTGTTCGTGCTTGACGAAACCGGTAAGCAGATTGCCCGCGGCAAGCACGGGCAGGGTCCGTTCGAGGCTTCTCAGCAAGGGATTCCGTTTGCCGACAAGGTAATTCTGCCATTCGAGAGGTTGGCTGATGGCCATGAGGTGGTCGTCTGCTTTCGCAAAAAAGGAGAACGCCCCTTAAAGGCATCGAGCGGCCGGCGCAAAGACAACAATAAGTCTCTTGTGCTGATAAGTGCAAATCGTCTGCAGCAGCTCAAACGACAACACGGCCTGATCCCCGATTAGCGATACGGTCCACACATGGCCTAGCAAAATTGTGCTCTACGAAAATCAACGCCGTGTTACCGACACGCGTCCCTGCCAATATAGGTCGCATAAGACCGACCTATAGGACTTATGACTTTCTTGCCCAATGCCCAATGCAATAGGGCAGAAGCAATAGG
>CAZXLW010000150.1:0-6112 GCA_964641465.1 uncultured Pirellulaceae bacterium | reverse complement strand
CCCTGAACATAGTATCAACGTCAATTGTCAAAAACTGCCCTTTTCCCACCCCGGACGTCGGGCCATTTATCGATGCATTAAATTCTTCAGAGTACTCGATTAAGGCGGACATTAATGGTGACGGTGCAACCAACTTGCTTGACGTAGGACCGTTCGTCAATCTGCTTTCGGGTTAGTAGTAAGAAGTTTGCGAACCCCTCGGTTGAAAATAGAAGCTG
This sequence comes from uncultured Pirellulaceae bacterium, assembly GCA_964641465.1. Lineage (GTDB taxonomy): Bacteria > Planctomycetota > Planctomycetia > Pirellulales > Pirellulaceae > Mariniblastus. Next base: position 5,894 of record CAZXLW010000150.1, on the reverse strand, counting down.
CCAGTCTTTGGCACAACTGGCAGCTTTTTTCTGTACGCCGTTCTTTCTTTTGCAGAACGAATGAGTCGTTTTAATTTTGAGAATGCGAGTTCGATTGGATCTAGATCAAGGTTGTAAGGCGGAAGGAATGCCAACTCAACGCCCGCAAGCTAGTCTCGCCTCGTGGTCTGCGTTACCACGGCGTCCAGTAGATGCCGTTGCCGCGGAAACCTATATCTCCTGACGGTAACCCAGCGTTCGTAAAATGGCTCGAATGAAATCCACCGATGAATTTTGGGTACCGCGAATACCGGTCAGCGTCGAGGTGGATACGAGGATCGTATCCGTTGGCTGGACTGAATGGCCAGCGAGGCAGACGAGAGACCGTTGGCTCTACGTCGACCGTTCTACTTCCAGATTGAAACGCGTTACCTGGTCGGTAACGAGCACCGCCAACGTTTTCCGTTGGCGAAAACCGTTGCCCTCTATTGAGTTGCTGAAAACGAAACAGCTGTCCAAAACTTTCGGCGGGAACGACCAACAGCATTCCGATCGAAAATGCACCAACCAATGATATTCTTGCGATCCGAAAAACGTTACTTGATCCAGACATTCGTCAATTCCCCGAAACTCGATGTTCTTTGGTCGAGCGAACTTGCGGTCGACCACATCTAGGTTTTCGGTCAATTCTGTCTTCAACGATTGGTCCGTCTGATTGCCTCTTGCATTTGGAGTAACCGGTCTCTGGTCAGGAAATTTGAGGAAATTGGAGCCATCCAGTTAACTACCAACCAGTAGGAACCGGCTATCTCGCGGTTGCTGCTTTGCGTCGTGCCTTTTGTGGACGACGCTTGCCGCTGGCACTGGTGCTGGCGTTGGAACGATTGCCTCGCTTATTATTGCGACCGCGACTTCCTCCACGGTTGCCACTGCGTGATCCTGAGCGTCCCTTCTTCGGCGCGTTGACGAAGCGGATGGGGCCGAAAGGTTCTTCCCATTCAAGGTGTTGCTCGATAATCTCTTCGATCGCCAACAACTCCGGCTTTTCAGTCGGCGTGCAGAGCGAAATCGCGATGCCGTCGGCGCCGGCTCGGCCGGTGCGACCGATGCGGTGTACATAGCTTTCGGCCTCCACTGGCATGTCGTAGTTGATCACGTGAGAGATACCGTCGATATCTATCCCGCGAGCTGCCACGTCGGTCGCGACCAGGACTTTCACGTGGTTGCGTCGAAAATTGGCCAACGCTTTCTCTCTGGCGTTTTGCGACTTGTTCCCGTGGATCGCGGCGGAACGAATACCGGCAGCGTCCAACTTCCGGGCGATCTGATTGGCACCACGCTTCGTCCGCGTGAAGACAATCGTCCGCTCGACCGCTTTGCTCTCGAGAGTATCTCGCAAATAACCGAATTTTTTGGACTTATCCAGCAAGACGACTTTCTGCTCAATGCTTTTAACGCTCGGCGTTTCTGGCGTGACGTTGATCGAAACTGGATTGAACAACAATTCGCCGGCCAGCTCACGGGACTTCGGTGGCAAAGTAGCCGAGAAGAACAGCGATTGCCGTTTCTTGGGCAGCGCTGCCACGATCTTTCGCAAGTCAGGCAGGAAGCCCATGTCGAGCATGCGATCGGCTTCATCGAGTACAAAAATCTCGACGTTGTCCAATCGGACATGTCCCTGCTGCATCAAATCGCAGAGCCGTCCGGGAGTCGCGATCAGCACATCGACGCCTCGCTTCAGTGCCGCAACCTGTTTGTTCTGGTTCACGCCGCCGTAAACAAGTGCCTGGCTGAATCGCATATGCTTGCCGTATTCGGCAAAGCTATCGCCAATTTGAATGGCCAGCTCACGAGTCGGCGCGAGGACCAGTGACACGGGACGCTTCGATATTACTCGCGGCTCTTCTTGCCCGAGAAAATCGAGAATCGGAACTGCAAACGCGGCCGTTTTACCGGTGCCTGTTTGAGCACAGCCAAGGATGTCGATCCCGTCGATCGCTGGTGGGATCGTCTGAGCTTGAATAGGGGTTGGAGTTTCGTACCTGAGTTCTTTCAGTGCTGTTAGTACCGACGGAAAGATGTCGATGGAGTCAAACGTTTTCAATGTATTCTTTCGTAATGTATTTTCGAACTGCCTGTTCGGCGTTGAGCCTGCTTGGGCATAAGTCCGCAGCTGTCTGGGTGTCGAACAAAAAATCGAAGACGTTTCAATGAGCTGACCATGAAGTTAATCACAATCCGCGCACAAAGGTCTCGGTTCGAGGTGTGAGCACGGGGCGACGTAAAGTCGAATTGGCTGATTTGAACTACAAGAAGGTTCAAAGATTACCGCGACTATTCATTCAGTCGCCGTGTTTGCCAAAACCGTGTCCTATCAGATAGCGAGCGTCTGCTTGCCACTGGAGAAACAACATCAGCTGAATGTTGGCTCTCGCCTGCGTGGATGATGCGTCCTGTTCTGGTCGCTCTCTTGTAAATCCACACCAATTGATACGCAACTCAATGTGCGAGCTGCGGTCCTATGTCAGAGGAGGATACACCCGAGTTAGGCACCTAGTAAGAGGAAAATATGATTCCGGCCAAGAATCTCGAAAATCAACGCGAATTGGACGTTTATACGGGCTGGGCCGCTAGCGAGGTCGGGATCGTCACTGGCAAGGACCACGGCAAAGCACTGGCAACCGTACGACTGAGCAAGTGGACCCGTCCCGTTAGTTCTTATTAACCTCGCCATAGAATCTGCGAACCTTGCTGCCATACAATCGGTCTGATCAGAATCCAACGTTAGTCAGATAGAGTCAGACAGGGCAATAGTCTCGATGTGGAAGTTGTCGCCAGAAGCCAAAAAAATAGACGGGGAGCTGCATGAACAGCTGTGGAATCCGTCGTTGTTTTTTGCGGCTCAAAAAACAGCAAGGCTGATTGAGCAACTGGCACAAACTGATGAGCCGGCAGCAATCCCCTCGGTCGCCAGCGGGCTTTTCTCGCCAGACAACGCCGTTCACGACGCCGCTTCAGCCGGTGTTGCCAATCTTCTAGAGCTTGTTCCTTCACTTGAGTTGGTTCGAATGAATGAGATGTTTGGCAGGTACACTTGGGACTATGTCTCGGCGCGATGGAATGGTCTCACACCGAAAGCTGCCGATTCGTTCCTTCAGGAAACAGGCGACATAGCTGTTGGGAAATTGCTATGCTTTCATAAAAGCGGGTATATTCGGCACTCGGCAATTCGATTCTTGTCCGAAGTGACAACCGGAGAGGAATTGCGATTCCTCTTAGTCCGTCAGAACGATTGGGTGGACTCGATTTCCCAAGACGCGCAAGCAATCGTCGCCAAAAAGCTGACTACGGAATACCTAAGTCATTTCACCGACGAATCAAATCTTCTTTTCCATATGCTGCAATGCAAACGACGCGACCTGAGCGGGAGCGTGTCGCGCTATATAGACTTGTTGATTCAGCCCGAGCATCGGGACTTATTGCAAGCTGCGATCGGGCGTGCCGACAAGAAGACGGGGCGCACGTTTTTCTTTTGTTTGCTTGAAAGAGACGGCGATCACTTGCCAGCTGCCGTAAGAGCGGGCCTGGAATCATCTGCTCCAAGCATTCGTACGCGTTCCTTGAAGCGGGCCGGTGACTGTTTGGAGGAAACAGAATGCGAGGCTGTTGCCGAAAGGCTGTTGAATGACAAATTCATCTCAGTTCGCGAAGAAGCTTACGAGTTGAAAGCTAAGTTGGCTGATTCGCCAGATTCGGCTGATGATGTTTGGCGGCAATGTATGTTCGACAAGAGCCGAGCATTGAGAGGAACGGCGATGTTTCATCTTCGCAAATCAGGCTGCGATGCGGGGGTACTGTACCGTAACAGACTGTCGGCATCGCCCAACTGCTTCCCCGCGTTGTCCGGGCTTGTTTACTGGGCAGACAAGTCGGACCTTGCCGTTTTCCAGAACTATTTGAAATCTGATTTTGCCAGCCGTCGAGCTGAAGCAGCCCATGGAGTAGGTCGAGTTGGGACTGAGCAGGACGTTCTTGGTCTCCAAGCGATACTAACGGACCCCAGCGCTCGAGTTGTCCGGGCTGCCTTCAATCAACTTCAACCAATTGCAAAGCAAATTGATTCAAAGTCATTGTTTGGATTGATCGAGAGCTGCAATTCACCCGCTGGCGTTGATGCAATCCTGCGACTGCTGTTGGAAAAAGGGCAGTGGGCATCACTTGCTTATTTGATTCGCGGTTCTGGTAACCCGGACCACGGCATCTCAAGCCAGTCGAAGACCCTGATGGACTACATGTTTTCCACAAACCGAGTCTTCACCCGGCCAGCGGCTGGGCAAAGAGAACAAATCCAACAAGCGATTGATGATTGCAGGTCTTCGATGGACAAGGAATTCCTGAGGCAATTAGCATTCATCTTGTCCAGTTTTGGATTTGAATTCTGAACTTAATATTGAAGCAGCGTACGAGGCACACCTAATGAACCAGGAAACAAGATTCAAACAAGTCATTGTCATGCGACATGACCTGAAGATGCGTCGAGGCAAGCAGATCGCTCAGGGAGCCCACGCATCCATGTCATTTCTGTCTCGACGGTTGCAGAATAACGGAAACGTATCGTTAGAAGACTTCACCGACGCACAGCGTGCCTGGATCGAAGGCTCTTTTGCCAAAGTTTGTTGTCGCGTCGACAGTGAACAAGAGTTGGATGAGGTTTTTGCGAAAGCCAGTTCCGCTGGTCTCGAAGCGCATCTGATCACCGACAGCGGCAAGACCGAGTTTCACGGCCAACCAACAAAAACATGTTTAGCGATTGGCCCTGATGAAGTTGGCAAGATCGACGAGATCACGGGGCACCTGGGTTTGCTTTGAAGTCACTTGAAGCCCCGGAGAAAAATGACACCCATAGGGCAGTTGTCGCCTTTTGCTCATCTCCGCATTGACTGGATGCGATGCCTCATCTTCCCATGCTCAATCTACAGCAGCGTGGATCTTCGAAGAGTCGTGCTTGGCTTACTGTTTCGCCGAATTTTGGAAAATACGTCAAATTCTTTGTCTGTTTTTAGTGCGCGATTTGCACTGAATATACAGGGTTCCAGAAGAGAACTTTGTTAACAGAAAAAAATGAAAGGTTTGTCATGTTTAAAAAACTGAGTTTGGCTATTGCTATTGGTTCTATTTGGTTAGCTGGATTAGTCGAAGCACAGCCCGACATTCCGCCGGCGATTGGGATTAATATTCATACTGCCTTTGTTACCAACGTCGACGACGGGATTAGAGCTTGCGCGTATTCCAGTGGGATGGGCTTTACACCTGGCTTCTTTACAGCAAAGGCACTTCTTGTAGATGAATTTACGCTGGATGCTGGTTTCAACTGGCTGTTGGGAGATTGCATGACACTTCCCGGCGAGATTTGCAGCGACGGCGACCCACCTTATTGTATCGCCAGAGGAGGAGCTACGTTTCGAGCGGTTGAGGCAATCGCCGGAGCACTCGTGGAAAGAGACAGAGAAACTCTGTTGCTACCGGCTAATCGAAGTGCCAGTTTCGATTCGTCTAGTATTGAGATTTTCGATACCATAGCAGGGCCTCAACTTGTTCTAAAGTACAAACTAAGAGCGCAAAACAACCACCCGGAAATTCCTTGTGTTGCAATCGTATCTATCTTCAACTTTAACACGTTTGAATGGGTGGAAATTGAATATCCGGTTATGGCCAGTTCCACGCATTTGTATGACCGCTGGGCCAATTTCCCTAACCCACATGAATTTGATTTTAACGGGAACTATCTAGTCCGGCTCGAATTGGTCTGTGACGATGCCGGTACCGTTGATACCCAATTCGATGTCGTTGGCCTCGACACCGGCTTTGGAACTGGCAATTGAGAAGAAGAGTAAGATCAGCATTTTTTTGAGATT
>CAZXLW010000149.1:0-6164 GCA_964641465.1 uncultured Pirellulaceae bacterium | reverse complement strand
TGAAGGCTGCCGACGGTGAAGGCTGCATAACGGCTTAGACGAGAGAGGCTACCTCAGCCAGCCATCCTTTTGTCCGCATAGGGTCCTCAGCATCTCGCGGCCGACGAATGGGATTGATGGCAGCCATGGGAGCGCGAAGTTGCGGCCGAATGCCAGGAGCCCAAAGTTTGACTGAAAGAAGGGGCTGAGCAATTTTGTCAGCTGTTGGTAGTACCGCAATTTCGATGTGCGTTTCTTTGAGTACACTTCGCAAGTCGTTTTGAAATTGCCTGTTTGCTTGATGGATTCCGCGAAACAGTATGCGTCCTCCAAAGCCAGGTTGACGCCCTGCCCCAGGTGTGGACTGGTTGCATGCGCTGCGTCCCCGAGAAAGACGACTCGATCCGTGTTCCATTTAGACATTGCAACGTTTCGATAAGTCCCAAATCGCATTTGCTCGAAGGATTCTATCTGGTCGAGGATGGATTCTGATTGCGGGCAGAATTTGCGAACTTCCTGCTTCCATGTATCGAGCGAGGTGTTCCTGAGCTTTGGCCATTCATTGGCAGGCAGTCCCCAGAAGAAACTCGAATGCCCGTTTCCGATCGGCAGCAATCCGGCCAGCCGCCGGGTGCCTTGCACGAATTGGAAAAGCTGCCCCGGTTGAAAATCGCAAGCGCCAGTCGTCCAGATGGCTGCATGATCGTATTCGGTAACGCGGCAACGAATTCCAGTGCTCTCACGCAATCGGGAACGCGAACCATCGGCAGCGATAACAAAATCGAAGCCATCGAACCGTTCACCCGTCTCTGTCTCCAGGCAATCATTCGCCTCGTCGTATCTGGTGATCTGCTGATCATTGCGAATGGTGACTCCGCTGGAAATGCAACGGTTAAGGAGAACTTCGAATAGATTGCCACGGTGGACTCCCAACGCAAAGTACTCGTCGCCCAGTTTCGAAAAATCCAGCTGGACCAGGTTCCTGCCAGAAACATGCATCGCCGTCATGCCGGTAAGTTCTTCAGATGCGGTGGCCAGGTCGGCGAGCAGTCCTAGTCGATCGAGGACTTGTTGCCCGCTGTTCTGCAGCATGATCCCAGCGCCGACTGGTTGGCAGACTTTCGCTTGCTCGAAAATGGTGACTTCGTGCCCTTGCTCGGCTAAGAGGAAGCCAACCGTGGTGCCTGTGATTCCGGCACCAGCGATCGCAATACGCATTTGCGCATTCACGTCGTCGCCTAAGCCGATGGCTCAGGGACTGACTCGCCGTTCTTGATTCTTTCGAGCCAGGGATCGAGGTCCTTGAAGATCTCACCAGGCTTTCCTTCGAATACCCGGCCAATCAAAAGGTTGGTCAAGTTGCTGGCGTGTTCCGGGTGCGACTTCATGAACTTGGCAAAGCTGAATCCATCGGTGTAGAAAGTCCGGACCAGTTTACGGACCCATTCTACTCCTTCTTCGTAGCGGCCAGTCCAGCGACCGAGCGTTTCAGCCGACAAGTCATTTCGATGCAACGCGTCGCAGATGTTTTCGGAAGCCAGCACCGCAGATTTGAGTGCAAGGTAAACGCCCGAGGAGTAAATCGGGTCAATGAACCCTGCCGCATCGCCGATCAAAACCCAGCCGTCGCCTGTCTGTTGTTTCGTCGTGTACGAGAACTCTTTGGCGATGCTGAACTTACCGGTTTGTTTCGCGTCGATCAGGCGTCGCTTGATGCCCGGACAGTTTTTCATTTCAGCTTCGAAAGTCTGCTGAGGCGAACCGCCCCGTTTGAGCAGGAAGTCGTTGTCGCCGACCAGGCCGACGCTGACGGTACCGTCGTGCAGAGGGATGTACCAGAACCACGCTTCTTTGGATTCCGTATGCAGGATGCAGGTGACTTCTGGCTTACCTGCACCAAGGCGAATCGCATCTTCGAAGTATCCCCAGATCGCAGCTTTCTTCAGATCGGCGTAGAACTCTTTCAGTTTCAATCGGTTCGCGATCAGTGTCTGTTGTCCGGACGCATCGACGATAACCTTCGCCGAAATCTCTTGCTCTTTGCCTTCGGCCGTTTTGACGGTTACGAGGTGGGGGGACTTCTTGCGAATGTCGATGTCCAGGATTCGGGTCTCGTCAACGCAAGTCGCACCACGGTTGTACGCTGTCTCGTACAACAAGTGGTCGAATTCATCTCGCTTCACATGGAATGAGTCGGAACAGTCACGATCATCGAAATCGCGAAAGATAAATGGTTTCGATTCCTTATCACTCGCACTTACGAATTGAACTCCATTCTTGCGAGTGAACCCAATCCGCTCCATCTCATGCAGAATCCCCAGACGCTCAAAGATCCAATACGACTCCGGCATCAACGATTCACCGACGTGGAAACGTGGCACTTTGTCGCGTTCAATCAGAAGCGTGGAGAAACCTTGTTCGGCTACCAGGGCAGCCGCCGTACAGCCGCCGGGACCGGCACCCATTACAAGACAGTCATAAACACGATTGGCAATCATGGCTTTGTTCCGTAGTTGATCGGTTCGCGAGTTGAGCGCGAGCAAGAAAGAGAGGTGTTACTATACTGGTCTATACGGCAAAACCGCGGTGTTGGATTCGCCGACAACGACGAAAATCACAGGATTTCCCAGTTTTGCATTGGTTTATGCTAATACCGGCTTTTTTTGAAGCCGGAAAGCCGCCAGTTTGGTATTTCCACTGGAATTGCCAAGGCGAATTCCGAGAATTGGACAAAATTCAAGTATGAGTAATAGACTTCGAGTGCAGGACAGTATGACGAATCGCTTGTCGAATTTGTGTGGTATTGAACTTTTGGTTTCCCTTGGTGTTGCGGCTACCGTGTTGGGGTTGGTTGGAACTTGTGGGTTTGCCCAGGAGGCGAAGCCGGAGAATACCAACGAAAAGCAATTGATGGCAAAAGCCCGGCAGTTGACGTTTGATGGTAAACGGGCCGGTGAAGGTTATTATTCTGCCGACGGGAAGCAGATGGTTTTCCAAAGCGAACGGGACCCGGCCAACCCGTTCTTTCAAATCTTCTTGCTCGATTTCGAATTCGGTGATGTGACTCCCGTGTCACCTGGCCATGGCAAAACGACTTGTGCCTGGATCCATCCGGACGGGAAGCGAGTCTTATACTCTTCGACACATGACGACCCGGAAGCCAAACAGAAACAACGAGACGAAATTGAGTTTCGCGAGTCCGGGCAGGAGCGAAGGTATGCCTGGGATTACGACCAGCACTATGAACTCTATTCGTTTGACAACGAGACGAAAAAGTCGACTCGGCTGACTAACGAAAATGGGTACGATGCCGAGGGATCGTATTCGCCCGATGGCAAGTTGATTGCGTTCGCTTCGAATCGCAGTGCGTATTCGCGCGAGTTGACGAAGGACGAACAGGAGAAGTTCGATCTCGACGCAGCGTACATGATGGAGATCTTCGTGATGAATGCCGATGGAACCAACGTCCGGCAGCTGACGGATGTGCCCGGCTATGACGGCGGCCCGTTCTTTTCGCCGGATGGCAAGCGGATTTGCTGGCGACGATTTGCCGAGCACGGGGCAACTGCCGAGATCATGACCATGAACATCGACGGAAGCGACGTGCGTCAGTTGACTCGATTGAACAAGATGAGCTGGGCCCCGTTCTATCACCCGTCTGGCAAGTATTTGATCTTTGCGACCAACAAACACGGGTTCTCGAATTTTGAGTTGTACCTGGTCGATCTCGACGGGAAGTCTCCGCCCGTGCGAGTTACCGAAACGGCTGGATTCGATGGACTGGCCAGTTTCTCGCCAGATGGCAAGCAGGTAACGTGGACTTCCAATCGTAACGAAAAGAAACAGTCGCAGATTTATCTTGCCGATTGGAATCACGAGGCCGCGCTGAAGCTATTGAAGATTGATTCGCAGGTTAGTGCGATTGAAACGCAAGCGTTGAATGAAGGCAGCGAATCGGCTTCTCAAACGGCGTTCGACTTTGAGGCTCGCGACATCATGCGGCATGTCGATTACTTGTGCCGCAAAGAACTCGGTGGGCGAATGACAGGATCGAGTGGGGAGAAGCAGGCGACGGCTTACGTGGCGGCCTATATGGATTCGCTGGGGCTCGTGCCGGCTGGCGATGGAGATTCGTGGTATCAGGAATTTCAGTTCCCTGCTGGTGCTGAACTTGGCCCGGGCAACCAATTGGCGTTCGGCGAAGAACAATACGAAGTCGACGAGCAATGGCGTCCGATTACTTTCTCCAAATCGGGCGAGGTCGAGCCTTCATCCGTGGTCGTTGCTGGCTACGGGCTTGTCGCAGAAAAAACAGAGAAGCAGGAAGCCTATGACTCGTACGGTGGCATCGACGTCAACGGGAAGTGGGTGCTACTGCTGCGGTATCTGCCTGAAGACGTTGATGATAAGCGGCGGGCGTTCCTCGCGGCAGGAAGCAGCTTGCGGAAGAAGATCATGATCGCCCGTGACAAGGGGGCAGTTGGAATCATCGTCGTGAGCGGGCCGTCGTCGAATGTGAAAGAACAACTGGTCCCGTTAGTAAGTGATTCTTCCAGCTCCGGATCGAGCGTCGCGGCCGTCAGCGTGACGGATAAACTTGCCCAACGGCTGCTGGATCTGGGCGGAAGTTCGCAGAATCTCGAAGACCTGCAAAAGAAATTAGATTCCGGGCAGTTAGTACCAGCGTTCGAGCTTGCGGGAGTGAAGCTGCGGGCGAACGTAGACGTAAAACAAATCGTCGGCACGGGCCGCAACATTGTTGGCCGATTGCTGGCGAACGATACTCCGACCGATCAGGCGATTATCGTCGGTGCGCATATTGATCACTTGGGGCGTGGCACCGGGGGATCGCTGGCCAAGGGAGATGAAAAAGGAAGCGTTCATGTCGGCGCGGATGACAATGCGTCTGGGGTCGCGGCGTTGTTGGAAGTTGCCGAGTATCTTTCCGGGCTGAAGCGGGCAGGTAAGCTGAATATGAAGCGTGATATTCTGTTTGCTGGATGGTCGGGCGAAGAAATTGGACTGCATGGCTCGAAGCATTTCGTCAAGACAGCGATCCCGAAAGAGGCACGCGGTTCTGACGGCGTGTTTGGGCCGTACACCGGCGATCCACATAACCTGGAAGAGTTGTTTCGGTACAACGAGCAACTTGTCGCAAAGTTCGATCCAGCAAATTTTCAAGCGGCACAATTGGACGAGCTGAAGGCCAAGCTACCCGACATGCAGATTGTCGTTAAATTACTTTCCGGTTCGGCAGCCAATTCGACTGGTCAAAACGATGCGACGATCGAGAAGTACTCCAAGTTGGTGGCGCGGGCACAAGAAGTCATCAAGTCTGCTGAAGAACAAGGCGTCGCTGAGCAAGCTGGATCCGGGAACCCGATTGTTGCTTGCCTGAACATGGACATGGTGGGACGGATGGAAGAAAAAGTCGTGATGCAGGGCCTGGGGAGTAGCGACGAGTGGAATCGGATCATCGAGAAAGCGAACGTCGTGGTCGGGCTCTCACTGGAACCGAGCGACGATACCCAATTGCCAACCGACGCCAGTTCGTTTTATGTCGCGGGTGTTCCAATCCTGTCAGCTTTTACCGGTTCGCATCAGGACTACCACACTCCGCGTGACACGCCTGAGAAACTGAATTACCCCGACGCAGCGAGGATTGCCAAGTTAATGGGGTTGGTGACTCGGCAGTTGGCGATCAGCGAGACAACTCCCCGGTACATCAAGCGAACTGCCGCCGATGCTGACAAGCCGCGTGTGGCCAGGTCCGGCCGCCGTGCTCGACTGGGGACGGTTCCCAACTACACCGAAAAAGTCACCGGCGTAAAGTTGGATGATGTGGAATCGGGTGGGCCGGCGGCGACTGCTGGTGTGCAGGCAGGAGACATTATCGTCGAACTCGGCGGGAAAAAGATCGAGAACATCTACGACTATCAATATGCAATCGACGACCTGAAAGTTGGCAAAGAAGTCGGGATCTCAGTCCTCCGCGAAAACAAGCGATTGGATTTGAAGATCGTTCCCGGGTCTCGGGATTAGTGAATGCGAAAGCAAACGCATCGACGTTCGTTCATTGGCTTACTTGTCCGAACTTGATTCTAAGGAATACAGCGGTCACATAATTTCACACTGCTGGTGTACACCAGTCTTGGGCTAAAGCACTCGGCAGTTTGGTAATAAGA
>CAZXLW010000148.1:0-6202 GCA_964641465.1 uncultured Pirellulaceae bacterium | reverse complement strand
CTCAAACTCTTTATCTGTACTACAGTACAAACGGGCCTTCGCAGTCGGAACTTCGAGTCGGTGGCGGTTTGGAAATTATGACTTCTGTGTCCGGTATGATCCGTTTTGACGCAGCAGAGACATTTGACTTTGACATCTCGCTTGCTGGTCAGGTGATCGGTGAAAGGTGGGGCAGCTCGACCGGTGCTGGGACGGCTGGACCGGCTTCCGTGAGCGATGAACTGATCAACGGATTTGATTTCTTCACCATTTTCGGCGGTACTGGAATCAGCAATGCTAATACAGGCCCGCTCTCGGTTGACGCGGGATACGATGCGCAAGCCAATGCATTCCTGGTCGGATCGATTGATTTGACCGGCTTGGCGGCGGGCACTGTCGATTTGATGATAACGCCTGGTCCCCTTGGTTTGACCGATGACGGTTTGACTCTATTGAACCCTGATTTCGGTAGCGCCACCGTAAGTGTCACCGCTGACACAGCCGACGATCCATTTAGCTTGAACGGTCGCGTCCTCACCATCATGGGAACGATTGGAGACGATGTCATTGAAGTATCCGGCCTTAGTGGTGCTGCGATCGCACGAGTCAACAATATTGAACAAGAATTCACTGACATCGACGAGATATTTGTCCTGGCTGACGAAGGCGACGACGAAATCACGGTCAGTTTCTCTGGCATCAAGTCACTTTTTGGTGGTCCAGGTGACGACAGTATCGTCGTCAGCGGTCCAAGAATGGGAGCCCGGATTTTTGGTGAGGAAGGTGACGACGAACTCACTGGTGGTCCATTGGCGGATCATATCGCTGGTGGTCCCGGCAACGATGATATCAATGGACGTGGAGGTGACGACTTCATCGACGGTGGAGCTCAGGTTCCCGTCGATGTGCCAAATGCAAATATCATTCGCGGTGGAACTGGAGACGACACCATCGTGGGTGGTTTGGACACCGACTTTGTCTTTGGAGGCGCGGGAAATGATACGATTTCCACCTTCGCGGGCGATGACATGGCGTTCGGACAACTTGGTGATGACATTATCGAAGGCGGAGGCGGTTCGGATATGATCGCTGGCAACATCGGTTTTGATTCGATCTTCGGCGGATTTGGCGATGATGAAATTACTGGAGACTTGGGCGGCGATGAAATAGACGGCGGGCCTGGAGCAGACCAGATTTCCGGTGGTGCGAATGCGGACGTCATTTTTGGCGGTCCGGGCAATGATTTCATCCGAGGAGACTTAGGCGCTGATTCGATCGAAGGCGGCGACGGCAACGATGAATTATTTGGCGGAATGGGTGACGACCTTGTGTGTGGCGACAACGGAAACGACACCTTGTACGGCCAATCAGACAATGACACGCTCAATGGCGATGCCGGCGATGATGTGTTGACCGGTGGTCAGGGCAGTGACCAGCTCAACGGTGGTCCAGGTGTGGACACGGCGATCGACCAGGGAGAATCTGGCGAGAGCGATATTGAAAATCGCTGATGCGGTTTGAACTCTTTGGGCTCTCAAGGCTCTCAATTGAAAGGCAGCCAGCGCGAGCAGGCTGCCTGCCATTACTTCCACTTCCCACTTCCAGTCGAAGACGGACGGGAGTTGGGTTGCATCTACATTACGCTTCTTCGGCGGTAATGTATTCCCGAGTCGTGATGACGACGCAGCCGATAATCAACAGCGCGACAACAGCGCCGCCCAGGCACGATAAGTGAAACCACTGGGATGCTTTGCCGAATAGTTGCTCAAATGCGTCTTCGGGTACTGGGTGGAACCAGCCGATCCATTCAGCGGCAACTGCCTGCAAGTGAAATCGAGCTGTGAAACGCCCGATGATTGCGGGTACATTCGCCAGGATCATTTCTGACATGATGATGTAACCGGCAGCAAACACCATAGCGCGTTTTTGGAAGATGGTTCCAATCACGGAAAATATCGCCGAGTACACCATGCAGGCCAACAGACTCGAACCGATCATGCCGATCCAGTTTCGAATCGGATTGATTTCGGTGGTCAGTAAATAAGTCCGGAATACAATCGACAGCGTAATGGCAACAAAGCAAACCGCGAAACTAAATGCGACCGCGGAAACATACTTGCCAAGAAACAATGAAATGCGGCCGCGTGGACGACTGGCCAGAAAGATCCAACTCTTCCCTTCCAATTCCGTGAACACGTTGGACGTTGCCCACAAGAGCTGAGCCAGCAAGCCGACGATTCCGACGAGGACAATAATCAGCAGATCAGTCAGCGGGACCCCGCCGCCGCTGAGTCCGATGACGGCAACCATCGCCGGTGGAAACCCGGCCAGGACCGAAGCCACCATCAAACGTTGCATCGACATTGAGCGTCGGACTTCGAATGAGGCCGTCGCCCATGTGGAACGGAGCAGGTTCATATTAGTCCTCCTTTCGTTTCACCTCGATGGATCTTCATCAGTGTCGTGAACAGATGTTTCAAAGATTCGTCGGCGGATTGGATCTCATGAATCTTGATTTCGTTTTCCGCTACGATTCGCGGGAACTCTTCCAGCAATCGTGACGATGATCGGGTGTCGATCTCGATGTGTCCTTGTTCATTTTTGCCGGCTTCGATGAACCGAACCGAATCCACGATCGGCATTTGGGCTACCGCTTGCATCAGTTCCCGGGGTTTGTCCGTCCGGATTCTCAATGTGTTCGGAGTGTCGGACAAAATCGAGCGAACGTCTTGCGGCGAACCAGAAGCTAGCAACCGACCGCCTGATATCAAAAGAAACGAAGGATTGACCGCTTCAACTTCGTGCAGAATATGACTCGCGAGGATCAAGCTTTTGCCTTTTTGTTGCCATTCCTGCAACAACTCCTTCATGTCCGCTCGTCCGACCGGGTCGAGTCCATTGAACGGTTCGTCAAGGATCAACAGGTCGGGATCATGGGCGATCGCCTGCGCTAACTTGGCTCGTTGTCGCATGCCGAGAGAGTAGTTTCGCATCGGGCGATGCATCGCGTAATCTAATTTCACCTGCGAAAGGGCTTTCGTTGCTCGCTGTTCCGCTTCGTGTCGCGAAAAGCCATGCAGTTGCACCAGGTACGTGACCCACTGGAAGGCAGACACTCGCGGGTAGCTGACTTCCAGAGATGGACACAAGCCGATCCGCCTCAGCAAGTAGTCGCGAGCCCAGGGATCTTTGCCAAATAATCGGACGGTGCCGATCGTGGGGCGCAGTTGACCGAGGATCAGATTGATCAGAGTTGTTTTTCCGGAACCATTGGGACCAAGCAGGCCGTACGTACCCGGTTCGAGGTCCAACGAGATTTCGTTGACGCCGATTACCGTTTTGTACAACTTGGTCACGTGGTCGAGTTGGATCATACGTTTACCGGAGCGGATACTCCGCGATAAAGGACCATGAGCGAAATGATGGTGATCGCAACCAGTGCGAATGCCGAAGGCCACACTTCCTGGAATGGCTGGAAGCCGAAAATCCAACTTTGCACGTTGGACAGGTTGTTGTAGAGAGAAACAATTGAGAACCGGGCGACGACTGGATCGTTCTGGACAATTGATTCAAACGGTTCTTCATTCAATCGAATCGCCTGCGTGATGACGACGGCAAACCAGGCTGCGTGCCCGAGTGCCCAGACTGCGAACCAGGCAAACGTCGCGAAACGGCTTTCCTGGGTTACCGAAGAAAGCATCATGGCAATCGAACAGACTGGAATGATGACAAACAGTGAAGCCGCCAGGATCCGAAGCGGAATATCCCAAGTGCTTTTCAGTACGCTAAGATCGGGAGACAAAGTCACGCCGAACATGTACAGGAACAGCGCAGGGACGGTGGTGATTAATAACAGGAACGCGATCGGTATAAACATCTTGCCCAGGATGTACTCAATCCGCCCGATCGGTTTGGAGAAATACAACAGGAATGCGCGCGAGCGAACATCTTGCGAAATCAAACCCGGAACAACGAATCCTAACAGGAATACAATCGCGATTCCTTGCGGATAGCGAAAAAACGTCATCAACAACCAGGACCAGATCGAGTGTCGGATATGATTTTCATCATTGGACCGAATCGCCTCCGCCAGCGCGTCGGTAGCCGGCAGCATATCCAATTCTTCAATGACTTCTTCGATCATCTCGCGGCTGAACTCTTGACGGAATTCTTCAGCTACTTCGTCAACCAGTTCGCCCGCAGACTCGACATCGGCAACGTTCAGAGTTGCCGGTCTGAAAACTCGGTTCTCGACTGCCTGTTCGATAAGAAACAAGCCCAGTCCCCAGTACAAAACTGGCAACCAGCAGACAAGCAGGATCCGACGGACCCAAGTTGATTGAAACGCGATCCGGAAACCAGTTTCGGTGATAATCCACCACCGGTTCCATTGCGGGGTCTTTTTTCCGTCCCAGCCGCGGTAGCCGACCTTATGAATTGGCATGTTCCGCTCCTTCGACCGCTTCGATAAAGATCTTTTCCAAATCATTCTTGGCGGGCTGCATCGAAAGGATAGTCGTCCCTGTCTTGTTGGCGACTTGCCAGATGCTGTTCGTTGCTTGGGAAGTTCCCCCGGAAACTTTCCAGGTCATATCAGCGTTTTGTTCTGTGTCCAAGCCGCTCTTGGAAAGCTCGCTGATGAATTCTGACTCATTGCCACTGCAGCGGACATCGTAAGTCGGCGAAGACGTCTGGTTCAGGTCCGACAGGCTGCTGCTCATGACCATCTTGCCTTTGGCAATGATGACCGCGTGATCACAAATGGACTGAACATCGGGAAGGATATGAGTTGAAATCAGAACGGACTTGCCCGAATCGTCGGCCAGGATCCGAATCCGGTTGAGCAGGTTTTCCCGTTCTTCCGGATCCAATCCAGAAGTCGGCTCATCGAAAATTAATAGTTCAGGGTCATGAACGATGGCGGCGGCAAATTTAATCTTCTGCCTCATTCCCGTCGAATACGTTTCGATCTTGCGATAGCGTTCCTGCTTCATACCGCAGAAATCCAGGATTTCATGCGACCGACGCAAACCTTCAACCAGCGGCAAGCCGGACAGAGCCGCTGCGAATTGTACGACTTCAATGCCGGTCATACCTGGGATGTAGCAATCGTCTTCCGGCATGTAGCCGATGTTGCTGCGGATCGAGCGGCCCTCACGACCAAGATGGTATCCCAGCACGGTACCAGACCCGCCTGTCACTTTCACCAGTCCCAGGATGACCTTGATCAAAGTTGATTTGCCGGCACCATTGGGTCCTAAGAGTCCAGTAATTCCCTGATTCAGTTCGAAATCGAACCCATTCAGGGCACGCATGTCGCGGTAGGATTTAACAATGCCAGTCAACGAGATTAAGGGTTTCGCCTGCTGCATGTTGTTAAATTTACCGCCTTAAAATTAGACAAAAAACAGAATCGGGGCATCGTTCTCGCGAAACTGTCGCCAATTTACGCTGGACCAGCAGGTCCGGCGACTTTATCCTTGATTATATGCCGTTAGGAGTTTCGAAAATGATAGTTCGATCTCCGACTCAAAATATTAGTCCTGTTTTCATTTTTATCGAGAGTACAAGTGATGAAATCTTTTTCGATCGCTGCTGTAATGATTTTATTGTTGGGTTTTTCTGGACCCGTTTCCGCCCAGTTACCGGGAATCGACGGCGAATGGACGTTGAAGGAAGGCATGATGAGCGGTCAGGACGTTCCGGAGGACATTCTCTCCACTATGCGGCTTTCAATCAAGCAAGGAACGTTTGATGCGAAGTCTGGCGAAAGTATGTCTAAGGGGAAAGTGATGGAAGCCAAGGTCATGGATGACGATGCGGCGAGCGGAACTTCGTCTTCGAATCGGATCGTCTTCAAAATTGCCGAAGGCTCCGATGCTGGCCGAGAGGTCAAAGCGATTTGGGAATTGAAGAATCGAAACCTGAAAATTGCATATAGCCAAGGGGATGACTATCCAACGGAATTTGTCTCGACGGCAGACAACCGAAATCTGGTTTTGACGTACATCGGTAGTAGGGCTGCTCGGCGGACTGCATCCAATCGCAGCAAAAAGGCTCGCCCTCGAATTACGATTTCGCCGGTCACTGCTTCGCAAAATTAGTCGGCGAAACGGCACGACTGACTGCTTAATGTGAGTTGAATCAAGTAAAGGCACCAAGCTAACGATCTATCGTTTTTCTGGGCGTCGGTAGGCGTGGGCGTGGGTAGCCGCCCTCTTGG
>CAZXLW010000147.1:0-6318 GCA_964641465.1 uncultured Pirellulaceae bacterium | reverse complement strand
CATTGACGTTATACATCGGAAACTCGAACTGGCGAACTTTGAAATTGCGAACGGCTGCCATATGTTCAAACGCGACCGAAGCTCCCGAATGATTTAGCGAACTGAATAGCACTTCGTCACCAGGCTGAAACGGCAAACCATGCGCGATCGTGTTGAAAAACTCAGTCGTGTTGTGAGTGAAAGCAACTTCGGTTTCAGAGCAACCGATCAGTTTGGCAATTTGAGTTCTCGTCTGTTCACGAGGCTCATCCCAAGCCCCGCCCCAAGTGTACAGCCAAGGGTTTGATTCACAGATCTTGAGATACTCTTCCCGCGCTTTTTGAACTGGAACCGGGATCGCACCGATGGAAGCATGGTTCAGATAGACCACGTCGCGACCAATCGAATACTGGCTGCGTAATTTCGCAACGTCGTGCTCCTCGAGCGTCGTCAGTGGTGCTGCGTCAATTTGTTGTGAGAACAAATCGCTTGTGTTCAACAGTAGTGCAACGGCACCGGTCGCCGCGGTGCTTCGACCGGCTTTTGACAAAAATCCTCGTCGGGATAACTGATTGCGAGCCATGAGAGGTTCCTTGGAAAATACAAAGGGTCGTTGCCGCATATTGTACTTTATTTTGGGCCCTGATCTGACTGCTTCAGCATGTATCGCGTCGATTAAATTTGAGAACACTAATCTGCACTAATCGACACTAATTTTGAATTCGGGAGGGCAGCACACCACCCACTCGATTAGTGAAGATTAGTGCCAATTAGTGTTCCTGCTGTTCGTTTTTCAGTTCGCTGGCAAGAAAAGCAAACGCTTCAAAATTCCTTGCATCTGCGAAACATCTGAGCGCCAGTATCATCTGTTGGAAATTGGTGGCTTCAGTTTTGCGGATTGGTACGCCTGTAATTTGGCTGACATTGTGAGCTCGGTTTCGACGTCAGCGTTGTCACTGTTTGAGGCGATGAATAGCAAGCAATAACGTTCAAACTTGAGGCCGCTTAACTTGAGACCGCTTAAGACAGAAAAATAATCGTAACGCCAATCAGTGCGACCATTGTTCCGACAACAGCTCGCATCGTGATTCGGTCGTCGAGAAAGATCGCGGATAATGGGATCAGCAGCAGCGGTGGAATTGACATGATCGTGGACGCGACGCCGATCTTGGTATGTTCGATGGCAATGTAGCTGAGCCAGATGCCGAGAACGGGTCCGATCAGGGCTCCGACCGAAGTTTGCATAAACGCGACGCTGTCTTTCGCGATTTTCCGCGTCATTTCGACTGCCTGGCCGCGAACAACGACGTAGCCCAGCAATGCCAACAGGGAAACGAGGATTCGGATCTGCGTGGCGGAAAGTTCGGAATAGTCATCTGCCAGCGCGTACTTGGTGACGACCAGGTTGGCGGTTTGCCCAAAGACTCCAACCAGCGAAAGAGCGATGCCCAACAGGAACGTGCGACCGTCAGGCATGATCGCTGTACTTTCTTTCGCGTTTGATTCGGGAGCATCGTCGCCGCGGTTCTCGGTGACCACCCAGCCGATCGCTGCGATCGTCAACGCCATACCAATGTATTCGATGCCGGTAATCACCTGCCCAAAACAGATCCACGCGAACAGAGCGGAGAAAACAGGCACGGCGGTCATGATCAACATCGACAATCGAGGCCCGATCATGACGAAAGCAAAGAACAATGCGGTGTCACCGACGACTAAGCCAAGAATTGCGGACAGGGCCAATACACCCCATCGCCAGGCCTCGGTCTCGAACGGAAAGATGCTGCCGAGTGCAAACCAATGCATGATGACGATTATGACCAGTCCAATCGCCAGCCGCGCGATATTGACGGTGTTGGGGCCGATGCGTTTCCCAGCCAATGTGAACAACAGCGCGCTGAATGCCCACAAAAATGCTGTCCCGCCTGCTGCCATTTCTCCGATGTACGCCATCCCCGGCAATCTAGCAGCAAGCGCTGTTCGTGACTAATCCAAACAGATGCCGGTAACGATAAAAGCCGGTAACGATAAAATAAGCCAGTGAACCATGGTACATTGACTCAGAAGATGGCTCTGGCCCGATACGTTTGTGTTCCGGGTCCCCCGGCACATATGCGAACATTTTTTTACTGACCGGGTCCATCCTGTAAATGATGAAACCTAAGACAGAAGTTCCCCATGCTGCTAACGATCTCTACATCACACCAACCGGCGTCCGAGCTAGGGTTCTTGCTGCACAAACACCCGGAACGGATGCAAACGTTTTCACTCAGCTATGGCGATTGTCATATTTTTTATCCTGAAGCCTCGGATTCAAAATGCACGATGGCGATGTTGCTGGATGTCGATCCGGTTGGGATGACACGCAGCAGAAAAAAGCAGAATCAGAAGTTTGCGTTGGCAGGTTACGTTAATGATCGACCGTACGTGGTTTCTTCGTTCATGAGCACTGCGATCTCTAAAGTGCTTGGTTCTGCCATGGCCGGGACTTGCAAATCGCATCCTGAATTGGCCCAAACTGCGATTCCACTGGAAGTGGAAATCAATGTTTTGCCGGCGCGGGGAGGAGAGGATTTCTTGCGCAAGTTGTTCGAACCGCTGGGATACGAGGTCGAAGCGACCAACCGACCGCTCGATGAAAAATTTCCAGAGTGGGGCGAGGGACATTACTTTTCAGTTCGCCTTTCGCAGACGGTTACCGTTTCTCAAATGTTGCAACACCTGTACGTGCTGATACCTGTTTTCGACAACCAGAAGCATTATTTCACCAGTCATGATGAGCTGCAAAAGCTGCTCGACAAAGGGGCAGGTTGGCTGGAGTCGCATCCGGAACGTGAAGTGATCGTCTACCGGTATCTGAAGTTCATGCCGAGTTTGGCCCGCCAAGCGTTGGCGCAGCTTGATGAACTGCTCGAAAGCGAATCAGAAACGGACGATGAAGAGGACCAGGCGGTCGAGGCTGAACCCCGGCACGAAGAGAAAATCAAGCTCCATGATCAACGTCTCGATCTGGTCCATCAACAATTGGTGCGATCGGGAGCCGAACGAGTGATCGACTTAGGGTGTGGTGAGGGCAAATTGATTCGCCGCTTGATCAAAGATTTTCAGTTCAGAAAAATCGTTGGGATGGATGTTGCGATTCGATCGCTTGAAATTGCCAGCCAACGATTGCGGCTCGACGAGTTGCCCAGCTTTCAATCGGAACGGGTAAAGCTGATCCATGGTTCTTTGATGTATCGCGATTCCCGGTTGTCGGATTTTGATGCCGCAGCACTTGTCGAAGTCATCGAACACCTGGATCCGCCTCGATTGTCCGCACTTGAACGAGTCGTGTTTCGTCACGCCCGGCCGGGCACTGTGGTGATCACGACGCCCAATGCTGAGTACAACGTCATGTGGCCCGATTTGCCCGCCGGAAAATTGCGGCACTCGGACCACCGTTTTGAATGGACCCGCGCGGAATTTGAATCTTGGGCCCAAACGATTTGCGAACGATTCGGGTACGAAGTCGAGCTGATGCCAGTCGGGCCGTTTGACGATCAGGTTGGTGCTCCGTCGCAAATGGGTGTGTTTAAGATTGCCAGGGCGAATGCAGTGACGATTGAATCAAAGCAAATCGGTTCGGAAACGGGATCACCGGTTGAGGGCAGCGAATGAGCAAGTCCAACGTTTTTCGGATTCCAAAACTGAGCCTCGTGGTCCTGATGGGTGCGAGTGGGTCTGGCAAAAGTACATTCGCTCAGAAGCATTTCCTGGGAACCGAAGTCCTGTCGTCAGATCATTGCCGCGGTTTGGTCAGCGACGACGAAAACAATCAGGCTGCCAGCAAAGACGCATTCGAAGTCCTGAACTACATTGCCCGCAAAAGACTGGCGGCTGGGAAGCTGACCGTCATCGACGCCACCAACGTACAGCCCGACTCACGCAGGCCCTTGATTGCATTGGCACGAGAGTTTCATGTGTTGCCGGTCGCCATCGTGCTCAATATGCCGGAAAAAATCTGCGTCGCCCGCAATGAGGATCGTTCGGATCGGAATTTCGGTTCTCACATCATTCGGAATCACCGATCGCTGCTGCGACGGTCAATGCGTGGCCTGAAGCGAGAAGGTTTTCGTCATATTTTTGAAATGAAGTCACCGGAAGAAGTCGAGTCCGCAGTGATTGAACGTGTGCCGCTTTGGAATGATAAGACTCATGTGCATGGTCCATTCGACTTTATCGGTGATGTCCACGGTTGCTATGACGAACTTGAGAGTCTGCTGGGTAAACTTGGCTACGAGAGAATTTCATTCGCCACTGCGTTCAACAAAATCCCAAGTGATTCACACAACGATGGTGCGGCGACTGGCCGCAACGCGCATAGTAACCCGACGTCATCCGAACTGACACCCGGTTGGTCAGATCTTTGTTTTTCCCATCCGCAAGGTCGCCAGGCGGTGTTCGTAGGAGACCTCGTCGATCGGGGCCCTCGTGCGGTCGATTGCTTGAGCGTTGTGCGCAATATGGTTGCGACTCAGAATGCTTTGTGCGTGCCAGGCAATCATGACGTCAAGCTGATGCGCAAGTTGCGAGGAAAGAATGTTCAGATCAAGCATGGCTTGGCCGAGACGTTGGAAGATCTCGACCGAATTCCCGCCGAACATCGCGAGTCTTTTAACAAAGAGCTGATCGGTTTTCTGGATGGGATGGTCAGCCACTATGTCCTGGATGAAGGCCGAGTTGTTGTTGCTCATGCGGGTCTTCTCGAAACGATGCAAGGTCGCGGGTCAGGTAAAGTGCGGGAGTTTGCACTGTATGGCGAGACGACTGGCGAAATTGATGAGTTTGGATTGCCTGTGCGACATAACTGGGCCGCCGACTATCGGGGCGATGCGATGGTTGTTTACGGACATACGCCGGTGCCTGAGGCTGAATGGCTGAACAAAACGATCGACATTGATACCGGGTGTGTGTTCGGAGGCAAGCTGACGGCGCTGCGTTATCCTGAGCAAGAGCTAGTCGATGTACCGGCTGGAAAAGTCTATTGTGTGCCCGCCAAGCCGCTGGAGATAAACTCGATCACTCCCGGCCTAAGTGCGCAACAGATCAACGATGACCTCTTAGATGCGGACGATGTCATCGGCAAGCGAATCGTTTCAACTCGGCTTCGCAACAACATCACGATTCGTGAACAGAACTCAACCGCAGCACTGGAAGTCATGAGTCGGTTCGCCGCCAATCCCAAATGGCTGATTTATCTGCCGCCGACCATGTCGCCGTGTGAATCAAGCGATCATGAAAATTACCTGGAGTATCCGACCGAGGCTTTCGGCTACTTTCGCAAGCAGGGAGTTAAGCAGGTTGTGTGTCAGGAAAAACACATGGGTTCTCGCGCGGTAATCGTTGTCTGCAAAGACGAAACGGTCGCGCAGGACCGATTTGGAATCGAGCCCGGCAGTGAAGGTCAAGGGATTGTCTACACGCGGACTGGGCGTCGTTTCTTTAAGGACATGGAAATGGAACGCTCGCTGTTGGCTCGTATCGCGACACGTTTAACTCGGTCAGGATTTTGGGAAACGTTTTCGACGAACTGGGTTTGCCTGGATTGTGAGTTGATGCCGTGGTCTGCCAAAGCCCAGGAGTTGTTGCAAAGCCAATACGCGGCGGTCGGCGCGGCTGCGAGTCAGGCATTGCCCGCAGCCATTTTGGCTTTGGAAAAGACGAAAGCTCGGCAGGCCAATGTCGATTCGAGTTCGACGAGCAAAATCGACGAACTCGCTGCCCGGTTTCAGGCAACTTCCGACAACGTTGAAAAGTTCGTCGATGCGTACCGACAATATTGTTGGCCGGTCAATTCACTCGATGATCTCAAGATTGCACCGTTTCATATTCTTGCGACTGAAGGAAAAGTTCACGTCGATCGCGACCATCTTTGGCACATGAACCATATCGCAGATTTCTGTCAGGTCGAATCAACAGATGCTGCCTGCGATTTATTGATGGCGACTCGTTTTTTGAAAGTTGAACTCGAGGATGAAGCGAGTGTTCAAGCTGGGGTTGATTGGTGGCTGGAAATGACAGGAGCCGGCGGAGAAGGGATGGTGGTCAAGCCTCTCGATTTCGTCACGGTCACGAAATCAAAGAAGAAGGTTCAAGGATCAGAGGAAAGTCGCGAAGTCACGAATCTCTGCCAGCCAGCAGTAAAGGTTCGTGGCCGTGAATATCTTCGTATCATTTACGGACCGGATTACGATACGCAGAAAAACTTGGACCGATTAAGAAACCGCCACCTCGGTCGAAAACGCTCACTTGCAATTCGCGAATTTGCACTGGGAGTCGAGGCGTTGGAGCGATTTGTTG
>CAZXLW010000146.1:0-6389 GCA_964641465.1 uncultured Pirellulaceae bacterium | reverse complement strand
CAACAGAAACTGCCTCGGCGAGATCGGTTCCCATTCAACTTTTCATGGATCGAAGAACTCGACCTTCAATTCCCAAACGCGGTCACTTTTTTGGTCGGGGAGAACGGCAGCGGAAAATCGACCTTGTTGGAGGCGATCGCAGGGCTGTGTGGATTCCCGGTGTGGGGCGGAGGTCGCAACGATCTGACCAACCAGTTCGGTCCTGAAAAAGAAAGCGAACTGGCTCAGGCCATGTATCCCCATTTCAGGAAACGGCCTCGGGACGGATACTTCTTTCGCGCCGAGTACTACGCACAGTTCGCCAGTTTATTGGACGCGCGAAAACGCGATGTAGATTTCAAAGGTGATCCCTACATGAGATATGGTGGGAAGTCGCTACACACTCAATCGCACGGCGAGTCGTTTCTGCAGCTGATGGACAATCGGTTGACCAACGGTTTGTTCCTGCTTGATGAACCTGAATCCGCGTTGTCCCCGCAACGACAACTTGTGTTGATGGCGTTGATGTTGGACCGGTTGAAAAAGGGGAAAAGCCAGTTCATCATTGCCACGCATTCGCCCATTTTGATGACATTTCCCGGCGCAACGGTTATCAATTTTGATTCACCGACACTCGAAACGATTGACTATCGAGAGAGCAATCATTTTCTGTTGACTCAAGGGATCCTTGATCACCCCGAGCGATACTGGCAGCATCTGAACAAATAATTTGCTGCACGGACGGACGCAGTATTGGCCTACAGACCCAAGAAGGTTCTGCCTGCGACTACAAACTGCCTTTAGAAGATGCGAAGTCTGCCGCAGCAAACACAACGCGATGGGCGGACGAACAAAACCAAACCCAATGTGACGACGAGGAAAAAGCCCAACGCGAACGGTGGCAGCGGAACATTCATGTGAATGTCCTTACGCCAGCACGAACGGCAGTGCTTAATCGATCCGCGAGATTCCGTTGAATCCTGAGTCTGCTGCGGGCTGATTACTTCGACTTGATTGGCCATGGGCTAATAATGCCAGCTGCTTAAGCTGTTCAAAGAAATGGTCTGTTCCGGTAAAGGCCATTAAGCTTTGCTTAATATAGCCGTTGGGGAGCTTACATTGACTGTAAAATCCTTACATATATCTTCGACAGCGCTAAAAAGGATGTCAATTGTTTCTTTCGTGGTCAGTCGTTGTAACCGAGATGTTTTGTCACGAAAAAACTGCAAAACTTACCTAATCCTGATTATCAGTACGTGGTTGTTTACGGTTTGCGGAGGTTTACCCCGCATATCATGGGACTATTTGCCAGTTTGGACTACAATCTGCGTCAATTACGGGTACCCTTATTTGATTGCATTGCGAAGAAAATCACGGACTGACATTAAGCAAGAGGGCGGCCAGTGGACGATTTTTATCGAGACCAAGGAACTCGAAGATAAGAGAGAGATGAGAGAATAATTCAGTGAACCTGGATCTTGAATTTGGACCATTTTCGCCACCGAATACCAATCTGGTAGAACAGATTCGGTATTGGGCGATCGCTATCCCTGACTCAGTTGCTTTTCGGTTCCTTTCGCGCGACGAAGATGAACCGATCGAAATCACCTACGCGCAATTGGATCGTCGAGCTAAGGCTATCGCTGCGCGCCTGACCTCCATGGGCTTTGCAGGCCAGCGAGCTTTGTTGCTCTACCCACCAGGCTTGGATTTTGTGGAAGCGTTCTTTGGATGCCATTATGCCGGAGTTATTCCGGTTCCGGCTTATCCACCTCGCCGCAACCGAAACATGGTCCGAATCGATTCGATCTCAAACGATGCCAAGGCTGCGGTCGCGCTAACGGTCAAGTCAGTGCTCGCTCGATCAGACGGTTCGATTGGCGACGCTCACAGCCTGCGGAGGATTCCCTGGGTCTCCACAGAAGAGATTCCGAACGAAATCGAAAGCGATTGGCGGAAGCCGAAAATTGACGCCCAGGACATCGGCCTGATTCAATATACTTCCGGCTCGACTGGCACACCGAAAGGTGTCGTTCTGACGCAGCGGAACATCATTGCGAATTGCACCATGATCGCGCACGCCTTTGGTATGAATCGCGAAACGGCGAACGCGGTGTCATGGCTGCCGACGTACCACGACATGGGTCTGATCGGCGGAATCTTGATGCCGGTATTCTTTGCGGTCGAACTGACGTTGCTTTCGCCAGTAACGTTCCTGACGCGGCCACTTCGTTGGTTGCGGGCGATTTCGGATTACGGAGTCGCTGTCAGCGGTGGCCCGAATTTCGCCTACCGCTGGTGCACGATGAAGATCAATCCGGAAGAATGCGAAGGCCTCGATCTTTCCTGTTGGAAAGTTGCTTTCAATGGTGCGGAACCGGTCCGCGAAGATGTGCTACGCGAGTTCAGTCGAAAATTCGAGCCTTACGGTTTTAAACACAGCAGTCATTATCCTTGCTATGGGATGGCTGAAACCGCGCTGATCGTGACTGGTGGTAAGCAAAACGAAGAGCCTGTCATTCGGACCTTCGACAAGCATATGCTTGCCAATTACCAGGTTAAGGCGATGCCTGAAGACAGTGCCACCGCGACCCGGATGGTCGGAAGCGGGCAAGTGATCCCGACCGAGCAAGTCATCATTGTCGATCCGGAAAAACGGGTACAGATGAAGGACAACGAGATCGGTGAGATCTGGATCAACAGCCCGAGTTCCGGAGTCGGGTACTTCAACAAGCCAACGGAATCTGCAGAAGTGTTCCAGGGCAAGCTGGCAACGGATGACGGGCTACGGTACGTCCGTTCCGGTGACCTTGGATTCTTCCACGAAGGCGAACTGTTTGTAACGGGCCGGCTTAAGGACATGATTATTGTCCGAGGCGTGAACCGCTACCCGCAGGACATTGAATCAACAGTCGAAAATTGTGATCAGCGGCTACGTTCCGGCGGTTCAGCCGCGTTTGCGGTCGATCACTGGGACCGCGAACACTTAGTGGTTGTCTGCGAAGTTGAGCGCCGCAGGAGTTCAAATTGGGGCCCATTGCTCGACAAGATCAGAACCAGCGTCAACGCCGAACATGATATCCCACCAGACGCGATCGTTCTGGTCAGGCACAATAGTGTCCCGAAAACGTCCAGTGGCAAAGTGCAACGACATGCCTGCCGTCAGGAGTTCATGGAAGGCACGTTGAAAGTCATCGACCAGTGGAGTGCCTGGGAACAAACTTCAACCGGAGATTCGTCTGCTGAACAAGTTGAGGAATCTGCCGCTACACCATCAGCCAACGGCCAATTGCCGGCTGAATTGGACTCTGGGATTTACGACGTGGTTGTCGATCGCATTCGCAAGATCGCCAAAGACCGTGCTTCTGGTGCAATGACTGCCAAGACAAATATCGTTTCCGACCTGGGACTCGATTCGTTGGAACGAATGGAGATCGCCCGCGAATTGGAAGTAGCGTTCGGCGGCCGGTTCCCTGACGAAGTCCTTCAGGAAATCGAGACAGTCGAGGAAGTCACCAAAGCGATTCAAGCTCATTTTGCGACCAACGGCAAAATGCCAAAGCCGGTTTCCAAACCCGGCCGCGCCAAAGCCATTATCGAAAACGGCAAGATCCCAGCGGCGTTTTATCAGTTGGAAAAAATGCCGGAATACGTTCGGCTACAACGAATTACCGAAATGATCGACAAGACCGGGATCCGCAACCCGTTCTTTAGTGTTCACGATGGCCGAATCGGTGACACGACAATTGTTGATGGGAAAGAGCTGATCTCCTTTGCCAGCTACAACTACCTTGGACTCTCGGGTCACCCCGAGGTCAACGCCGCGGCCAAGCAAGCAATCGACGAATTCGGCACCAGCGTTTCGGCAAGCCGCATTGTGTCGGGTGAAAAAACGATCCACAAACAACTCGAATTCGAGCTTTCCAGCTTCCTGGGTGTCGAAGACGTGATCACGTTCCCAGGCGGGCATGCAACCAATCAGTCAGTTGTCGGTCACTTGGTTGGAGCCGGCGATTTGATCATCCACGATAGCCTGGCTCACAACAGTATTATTCAGGGCGCTGAGCTATCTGGTGCTCGGCGGCGTCCGTTTGACCACAATGATTGGCAACAGCTCGACACCATTCTAAGCCAGATTCGCAACGAGTACCGTCGCGTTCTAATCGCGGTCGAAGGCCTGTACAGCATGGACGGCGATTACCCCGACCTGCCCAAGTTCGTTGAAATCAAAAAGAAGTACAAGACCTGGCTGTACGTCGACGAAGCGCATTCGATCGGAACGCTGGGAGCGACTGGGCGAGGACTGGCCGAAGTCTACGACATCGCTCGCAATGAAGTTGAATGCTGGATGGGGACATTGAGCAAATCGTTCGGAAGCTGTGGTGGCTTCATTGGCGGCTCGAAAGAGCTGATTCACTTCCTCCGCTGCACGACTCCCGGTTACGTGTTTGCGGCCGGGATGCCACCTGCAAACACCGGTGCCGCACTCGGGGCTTTGAGGCTGTTGCAAAAAGAACCCGAACGCGTTGCACAACTGGAACACAACTCACGCCTATTCCTGGAATTGGCCAAACAAGCTGGGCTCGACACCGGTATGGGCCAGGGGACGCCGATCATTCCGATCATGACTCGCAGCAACCTCAAAGCGCTTCGGTTATCCGAAGCATTGTTTGAGAACGGGATCAATGCCCAGCCAGTCTTGCATCCAGCAGTTCCCGAGCTGGAAACTCGTGTCCGCATCTTTATGACTTCGCTACACACCGACGAACAAATCCGTCGATCAGTAGATGTCATCGCTGAGCAATGGGCGTTGATCAACAGCGGCCCGCGCAATCCGGAGCGGCGATCAGTAGCCTAGTTTCAATTGCAATGCATGGCGGTCCGTGATCCGTCAAAACTGCATTGAACAGTTTGTGTCGCTAGTCTTGTGGTGCCATGCTCTCGCCTTGCTAAATAAAGTGTAACCATACAATAAAGCATGCTTACGCTATGGATGAGGCAGTTGCTGAAGTTGGCGTGAGCATGATACGGTTGGTGTACTTAAACAACCTCCTCCGCTCGCGTAAACATGGCACCCAGGCTTCCTAGCTTTGAGCTGGATAGATTTGCCGCCAGATTCGATTTGCAACGTACCTCTAACTTCTCTGTTCCCTCCTGTTCAAAAGCATCAACGAACAGAATACGGCAACTATTGCTAACTAAAACAGCTCTCCTTGAGTTCGGCCTTTTTCATCCGTCTTGCGAAACAAATCGCAACGCAGCTGCCTGCCTTCCTCCGATAGCTTGTACTTGTTCGCAAACAATTGGAACATGCTGCGAATCTGTTCTGCCCAAATCCCCGTTCCCTTCATCCGCTCTCCGAAAACGGACGAGTTTAATTTCCCGTCACGCAACGATTCGATACGGGACAGCACTTTGTCGCAGCGATCGGGAAAATGCGTTTCCAGCCAATTCACAAAGACTTCCTGAACCGTCAACGGCAACCTCAGTACGATATACCCTGCTTCTGTCGCACCATGCTGACTTGCTTGTCGTAACAGTTCTGGAATCTCTTCGTCATTGATCCCAGGAATAATCGGGGCCAGAAAAACAGAGGTTGGAATGTTGGCTTCCGACAGTTTGGCGACCGTTTCTAATCGAGCCAATGGCGACGAAGTACGCGGCTCCATGACTCGAATCAAAGACTGATCCAAAGAAGTAATGCTGATCCTGACACTGACCAACTGCATCTGCGCAAGCTCAGCGAGCAGATCTAAATCTCTCAAAATCAATTTATTCTTGGTGATGATTTGAATCGGGTGTCGAAACTCAAGGGCAGCTTCCAGGCAATCTCGAGTCACCCGAAATTGTTTTTCTGGCGTCTGGTAACAATCGGTCACGCCAGAAATCATCACCGGTTCGATTTGTTCTGGCTGCCGCTTGCTCAACCAATCGCGAAAGAGTTTTCCAGCGTTTCGTTTGACAACAATCTTGGATTCGAAATCGACTCCTGGCCCCCATCCAAGATACTCGTGCGTCGGTCGCGCATAGCAATAGCTACAACCATGAACACAACCACGATACGGATTGAGGCTAAAGTTGAAAGGCAGGTCAGGGCTGTTGTTGGTGCTAACGATCGACTGCGAAGCGTCCTCAAAAAATTCCGTCGCAACCTTCGCAGGTAATTCCGCATCCGGTTCCGTTGATAAATGCACCAACTTGACGGACTCAAACCGCCCCGAAGTCCGCAACTGCGAACCACGCCCTACCAACCGCTGTTTGTTTTTTGATTCCATTGTTTTTCGAGTATTCGTAATTCCCATAGGATTGCAATGAACTGCCATGCAATAGAGTTCACTGAGAACAGAGTCATTAATTATGCCGACACCTTCATAGCGTTGAGCCTGGAAGACGTTTCAAAACCATAGTAG
>CAZXLW010000145.1:0-6727 GCA_964641465.1 uncultured Pirellulaceae bacterium | reverse complement strand
GCCAATGGTCAACGCGGCGTGGGCATGCTTAGTCGGCGCGGCAAGCATAACAACCATCGCTCGCGTAAACATGGCACCCTTCAGCCAATTCAGATCTGACGAACCGCTATAATCGACAAATAAGTCGATAACCATCTGCTGGATGACAGGTAAACCGTTTGGGAATTTACCCCCTCTTTTGAGAATCTATCGGCCAAATTCATGATGCCCGAGACAAGGAACTCTGCAATAATGATGCCGGATGTACTTTAGTTAGTGTTTTGGTTCGCGGCATAAATACGTGATTACTCCGCAGTTTACAACGGATTCGACGCACCCTGGCCTTAGCCCGGATCGTGCGAACCAGCCTTGGCCAGTCGCGGTTGTCGATATCGGTGCTTCTTCGTTGCGGATGCAAATTTCCGAGATCCATCCGGGAGGCCGGATTCGAAAGCTCGAATCATTTTCCCAGGCGGTGAGTATCGGTAAGGATTCGTTTTCCGCCGGGAAGATCCTGCGAGGCACGATCGAAGACTGCGTCCACGTGCTGCGGATTTATCGAATGAAGCTTGCCGAGTACGGCATCAACGAGAAATCCCAGTTGCGTGTGATTGCTACCAGCGGCGTCAAGGAAGCATCGAATCGCCTGGCGTTTGTCGATCGGATATTTGTCGCGACCGGATTGCATGTTGAACTTCTTGATGAAGCGGAATTGCATCGAGTAACGTTCGTCGGTGCGTTACCCATTATTGAATCCAACCCGGAGATCTTTTCCGAGCCTGCCATTATCTGTGAAATCAGTGGCGGCACCACGGAAGTGTTGATCTTCAAGGATACCGAAGTCCTGTTTTCGCAAAGCTACCGGCAGGGTGCGATGCGGATCCGAAAAGCGTTGCAGTCTTTGAGCGGGCGTTTGATCGGATCTCGCAATTTGTTTGAAGCCCAATTTAATCGCATGGTTGGGGTGATTTCACACCAGGCAAAGAAATTTGGTTTGAAGAACTTGTTAGCGGTCGGTGGGGATATTCGATTTGCGGCCGCGCAGATCCTCGGCGACTCGGCACATGAAGACCTCTCGACTATCACGCTCGATCAGTTGGGTGAGTTAACAAATGAGATTTTGAGCGAATCCATCGAACGATTGGTGTCGAAGTACCACTTGAGCTTCCCCGACGCCGGTTCACTCGGCCCTGCCCTGCTGGCTTATCATTACATCGCCCAGGAGTTGGGCTTAAACAAATTGTTTGTGGCCAATTTCAATTTGAGAGACGGCATCATTGAAGAGATGGCCTTGGGAGGCAAATGGTCTGACTCGGTGGAAAGGCAGACGATTCGGTCCGCCGTTCAGTTAGGGCAGAAATTCAAGATAGATGAAGCTCACGGCGTACACGTCAGCAACCTGGCCTGCATCCTGTTCGAGCAACTTGCTGATCTGCATCAATTGGATTCACGATTCATGGTGATTCTGGAGATGGCAGCCATCCTGCACGAGGTTGGCCTGCTGGTTTCAACACGCAGCTACCACAAGCATAGTTTGTACGTGATTAGTAATTCTGAGTTCTTTGGCATCAGCGCCAAGGACGTTCAGTTAGTCGCCTTGGTGGCTCGGTACCATCGTCGCGCAACACCGCAACCCAATCACGAACTGTATTCCAAATTGGACCGCAAGGATCGCGTGCTCGTCACGAAGCTGGCCGCGTTGCTGAGGATTGCCAAGGCGTTGGACGCGTCTCGAAGCCAACGTATTACCGAGATCGAATGCACGCGACGAGGAAACGATGTCGTGATTCGTGTGGATGACGCGACTGACATTTCAGTCGAACAATTGGAGATGAAAAAGTCCGGCCAGTTGTTTGCTGACATTTTTGGGACAGAACTCTTACTTGAAACAACAGGAGTTTGAATTGAGTCGTTCAGCTGATCAGTATCTGAATCGAGAACTAAGCTGGCTGGCATTCAACCAGCGAGTACTCGATCTGGCGAGTAAACAGGAAGTGCCGTTGCTTGAACGTGTGAAGTTCCTGGCGATTACCGCGTCCAATCTGGATGAATTTTTCAAAGTCCGCGTTGGTGGTTTAACTCTGGCACTGCAAAACAAAGTTGAATCAGTTGAGATAACCGGTCTTACGGTCAACGAACAGTTGAACGCGATTACTTCCCGAGTACAGCAAATGAACTCGGATCAAGCAAACGTATTGCTGCGACATCTGCTGCCTGGTCTGGAAGAGAACGGCATCCATCGCCTGCAGCACGAGCAGCTGAACGAACAGCAAAAAGCGGTCGTCGAAGAGATCTTTGACAACGAAATCGCCTCCGTCGTTGCCCCAATTATGATCGAACGTGGGCAGCAATTCCCCCTGCTGTCGAGCGCTAAACAATGTATCTGCGTTCGAATCAAGAACGATTCGTCGCGATCGGTTGGTCATTTGGACGATGCTAAATTGGCCGATGAACGGTTCGCCGTTATCTCGTTGGGCTCCGCACTGAGAAGATTCATCAAGTTGCCGCAGGAATCCGGTCATGCTTTCATGCTGCTGGAAGACGTCGTTGGTCAGTTCTTGCACAAGCTGTTCCCGGAACAGGAAATTTTGGAATGGGTTCCGTTTCGCATCACGCGGAATGCAGACATTGCATTGAACGACGATCTGATGCATGACCTGCTGTTGGGCATGACGGCGATGCTGGAGGCACGAAAGGTCAGCGAAATTATCCGCGTTGAAGTTGATTCCGGGGCGAGTGATTCCTTGCTCCAGTTCCTGCGAGAAACGACAAATGCTTCGGATCGTCAGTTGTACCGAATCGAAGGTCCGCTCGATCTGGTCGCTTTGTTCGAACTGGCAGAAATCAATGGCTACTCAAAACTGAAAGATGAACCGTGGCCAGCAAAACCGTCGTCTGAATTCCTCGACAGTCCGAACGTATTTGAAACGATTGCCGCTGGTGACAGGATCCTCCTGCATCCTTACCAGCAGTACGATCCGGTGATCAATTTCCTGCGGGCCGCAGCTGAAGATCCGGATGTGATCGCGATCAAGCAGACGTTATACCGCAGTAGTCGAAACAGCGCAATCGTCGACGCGTTGGCGGCAGCAGCGGCCAATGGGAAACAGGTCACGGCAATCGTTGAATTGAAAGCTCGGTTCGACGAAGCTCGAAATATACTCGGTGCAAAGCGATTGGAACAAGCTGGAGTCGATGTGATTTATGGAGTCCAAGGCCTCAAGACGCATGCGAAACTCTGTATCGCCGTTCGACGTGAATCCCGTGGCATCCAACGCTATGTTCATTTTGGCACCGGGAACTACAACGAATCGACGGCGAAACTTTATAGCGACGTCAGCTACTTTACCAACAATGAGCAGCTCGGCGCCGACGCGGTAATGTTCTTTAATGCGATCACCGGCCTATCCGTTCCGCAGCCATTGCAATTGCTGGCCGCGGCTCCGATAGATTTGAAAGATACTTTGCTGAACCTGATCCAAGTCGAGATTGAGAACGCGAAGCAGAATGGTACCAGTGCGATCAACGCCAAGGTCAATTCATTGGTCGACAAGCAAATCATCGACGCGTTGTACGATGCGTCTGCGGCCGGCGTGAAGATTCGATTGAATGTGCGAGGTATCTGTTGCTTGAAGCCGGGTGTACCAGGTCTGAGCGAAAACATCGAAGTCGTCAGTATCGTCGACCGTTTGCTCGAGCATTCAAGAATTATCCACTTCGATCACGGCGGCAACAACCTCGTCTACATTTCCAGCGCCGACTGGATGGGGCGGAATCTGAATCGACGGGCGGAATTGCTGGTCCCCATCGAAGACAAAGCATGTAGCCAAATGTTATTGTCCGTGTTGACTGGCTATTTCAAGGACAATGTACGCGCAAACCGACTCACGGCAGATGGCGAGTATGTACCCGTTGCAACCGACGGCGAGCCGTTCCGGATTCAGCAGCATCTTTACCAACAAGTTTGCGATCAGTACGCGGCATTCGCAAACCCCAAAGCAACCGTATTCAAAGCTCACCGCGGCGAATCCGCGTAACACGCCAACCAAAAAACCTTGCGGTGTTTATGGTTTTACGACTGACCGAAGTCGCACCGGTCCGCAAAAATTCCTGTCAGGCTTCACCGGTTACTTGCAGGCCGGGTCGCGAGGTTTTTGAATCGATGCTGCCAGTTGCAGTTGCAATGGCTTGCCAACGGCGCGAGCAAACGATTTGGACTAGCCCATTGCGAACTCGCTTAACAACGAAAAGCCACGGATCTTCACTGATCTGCACGGATATTCCATGCTTCATCCGTGTGGATTCGTGCAAATCCGTGGCTTCGACAGGACCGTGAAGTGGACCCCAATTATTGGACCACCGGCGGGCAAAATTAAGATAGAAGAATCACTTCGGTTTTGATCGGCTGGGACGGTATACTTCCCATGGCGTTTGGTGATTGAGGCCTTGATGACTACGCTCGTGGCTGTAGTAATCCAGGTAAACAAAATGAAGGCCAATTCGTTCCGACTGTATTAAACGTCAATTTTTTGAACAGGTTTCTCAAAAAATTGAATTCAAGCACAGGTGCCACTGGCTCCGCCAGTGCCTAAACGGTGCAATGAACAGGACCGAGTACTAGTATTTGCAACGGCATGCAGATTTCACTGACTTCCAATTCACTAATCTTCTAAGGCGTCCACTTCTTTGGTGTCTACTGACAGGCCGGCCAGTTGCTTTAACTCGTATATGAGTCGGCGTTCTGTGCGGCGATCGGACAGGCCACGAACCAGTTTTAATCTGGGCCCGTCATTTAATTTGGCGATGACGCTGTTCCACTGTTTCAAATTGTTGCCACTGTTTGAGAGCATGCTATTCTTCAAGCCAATATATTTGATCTCTTTAGCCGAGAATTCTCGACCAGCGCCTCGGAATCCATACCAGCCAGACTTCAGCCGCCACTGTTTGCCGTTGATGATTAACTCGCTGCTTGAGAGCAAGGTACCGATACCACCCAAAATTACACCGCCGCCGACGAGAGTGAAAATAACTCCGAAAATGTAGCGATCGAATCCAGCTCCTAGCCACAAGAATCCGATCCCAATCCCCGCAAAGATAATTCCAGTAAGAAAAAAACCTATTACGGTTCCAATGTGCCTCATTGGCGGACATGTAATTCGCAAGCTACTTTCAGATGGTTTATCGGCAATCAAGTTATCCCGTGCAAGCTGTTGCGCCAGAGTTTCTTCCAGCTCAAATTCAGTCAACGTCTCGTGCGTTGTCTGTACCCCTTCTTGCGAGTCTGCGGTGACAAACACGGGCACTTCAAACTCCGCTTTGTAATCCGGTCCAAAGACTTTGGCTTCCAAAGTGAGCTTCCATGTCACTGGCTGATCGTCTTTCGAATCGGTTGGTTTTTCGCCACTGGGAATGATGAATCGAACGGGCACGCCTTGCTGTCCACCCTTGTCACTAAGCGTTTCGTCAATCAAACGAGAATCTTCCCACAAGGTGACAGATTTCGTTTCACTCTCACCACCTCGATGGTGGGTTTGTTGTCGAATACACGCCAACGCTACTTGATACGGTCCCTGGATTCGGAGATGCTCAGGCACGACGACTACGCCCGTTAACTCACCACCGACAACACCCGGTACCGCAGCCAGCCGTAGAATCGATTTGCCGTATCGAAAAACGCGCATCGCTTCAAAAGCGGTACCACCAATGAGAAACAAGCCGACCAAGGGGAATAGTAGAACCAAAATACTGACCCATCCCGGTGCATCTTCGTCATTGAAAAATAGAAACGAAATCGGAAATGCTATCGAATTCCAAAACAGGGCGAATGCTATGAGTACGATCAACGGTCGCCAGCGCATCGAAACAACCTCTCCGGCGGCCCAATCATCACGTACCTTCCAAGGTTCATCGGGAAACTCTTTAAATTTTGCGTCGCGTTTTCGTTGTATCCGGTTCATGACTATCGCACTAATCACGATCCCGAATCCCGCTAAACCAAAGGCAAGAATAAACGGGATATGAAAAACAACGAGCTTGGGGCGCAGGCTACGATCTAGCAATGCAGTGCCAGGATCGCTCGGGTTGACGTAACACGTTACGGGCTGGTTGGCGTCAAAACGTTTCTTGAGCCGTTGGTAAAGTTCGTTGTGAAATTTACTGATGTTGTCAGCTTCGGTACTCAGTGCGATCCGATCACTAGTGTATTGCTGGCCCAGGTAGACATATTGATAGTTCCCAATGACTTTTTGAGTTTCGCCACGTTCAAGTTCGAGGTGAGTGATCGTGGCCGGAGTTTCGACCCAATTGCTGGCAGCCGAGGCGAGCATCAGCAGCGACGCCAAACTCCATGCCATGAACATACTGCACGCAGCAAACGGCAGCCCAAACAACACCGCGCATCCGACGCCAGGGAATTTCATTGCGTTTTTCTTTTTGCCAGTCATAGACGAATGAATTTAACAGGGCAGATTGCTGTGTGCAAAGCCGACGGTAAAACAGAGTGAGTGCCCTACAGCAACATGAAAGTGACCGTCGCAGGAGAATCAGGTTAGAACCAACCATCAAGGATAAGAATTTTTGACTCATCCTTGTGTAGTGTCGCCTTTTCCGGAAGTAAAATTTTGGCCACAGATTTACACGGATTGACACAGATATTTATGTATCCGTGTTTATCTGAGTCCATCCGGGGAGAAAAAAGTGTCAGGAGCCAAATTGGTGTTTTAGGCAAGCTTTCGTGGCCGTCCTCTGG
>CAZXLW010000144.1:0-6869 GCA_964641465.1 uncultured Pirellulaceae bacterium | reverse complement strand
CTAGTGTCAGCGAGGTAATCTGGTCAGTCGCCTGGCTGGCAGCGAGTAAGTCTGCCAGTTCGTTTGAGACACTGAAAAATCTAAGTTCACCCGGACGAGGCGAAGTATCGGCCAACAGGTTTTCCCACCAGCCGTCGTCAGGTTCGATTCCGCTGTTGGTGACGTCAACGTTTTCCGGGCCCACCTTCTCCAGCACAGCTTGCAAGCGATCGGAGTTTCGATTTCGATTCCAGGCCAACCAAGCTAAAAAGACTGCGCAGAGCGTTAACAACACGATCGCTACTCGAAGGCTCAACTTGATTTTACTCATGGTCTTCCACCAAATATTGAGTTCAGATCATCGATTAGTAAGGCGACTAAGATTTCAGGCCGCCTAATTCAGCACACGTAATTTAACATCGCGAAACTCGATCGGTGCACCCTCTGATTCGAGGGCAACAAACCCGGTGGCTGGCTGACAATCTTTGCCACCGGAGACTTCGTGCCCGTTGACCCATAAGCGCACCTCTCCATTGATCGCGCGAATGTAATAGCTATTCCACTCGCCGACTGGTTTGGAATGATTTGCCGAAGGGAAGCTGCGTTTACCGTTCGGAGCGGCGGGTGCAAAGGGAGTCATCGTGGATTTGCCGACGGGAAAGACATCCCCATGACAGGTAAACCAGTCAGCCTTCCGCTTACCGTTCTGTTCGTACTGCGCCTTGTAACCAAGGTCGAGAACCTGAACCTCGATGCCACCAGGCAATCCATTCGTTTTTGGCTTGAGTGCATCCAGTGATTCTTTCGGCGACCAGACAAACACGCCGGAATTACCGGCGTTCTTCAAGTGCCGCCATTGCAGCAACAGCTCCAGATTTTCATACGGCTGTTTGCTGCGAATCACACCGACGCAATTGCCATTGCATTTAATCACGCCGCCCTCTTCGCTCCACGTATCTTCCTGACAGTTCACGTTGACAAAATCTTCCAACGACAGCGACTTCCAGCCTTCGCCGCTCCCGTCGATCACGATATTAGGAGCGTGCGCATTCTCCGAGGCCTGCGGTTTTGCTTCCTGAGCATTGCCCTGGTTAGTACTTTGAGCATTGATTGGAGCACTACCCAATCCAGGAAACAACAAGATGACACAAACTGTAAATTTAAGAATCGACGACGATGTCATGATTGATGCGTCCCATTACGGTTATTCAATTTCTTCAAACTCCATCTCCATTGTAGAGTTTTCGTGTGCCATCGAGCAAGCAAGCAGCTATCGAAAACCACTTGCCGGTCACGGTACCCTGCGAGTTCGTTGAGCGATCGGTTTATCATTGATCAAGGGGTAGCTGGTGGACGACTGGAACTCGTGAGCAGTTTGACTCAGATTCCAACAAAACCCTAAATACGAACGTACTTTTTGTTTCAAGATGGCATACAATCTGCGCCGGCATTCATAGAACCTGGTTTGAATATTCAGTTGTCTGTTGGACAAAAAATGACGAAGAAGAAAAAAGCCAATTCCAAAAAGAGCAACCAGACGAATTCGCAATCGCCAAAACGCAATGGGAATGGAAACTCAAAAAAGCCTATGGTGAATAAGGTGACGAAGGCGAGTGGTCAATCTGAACCCAAAGGTCCGGGGAACGAAGACAGTTCCAAAGACAAAGCCATTGCCACGGATCCGATGGGCACTGGTGGGATGGTCAGCCCAATTGTCGGCATTGGTGCCTCGGCTGGCGGACTGGATGCTTTGGAAAAGTTCTTTCGGGCGATGCCCAGCGATTTCGGAGCGGCATTCGTTCTGGTGACTCATCTGGACGCCGCGAAAAAAAGCTTGCTTCCCGACATCCTGCAGAGAAGCACTTCGATGCCCGTCAAGGAAGTCGATGATGGTGTTCGGATCGAAGCCAATTCGATCTACATCATACCGCCCAATACGGACTTGGCGATCGGCGATGGTGTTTTGCAATTGCTCGAACCGCGAATGTCGGCGAGTGCCAACTTACCGATTGATTCGTTCCTGCGATCGTTGGCCGAGGATCAACGCGATAATGCGATCAGTATCATTCTGTCGGGAACAGGGACTGATGGTTGCTTGGGATGCAAGTCGATCAAAGGCAACCTCGGCATGGTGATGGCACAGGAACCTGGCACGGCCAAATTTGGCGGGATGCCAAGAAGGGTGATTGATAGCGGCCTGGCGGACTACGTGTTGCCACCCGAGAACATGCCGGGGCAACTAATTGAATACTGGCAACTACACACCAAAAACAAGGACCCGTTCGCTGAAGACAAAAGCATCCAGAATTTGACGTCGCTACAGCAGATACTCACGATTTTAAAGACTAAAACCTCACACGATTTCACCAAGTACAAGCTCAATACCATTTGCCGTCGTATCGAACGTCGGATGATTATTCACCAGTTAGATGAAATCAATCAATACGTTCGCTTCCTGCACGAAACCGATTGGGAAGCGGATGCGTTGTTCAATGAGTTGCTGATTGGTGTTACCAGTTTTTTTCGCGACGTTGAAGCTTTTGAGCACCTTCAATCCAAAATACTCCCAGCTTTGCTGGCTGAAAAAGACGACGACAGCACGATTCGCGTCTGGGTAGTTGCCTGCGCATCTGGTGAAGAAGCCTATTCCATTGCAATTTTACTGCATGAGTATATTTCTCAGATGGGCCGCAGTTTGAAAGTGCAGATTTTCGCAACCGATATCGACAGCAAAGCGATTCAATCCGCTCGCACGGGAATCTACCCTGGTGCCATTGCCAAAGATGTCGGCCCTGAGCGACTTGAAAGGTATTTTTCAAAAACCGAAGACGGTCAGTTTTTGATTCGAAAAATCATCCGGGAAATCGTGGTCTTTGCTCCTCAGAATGTCACCAGCGATCCGCCTTTTACGAAACTTGACCTGCTGTGTTGTCGAAACCTGCTGATATACTTTCAACCGAAATTGCAAAAACAGCTGTTGCCAGTTTTTCATTATGGTCTCAATCCGGAGGGTATTTTGTTTCTCGGGTCGTCCGAAACCGTTGGCCAGCATCTTGATCTATTTGAACAGACTCACAAGAAGTTTAAATTCTTTCGCAAGAAATCTGCAGAGTACACACATCACACCCTTTCGTTCAACACTCCCACGAACGTCACGCATCAGCCTTCCACGGCAGGAGAAAATACGGTGAGCGGAGATAAAACTGAGCTTGATTATGTTGAGGCCATTCTGCGGCAGAATGAAACGGCACCGTGCGCGATTATTAATCAAGAGTCAAACATCGTCTATATCCATGGACGAACCGGTAAATTCCTGGAACCGTCAGAAGGGAAAATCAGCGTCAATATATTGGATATGGCTCGACCAGGAATTAAAGCTGAATTGGCAGCAGCCATCCGGCTGGTATCCGGTAACCGACAAAAAGAGTTCCGGAAAAAACTGCAAGTCGGTTATGACGGGCAAAGAATTCAAGTCGAAATGACGGTTACTGCGGTCCATGATTCCAATTCTCGCGACCTGATTATGGTCGCGTTCAAAGAAGTCGCGCCAACATCGTCGTTAACGAAAGCCCGGATAACGCCGTCAGGCAAGTCGCTGACCGAGGTTGAATTGGAGTTGCGAGATACTCGCGAGAACATGGCGACGATGGTCGAAGAAATGCAGGCTTCCAACGAAGAACTTAAGTCTACGAATGAGGAGTTGCAATCCACCAACGAAGAATTGCAGAGTACCAACGAGGAACTGGAAACGTCTAAAGAGGAGCTTCAATCGCTCAATGAGGAATCGGCCACCGTCAACGCAGAATTGCAATCGCGAATCGACGAACTTGCAAAGACTTCCGATGACATGAAAAACTTGCTTGATAGTACAGATATTGCATCGATCTTTCTCGATTCCGAATTGCGAATCCGCAATTTTACACCTCGAGCGACCAACATCATTCCGTTAGAAAAATCTGACTCTGGGCGACTGGTCAGCGATTTTTCCACCAAGCTGGTTCAGGATACCGACTTGACGAAGTTCGCAATTTCAATTCTTGAAGACCTGGCAATTCGCGAACAAGAGGTGTCAAGCCAAAACGGCGATACTTACCTGTTACGAGGGCGTCCGTACCGAACACTGGCTAATCGGGTTGATGGAGTTGTCTTGACGTTTGAAAACGTCACCGAACTTAAAGAAGCTCAAAGGCAGTTGTCGGTCACTGGTGCCAGGAGTGAGGAACAATTCTTGTCAGTGCTGCGAGCATGTACTGATGGCATTGTTCTGGCAGAATCCGACGGAACAATTATCGACGCAAACGCGGCTTTTTGCAATTTCATCGGATATTCGAACGCAGAATTACGCACCATGAATGCCACGGAATTCACGGCACCCGAATTTCGCGAGACTACCCAATCTGCCTTGTCTAAAGGGAAAAGCCCATCTGGCTCGATACCAGAATCAACGAGCATTCAAAAAAGCTATGTTAGAAAGGACGGGCGATTAGTGCACGGTTTGGTTACGGTAACCTGGCATACGGATAGTAACACGTTGGATCGAAAGTTCAGTGTCGCGTTTGTTCAGGAACTATCCGAAATTGACATCTAGATCATCGAATGCTCCAATGATGTTTTCCCTCTTTGTCTGAAAATATTTCTAGCGGTGATTGTCGTAGTAAGGTGAGAGAATGTGAGCATAAAGGACTCACAAATATTCAATACTCCAGGCCGATCGATCTCTGGAATCCGAACTACGAACTTGTTGCAATCACCTTTTTAGACAAAACCTTTGTCATTTATCCACTCGGAGCAGAAATGACCATAAAGCACGCAGAAGACTTGCGACGCCAGGCAGAAGAACTGTTGAATGCTACTTCTCCAAAACGAGAATTTGATTCGCTCGATGAAATGGGACGCTTATTGTACGAGCTGAATATTTATCAAACCGAACTGGAAATGCAGAATCACGAGTTAGCTCAAACTCAGCTGGAGCTAATGTCGACGAAAGAAAAATTGTTAGACCTGTACGACTTCGCTCCAGTTTCCTACGTAACCATCTCGCCAAACGGCCAAATCACGTCCGCGAACTTGACTGCAACCAAGTTATTTGAGCAACCTCGCAAATCTTTAAT
Organism: uncultured Pirellulaceae bacterium; assembly: GCA_964641465.1. Taxonomy (GTDB): domain Bacteria; phylum Planctomycetota; class Planctomycetia; order Pirellulales; family Pirellulaceae; genus Mariniblastus. The sequence goes on along the minus strand of CAZXLW010000144.1, from coordinate 1,779 downwards.
TGGTAGTTGGTTGTCCAGATACATCCACCCGGATGACTCCGACCAGCTTTTTATTCACTTTCGAAAAGCGCGCGGTACCGACCAGCGGCAGTCTTGCGATTTAAGGCTTATCCCTGGAATCAAAGCCCAGTTTGCTCGGCTTGATTCTGTCCGTATCTCGCGCGGGAACGAAGGGACTGACTCGCTACGAATCATTATCACAGACGTTACGGCTGAAACGTTAGCCACGAGGCGGCGAGACGAAGAACGAAAAGAGGCTGAATGCGAAAAGGTCAGGACATTGGGAGCAATCGCCGGTGGTGTGGCACATGACTTCAACAATCTATTGACTCCGATTGTCATTTATTCGCAGTTCTTATCGGAAGCAATTGATGCGGCTCCCGAGTCCAATGTTCAAGTGGCGTTGAACAGCATCGCCCGGGCAGCAGAAAGTGCGGCCGCCGTATGCACAAAAATGCTTGATTTCGCAGGCCCCAGGTCGTTGAAAATAGAACGAGTCAGTGTTGCCACGTTATTGGAAAGCCTATCCCCTTCAACAAATGCACTACTTCCGCCGCAGGTGAAGTTGGTCGTCGATTGTCCGAAATCACTGCCAGACATTTCCGGCGATCCAACGCAAATCCATCGCTTGATGATCAACTTGATATCAAACGCGGTTGAGGCCATGGTGGATGGTGGCGGAAACGAAACAATCACAATCGCTGCTTCAGTAAAGTACTGTACCGAAGCTAAATTCGAGAGAATGCAGTTGTCCGCAAATGTCACCTCTGGAAGGTATCTGTGCATTACAGTAGCCGATTCTGGGTGCGGGATGGAAAGCGAGACCTTGGCGCAAGTTTTCGATCCATTCTTTACCACAAAGTTTTCTGGCAGAGGGCTTGGGATGGCCTCCGTGATGGGGATTGCTCGCGACCATTGCGCAGCGATCGACATCGAAACGAGTCCTGAAGACGGAACTTGTGTCTCAGTCTATTTTCCAATTTCCGACGAAGCTCCGCTCCAATCGGCAATCACTGCTACCAGCGATACTGCTGGATTCGATAGTTCATCGGGTATCAATCAACATCAAATAAAGACAATTCTGTTAGTCGATGATAACGATCAGGTTCGCACCTCGCTGGAAACGTTATTGGAGCTCACAGGTTTTTCCGTCAAGACAGCGTCGTCAGGGCAGGAGGCAGTCGAGATATTCACCAGGTTTCAACAGTCAATCGACCTCGTCGTTTTGGACCTCGTCATGCCGATAATGGATGGAGTCTCCACTTTTGAGGCGATTTATAAGATCGATTCATCCGTGGCCATTGTCATGATGAGTGGGTACGCCGACGCAGCTGCTCTTGCAAAAGTCGACCAACTTCCCATCCGCGGTTTCGTCAAAAAACCTTTTTCCACGGAAGAACTTCTGGCCGTAATTCAATGCCCGGTCACGGCAAAATAAAAGTATCGAAAGAACGAAAGCGCACGATGAAGCGTAGGTTATTTTTTTCTCTCGTCTCTTCGGGTTTGAGCGATTTCCCAGCGGAGGCTGGGGTTTGCACTTAGCCAGCGGTCGGGGAGGAGCTTTGCAAGTTGTTCGGGGGATGGTCGGTAGGCCAGACGGGTGAAGACCTCTTTCAGGTAGGCCCATGGCTCAACCTCGTTATTCTTACAGCTGGCAATCAGCGATGTCAGGCCCGCAGCGCGGTGGCCAGCGCGCTCGCTGCCGACAAACAGGAAGACTACGACGCATTTGAGCGTGTCTTAAAACTGGCCCATGAACGCGTTCCGCTTCCGATATAC
>CAZXLW010000143.1:0-6976 GCA_964641465.1 uncultured Pirellulaceae bacterium | reverse complement strand
ATCAGCTACTCAATGTAATCTTCCGGGGCTACGAAGAGCTCGAATGACTCCTCGACCTGCTTGTATCCGACTTTGACATGATCATAGTCGTTCGTCGTCCACAGCTCTGTCACAATGAAACTGATATTCTCGGACCCGTAACAGAAAACACGAGCTTCGTACTTTTCGCCGAGTTCAGTCCAGACGATATGGGAACCGACACCTTCGTAATTCCCCCAATTTTCGAAGGCCGCTTCCGACTTGATTTCGTAAGCCTCGGAAAAGTAATCTACGAACTCCTGAACGCGCTCATCCTCATCCCATTCACTGTAGGCCATGTCGAATTCGACATAGGAGTATCCCGGAGTGTAAATGGTGAAATAGTATTCAGGATCGTAGTTCTCCTCATCCTCGTCGATCCACCAGTTGCCGGGATGATTCAGCGAAAATCGTTCCTGGAAAACTCGCTCTTTGTTTTGGACGTCGGCAGGTTGTTCAACCGCGGTAGCAATCGACATCGCTTCATCCACCATCTCGCGTCCGTACTCGGTTGCGTAGAACCCCGCCAGAAAACCAGACCCGAATCCAATTGCCAGACAAAGGATGGCGGTAACGGTGACCGCGATAATGATCTTATGCATCGATGTAGCGGGGGATTTGTTGGTTTGCTGGCTGGAAGGAACTGTTGAGAAAGAGCGATCTACTTTTTCTTCGACCAGTCACGACGTTGGCGTGAACTGGGGATCTGCATCTTCTTGCGATATTTTGTAACAGTTCTGCGCGCGACATTCAAACCTTTTGATTTGAGCAGTTGAACCAGCTCGTCATCGCTGAACGGTTTCGCCTTGTCTTCACCGTCAATCAGTTTCTGCAATTCGATTCGAATTTTATCCCAAGCCACGTCGTCGCCGGCAGCATTGGTGGTTCCACCGACAAAGAAACGGCGAAGGGCAAAGATCCCCCGTGGAGTATCCATCCACTTATCGTCGACCGCACGGCTGACTGTGGTCACATGAACGCCAACCTTGTCAGCAATCTGCTGCATTTTTAATGGCTCAAGCGATTCCGGACCCTGATCAAAGAATTTCACCTGGTGCTCAACAATCGCCTCAGCAACGCGTTTCAAAGTGCTGCGACGCTGCTCAATCGACTCAATCAGCCACTGGGCAGCCATGATTTTCTTTTTTACGTACTCGCGGTCCTTGGTATTTCCGTTCTCGAGCAACTTGCGATGAAACTCGCTGATTCGCAAACTTCGCACAGGCCCTTCGTCGACATGCACCTGATACTTGCCGTGCTCGTCAACCGTTAGCTTGACGTCCGGGTTGACTGACGGAACGAATTTGGAAAAGAACTTCCTGCCAGGTTTCGGATCCAATCGCTTCAACTCGGTCCAAGCTTCATTAATTTCATCAATGGAAAATCCAGTCGCCTTCTGAATTTGCGGCAACCGATTGTGCTGCAGGTCTTCGAGGTGATCATTGATCAGCACTCGGACACGAGACAGATATTCTTCTTCGATCTTGTTTAGTTGCAGTTGCAGACACTCTTTCAAATCCTGGGCAGCGATCCCGAGTGGATCCATGCTCTGCACCCAGGCCAAGGCGTCGCGTGCGACCTCAATATCCGCCGGATCAGCATCGGGCGGCAGCAAGTCATGCAGAGGAACCCTGAGGTAACCGCCGTCTTCCGCATTCAGCGACGAAATAATTCGCTCGCACATCTTGAAGACTCTAGGGTCGTCCATCTTGGATTTGAAAGCGGCAAGCTGTTCCAGCAAATGATCCTGCAGTGTGTCTTCGCGATCGACCACATTGGCCATCATGTCATGCTGGCGATCACCAATTTCCTGGATTCGATTCGACGAAGGCTTCAAACCATCGAAATGATCTGGCACGTCGCGGTCGAGCTGCAGCAGCCGCTCAAAATCATCCGCGTTGTCCTGCCCCTCCTGGTCGATCACCAATTCTTTCTGATCGACGTCAACGGTTTCTTCTGTTTTGGGTTGTTCTTCGGTGGTCGTCGCATTCGCATCACCATCGACTTTTTCGAGAGTTGGGTTCTCGGCCAGCTCCTTGTCGATTCGTTCTTCCAGTTCAGCCTGGGCCATCTGCAGAATCTCCATCGATTGGATCATCCGCGGAGCCATCGTCTGCGTTTGCTTTTGCTGTAACTGTTGTCCGAACGAAATCTTCATTGGTAATCAGCAGGGTTCTCTGCGAATCAAACCTTTCAGGATAGTGACGGTTAACCTTTAACGACTCTTCGACGTCATGCACAACGTATTGTAGAGCCGTTCCATTCGAATGTTCATATATAATTGTTCGCTTTCAGCATTTATTGCTACTAGCGGCCCGCATTACAAACTTACGCCCCTTTTCCCGGCAACAAACTTTTTTCGTAATGATTCACAAAATCCCTTGACATCATTTCGCGCACGCGAGTTGACTGTATCCGCAGTTACGGCTGTAACGATCATGCCACGCGGCTACAAACGTCAAAAACAAGCTGAAAAGAACTAGAACGGTTGACGACCGGAAATTGCGTCGGCGACTATTTCCTTGTTGGCAAACTCCAGAATACTGCCTTGCGTGATCCCGCGAGCCAGCCTGGTGATCTTGCAATCATGTTGCCCCAACAGATTGGAGATATACAACGCCGTCCCGTCGCCTTCGGTGGTCGGATTAGTCGCCATGATGACTTCAGCAAAGTCCCCATTGGCAACTCGCATGACAAGCTGGTCAATCGTTAGCTGGTCGGGGCCAATGTTTTCCAGCGGAGCGATTCGTCCCAGCAACACGTGATACAAACCACTGTATTGCCCCGACTGTTCGATCGAGATCAAGTCCCGTGGCTGCTGAACAATACACAGCACTTTTTGATCGCGACGTGTGTCCTGACAGATCTTGCACAGCTCGTCTTCTGCGAGATTGAAGCAGGCATCACAATACCGTACGTTTTCGCGAACATCGCGAATCGATTCAGCCAGCGCCAATGCTTCTGTTTTATTAACCCGCAGGATGTGATACGCCAATCGCTCAGCCGACTTGCGTCCGATTCCGGGCAGCCGAGCCAACTGGTCAATCATGTTCAATACGGAATCCGTCAGCTCCGCCATACTCTACTCCGAAGCTTAGCCTTCATTCGAATCTGCCGGGCCACCCTGACCAAGCATATTCTTGATGGTGCTTTCGAGACCAGCGGGAAGTTCAATGTCGCCGGTTGCTTCACGCATGCGTTCCATATGCATCTGCTTGGCCTTGCCGACCACGTCGTTGATCGCCGCAGGTAACAAATCGAGCACCATTTCCAGGTCCTGTTTTTCAGCCAACACCGGATCAACTTCGACACGCAGAATTTGCCCAAGTCCGTTGGCGTGAACTTTGACCATCGAGCCACCGGCTTCACCGGTCACTTCTTTCGCTTGTAGCTCCGCATTGATCTCTTCCATTTGGCCGCCAATGTTGCGAGCCTGATTCATCAACGTTGCCAGATTTCCTAGTCCTTTAAACACAGCTTTCGCCTTTCGTTAGGTGCGCAATTTCAATTCGGTTGAAATTGTAGATATTGGCGGTTTCAAATCCAACGGGAATTGATAGCGACTGCAGGGTACCAGCCAACCGGATCACCGATCAGTGGGTGGGTCGTGAAAATCAACAACTTCCGCGTCAAATACCTCGATAGCATTTTTCACGAAGTCATTCTTTTCAAGCTGCCGGATGCGCTGAACCCGAGTCAACTTGGGAGTTTTCGGCTTGTCGGCCCGTAAGGACACTTCGTCCATCAGGAATTCCAAGCCAACCGTTCCCCCAACAATTTTCTCCAGAACCGCTGCCAACGCCTGCTTTCGGTCCGTCCGATTACAGAACTCGAACAGGTGTTTTTGGTTGAATCGGACGACAACTCGGTTGCCCGACAATTTCACGTCTTTGAATTGCGACGCGGCATCAGAAATCATTCCACCCGCATCGTTCGCAGTCTGCTTCCAAACAGACGTGACATTCGCGTCCGTCAGCTTGGTAGTGGCCGTCGCCGGTTGGCTAGTCGAATCAGTCGAACCAGCTGAATCATCAGCCGGACTGGCCACATCCGCAGGCTCAGGTTGTTTCGTTGCTGGTTCAGTGGTGGCGGCTGCTGCCGAAGCTGCTATAGCAACCGACGCGGCCACTGGCGCTGCGGTGGCAACTGCTGCTGTCGTCGTGTTAGCAACCGCGGGTGAATCAACTGCATCATTTACCGGATGACTTTCCGAGCCGGCTACCGTGGCTACCGTTTCAGCTGGGTCGTTTTTTTTTGAGGGCGCGGTGGGGGAGGGCCGGGAACTGGTTGGTGCTGAACCGACCTGATCAACGAGGTCAGCGATCAGATCCAGATGCTCCAGGTTACAGATCCGGATAACGGCGACTTCCAGCAACGTTCGCCCATGCAAGCTCGCCTGCATTCGAGTGATACAACGATCGAGCACTTGAACAATCGACAGCGTTGTCTCTAAGCCTAATTGCTCGGCCTGTTGCTTGATCGAATCAACATCCGCTTCGCTGACCGTCAACAAAGTCTCCGGGCTGGCTCCAACGCGAATCGCCATGATGTCGCGAAAGTACCCGAGCAACTGGGTCGCCAATTGCCCCGCATCAACTCCGGACTGAATAGCTTCGGCCACTCCGTTGACACATTCGGCAGTCTGCTTGTCGACCATCGACTGAACGATTTCCCCAATACGCCTCGTATCGGCCGTTCCCAACAATCGATGCACGTCTTCAATGGAAATCTTGTCGACGCAGAAAGACAACAGTTGTTCAAGCAGTGATTGGCTGTCCCGCATCGAACCTGCAGCACGCCGTGCCAGAATCGCCAGCGCAGGTTCGTCAATTTCGATTTCTTCGGTGGTGCAGATCTCTTGCAGCCGTTTGATAATCTCGGGAGTTTGAACCGGCGAAAAATCAAAACGCTGACACCGCGAAAGAACCGTGATCGGGATCTTCTGAGGATCCGTGGTGCAGAAAATGAATTTGACGTGATCCGGTGGCTCTTCCAGCGTCTTCAGCAACGCATTGAACGCTTGCTGAGTAAGCATGTGGACTTCGTCGATAATATAGATCTTGAATCGAGCCCGCGACGGTCGAACAATCGCATTGGATCGCAATTGCCGGATCTCATCGATGCCTCGATTGCTGGCACCGTCGATCTCGAGCACATCAATGTCTTCGCCCGTGGACACGCTCGTGCACACATCACACTCATTGCACGGTTTACCGGACGGACCCTGCACACAATTCAAACATTTGGCAAAGATCCGGGCGGAAGACGTCTTGCCGACTCCTCGGGCCCCAGTGAACAGATACGCATGGCCCACGCGATTCTGGCTGATCGCATTGGTAAGAGCCTGCGCAATATGATTCTGGCCGACCATATCGCCGAACGATTGCGGTCGATAACGGCGTGCAACAACCGTGTATTGCGCGTCTGCGGTATCGGCGGAAGGGCCTGATTCGTTGGCACTCATTCTGGCTGAATCGAACCTCTGGTCGGTCACGAGATAATCCTGCGTCTGACTGCCAGTGAGCGGACTCCGCACAAGAGTACCCCGCTTAGGGCTGCTCCATATTTCAGGCCTGACCCGGTTCGCAGCTCCCCCTCGCGGAGCCCACTCACAGACAGCAGTGACGCAAAATCGACGAACTCAAAGTTTTATTCGACTCTTACCAAGAGGTCAAACGGCGTCCGTCCCAATCCTGAAAAATCGGCCCAATCGGCCCAAACATTTCGCCTGTTCGACAGACAAATTTTTTTCGCCCCCCAGAACCTCAACAAAAGCTACGTTTTGACTTCCCAAGCAATTCATCAGCGACTAAAGATGTCAGCCCAAAGACCGCCCGAATTTCAGATCCTCAATCCAATACGCTGTGCCGTATTCGTATTGAGCTACGCGCAAATGTTCCTGCTGGCAAATTGGCTGTTGCCACACCCATTTAGCTGGTCCGTTTCGATCATCCTACTATTGTCGCTGGCATTGATCGGAATCGTCCCGGCAATTCGCAAGGAGTCGGAGCGGCAGCTATCGGATCGAATTCGCCTGGTTAAGTTCGGCGTGGAGTACGATTCGGGCGTATTTGGTGAAAACTGGCTCCGCCCCTATGACGAATTTCGAGTCGCTTGCGTGCCAAAGCTTGGACTCACCAAAAAGTACCTGGTCAAACTCAAGCACCGGGTGCTGGCCAACGTGACTGTTGGAGGATCCATGCGTCTGGAAGCTGCCCAACAGCTTGTGGATCAGCTGGTCCACAAAAGCGGGCTGAAAAAGCAACGTCAGACTTTCTAGACCGCGTTTCTCGTCTCCGACAGCGTACACATACATACATTTCTGCAGGCCCATTTATCCTGACCTGCTCTGCACCGGTCCGCGAAGTACTGCTACAATGTGGGCTTTCACCGAATCCAGGAGCAAGAGATGTTTTTCGCCGCTAGAACTTCGCTGGTCGTTCTTTTGAGTTTGTTTGTTTGTGCTGCGTCAATTGCTCAGCAAACGGAGACTGCCCCACCCAAGGAAAAAGCTCAAAAGCAGGAAATTGATCCGGCAAAGAAAGCTGACATTAAAAAGATGCTGAAGCTTACCGGTGCTGGCGACATGGCCAAACAAATGATGGGCCAGATGATTGGGATGCAACGTCAAGCCAACCCAAACGTGCCCGCTGATTTCTGGGATGAGTTCATGGGTGAAGTCAACGCGGATGAGTTGATCGACATCACCGTCCCCAGCTACGACAAGCACTTCACGCACGAAGAGATCAAAGCTCTGATTCAATTTTACGAATCGCCGATCGGCAAGAAACTCGTCTCCCAGCAACCAAAGGTCATGCAGGACTCAATGGTCGCCGGACAGAAGTGGGGCATGAAACTGGCATCCAAGATCGCCATGCGACTCAAAGACGAAGGCTACACTCCCTAGAAGCGGTTTCAAAACCGATTTTACGAAAGTAGCACGACTCTCCGAGTCGTA
>CAZXLW010000142.1:0-7096 GCA_964641465.1 uncultured Pirellulaceae bacterium | reverse complement strand
ACACCCACGGCGACGACGAAGCTTTCCGACTCGCCTGCGAAGCGCGAACCAAAGGGGTCGCGCAGGCGAAGCGTTAGATAACAACATCGTTTCGGGGAACGAGCGCCAACCACAGCACCGAAGCAATCGGGAGATGGATCCTCCTGCCGACACATGCTTCTTTTTCGTATTCGCGTCCGTTCGCATCCATACGCGGTTTGCAAGCCCGACGACATGATCGGTCAATTTGAACCGCTAATGGAAGCCAATGAACGTGAATGCCAAAATCGAAAACAACGTCGTCAACGCAAATTGAGAGGTGGCCGGCCTTCTGGTCTAGCCCACTGAGGCCAGTACCGTTTTGAGGTCGTCTTGCATGTCACCGTCGAGGCGTGGGCCGATCTTGGCGACGACTCGGGAGGCGAAATAGTTGCCCCAGCGAGCAGCCAGATTGGCTGGCATGTCGTGGGCCAATCCGTACAGTACGCCGCCAGCAAAGGCGTCTCCGGCACCGACTGTGTCAACGGCGGTGACTTCGTAGCCACCAACATGCTCAATCTGTCCGTTTTGCAAAACGTAGCAGCCTTCCGGCCCGTTGGTCACAAAGGCAAGATCAACGCGTTCGGCCAATTGCTTGTTGCACTCGGCCAGTTCTTCGACACCAAAGAACTTCCGGGCTTCGTCTGCATTACAGAACACAATGTCGCAATACTCGTCCAACAGAGATCCAAAATCGCTGGCGAATCGGTCGATCAAGAACGCATCGGAGAAAGTAAACGCTGCTTTCACACCACGTTTCTTCGATTGTTCAAATGTCTCAACACAGACGGCTCGTGGATCTTCGGCGTCCCACAGGTAGCCTTCGATGTAGCTGATTGAGGATTGGGACAGTAAATCAAAGTCGACTTTCGACTTGTTCAGACTAGTCGAGATCCCAAGATGCGTGCACATTGTGCGTTCGGCATCGGGAGTCGTCAGGATCACGGACGTTCCCGTCGGCAGGCTTGCTGCCGGTGCTGGTTCAACTGGGAACGCGATACCGGAGTCCTGCATATCCTTCTTGTAAAATTCACCGTGCGTGTCGTGAGCAACCTGCCCAATGTAAACTCCGGTCCCGCCGCTTTGGGCGATCGCGACCATGGTGTTGGCAGCCGATCCACCGGAGGCAAGCTTCAACGAGCTCTGCTCCAGCCCGGTCAATACCGTGGCTTGTTTCTCGGAATCCATCAGGTTCATGGAACCTTTGGGCAGTTCAAAGCCGGCGACCAGGTCATCGTTAACCTGTGCCAACACATCGACCAACGCGTTACCAACTCCAAAAACGTCGTATTTCTTTTCGCTCATCTATCCAGGTACTCAATCAACATCTTGGGAGGTGGAGGCTCCCAGAACAAGGGAAGGCAGAGATGTGTTTGGGCAGGAGCCTCGACCTCCTGCCCATGGAGCAACTACAATCTGCGAAGTCGTAAGATTATCGCCACATTTAGCTGGACAACAAGGTCATGGGCCAGATCCGAACATTCATTGCCATTGAACTTTCTAACGAGATTCGCGGATCCGCGGCTCGGACAATCAAGAATCTGCAGGGCATGTCTAAGGACTACAATTGGAACGAAAAAGAAAACTTGCACATCACGCTAAACTTTCTCGGCGACGTGAATGAGACGGAAGTTCCGACGGTCTGTCGGCTGGTCGAGCAAACGGTGACCGATTTTGGTACGTTCGAACTGTCAGTCCAAGGGCTCGGCTGTTTCCCGAACAACGACAAGCCACGCGTAGTCTGGCTTGGCGTCGATGAGGGGAAAGAGGCGATGCTGGAATTGAACGATCGCCTGGCGACTGCTCTGGAGACGATGCGTTTCCCTCGCGAGAATAAGGACTACCGGCCACACCTGACGCTGGGCAGGCTACGGCGCGGCAAGCGATGGAGTGACGAGATCACCGAGTACGCGAATCGCCAATCGAATCTTTATGCTGGCCGAACGATTGTCGACCACGTCGTTGTGTATTCCAGTTTCCTCGATCGAACTGGTCCGACGTACACGCCGATGGCCAATATCGCGTTACTGTAAGCGTTGCTCGCTGCCCACCGTTGAGCATCCAACAGATTTATGACGCCATCACGATTCTTTTGCGAGAGAATACGCGAAGAATTCTTGCTATTGCCGCGAGACCAATAACGTGGGATTTAGTTGGCTTATGTTAACGGTTCGGCTAAACTTGAGTATCAAACACGCCTTCAAAACTCCGAGCGCTGAATATTGTCCGAAGCTCCAGAACCTAACCAACCGGATGTCACCAGTATCCTGGATCAGATTCAGCAAGGAGACTCGCTGGCTGAGACGGAGCTGCACAAAAAATTTGTTGGCCGGTTGGTTCGGCTGGCAAGCAAACGAATCAACAGCCGATTCCGTGCCAAAGTTGAACCGGAGGAAGTCGTGCAGTCGGTGTTCGCGACTTTTTTTCGACGCAATCGAGAAGGCGAGTTCGAATTTGATGACTGGAACGAACTTTGGTCGCTACTGGTCCGAATCACGATCTGCAAATGCGTCAACAAGATAGAGAGATTCACTGCGGCCAAGCGAAACGTGGAGCTTGAATATAATTATCAGGCCAAGCCAAATTCCAATTCGTCCACGCCGCCATTCTTTACTGAGCCAACTGCCGAAGAAGTTGCAATTTTCAACGAGACGCTTGACCAATTGCTCGACCATCTCCCTGAGCCACAGCAAACGATCGTTGGACTGAGGCTGCAGGGATTGTCGAATTTGGAAATCAGCCAGCGGGTTCAACGTAGCGAACGAACAGTTTATCGCTTCCTGGAGCAGATCAAGGACTCACTGATCGCGATGATGCACGACACGCAGGATTAGTGAATCGCGCGAGTTTTGCCAACCAGCTGCTCTACTCAGCTCGGACGTATCACTAGCTTCCTGATCCATGCACGCCGGAACCCTGGCAATCATTCATTGGATCAAAATCTCCCATAATCGTTATTGGGGGCGGGGGAGGAAAGCCGGGCGTTGAAGATCGTTCCCATGCCTTGCAGAAAATTTCATAGTCGGTCATGTCCAGCGATTTGCTTCCGTCCAAATCGAACTGGGTATACAACGTGATCGGCATTCCAAGACAATGCTCAAAATAGCACCAAAGCTCGAAGCAGTAGAAGTCCATCATGTCGACGTCTCCATCAATATCAATGTCGCCGATGTCACAACCCAAAACATTTTCCTCAAGTTGAAAAGCAAGTTGGGGATCGACTCCGCCGCCGGGTTCGCCGCCATCGCCGCCATCGCCGTCAGATCCGACAACTTCACCAACAACCCCGACGATCTGTTCCAACAGCAACTGAGTATCTCGACCTGTCAGTAGCCCATCGCCCGTAAAATCAAACGCCGCGAGTTCCGGGGTTACAGCCAACGGAAAAGTACCCTGTTCCTGAAGAAAATCAGCATCTCCCAGGTCAACACACCCATCACCATTCACATCGAACAGGGGATTAGTGGGGAACATCTGAGCTGGCGATTCGCCCGCATCCATTTGAGCAGGAAGAGAACGCCCAGTCGCAAACATCAGGCTGATTACCAATAGTGTCAGGCCATGCTTTGAGTTCCAAAGAATTTGTTTGTTGTTCATTTCTGCCTCTGAGTTTGAGTCGTATTGCGCATCAGTGCACGACGCATGATGTCAAACCAGTCAAAAATCTGACGGCTACCTCGCGAATCAGATTTTGACCTTGGCGACTGCCAACAATTCTCAAAAAATCCCCGAATAAATAATATTGCAAAAGCACCGTTGTTTTTCAACATTTTTATTGCTCAAACTACCATGCAATAGAAAACTAAAACAAAAAGACGGTTCGAAAAACGGAGGCAATGACAAATGCCAGCCTACCCACCCCAAATCGAAAAACGGATTGCTGAATTCGAGAGCATGTTATTTGCCGGTAAGAATCCGGCAATTGCTGATTTCCTGCAGGGCGCGGAAGACACTCCTCAACTGTTACATGAATTGGTGCTGATCGATTTGGAGTTGCGACTCAAGGCAGGGGAGGGCGTTCGACTTGAACATTACCAGGAACAGTTCCCGGAGATTGAATCGGCGCCAGAGTTCCTGCACCAATTGATCAAGACTGAATATCGCGTTCGTTGCGAATTTGAAAGCGGCGTGAATTTTCGCGAATACGTTTTGCGATTCCCCAAACAGTACACCTGTCTGCTGGAAGTGAGCCCAGCGAAAACGCGTGGAGGGACTTTGCCGCATGAGAACGGATCCGAGTCAGATCGTTCGCATCGGTTTCGCAAAGACCGACTTTGCCATCAGGGTGGATTGGGGAACGTTTGGTCCGGTACGGATACGGAATTGAAACGGAAAGTTGCCGTCAAAGAGATTAAGTCGAAGTTTTCCGGCCACGAACAACACCAAGCCAGGTTCCAACGCGAAGCCTTCATCACGGGCACACTGGAACACCCTGGGATTGTGCCGATCTACGGACTGGGTCAGTTCGCCAATGGTAAACCATATTACGCCATGCGGTACATCGATGGGAAAAGCTTACAGGAGGCGATAAACGAGTACTACGAAGATCCTTCGAATCAAGCTTCCATTCATTCACTGGAGTTCCGCCGTTTGCTCCGTCATTTCCTGGACGTATGCAACACCATTCATTACGCACATTGTCGCAATGTAATTCACCGCGATATCAAACCCAGCAATATCATGCTGGGAGATTTCGGCGAAACGATTGTCGTGGATTGGGGACTGGCCAAGACACTGGATTCGCCATCAGCTGTTGATCACGAACAGAGCGCGCCATTGGATCAGGCGAACAATAAAAGCAAATTTGTCGGCACGCCCGCGTTCATGAGCCCGGAACAGGCCAACGGGGAAGTCAACTCCGTCGACATTCGTTCTGATGTATATGGATTGGGAGCAACTCTTTTCTCTCTGCTTACGAATTCCCCAAACCCCAACAGCTCATGGCGAAAAGAGAAAGATGCCTGTTTCGAATTGGAGCAGGCTCAGTTACCGCGAGGTTTGCGGCCGTTGCTTGCTGTGTGCAAAAAAGCAATGGACGCTCAACCAATCGAGCGTTACCAGTCGGCACAGGAACTATCACAGGACATTGAGAATTTCCTGGCAGACGGCAACGTCGCGGCTTATCGAGAAACTCTGTGGGAGAAGTTCTCCAGGACTTCGCGACGTCATCGGGCCGCAGTCAACATCGCCTTTGCATCGCTCGCAGTCATTTCAACGCTCGCGATGCTTTCGGCGATCTGGATTAATTCTGAACGAGCACGAGTCGTCGAAGCCAATCGGAACGAAATAGAGCTACGACGAAAAGAAGTGGAACTTAGGATGGAGGCTAAAGAACGTCAGCAAGATCTGTCGGCGAGCATCGACGTAGTGACCTCGGTCTTCTCGTCCCAAGGTGCGTGCGGGTATCATCCTGACATGACGATGCCAGAAGCTTTGGAAAAAATGCAGGAAGTCGCACTATCGCTTGATTCTCCGACCACTTCATCCATCGTGCTTGCAATCACCGCTGCAAACGAACGGGGCTCCGGAAACTACGACCAAGCGATCGTTGACTACAAGCGATCTATCAGTTTACTGGATGAGATTCTTAATGAAGATGATCCACTAATCTTGAAGCATCGCATTGCTCTTTGTGGAACGTTATTCGATCTTGGCAATTCAACTGAAGCCAGTCCAATGCTGGAAGAAATGTTGGCAATCTGCCACAAGGATGCAACCGAACTGGAAGGGCACCGCCTTAATCTGCTATCCCACAAAACCAGAATGTTGTCTCGTCAGGACAAGCACGACGAAGCCATGTTACTTGCGATAGAAGCAGAGGAACTCGCCAGGAATATCCTGAACAAGAACCCCAACATAGACCACCGCAGCCATTTTTGGCGTGTCCGTAGAAACGTGGCTATTCTGTCAGCGAAACTCGGTAAGACTGAAGCTGCGAAGGAAATCTATGAAGAACTTGAACAGGCAATTGAAAAATATAACCAGACAGAAACGCTAGTGGCAGCCTTCACCAAAATGGATTTAGGGAAAATCTATTTCAAGGAGCACAGGAACAAAGGAATCGATCTCATGCGTGAAGCAGCCAGGGTTGCCCGTATCAGCACGGGCGAATCGCACCCTGAAACACTTTCTTTTGAAAGCCAACTCGCAAAGCATCTTTCATTGGTTGCCCAAACCGACGAGGAAAGAAAAGCAGCCATCCAACTGCTGGAGTCGATTTTGGAGAAGCAAGTGAAGGCATACGATGAAGCTCACCCCAAGGTTCTGGCAACGGTCGACAATCTGGCAAAAGCCTACATTCGAGTGAAGCAATACGAAAAAGTAGTTGAGGTGATTACACCAAGTTTGGATGCTGTGAAAATCAAGAAAGCCACGGTGTCCAACAAACGACTGGCAGCACTCAACTGGAAACTCGCGATGGCTTACGAAGGCATTGACGGCCTGGAATCCGCAAAATCGAAACTGGCCAACAAGAAGAAAGGTGAGGAAAACGAACAATGATTTCCGAACCGACTGGACATGAAAAAGGCAGGCCTCGCGACCTGCCTTTTTGTTTTGTCCTTCAATCGTAGTTAATAAAGCTTATTCAGTCCGACGACTAGCGAATTGAATAACTCTGCAAGTTCGTCAGCGTCTGGCCAGCTCCGCCAACGAATGGAAGACTCTGGTTATTCACGCGACTGGAAGCTGCCGATGCTGTTGTGATCGTAACGTTGTTTGAGACACCGTACAGGAACGGCCCCAACGTCTCTGACATCACACCATTGTCAGCGATACAAACAACACCAACACCAGCTCGGAAACTGGGAGCAACCGTACCGCGTGGCCGTGCGCCAGGAGTTGCGACTGACAACCAACGCAGGAATCCAGGGTTATTACGTTCATTCCAGGCCCGCAGGCTTGAGAACGGTACGCCTGGGTTTCCAGTTGTCGGACGCATCCAGTATTGTGCCGTGTCATTCAAGTTAAATTCTGTCGTTTGCGGAATGTAACCAGCGACGATCAGCGAACCCATTTCATCCGCACCAATGTCGATGATTTTCTGGTTCACTCGGTCGTTACAAAATCCTTCCATGTC
>CAZXLW010000141.1:0-7143 GCA_964641465.1 uncultured Pirellulaceae bacterium | reverse complement strand
CACTTTCTCGGCGGCCGAAGCGGGCAAGTCGGTCTGGTACCGTTTCCGCTACATCAACACCCGCGGCGAAGCCGGACCATGGAGCATGGTCTACACTTCCACGGTGACTAAGTAACAACGTAGTTAGTGTGTCAGTCAGTTAGCTGGCATGTCCGACGCCCAACGATGGGCAAGCTGTTGCTTGCGAAAGTGGTTCGAGTTGAACCAGCTCAGTAGCAGTAGAGTAGATTCCTCCGAACCAAGAAAGCTAACCGCCAATTTGGTACATCGCCTTGACGGGGCGAACGAATTCCTCGGAGTCGATGCCGTGGGCGGCTTTCTTGGCGGACACGCATTCAACGAGCCGGTTTGCGATCTCGTCATTCGAGGCACCACCTCGCAGCAAACCCATCACGTCAAACTCAGTTGTCGAAAACAGGCAGTTGCGAATTTTACCTTCCGCTGTCAAACGCAAGCGATTGCACGTCGAGCAAAACGGGTCTGAGATTGGATTGATGAACCCAACTTTGCCCGCACCGTCAACGAATTCGTAATCGAACGCTGGTTGGCTGAGGTCTTTGCGGGCAGCTGGTTGTAGCGGCCCTAGCTCGTCTTCGATGCGTTGTTTAATCTTCTCGCCCGTCAGGACTTGTTCGGATTCCCAATTGTTCTCCGCGTCGAGCGGCATGAACTCGATAAACCGCAGTTCCAGATCCTTGTCCCGAGCAAATCGCACCAGAGGAATGATCTCGGATTCGGTCAAATCGGTAATTGCGATCGCATTCAATCGGATCTTCTGGAACCCAGCGTCAATCGCCGCATCAATTCCGTCGAGGACTTTCTGCAGCCCAGGCCGTCTCGAAATTTGCTGGAACACTTCTTCAGTTAAAGTATCAAGACTGATGTTGAGCCGATGCAAGCCAGCCTCCCGCAACGCCGCCGCATGCTGAGCCAGCAAAACTCCATTGGTCGTAATTGCCACGTCGTCAATCGCATCTATATCAACAAGCATCCGGATTAACTTCGGCAGCTCTTTGCGGACCAACGGCTCGCCACCGGTAATCCGGATCTTGTTAACGCCGAGCTTTCCGCAGATGGAAGTGAATTTCGCGATCTCTTCGAAAGTCAGGATCCTGTCGTGCGGGAGAAACTTCACGTTCTCATCTGGCATGCAATAAAAACAGCGAATGTTACAGCGATCGGTCACGCTGATCCGCAAGTTAGTATGCAATCGTCCGAATGAGTCGATGAGTTGTTGCATCAAGACACCTCGTTCGACGTCGACGGAACGTTTTTGTCAGGATGAATCCATTCCTCGGTCCCATCGGCCCAAACTTCCTGCTTCCAGATCGGCACCTCACGCTTCAACGTGTCCATAATCCACTCGGCCGCCCGGAAAGCATCTTTGCGATGCGCGGAACTGACCCCGACCACCACACTGGACTCGCCAATCGGAACTTCACCGAGCCGATGGACAATGCAACATTCTTGCAACGAATATTCGCGGGTTGCCTCTGCTTTCAACCACTCCAGCTTCTTAACCGCCATTTCGCCGTAGGCCTGGTACCGGAGTGTGCTCGTCTCGCGGCCAGCGGTGAACTGCCGAGTCGTCCCGGAAAACAACACGCAAGCGCCTGCCGCATCCGACTTAATAGCCGCGAGGATGGCAGCCTCATCAATTGGTGTTTCAACAACTTCGATCATAGTAAGTAACAGTTAACCTCCACTGACGGGAGGAATCAATCCGATCTCGGCTCCATCATGCAAGATTTGCGAGATATCCACATACTCGTGATCAACGGCCCACGTGCAGGTTTCCATAATCGGTACGATTTCCGGGTACTGCTGGCCCAACAACCCACGAACACTGTCAACCGAGGACTCATCGTCCACCTCTAAATCCAGCCAATCGCAGCCCGTAATGTCGCGAGCCGCCGCAAAGAACGCGATGCGAATTTTCATGAAGTTACCAATGCCTCGCTGCGTCGATGAAACAAGTCGTCAAGTTCCGGCATCAGTCCATACGCCTTTGCCAGAATTTTGATCGGGTGAACGGTAGGCTTAACCGTACCCTGCTCCATCTGAATTTTACAGGTGCTGCACTCGGTTGTACCGGCGATAATTGTTGAGTCGCGGACCGCATTGATCAAGCCGAATCCGATTTTCAACGAACGCATATAGTTTTTCGACTTCAAACCCCAGGTTCCAGCCATTCCTGAACAGCCCTTTTCGATCCATTCGACAGTTAGCCCCGGGATCAGTTTCAGCAGTTTTACCGCCGGCGGATCCTTGGTGAAGACTCGTTGATGGCAGGGTAGGTGATAGCCAACATGGACACTTGTCGGGGCGAAATCCAGTTCCAGATCGCCCGATTGATGCAATTGCAACAACAACGAACACGCATCGGTGGTGTTCTCAGCCACCAACTTTGCTTCGCTCTCATCCAGCAGATTCAAATACTCATGTCGCAGCGCCAACGCGGCAGAAGGTTCCGTAGTGACAATCTCGTATCCGTGTCGCACATATTCCGCCAGCACCTCAACGTTACGACTGGCAAGCTTACGGGCAGGCTTAATCGCGCCGTCAGCGATCAGTGACATTCCCGAGATGCCTTGCCCGTTTGGAACCACGACGTCGATCCCATTGTGCTTCAGCACCGCCACCAGCGCTCGGCCTAATTCGGTATCATTCCAGGCAACATAGGCATCGACAAAATAGCAAATCTTTTTCGATTGCCGCTTCGAAGTTTGCCGTAACCGATTTTGAGTCGCCCACCGGCCGAAACTCTGGTGCGAGAACGTCGGTAATTTTCTTCCTCGCGCGATCCCGAAAAAACGCTCCATCATCGCTCGAAACATCGAACTGCGAATCATGAAATTCGCAACCCGCGGCATACGCGAGGCAAACTCGTACAGCCAATCGAGTCGCGTAAGCATCCAATCTGAAAACTTAAGCCCGTTGACGGCATAGAAACTGGCCTTCGCTTCGACCATCAACTTCGGCACATCGACACTGGCCGGGCAATCGAGGCGGCATTGATGGCAATTGAAACAGAGATCCGCAATCTCTTTGAATTGCTCCGATGCCAGTTCTTCAGCCGGCAACTGGCCAGTAACAATTGCCCGCATCAAGTTCGCTTTGGCCCGCGGCGAAGCCTCCTCACGGCGTGACAGGCGAAACACCGGACACATCCGCACTTCAGGCAATCCCGTCCGACATCGCGCACATCCGTTACAGTTCCGCGACGCCATCGCCAACGCATCGGCATCCCAATTCAAATGCGTTTCGATGATCGGCAGCTGATTTGCAGGTTGTTCGTCTCCGATTTCCGTCGTTTTTGGTTGAGCGGCTTCGACCAATCTGACTTCAGTCGCCACGCGCTGAGTTTCTGACGCGATTACTTTGCCAGGATTGAGAACATTCTGCGGATCGAAAGTTCGCTTCGTCGCCACGAATGCCTGATTCAAATCGCCGTACTGTCGTCGAAGATACCACGAACGACTCATGCCGTCGCCACACGCTCCTGAAATGGTTCCACCAAATTCGACGACACGATCGAACAACGCTTCCGCCAATCGTTGCATCTTCCTGCGATCGTTGTCGTCAGACAAATCCAAAAAGGGGCGAACGTTGATCAGGCCCTGCGGAGTATGCGAAAAGATCGACGCCGTCACTTCAAATTCGTTCAACGTCAGATGCAACAGCTTCATAAACTTGGGCAACTGCTGTGGGTCGATTGCAATATCTTCCACAAACGTCAACGCACGCTTGTTACCGCGCAGTCGATACAGCGTCGGGATGATCCGCCTCGTCAATCGCCAGAACATATCGCGTTCTGATTTTTGCGTCGCACTGCGAATGTCAAACGCCAGTTTCTTGCGGTTCTGAATTCGATTCTTCAGATGGGCCAGTTTATCCTGCAAAACAACATGATCTTCCGCCTGCATTTCGACCAACAAAATAGATTCCGCATCCGCAGGAATCAGTCGCTGGAATTCGGGGTTGGTCTCGCAGGCCAAAGTCAGCAACCGCCTGTCGATCAAATCGCAAGCTACCACTCCCATTTTCGCGATCTCAACCGCTGCCTTGGCTGCCGTTTCAAGTTGGTGAAAACTTAGCAGCATGACTCCGCGATGCCGCGGCAGCGTTTCCGTCAGCAACTTCGCCTTCGTGATTATCGCCAGAGTACCTTCGCTGCCCACCAACAAACGCGTGAGGTCAACTCGTCCATTTTGAATGACATCGAACAGGTTGTACCCGGCCTGATTGATCTTCGTCTTAGGCTTCTTGGCTTCGATCGTGTCGGCATAGCGATTGACAATCGACTGTACCTTGGACTCGATATGGCTGATATGCGACTCGGTCTTTTCCTGTTGATGGATCCACGAATCGATGGTGACTACCTGCCCCGTCGGCAAGACAACTTCCAGTTGCAGGACTTTGTCGCGTGGCGTTCCGTACAACATCCATTTACTGCCGCTGGCGTTGAGCGACAAGATTCCACCAATCGTCGAAACGCGACGTGTGGGTGGATCGGGGCCAAACCGGCGTCCGTGCGGCAGGAGGTTCTTGTTCAGGTCGTCGAGCACAACGCCCGCTTCGGCTGTAACGGATTCTCGGTCGACCGATAACACTCGCCGCATCGCAGTGGAAAAATCGAGTACGATCCCGGAGCCAACGCAGCCTCCGATCACATTGCTGCCGGCTCCCCGTGGCGTGATCGGGATCTGGTTCTCCGCTGCATAAGTCATGCACTGGACGACGTCTTCGGTATTGGCCGGCATCACCACAGCCAGCGGACGAGACTCGTAGATGCTCGCATCCGTTGCATACATTTGCAAAAAGGTATCGTCGCATCGAATCCTGCCTTCGATGACACCTCGCAAATCTTCTTCAATTCTGGATCGTTCGATATCCACGTGGATGTTTGAGCTTGATAAAAAAATTAGTTCAATGTCGCCATGATCATTTGGCCATTTAGCTATTTAGCGGAAGGGAGCGC
Source organism: uncultured Pirellulaceae bacterium (assembly GCA_964641465.1). Classification (GTDB taxonomy): domain Bacteria; phylum Planctomycetota; class Planctomycetia; order Pirellulales; family Pirellulaceae; genus Mariniblastus. The sequence continues at coordinate 2,162 of CAZXLW010000141.1, read as the reverse complement.
TAAAAGAGATCGCCAGATCACAATAAGTGGCAAAGCTGTAGCTTAATCTTGTTTCGGTGACTGTCCTATCGTAAAACGATGGAATGGGTAAAGAACTGTTGATCATGCGGCACGCGAAATCTTCCTGGGGCAACGAAACGCTGTCAGATCACGATCGCCCGCTGAATAAGCGTGGACTTCGTGACGCGCCGCGGATGGCTCAATTGCTGGTTGAATGGGAATTAGTCCCCGAAATCATGCTCTGTTCGACCGCCAAACGGGCCCGGATGACTGCCCAACTACTGGTCGAAATCTTTGGGAACGAATCGGTGCAATTGGACACCTTCGACCAGTTGTACCTCGCGCAGCCGGAAGCTTATTTGGAGCTGTTGCAACAGTTGCCGGATAGTTGCGGCCGAGTGATGGTAATTGGACACAATCCGGGTCTGGAAGAATTGGTCGCCGAATTGACTGGTGAAGACGAATTCATGGCGACCGCAGCGATCGCGCATGTTGACCTGGGGCAAGATACCTGGGCACCGCTGCCCAAGCCAGGATCCTGCAAGCTGATCGCGGTCCATCGGCCTAAAGAAGTCTTAACGGACTGAAGACTCTTGGCTCGGGCTGAATTTCAGAGCATACCACCAGGCACAAATTCGACTGCGAAAATCTGTTGCTACTCAGCGGCTCAAGAAGTATTTGCTGCGTCTGCTGTGAACTGCTTAACCTCGAATTTGCAATTAATAATTTGCGCTTGTTGCCTTTGCCGGATCGCCCGCATAAATTGATTTGACGTCAAGGCAAAATACCTGCCCTGACGCAGAGGTCAAAAAACACGACGTTTCCTCGCCGGGGTTTACTTGCAGATGTTCCTGTGTGAATAATCTGAGAATTTGATGGAATCTGCCGGGATTGCTGGTACTATCGAATAAGGCAATTATGCGGAATCATTCCGTCTGAATCGGGGAATCAACAACGTGAAAATGACTGAAAAAACCGTTTGTTCGGCACAAATCAACCATCACTATGCCCTTAATTTTTTCGCAGGCGTCGCTTGTGGATTGCTGATTCTGGCAGTTGTCGCGAACTTCACTGGGATCGCAAGTAACTTGTTCGAATTGGCGAACGTACTGGTGTTGTGCTTGATTGCGTCGGCGACATTGTTCGTGTCGGCACAGAATCTCGACTAGGTTCTCTATCGCCTCCGCTCGTCCTTCAAGAATCTCTAAGCGGATCACATCTCAAAAGATAGCTGATTCGCTTTTAAGGCTGCTCTTAACTCGTCTGAGTTTTCGACGAGATCTTCCATTTTCGCTGGTGCAATTCTTTTAACCTTGGACGTAAGTTCCTGGCGAGTTGACACGCCCAGGAAATTCTGGATTTGCTGCGTGACTTCGTTTTGATTGGAAACCAGGTCTTCATATTCGACTTGGAGTCGCTGTTCAAACGTCTTTGGCCACGACGAAAATTCAGCTTCGATAGATTGATAATATTTGATCAGCCGAATGACTTCCGAGACATCGAACCGAGTCGCGGGAAGTTGGATTTTCTTTTTCAGATTCGATTGGGCTGTGGATTGTTGTATTCGCTCCAGGTTAAGCACAGAAACAGCGCGGCGCAGGTAGTTCTTGCGGGTTAAAACGATTACACGCAACAAAGAACTCTGTTGTCGCAACGTATCGACTATCTCGGGAAACAGCTTCATCTGAGAGGGGAACTTCAACTTGAAGCCACGAATCGACCGTTTCAGGTTGGTCGGTGCTTCGTCCAGAAAAGCCGTCAGTTCGTCCACGCACTGCCGATCGGCAGGATTCTCGATTCGCCCTGGGAACTGGTTAATCAGGCGACGATACAGCCTGTCGCCTAACTGTCGGCCATTGGAGTCCTGGTTTGGGTCGTCGATGCCAGCGATCGGAAAGCAGCCGAACATTTCACCTTTGCAGTGAATTTCCGGGTGGCTGTTCAACAGAGAGACCAGATGGCTTGATCCGCTCCGCTGTTGAAACCAGATCACAAATGACTTTGCTTCAGCCATAGGAGCAAATCGGGGCTGGATACCGTATGTATGACAAAACAAAAAATAAGCCGCTTGCCTATTATGGCAAGCGGCTTATGGAGACGACCGGCCTCGAACCGACAACCTCCGCCGTGCAAGGGCGGCGCTCTCCCAATTGAGCTACGTC
>CAZXLW010000140.1:0-7192 GCA_964641465.1 uncultured Pirellulaceae bacterium | reverse complement strand
GGTGAGATTGATGTGCGTAGCCGCCGCTGGACGGAGGCCATGATCACAGCCTCTTGTGCCTGCGGCACACGGATTCAAGAATCCGTGCCACCCTTTTTTTGTCTTCGTTCGGTATTCGGCGTGGAATCGTTCGCTATCGGCGAATGGAAAAATCTTCCATCTGATCAAACTCTGATTCAAGAACAGGTTCCTCGACTTCGTCACGGATGTAGCCCGACAGACGCTCATGGGTACGAATCGAAGCCAGCAGACTGGATACCTCGGACTGCTGACCACGCACTGCCAGTTCAACTTGACCGTCTGGCAAATTCCGAACCCAACCGACAACTTGAGCGTGCCTGGCAAGCTGGCAACAGGTGTACCGAAAACCGACGCCTTGGACTCGCCCTTTGTAAATGACTTTCTTCGAAACCATCGTCCTGAGGATTGCTAGTTAAGATCCTGTTCGCCGGGCTGCTCGACTGTCAACAAAAAAACGCAACAGCCAGAAGGTAGCCATTGCGTTTTGAATTCAAATTGTTTGAGTGTGAACTCGGACTGCGTTAGTCCCACCACCATTGATTTGATCGCAATGACGCAGTGTCAATTGCTTTCTTCGTTTTCATAATCGAACCAGTGTCATCGGACTTTATACGATCCGAACTCAAAGCGACTCGTGGCTGAATGTTGACACCTCCGCCGATCGGCGTGAGCAACAGTCCTTTCTTCCAGACCGCATTGATGGCAGGAGCAACCTTGGTTGGAGCATTGAATCGCTCAACAGGATACGACGATTCATTACCGAAGTAATTCATATTCCAGTCAGCTTCGCCGTAGAAATCCATCTCATGAATGAATGCTGCGGCGACTGTCATGTCGATGATGTTGCGAAGTTCCGCATAAACGGGCATTTGCTTGGACAGTTGATCATACATCTTGGTAAACGAAGAACAGAAAGTCCGGCTGGCTCGACTGCCTTTGCCGTTACCACGTCGTTTTCCGTCAGCAGAAACCAATTCGTTTTCGCCAACCAGTTCAACACCGCCACCGTCTAACTGCATTGCCATTTCGTCATCGCTGACTTTGACGTAGTCATAATTCGGTCGGAAGTACCAACGCTGAAGCGACTTTGTGCTACCAGCGCTTGCTTTGTCGATAAAGCTCGTGATTCGAACCGGTGGTCTTTCCAACCCAATTCCGATGAGCTTCATGTGATAATCAGCATCGACGAGGACCTGAGCAAAGTGAGTCTTTGGCGAGACGCCTTTGACGGTAACCGTTTGCATCCCCATCGCTTCCTGGAAGTAGTTCGCGATGTCAACATCGTTAATTCCCTGAAAGCCACGGTTGGCATTGATTTGATGTTGAGCTTGCTTGACTGCTTGTTGTAGTCCTACCAGTCCCTGATCCGTTGGATCGATACTGCAGCTGATCACTCGTGTTGGTTTGCTTTCTGGTGCAAATGCTCGCAGTGCGACGACGAGGTCCTCAAGTTGCAATACCGCTTCGCCCGTTCGCATACCCACGATGCGTTGCTGGGCAGAACGAAAGAACCCTTCGGCTGGACCAGCGAGCACAATGTCTTTTGTTTCTGGATAGTAGAAAACGTGCGTCAGCCGAGTCATTCCTGCGAGGTACTTCATCTCTTGAGGAATCGGCTTGCCTTGTTGTTTGTAGTCTCGGTAAGCAGCTTCCAGTCGGTTGATCGAAATCTTGCGAAGCTTGCTAGGCTTTTGAACATCTTTGTTCAGCTTTGCTTGCGCGGCCTGCTTGCGTTGACGATCGAGGTCACCCGAGAGATCGTAAAACAGTTTGGACTGGAATACTCCATCCGTGCTGATCTCGACACCACCCGGTGTTTGGTCTTCAACTTCTTCATCTTCATCGTCATCACCAGTGCCATCACCAGTGCCATCGCCTCCGTCAGCACCGCCACCGCCAGCTCCACCGCCAGCGCCTCCATCCTGTGCGTATGTTGTTGAATTGCACAACAACAACACCGCCAGCAACATCGCGAGCAGAGTTGTAAATCGAAAATTATTAAAAGCCATCAGATCTCTTTCCGGTGAAGTGCAACATTCTTCTGGCGTAACAAGATCGCCGAAGGCTGCACGTTGCCCCTGTGGTACTCTATTTTAGCTATTTTCATAGTAGTCGGCTCCCTATCAGGTATCAACCAATTCCGAGTATGTTCCGTCGTGTTAAAGGGGATTTATCCGATTTTTCCGGTATTCTGGAGTCTGCGGGGAGCTATCAGACCTCGCGGCCCATCGCCGCCATCAGCATTTTCATATCGTCCCAAACTTGACGCTTGGCCGACGGATTTCGCAACAGATACGCAGGGTGGTACGTGACCACCACTTGGCTGCCCCGGTACTGGAAGAATTGACCACGCATTCGACCGATTGATTGTGTCGTATTGAGCAGAGTTTTGGCCGCCACGCTTCCCAGGCAACAGATGAACTTGGGCTGGATCAGCTCCAGCTGCCGGACCGCGTATGGCCAGCAATTCTCCAATTCCAGCTCGTTGGGATTGCGGTTCCCAGGCGGGCGACATTTGACCGTGTTCAGTATATAGACTTGCTTCCGTGACATCTTGCAGGCGCCCAGGATCTTGTCCAGCAATTGACCCGCTCGGCCTACGAATGGCTCGCCTTGCCGATCTTCATCAGCTCCCGGACCTTCGCCAAGAAAACAAAGCTCGGCCATCGGATCCCCGACTCCGAAGACAGTCTTGTTGCGGCATGAAACCAATTCCGAACAGTGTGTACATTGCGATACTTCCTGGCTCAGGATCGATAGCTGCTCCGCTCGAGGATCAACCTGCAACAATTCCGATTCATATCCAGCAGGTGAAATCGGCTGGGGCGATGCTGTGGGGCTGTTCGTTTCCACCTTCGCCGCCTTGCGCTTCGGCTCCGGCTTCGATGCTTGCTCACTAACAGGCGTCGCAACAGCGGGAGCAATCGGTTGTGCGGCGGGTGTTGGTTCAGCTTGCGTTACCGCGTCTACTTGAGTAGCGGCAGGAAGCGGCTCACAAACGAGGTTTGCGAACTGGTATTTACCCGTTGCCTGAGGCAGGGTTTCGACTCCTGATTGCCGCAGGCTCCAGAGCTGCTGTGCGGCTAACCTCTTTGCCCGATCCAGAGAATCCGAGCTATCTGTGTCTTGATTGGCGGCCATAGCAAATGCGTCCCGTGTTTCTGTTTGACTTTTGACTACCATTTGAAAGAATCTTTGATTCGCTGAAAAGAAGCTGATTCGTCAAGTTCGCATTTTTCCACCCGTTTATCATTCGCTGGTACCATGTCAATTCCTCAAATCTCGATCGTCGGTCGGCCAAACGTCGGCAAGTCGAGTGTTTTTAATTGGCTGGTAGGAAAGCGACTGGCGATTGTGGATGACATGGCAGGCGTCACCCGAGACCGGATGACGTATCTGCTCAATCACCGCGATCGGTATTTCGAGATCGTCGATACTGGCGGTATCGGCATCAACGATGTCGACGAATTGGACGATGAGATCGAGCAGCAGATCGAGATCGGCATTCAGTGCGCGGACGTATTGATGTTCGTCGTGGACGTCAAAGATGGCATGACTTCACTCGATCAAACGGTGGCTCGACGGTTGCGAGAGATCAACAAACCGCTCCTGCTGGTCGCCAACAAATGCGACGGCGAGAACTGGGAAGTCAGCGCGAATGAGTTCTTCAAGCTGGGGCTGGGCGATCCAGTGGTTTGCAGTGCCAAGAACAACCGCCGTAAAGAGTTGCTGATCGACAGCATCGTCGATCTGCTGCCGGAAGAAGTTGACATTGACGAGCACGATCTGGAAATTCCCGAGTGCAAGTTGGCGATTGTCGGTCGACGCAATGTCGGCAAAAGCACGTTGGTCAATTCGATCACCAATTCAGACCGCATGATCGTCAGCAACGTTCCGGGAACGACTCGGGACAGTGTCGACGTTCGGATCGAAGTCGACAACAAGACTCTGGTTGCGATCGACACACCTGGCTTGAGACGCGGCAAAAGCGTTCGCACAGACATCGACTTTTATGGAACGCACCGAGCCCACCGGACGATCCGGCACGCCGATGTCGTCCTGATGATGTTTGATTGCAGCCAACGCATCAGTAAAGTTGACCGGCAGCTTTGCCAGTACATCGAAAACAATTACAAGCCTTGCATTCTGGTCGTCAATAAATGGGACTTGATGGCAGAGCACATGCCGACCGAACGCTGGGCTGATTACCTGCGTGACAATTTTTCGACGCTCTGGAACGTGCCGATCGCGTTCATCACCGGGATGACTGGGAAGAACGTCAAGAAATTGCTCAATCACTGCCAGATGTTGCACAAGCAATCGCTGGACCGAGTGAGTACTTCCGAATTGAACAAGTTGCTCCGCAAAGCAATCCAGCACCATCCACCTCCGTTGGTCAGTCAAAGGCGACCGAAGATCTACTACGCTACCCAGATCTCGGTTCAGCCACCAACAATCGTGATGAAGTGCAACAACCCGGACTCCTTTCCTAAGACCTATCGCCGGTACCTGCTCAGCGTCCTGCGCGACAATCTGAGCTTCGGTGAAGTTCCAATCCGACTGGTTCTTGAACAACGAAGTTCAACAGACTCGAAGGACGAAGTGGATTCGGCTGGCCAGAAACATCATGACCAACCCGTCGACTGAACCAGCCCAAGTTGTCCGTTGGCAACTGCGCGATCGGATGCTCGAATTTGATTCGAAGCCCAGGATCATGGGGATCGTCAACGTCACGCCTGATAGTTTTTCAGATGGCGGGAAGTATTTCGATGCCGCCCGCGCCGTCGATCACGCGTTGCAACTTGATTCGCAAGGCGCCGACATTTTGGACGTTGGTGGTGAAAGCACGCGACCCTACAGCGTTCCGGTGAGCGATCAGGAGGAACTGGATCGAGTCATACCGGTCGTGTCCCAATTGGCGAAGCAAACCAGGACCCCGATTTCGATTGATACATCCAAGGCATCCGTCGCCGAAGCGGCACTGCAAAACGGTGCGCAGATTATCAACGACGTGACCGGCTTGGAAGGCGACCCTGGGATGGTCGACGTTGCAATCCGATCACAAGCAGGCGTTTGTGCAATGCATATGCGAGGCAACCCGCAGAACATGCAAGACGATCCGAGCTACGAAAATGTGACTCGCGAAATTCATGGCTATTTGCGTGGCCGTCGAGATCAGCTCCTGGAAGCTGGAATCTCACACGACCGTATCTGCCTTGACCCGGGAATCGGGTTTGGCAAAACGCACGAACACAATTTCCAACTGGTCCGAGAATGCGAGGCGTTCCTCGATCTGGGCTGCCCAATCCTGATCGGGCACTCGCGGAAAGGCTTCATTGCCAAGGCAATCGGTGACAAGGAATCGGATCGTGACATCGGCACGCTGGCGATGAGCTTGGTGATGGCCAACAAAGGGATCCACGTGCTAAGAGTTCACAACGTATTGGCAACCAAACAAGCACTTACTGCACTGGCGGCAATCCAATAGGCTGCTTTTGGCGTCCATTTTGAGACCAAACGCGCCGGAGAACCGTGGGCTAATCATGCAAACCCGCAGCCACGAAATTCGCTCTGTCACGAAACTTATGGAGTCACGAAAAAAGCCTTGGATCAACTTTGACCCAAGGCTTTTTGTTTCTCTAATCATCTGGATTGGCTACTTATGCAGTCGTTGCACTCGATGCTTTTTCAGCAATCTGCTCCGCTGCCTTGGTGCTTTCCCAAGTGAAGTCGGGATCGTTACGTCCAAAGTGACCACCAGCCGCAGTCTTGCGGAAGATTGGTCGACGCAGTTGCAGGTAGTCAATGATTCCCGCCGGTGACAATGGGAACACAGACTTCACGATCTCACAAATTTCGCCATCGGAAATCTTGCCGGTTCCTTGCGTGTCGACATGAACGCTGACCGGATCGCTGACTCCGATCGCATAAGCCAACTGCACTTCGCAACGTTTGGCGATGCCCGAAGCAACGATGTTCTTGGCAACGTGGCGAGCCATGTAAGCCGCACTTCGGTCAACTTTCGTTGAATCCTTACCGCTGAAAGCTCCACCACCGTGTCGACCCCAACCACCGTACGTATCAACGATGATCTTGCGACCAGTCAAACCACAGTCACCATGCGGACCGCCAATTTCAAACTTGCCCGTCGGGTTGATGTGGTACTTGATCGAATCGGATGCCAGTTTTCCGTCCAGGATCGGCTCGACAACTTCTTTCTGAACAAACTCCTGAATCGTTGCCAGCTCCACTCCTGGTGAGTGCTGAGTCGATACCACTACAGTGTCGATGCGAACTGGACTATGTCCATCGTACTCAACCGTCACCTGACTCTTGCTGTCAGGACGCAACCAATCGACTTTCTTGTCGAATCGAGCCGCATTCAGTGCTTCGAGGATCTTGTGCGACAACGCGATCGGCAACGGCATCAATTCTTCAGTGTCGTCACAGGCAAAACCAAACATCAAGCCCTGGTCACCAGCACCGATGTCTTTGCCAGCCGATTCGTTTGCGTCGACACCTTGAGCGATATCTGGGCTTTGCGGATCCAGACGAACGATCACCTCACAGGTATCGGCACCAATGCCCATTTCCGGAGACGTGTAGCCAACTTCGCGAATAACATTGCGAACGATCTTTTCGATGTCGCTTTTGAACGTCGCTTCATCTTTGCCAGTCATGAAACCAGAAGTGATTTCGCCGGCGATCACTGCCAATTCTGTGGAGACCATTGTCTCGCAGGCAACGCGGCTGTTGGGATCTGCAGCCAACATGGCGTCCAGGATCGCGTCAGAAATTTGGTCAGCCAGCTTGTCCGGATGGCCCATGCTAACCGATTCACTTGTAAACAGATATTTTCCTGAAGACACGGAGGTGCTCCTTAGCGGTAACAACTTTGACTTGCCACTGGCATGCGATTAGACAGAGAATCAGCGTTGGTGGCGGGAATTAAGCCACGCATTTTAACTGCCGTTGGCTGGATTCCCAATAAGCAAAGCATGGGTTTTCCGCAAAAATTGCCGCTGAATCGACCTAATCGGGCCTGCATTTATTGATCCCTGGACCATAACGAGTCACAGGCAGAATTTCTTTTCAATGGACAGCACAAATCACTATATTGGCGAACCTACTCAATAGCTGATCGAACCAATTAAAAAACATTGAAACAGCG
>CAZXLW010000139.1:0-7301 GCA_964641465.1 uncultured Pirellulaceae bacterium | reverse complement strand
AAGTTGCAGCAGATCGCAATGTGCGGTTGGATTTACCACAGAGGTACACAGAGAAGCACGTGACAAACCTCTGTATTCCTCTGTGTCCTCTGTGGTTTTAAACAATGCGAGCCACAAAAGGTGTCAGCGCCGACCCTATCATGCTCACGCCAACTTTGGCAACTGCCTCATCGATAGGGTACACATGCACCCGTTACCTCCATCCAGGACGCGTCAGCCAATCATCCGGACCCGCCTTTTCTCGAATAGCAGAATGGTACGGTGCCAGGGAATCTTTCGATTCAACTTGAGAGGTAGTTCAAGTACAATAATCAAATGAAAACCAACTTGCAGCACAGAGTATCGTTCTTCTTATTTCTTGGGATCGTGCTTGCGCTGCTCCCGATTGCAGGCGCTCAGGAGACCTCTTTTGTCACCAGTGACCGCAACCAGTTGGGAACCGAACTCAATAAAACTGCTTCCGTTCGGCTTGGCGATTTGGATGGCGATCGCGACCTGGACATCGTTGTTGCCAATGGGCGACACTGGCCGCAGCAAAATTTTGCCTTCATTAATTCCAGCTCCGCGAATCGAGGCACAGCGAGATTTGCCGTTATGCGGCCGATCGGAACCGATCGCTCGACTACTTACGCCTGTGAGCTGGCTGACTTTGACGGCGATGGCGATTTGGACCTGGCGACCGGCAATGACATGTCGCCGTGCGGAATCTACCTGAACGATTCCAAAGGTCGGTTTGAATTTAAAGATCACTTCGGTGACGTTTCGAGCGTCCGGAGTCTTTCAGTTGCGGACATCGATAGCGACGGAGACACCGACATTTTGATGACTTGTCGGCGCCGCCAGAACTGGATCTTTCTGAACGATGGTCTCGCCAACTTTGAAACGAAAATCAAGTTTGGCTCAGCAACCGACTCAACAATCAATGTAGCCGTTGGCGATGTGGATGGGGACGGAGACAACGATTTGGTTTTGGCAAATCGCGATCGTCAACCAAACGCATGGCTGTTGAACGATGGGATGAAGTTCTCGAAATCGGTCTCATTTGGCAGTCCGAAAAGTCAGTCTCGTGCGGTGGTGATCGGCGACTTTGACGGTGACAAGAAACTGGACTGGGCGGTTGGCAACATTGGACAAACTAATCGTCTGTTCCTAGGCGACGGCACGGGCGGCGTGAAGAAAGAAGTTGAATTCGGCACTAGTGGCAGTCGGACTTATTGCCTGGCTGCCGCTGACCTTGATCTCGATGGTGACCTGGACTTGGTGGTCGGCAACGCGGGCCAAAGCAACGAAGTCTACTTCAACAACGGCGCAGGCGAGAAATTTCGATTGGAAACGTTTGGCGAGGAAACAGGTACGACATACGGCTTGGATATCGGTGACCTGAACGGCGACAGCTTGCCAGACATTGCAGTCGCAAACTCAGATGGTTTCAATCGCGTTTTTATTAACCGAATTTCGAGGAAGTCGCCAAAAGAAGACAAACAGGCGAATGGTGTAGCACCAGTCAAACCAAAACAGGCAAAGGCAGCGCCGACAGCAACCAACCCGCCCAAGACGGACGCCGAACTGGCTGAATTCCTCGCGCGACCGGAATACAACACATCGGATTGGCCATCGTTTCGGGGGCTAGGTGCTCGGGGCGTGGCGGAGGGATTTTCGCTGCCCGAACAATGGAACGCCGATCCAGAATCGGGAGAGCTGAAAAATGTTCTCTGGCAAACGGAGGTTCCTGGCCTTGGGCATTCCAGTCCGGTGGTTCATGGCAACCGCCTGTTCTTGCTGACTGCTGTGGCGAAAGACGGCATCGCGCCGCTCAAGGTTGAATCCGGTGGTAAACCAACGGCTGCTGATGACAACGGTGAACAGAACTGGCTGCTGCTTTGCTATGACAAAACGAATGGCCAGGAGTTGTGGCGTAAGTCGCTTCGTCAAGGCAAACCTCAAGCGACTCGGCATGCCAAAGCCACTCACGCCAACACAAGTGTTTGCCTTGCCGGTGACAAAGTCGTAACGTTCCTCGGCTCAGAAGGGCTGTATTGTCATGACTTGAACGGCGAGTTGATTTGGAAACAAGACCTGGGCGTCATCGACATCAGCAAGTACGGGATCGGCTGGGGCTTTTCCAGTTCGCCTGCGGTTCACCAGGACCGGATCGTCCTTGTCTGCGATGACCCGGATGATCCTTTTCTGTCAGCGAGACGATTGAGTGATGGCGAAGAAATCTGGCGGACGTCTCGCAAAGATATTTGTGAACGGAGCTGGGGGACGCCGCTTATTCTTCAAGATGCAGAGCGAACGCAAGTTGTCGTTAACGGCTGGCCATGGATCGTGTCATATGATCTGGCGACGGGCAAAGAAATCTGGCGATTGAAAGGTGGCGGAGACAATCCGGTACCGACTCCTTTTGAAGCTAACGGTTTGATCTACATTACTAACGCTCACGGCGGCCCATCGCCAGTGTATGCAATTCAGCCAACGGCTAGTGGCGATATAACAAACAGCAACGCGACGAGCGGCGATGCGAATAGCGATGGCGCGGATCAATCGGCGATTGTCTGGAGCGTCGATCGAGGTGGCTCGTACATGTCGACGCCTGTTGTCTACCACGATCAGATTTATCTGGGCGGTTCACGAGGGATCGTTCACTCATTTGATGCCAACAATGGCGATCAAGTTTTTCGCAAGCGTCTTGGCACCAAGGCGGGTGTGGTGGCGTCGCTGGTAGCTGGCGATGGCAAAATATATTGCGCATCGGAAAACGGAACGGTTTTTGTTCTCAAGCACGGGCGCGAATTTAAAGTCGTTGCCGAGAACAAGATGGGCGATCCATGTCTGGCATCCCCTGCGATTTCGGCAGGCACATTGTTTATCCGCACAACGAAGAAGCTGGTCGCAATCAAAACAGACGACGAGCGGAAAGACGACACTCAAAAAGCCTCCCAGAATGATGCCGCTCAAAATGACGCAAAAAATGAAAATTCGTCACTGCAGCATCCAAGCCAGCTGTCTGAGAATAAAGATGTACAGCAGGGTCCGGCGACCAGGAAAAACGTCTTGTTCATCGCCATCGACGATTTGCGCCCTTCGCTTGGGTGCTATGGAGATAAGCTTGCGATCACGCCCAGCATCGACAGCCTTGCCCGGAAAGGTCTCGTATTTGATCAAGCGTATTGCCAGGTCGCGGTCTGCAATCCATCCAGAGCCAGTTTGATGACTGGGCAAAAGCCGGACAAACTTGGCGTCTGGACTTTACCGATTCACTTTCGCGAAGCCAAACCTGACGCAGTCACGCTGCCGCAGTGGTTCCGCAAGTTCGGCTACACGGCAGTCAGCCACGGCAAGATCTATCACAACCCCACGCCAGATCCGCAGTCCTGGAGCGAACCGATTCGAAAGCTCCCCAAACTGGGCTATCCTTATCCTGATGGTACGAAACAGTTAATCGAAGCCGCGAAAGAAGAACTCCCGGATAAGGATTGGCGAAAAGACAACTTGCGAGCTCCGTGTTTTGCGTCGCCCGATTTGCCAGACAACCAGCTGTTGGACGGAGCTCAAACCGATATGGCGATTGAGGATCTTTTGCGTCTGAGCAAGTCAGACAAACCATTCTTTTTGGCGATGGGCTACATTCGGCCCCATCTTTCCTGGGTCGCGCCACAGAAGTATTGGGACCTACATGATGCTGCCAACCTGCCGGTATTGACCGCTGAAACAGTCAACGAGAACACACCCAAGTACGCGCTGCACAATAACAGCGAACTGTCGCACTACGTCGACTTGATCGACATGCCAAAACCATGGGACGACGAAACATTACCGGAACACAAAATGCGTCAAATGGTTCATGCCTACTACGCATGTGCGAGCTATATCGACGCACAGGTTGGGCGATTGTTGGCGGCGCTGGAAGAATCAGGAGCCGCTGACAACACGATCGTCGTTTTGTGGAGCGATCATGGGTACAAGCTTGGTGAGTATCGAGGCTGGGGAAAGATGACTAACTACGAAATAGACACCAGAGTTCCCTTAATCATTTCTGCTCCTGGAATGCAAACTGGTAAGTTTCCCACGGCTGGCAAACAGACACATCAACTCGCTGAACTGCTGGATCTTTTCCCGACGCTTTGCGAAATGAACGGTGTGGATACGCCAGATTTCGTTGATGGCAAAAGCCTCGTACCGATTTTGAAGGACCCGCATACCGCAGTGCGAGAGGTTGCAAGCAGCCAGTACTATCGCAAGCAGAACGGCGAAGCGTACATGGGTTATGCGATCCGCACGTTGACGCATCGAATGATCGAATGGAGACACTTTTCCACGGGAGAAGTTGCCGAAAACGAACTGTATGACCACGAAACCGACCCGCTCGAAAAACACAATGTCTACGCCGAAGCACCTCAAGAGTTAACGGAACAACTGTCCGAACTGATGGTACAGACGCATCCTCGCAAGGGACTCGTGTTGACTCCGGCCGTCCATTCCAACCCAAGTTCCGGGAGATTAGAAACTGAGATCTCTTTTGACAATCGGACAGAAACTTCTGTGATGATTGTTCCCGTTTCCAAAACAGGCAAACGATTGAAGAAGAAAATCAAACGGATTGATGAGGGCGAATCGGCGACTTTCAAAGCGAAAATCGGGGACGTCTTTGTCGCCGAAAGTTCAGACGGTAAGCTTCATGAAATCCACTCGCCAACTTTCCCCGCAAGCAGCGTCGTTCTCAAGACCGATGAGTGAAAGCGCGTTCGAAGTTCTCGCCTGCAAATGCTTGTTCGTTGTTCAGGCAACCAGCGCGGCGATCACTCGGTTTCATTCAATATGAATTCAACTGCGGCCAAAGCGTGGATTTCGGTTGTATTGAAAATCGGAATGCTCAAGTCGCTTGCGGAGATCACCAATGGAAATTCCGTACAACCAAGCACCACGCCTTCGGCGCCCAGTTCTTTCATCTTTTCAATTGATTCAAGCACGTATTGTTTCGAACCAGCTGCAACGTTTCCAAATGTTAGTTCCTGTTGAATGATCCTGTGCAGCTCGTTTTGTTCGTCCTTATCTTCAGGAACAAGAACCCGTATCCCATGTTGGGCGATCCTGGAAACAACAAACGGTTCTCTCATCGAAAACTTCGTCCCCAGAAATCCCACCGCGTTCAAACTCTGTTTGCCAATCGCCTGCGCAGTCGCGTCAGCAATGTGCAAAATCGGCACGCTGATCTGTTCCTCAACGCTTTCATAAATTTTATGAGGCGTATTCGCGCAAAACATCACTGCCTCAGCACCCGCGTCCACTAAGCTTCGTGCAGCGTTCGAAACGAGATCCGCAACGCCTTGCCAATTGTCCTCGTTTTGGAATTGGTGAACTGCCGCCTGATTCAGATTAAACAACACCAACGGCGGGTTCGTGTTGTTGCCATAGTGGTTATTAGTCGCCTGGTTGATAATTCGGTAATACTCCACGCTCGAATGCCACGAAGTTCCTCCGATCAAACCTAACGTTCTCATGTTTTGCGGTTGTAACATTAACTATCGCAGTTCCAGGCAAATCCAACAGACGAAACGAAAACGTATTCTTGTCTGTAAATTCCATTTCAGGCAGTACCCAACGGCCAAAAGCGATTACGGACTCATTATAATTTTGGGCCAATTAGGCTAGAATGTTTGCAAAAATGGCAATAACTAGAACCGTGCTTCAATCGCGGCAGAGGTAAAATAATCATGATCAGTATTCGGTGTGCTCTTGTTCTTTTACTGGGCCTAAACCTGTTTGGCTTTACCAATGACGGGCAACTTATCGCGGACGAAAATTCGACAGCCGCGATGGAATGGAAGATCGACAGTCAGGAACAGTGGGAAGCCAACTCCGCGAAGAACAGCAACCTGAAATTCGAAGATGGTTTTGCGACGCCGACTGAACAGACAGCCAGCTTTCAGAGTCATGTGAAATCTTTTCCTGAGAAACGAACGGCCAATTCACTGGTTGTGGCTCAGTCACCGATCTGGCAGAACTGGAATCCTATCGAAAACCTTGGACCATCTAACCTGGGTGACGCTCCAGTCATGCTGTCGTTGGGCCCGGATAATTACTGGATGTTTGGCCGTTACAGGAATCCGCCCAAGAACAAACAAAACGCCGGCAATAACAAAAACGACGCCAAACCGTTCGAGGCGGCAGACGCAACACTCGACGGCTTTGATATCCCGCTGAAAACAACCCGGTTTGCCAATCAATTCGACGCCGCTGGCGGACTCAAGCCTCGCAAGGGTGGCTATCACGCCTGGCAAAGTCGCGACATGAAGAACTGGGTCCATCACGGACCTGTTACCGAAGGGTTTTCTCGGTGGGTGACCAGCGCGGAACACATCGATGGCAAAACGCTGATTTACTATGACTTCCCAAATGATCAGGACCCACACGTCTACGTCGACGAAGACTTGTTTGATGGTGAACCGGGTGAGAACAAAGGCATCGCGGTGAAGGATCCATCCCATGGCAGCGACGCCGGTTTCATCCGTGATCTAGACGGTAACGTACACGTGATCCTGGAAGACTGGAGCCCTATCAGTGCGAATAAGCGTTCGTGGGATTCACCATTGGCGGCGCATGCGGTGAGCCCGAACGGGATTGATGGTTTTGAATTTCGCGAACCAGCCGTCGATAAGCGTACCAAGCCGACTGGAAAAATCGCAACGTACAAACATCCACACTGGGTGAAGGAAGACCCAAAGAATTACAAAACGAACGTTGCAGAATATGAAGTTCATGAACCAGAGCAGGAAGCGTTTGGCGATTGGGCCGCGATTTGCATCGGAGGTCAGTACTACTTGTTTGGTGACTATGATCCCGTCGGTGGACACGAAATGAGTGTCGGCTGGTTCACGTCATCTTCTATCGACAAGCAGTTCACTTGGTGCGATCACATTGGGAAAGGGCACCCGGATCCGGACATCGCGTTTGCCGAAGGACAGTTTTATCTGGCGACGCAGCAGAAAACCGACTACGTCAGCCCCGGTCCGTGGGTTGAAACTGTAGAAGCTCGAATTGGTGTCGACACTGACAAAGACGAAAAGATCGACCAATGGACCGACTGGGCTGTGATCAAAGAAAGCTACGACTACATCGCCGGATTCTCGAAACAAGTCTCGATGAAACCAGCCAAGCTGGATCTGTCGAAGCTTCCGGCGGGATATGGGTTTCAGGTGGAACTCCGCATCACCGATGCCACCGAAAACAAGTCGCGCCCGATCATCGATCAGTTATCCGTGACATTCGCAAAGTGAGCCAAGTAAGCTAAGTGATTGCAA
>CAZXLW010000138.1:0-7578 GCA_964641465.1 uncultured Pirellulaceae bacterium | reverse complement strand
GGCCGGCAAGACACTAACAGCTGGGCCCCGGCAATCGGAACCACGTCGTTAATTAGTTCGAAAAATTCGAATGGAACGGGAGGTTGAAGCTCCTGCTGAAACATGGGATCCCCAACGGTTTAGCAAGAGTTTCAACCTCCTGTTATGCGCAGACGCGCAGACCGTTTGCCCGTTTTCTTGTCAGTGGTGCGAACGAACGGAACGAAACCACGTGGCTCGGAAGATAATTTGTGTCGTCGGGCGTTGTTCGCTACAATACGGTTGCTTCGCCTCACGCAACGTTATTGCATGTCAACAATCGGTACGATTTTTCGGGGTGAATGATGCGACAATTTCTAAAGACAGTTTTCTCTGTTTTCCAGTTGCTTGTGATTGGGCTCGTAGTTAGTCAATCGGCTGTCTGTGCTTGTCCGCAAGAATCAGGCAAACAAGCTTCGACGAATCCTCTTCGTTTTATTCCTGAAAAATCCCGACACGTTTTCGTTGTTCGGCCCTCCGACATTGTCACCAGTGACGACTATCAAGATTTGAAACGTACTGCCGGAAAAATCATTGAGAGAATTGTCAGGCGATATACCGATCAGTATTTCAAACTCGGTTTGGCCAAGCTGGAAGATATTGAATCGCTGGCGTTCGCCGATTGGAATGAGAAAGAGGACGGGAGTAATTACGAACGACCGCATCAGCTTGTGGTGTTGAGGACGTCGAAAGAACATGCCGCCGGATTTGAGATGGCGACCCATGGAGTCACCGAAGAACTTGAATTCAAGGGGCAGAAGTTTCTGAAGTTGAAACGGTCTCCATATGAAAAGAAATTTGCCTGGATCGCCAACGACAAAACGATCGTTTGGGGTAATACCAAACATTCGATCGAATCGGCCATCGCTGGTGGTGAAAAAGGGATCCAAGCGGCGAAGTGGTACAAGACCTGGAAACCGATGGCAGACAAATCAATCAGCTTTGTGTTTCATGATATAGCAAAAGAACTCAGTCGCGCTCCAGAAGCACTGAGTGCGTTCAAACAGATTCAAACAGTTGTCGGCAATTGCGATCCGGAATTTAAATTCAAAGTGCAATTGTTGGGTGTCTGCAAATCAGCAAAAGACGCTGCGCGTGTGAAAGAGGCTGTTCCCATGGCGCTTCAGATGGCGAAGGGGCCTATAGAATTGCGATCGAAGCATGCGCAGGCTGCTGAACGAATCACGTTTGAAAAGATGGTGCAGCTACTGGACGCTGCGAAGGTTAAGACGGATTCAAATATTGTTCATGTAAATTCTTCGATTGCGATCGACTTGCATTCGTTGTCGCAGCCTATTGAAGAAATCTACGAAGCATCAAAGCGAACTCACGCTGCCAATAACCTGCGACAGAGCGCGTTGGCGATGCATAACTTTCACAGTGCGATGAATGGGTTCCCGACGTCCGTCCTGGTGCATCCGAAAACAGGTAAGGAGTACAGCTGGCGGATCGCGATTCTGCCGTACATTGAACAGAATGAAATCTACGAGCAATATGACTTCAGCCAGGATTGGGATAGCCCGCACAACCTGGCGGTCACCAGCAACATGCCTGACGTTTTCAGAGCCGACTGGGATGACGAGGATTCAACGAATACTTCTTTTTTCTTGTTAACTGGTCCCGACAGTCCGCTGGGTGGTGAGAAAGCAATGGGCTTTGGCGAAATTACCGATGGTAGCTCCAACACGATCATGGCTGTCGAGGCCAAACGTGATATTCATTGGGCGAAGCCGGAAGACATCATGGTTGACCCCGAACAGCCGTTCCCGGAACTTGGCGGATACCACCGAGGTGGTTTCAACGTGACGATGATGGACGGCTCCGTACGATTTGTTAGCGAAAATGTCCTGCCTGAATTGTTGATGAAGATGTTCACTCCTGCGGGCGGAGAAGTCTTCACAGAAGAGGAGTGGAATCCGCCAAACCCAGAAGAATCTCCAGATTCTGCGGCGGAAGCCGGAAAGTAGTGGCAATTGCGGTTCGAGTGTACATGTAGCTGAAGGGCTATTTGCGATATAATCAATCGCCCTCCTGTTACTGATGCAAGTTTGCACTTAACCGTCCGTAGCCACGCGCTCTCAAACTGAAGATACATTGGCCGATGAATAAACACGATCAAAAGCTGCCCACTCTTGCGAAACCGAAGAAACACAATTGGCGAAGAATCATCGGGCTCGTCGTACTCGTTGGCGTCGTTGCCTATTCGTACGGTGAGCCGCACTTGGAAAAGCTGCTTGGCGTAGACCTGCCTTCGATTCGTGATCAAGGCAAGCAAAGTGAAGTCTCGAATGGGGATCCAAGATTCGGTGGTAACGACCAACGAGGCAATTCCGATTCAACCGAGCGGAACAAGGATCGTTCGAATCCGGCTTTCTCCAAGAGCGGGTCCGGGAACGGGCAGGTTTCAACCGGTTCTAATTCGAGCTTCCTGACGCCGACCGGAAAGAAAAATCGACTGGAATCGCCAGCTGGTTTGGTTTACGGAGTCGGCGGAGGCGGCGAGCATCGTGTCGACCATGTGATGCGACATGCTGAGGACATGCCTTCCCGGCCGGTGCATAGCGTGTTCGAAGGTTCGCAGGATGAAATCTTGAGAATGCTTGATGAAGCCTACGAGTTGGTTCAATCGAAGTCGAATCGTGTCTACAACAAACCAGACAGAGAACGCAGTTATCGAGTTGCCCATGTTGTCGACATGAAACGCAAGATTGGGTACCTGGGCGGAAAACGTGGCAAGCGGGAAAACTATCCGTCTCGCAGCAAGTTGACGCTAGTGTTAGACAACGGCAAGTTTGTCATCACGGCGTACCCGGATAAGTGATTGCTCTACGCCAACACGGCAGCCAATGAACTGCACAATCGTTCAAGGTTGTTGGCATTGATGCCGGCGACATTGATCCGGCCACTCTTCAACAGATAGATGCTGTATTCATTTTTCAATCGCTCGACCGAGTCCGCATCGATCCCGGAATAGCTGAACATTCCGCGTTGATTGAGGATATGCTCGAAATTCTGATCAGGCATTTGCTCGTTGGCTGCCGCAACGAATCTCGATCGCAAGTCGCAAATGCGAGTCCGGAACGATTCAAGCTCAACTCGCCATTGTGCAGCCAATGCATCGTCTTCGAAAACGGTGGCAACGACTTGACCTCCAAAAGTGGGCGGGTTGGAATAAATACTGCGAATGACAGCCTTGGCTTGGCTGTGAACGGCCGCCGCATCATCTGCGTTAGGACCCACGACAGTGATCGCACCAACTCGCTCGCCATACAGATTGAAGTTCTTGGAAAATGAACTGCAGATAATTGCACTGCCGGGTGCGTCACAATAATGACGAATCGGGAACGCGTCTTCTTCGACGCCCTGGTCAAATCCCTGGTAGGCGAAATCAAAAATCGGGATCAATTTTTTGGCGTCGATTTCTGCCAGTATCCGAAGCCATTGGTCGCGGTTGGGATCGACCCCAGTCGGATTGTGACAAACGGTGTGGAGCAGGATAGCGTCCTTTGGGTTGGCTTTTGAAATCGCCTCAATGCAGCCATCAAAGTCGAACGAGGTGCCGCGCTCGTCCAGATATTGATACGGCATGATCTCAAGACCAGCAGCCGCAAAAATATTCATGTGGTTCGACCAGGTTGGTTTGCTGATCCAAATTTTCTCGACCCCAAATCGCGCTCGCAGCATTTCCCCAGCCACCCGCAACGCGCCAGTACCACCTGGCGTCTGCAATGAATGGACCCGGTTTTCGCCCGTCGCCGGATACGAGTCTCCAAAGATCAGCTGGGGGATGAGCCGGTTATAGTCAGACAATCCGTCGATCGGTAAATAAACGTGACTGCGCCCCAGTTCAAGGATCCGCCGTTTCGCTTCCTGAACGCATTGCATGACCGGCGTCGTGCCTGCATCGTCCTGATACATACCGACGGTCAGGTTGATTTTGTCCGGATTTTGATCCCGTTTGAACTCTTCGATCAAACCGAAAATCGCGTCGGGAGGGTTAACGGGTGCAGATTCGAACATGTATAGTTTGCCTTGACGATAATTACAGTCGTGGGACAATCGAAAGTTTAATGACTGTTGACGGGAACTGAAGCGGTGAGCCCACAAAGCGGCACCGAATTCCTTTTTGGCTGATATTAAGATAATCCCCGTCATCCATTGGCTAGTACCGCGACGAACCTTCGCAACACACTTCACCACAAGTAGATAGATTGGATTTATGTCGCGTAAAACTGGATTGTGGCTAATTGGTGCACACGGAGGCGTGGCAACGACCGTTGCTGTCGGCCTGGCGGCGCTGCGAGCCAAGGCGTCGAATCATTGCGGGTTGGTCAGTTCTCTGCCCGAATTTTCCAAGCTGGATCTGATTGATTGGTCCTCAGTGGTCATTGGTGGACATGATGTTCGCGATACGGATGCCGTTGCCGAAGCAGCTGCACTGGGCAATGGTCCAGTTCCAGTCGTCGCTCCGGCGATTGTGGAAGCGAGTTTGCCGTACCTGAAGGAATTTCAGCAGTCGATTCGGCCCGGTGTCTTTTTTAACTCAGGCGACGCAATCGAATCGTTGGCAACCGACAATACCTGCGTGCGCCCGGTGAATGCGCGAGCTGGCGTTGATCACATCAAACAGGATCTGACGGAGTTCAAGGAACGGAGCGGCTGTGAGAACGTGATTGTTATCAATGTCGCGTCGACCGAACCCGGGAGCGACGCCAGTCAGTTTGCGGCCAGTTGGAATGAGTTGGAAGGACTACTCGATCAGGAAGACTGTGGCTTACCGGCCAGCAGCCTCTACGCGATCGCTGCGTTGGATTTGCAAATGCCGTTTGTGAATTTTACTCCGTCGGTTGCTAATGCCTTGCCTGCAATCAAAGACCTGGCCCAGCAGCGCTCTGTTTGCCACACCGGTTCGGATGGAAAAACGGGTGAAACGTTTTTAAAGAGCGTGTTGGCTCCTGCGTTTGCTCATCGAAATCTTGAGATCATGAGCTGGGTCGGGCACAACATCTTTGGCAACATGGACGGTCAGATTCTTGATGACCCGGTCAACAAAAAGACCAAAGTAGCCAGCAAAGGCAAGATGCTCGAACACATGCTTGGCTACCAACCGCAATCGCACATCAGCATCGAGTACATTCAAAGCCTGGGTGACTGGAAAACTGCCTGGGATCATATTCACTTCCGCGGCTTCCTCGGAACGCCGATGACGATGCAGTTCACTTGGCAAGGTTGCGACTCGATCCTGGCCGCACCGCTGGTTCTCGACTTGTTCCGATTCGTTGAATTGGCGCAAAGTTCTGGCGAAAGTGGATTGCTCACCTATCTAGCCAGTTTCTTCAAATCGCCACTGGGTACGCATGAGCACGATTTTGCGTTGCAGTATTCCCAATTAGTCGATTGGGCGGCCAGCAAGCAAAAGACCGTCGCGTAGTGTTATCCAGCAAGCAGCAGGACAAATCCGTCGACGTCCAATAGATTGACCGCGCCGTCTTTGTTGATGTCGGCTTCTGCCTGGAAACTGCCGTTCGATAAGAGCTCGACAAACGGATCGACGTCCAACAAGTTGATCAATCCATCCAGATTCACATCGCCGTGCAAGACCTGGTTCGCGGCCTTGAAATCAGAAACGAACACCAGATGATCGGAAGCCAGCGAATCGTTGGCTTGGAATCCCAGGCTTTGCGGGTCGGACATTTCTGGTGTGTACAACAAATAGTGATTGCCCAGCTCCAGCACAGAATCCGAATAGATTACGTAATCCAATTGCCCTGGCCAGAACGAGCTATTGTCGTTTCTCCAGGTGTAGCCCATTCGCCTTTCAGTCTGACGCGAAATCAGGTTGGCCAGACCAGTTCCGTCCCAATCCGGTTGGAAGTCAGGTCCGAACTGCGAGTTGTTATCAATATCGCCCGTCAACAATGTATTCAACTGTTGTGAGAATCCAACCAGGTTCAAGTCCCCGCAAATCACAATGGGAGTGTCCGGGGAAAGGGTCAGAATCCCGCCAGGCGATTGGGCGTCGCGGATGAATTCCATGATCTCGTCGACTTCTTGCTGCCTCGGCGAATCGTTATCGCAACACGGCAAGTGAGCGTTGACTACCAGCAATTCGGAACCCAGGGCACTGGTCGCATCAATCAACGTAGCGAGGTTGCCCGATAGGCCCCAGGAATCCACGACAGGAAATCGAGTAACGGTTGCGCAATCCGAGTTCTTGGCTCCTTGCCAGGATTCGCCGGACGGCAGAGGAACCAGATCGTCGACCAGTTGAATCGTTTCCGACAATGAGTGATTGTTGATTTCCTGCAAGTTGAGAATATCGGGCGCGACGGCGGACCAGAGTCGCTCGAATCGCGGGCGATCGTTTGGATTCCATGGCGAGTCGAACAGCACGTTGTGCGTCATCATCCGCAGGTCACTGACCGATTGGCGTTCCAACGGAATCACGACTTCATTGGGCAGCGAACCAACATCAAGCTGATACGAAAGGACCTGGCCTTGATCAGGAATCTGATCCGCGCCACCTGCATTGTCCATCGCCAATCGAATAACGCTGCCGTTGAACAACGGATTGATCCCATCAGGAATACTGTTCTTGCTGATCGCAAACTCGAATTCGTTGGCTGTTACCGTCGGACCGCCCCGGAACTGGATGTCGCTGGCTGAAATCGACTCGATGTTTCCGCTAATAAATACAAGTCCAAAACGGGAGCCCAGATTCCATTCCAATTCAGCACCGATACCGGCAATCGAAAACCCGGTGCTCGAATCGGCATCCGTGTCCAGAAACAGGCGAATGGAGTTGTTCGTCGTGGCAGACAATTCGAAAGTAAGCTCAATTCGTATGAACAGAAACTCGTCGTCGTCTGCCAGCCAGAGTTTCCCAAAATCAACCAACGCTGACGTATCGCCAAGCGGGTCCTGGTGAGTCACCGACGAATTAGCCCAATCTTCAAACTGGCCATCGATGATGATTGGCTGTTGATCTGCCGAAGCGCGGCTTACCCACGAATCGCAGGTTGCCAGCGAAAAAATGCAGCTCGCCAACAGCAGACAGAACAACCCGGACGATTTGATTAGCGGTTGGGAGTACAGCATGCGATTGATCTGGAGCTAAGGGGCATGAAGCTACTGAACGGCGAAGTGTTCCGCCGCCTTTAGTCTAACAGATCCAACCTCAAACCAATCGCCCGAAATGACCGTGAAAATCGCTATTTTATGGCCACGATATAGCTGATCCAGCTGGGGTCGCTGTCGGCGGATTCATGGATGCTCCATTCGGAATCGCCATCGTCGTAGTCCGTTTCCCAATAGACAACGCTTTCGGAAAAACCTGCCTCGGCCAACATCTCGCGGACTTCAGGAATCGACCAGAACCGCCAGTTGTATTCAAACGCTTTTTTGATTCGGCTACCGTCGGCAAACTTGAAACCAATAAAGAACCGGGCGTCTGCAGTGATCGGATTGAAGCGGTCCTGTTTCCAGTAGTACTTAAATCCTTTCTTGCCTTTCTTGATCGTGCGTTTGTCGGTTTGGTTTTCTTCGTAGCAACCGCTGCCG
>CAZXLW010000137.1:0-8015 GCA_964641465.1 uncultured Pirellulaceae bacterium | reverse complement strand
CCAATCGAAGGCCTGTACATGTGCGGTGCGGCCTCACATCCCGGCGGCGGTGTGATGGGCGCGTGCGGTCGGAATGCAGCGATTGAAATCCTGCGCGATCGAATTTGAGCCGGGTTTTTACGAATCAAAAATTCGGTACGGCGGCCTTCGATCGCATTCAACGACCCAAGCTATTTTTCTTCGTACACTCGCACCCAGTCGACATACATGTACTGAGGGAACGGGGTGGAATCGTCTGGCCGCCCGGCGTGTTCGCCGCCCACGGCGATATTGAGCAAGATGTAAAACTCGTCGTGAAATTCGCTCAAGGCAGGATCCTTGATACTGGCCGTATGGTACTTCTTGCCATCCACCAGCCATCTCATTTCGTGCTTGTCCCATTCGATCTCGAAGACATGGAACTGTTCAGCGAAAATTCCTTCTTTTAACTTGTACTTCTCAACACCCATCATCTTGTGACCTTGGTCATCATAGTGCAGGTTGCATTCGACAACTGCATCGTCACGTGAGCCGTACAATTCCAGAATGTCAATCTCACCGCACTTGGGCCATGGCACGGTACCACCAATCTCGTTGATGTCTTTTCCCAACATCCAGAACGCCGGCCAGATTCCTTTTCCGTATGGCAATTGAATTCGGGCCGCGATCTTGCCATATTTCCACGCGTGTTTGCCACCGGTATGCAACCGCGCGGAAGTATACTGTTGGTTTCCGTGCTTTTTGCTGTGATGAATCGCCTTCAAAACCAGGCAACCATCTTTCACATACGAGTTTTCCTTGCGATCGAAATACTGTTGCCACTCTTTGTTGTATGGCTTGGGCAGGATCTGGCGGGTCCAGTTCTTCAGGTCCAACTCATCACCGGAAAACTCATCGGCCCAGACTAAATTCCATTTCTTGTCATCGACAACATAATCGTCTTTGTTTTTCGCTGGGTATTCCATCTGTTTAGAATTCCTGGATCGGTCTGTCTGCTTGTCGTGCCCTTCCTGATCGGAATCAAGTGGAATCAATGCTGACATCAGCAGCGTGGTAAAAATAACACAAGGTATGCGAATCATTGGGCCAATCATTAATTGCTACTTTCCGACCAAGGCCCCGATGGCTCTGGCGCATGCTCAAACAGCTTGTAAAAGTCGATTTTTATCCGATCGAGTGTGCTTCACAACTCCCACAATCGCAAGGGCTAACTGGCCGTTTGCATCCGTGGTAGACGGGAACCGTGATATTTATTCAAAGTTGTGCGTTGCTCACTCAGGCATCGAGCGTGCAACTCCACAACGCATTATACTAATGGCCTGTCAGACCTGAATTGACGGGTGCCATGTTTACGCGAGCGGTGGTGGTTATGTGTGCCGAACCGACCAAGCATGCTCACGCCGCGTTGACCATTGCCTCATCCCTAGCGTAAGCATGCCGTTGCGGACAGTTGGACTATTGCTGGAAAGGCGAGAACATGGCACCCAAAAACCAGGGACACAGACTATTCAACTCAGCTCGGACGGACCGCTAGGTTCCGATGGAGCAACTCATTTTGGAATCAACCAAGCGACCATCAGTATGCCTGGAAAAGAAGCACGAACAATGTTTGGAATGAACCCGGTTATTTTTGTCTGCCTGGCAGTGATCGCAAATATTGGATTCGCGTCGCCACAAGAACAGAAGCTGACCTTCGATTGGAAATTCAACCTTTCGGCAACGTCTGAAACGGCTGAGGCAAATGCTGCCGACCCTGGATTTGATGATAAGGATTGGGAGTCAGTTCGAGTCCCACACGATTGGTCAATTGTTGGCGAGTATGCCAAGGACAATCCATCGGGAGGCCAAGGCGGATACTTGCCAACAGGCGTCGGCTGGTATCGCCGTGCCATTCAAATTGATGAGCCAGACCCGACCAAGCAGTATTTGCTGCTGTTCGATGCGTCGTTTATGAATACTGAAGTCTGGTTGAACGGACAAAAAATCGGCGGGCGACCGTACGGCTACGTCAGTTTCTACTTTGACATCTCACCGCATCTGCAGGCAGGCCGGAATCTTCTGGCCGTGCGACTCGATAACGAACAGGCCCCCAACGCGCGGTGGTATCCCGGTTGCGGGATCTACGGCGATGTCACGTTGATCGTCAAAAACAAAATCAACTTTGACCAATGGGGCACCTTTGTGACAACTCCCTCAGTGTCACAAGACCAAGCCACCGTCGCCGTGCAATTCATGTTGAACAATGGTTCCAAGCGAGCTGAGCAAGCAGTCATCGAAACGGTCGTGCTTGACTCGACTGGTGCTCAAGTGGCTGCTACCTCTAAAGCGGTAGAACTGGGAACCGATCAAACGTCCACAGATGTCACGATGGAAATTCCCTCTCCGTCGCTCTGGTCACCGGAACAGCCAGCCCTCTACCGGCTGGTCAGCTCGCTCAAAGTCGATAATGAAATTGTCGACACCAATGAAACTCGATTCGGGATCCGCTCGTTGCGGTTCGACTCCCGCGAAGGATTCTTTCTCAATGGCAAATCGACCAAGCTGAAAGGTGTCTGTGAGCATTCCGATGCAGGCCTGGTTGGATCCGCGATCCCTGAGAAAGTTCTGCGTCGCCGTTTGCGAATCTTAAAAGACATGGGATGCAACGCAATTCGCGTCTCACACAATCCGCGGCGTCCAATCTTTTACGAATTGTGCGATGAAATGGGCTTGATGGTCATGGACGAGTTGTTTGATGGCTGGGGAGGCAAAACCAGGCACGACTATGGTCGCCAGCATTTTAAGGAGTGGTGGAAAGCGGACGTTCGCGACTGGGTCAAACGAGATCGCAATCACCCGTCCGTTATCATGTACAGCATCGGCAACGAAACCGGAATTAAAGACAAACACAATATCACTGGCGAAGTCAAAAAGTACGATACGACTCGCCCCACTACCGGAGGCAGCCTGTTTTTCGGTGTGGATGTTGCCGGCTTCAATGCACCCGGCGGCACACCCGGGATTCTCGAAAAATTTCACGAGGAGAATCCAGACAAACCGGTTGTGCTGACCGAAGTGCCGCACACTCTGCAGACTCGCGGGTTCTACCGAACGTTAACGTGGTGGCGGAACCGCAGCATCATGATCAACCCATTCCCCGCGTACAACGACAAGCAGATCTTTTTTGATGGGCATCCGCGATACAGTTCTTCTTACGACAACTGTGGAGTTCGGATCACCGCCCGCACCTGTTGGAAACGAACGAAGGAAACGCCCTGGATCATGGGCGAATTTCGTTGGACCGGCTTCGATTATCTGGGCGAAGCTTCCTTTGGAGGCGGAAAATGGCCGGCCAGAATTTGGAATTTTGGGATCATTGATCTGTGTGGCTTCCCGAAAGACCATTACTACTTTTACCAAAGCCAATGGACGTCCGATCCGATGGTTCACATCCTGCCGCACTGGACGCATGACGGCATGGAAGGCGTTGAGATTCCGGTAGTCGCCTATTCGAATTGTGAAGAAGTCGAGTTGTTCCTCAACGATCAATCACTGGGTCGGCAACCACCTCGCGAGCTATTGGATTTCGTCTGGAAAGTCCCCTATGCTGCCGGCACATTGAAGGCGATCGGCTACGTCGACGGCAAGATCGCCGCATCGACGCACTTCAACACGGCTCAGGCACCCACAACCATCGAGCTAACTGCGGACAATCAAGACTTGGCGTCCGATCAGTTTGATATCAGTCACTTGACCACAACGATTAAAGATGCGGATGGGAACTTCGTCCCCTGGGCTTGCAACCGGATCGACTACAAAATCGAAGGCCCGGTAAACCTGCTCGGCTTCGACAATGGTGATCCTGTCGATGTAACGCGACACCGTGAGAAATACCGCCGAACATTCAACGGCCTGTCGCTTGGTATCTTTCAAAGCACGTCCGAATCCGGCCCAGCCGAGGTCACGGCGGCGGGCATCCTTGGCCGAACCCTGTTCCCGGAAAGCACTACGGTTGCCATCGACGTGAATTCAATTGCATTGCGCGGAGCGGCAACCCAGTCCAGCTTCGAAATCGAGTATTCGATCAATGGATCTAAACCAGTTGGCTACGATGGTCCATTTCAACTTAACGAATCCGCAACGATTGCCGCGACAATCAAGAAGGACGGCCAGGTATTCATGAATCTGGAAAGCGAGTTCAAGAAAGGGCCGTTGCCGCGAGTCACTGATCCGCGATTGGTAACCAGCGAAAGCGATGATCCGAAAACGTTCAATGGCCCGAAGGACGAACAAATTATCGGGCGTTGGGTATTGAAGGCAATTAAACGAGGACGTGGTGAGGTCAAGTCGGTTCCAAAGCGGCTGTTTGACTTTGATGCCAGTGGCAGCGTGTTTACGCTGGATGACGAGAAAAATCTGTATGGGTATTGGTGGTACGACTACCCGGACGATGTTTTCGAAAACCCGGACGATGCCGGCATTGGGAAACTGTTTATGTATGTGACGGACCAGATGTGCAGCATGAATCTGGATTCACAAAAGGCTGAGAAACTAACCATCGCATCCAGGTTTTCCACCTGGTACTTCGAACGACCAAAAGGCGAAGACGCGGATTAGAACTGGCCCGACGATCAATCTGTGAATTGATCCTCGGGCCCCGTCCAATTTTCACTACGAAATCTCGATGCTGATTTCCCCTTGTTCTCCTGTGTCGGTTGCTTCGTCGATACCGACACCACCATTCAAGAGGTCATTTCCGCCACCTCCGGTCAGTGTGTCGTTGCCACCGTTTCCGTTGATGGTGTCATTTTCAGATTGGCCATTGAGGATGTCGTCTCCAGCACCGCCCGAAATGGTATCAGCAGCTCGACCGCCAAAGATCGTATCATTACCCGGTCCGCCGGATATGACGTCCAAGCCATCGTTGCCCTGAATCATATCATTACCACTGTCGCCGTTGATAATATCCGACGCGTTACCGCCTGTGATCGTGTCATTGCCTGCACCGCCGGAGATCGTGTCTTGTCCGCCACTGCCGGCAATGATGTCATTACCATTTCCCGCGACAATCACATCATTACCAGAATTTCCAGCGATCATATCGTCGCCGTCGGCTGCGTTGATCGTATCGTTTCCGCGGCCACCGTCGATCTCGTCATCGCCGCCGAAAGTACTGATGTCGTCAGCACCATCACCACCAAAAACAATATCGACGTCCTCTCCGCCCAGAATCGTATCTGCTCCGTTGCCGCCAAGAATCGTATTCATGTTCGGTCCGGCAAGAACCATTGAACCCCCGTCCAGGAAATCTGCACCGCCGCGTCCGTTAAGTTCATCGTTGCCGGGGCCGCCTTCAATTACGTCCGGGCCTGTGCCACCGGTCAAATTATCGTTGCCGTCTTCGCCGAAAATTTGCGTGCGTGCGATTCCGTTGACGGTAACCGTGTCGTCGCCGCTACCGGCAAAAATGAAAGAGCGTACCAGCGAAAGTACCGTAATCACGTCTGCGCCAGCGCCGGATTCGATGACTATTTCGTCGACGTCGTCGAATGTTTCGACATCACCGTTGAACACAACCTCGGTTGTAAATGCCGTATTAGTAACGTCAATCACGTCGTTTGCATCAGTTCCAAAAATCGAAAGCGTTCCGTCTTCGAAGACGAACGTAGTCGGCTCTTCAACATTAACCGTGACAATTCCAAACTCCGGATCAAGCGCGACGAAGCCATCATTGGTAAGTGAAATAGGATCGCCTACTACCGTCGTCAAGTCGACCGTTCCGGTGCTCAACGCTGTGAACTCAATCGAGCCAATCCAGAATGCATCCGCATCCGCATCATAACCAGTGTCGAATAACACAGGGCCGGTGTTGGCGTTGACTATTCCTGCACCAAGAATCGTGAAAAAATCGAACATGTCGAGCGAATCAGGCAAGACAGCCGCGGTCCCGACGAAGCCAACACCTGTGTCACTTCCCCATCGCGATTCAACAAATGTCCCACCTGCGGTAACGATGTCAAACTCGAAAGCTTCTCCACCGTCAAACTGCATGACCCCCGAATCGGAAGTTTCAATCTCCAAGCCACCGCCAAATCTTAGTTCTGTCTGCGAAGGTCCATCCGTGGTGAAATACAGGTTGATTGTTTGCGATTCTCCGGGTACCAGAGTAACAACCAAATCCTCATTGACGACATTGCCACTGCCCGGTTCCTCGACGGACCAGAAAAAATCAAATGGCTGTTGGCCCAAGGCAGGATTGCAGGCCAAACCAAGCGCCAGGACGCAAATGAACCCGATAACACAAGATCTCAAATAATTGCTGCGAAAACTTGGCATGATTGTGTATTGGTCCCGAAATGTTTGAATCTGAGTCACGGTGGATCTTTCTATTGCTGCTGTGTGGATAATTTTTTAACCATTCGTTCGCCCCGACCATGCGGCGATTCACTTTTAACTTTCGTTTAACAACGAAGTGGAAGGGCTTTGGTGGGCTTCGGCATGTACGTACCTGAAATAGAGATGCAAAATCGCCCGCGATATTGACGCGTTTTCTGAATTTTTTGAAAACTTGTCACAAGTAGCGATTTTCCTTGAAAAGCCTGCGTAATCGCAGCAATATCATGTATCTATCTCCCCGACGAAACAATTTGAACCTGGAATCACCCTCTTTCGCATTGGCTGGGCCAGCTTGATTCCAGCTTCCTACTCCAATATGCACCTTTAACGCGCACATCCGCCAAAAAAAAAACTGAAAATTGGTTCAGGGAGTAAATAGTAGCCCTGGTCGACGCTGTCACGAACCGTTCCCGACAAACTCAACGGGCAAGAGATTCCATTATTTGCGGCTTAAGTTCAACTGAACCAATGCTTCGTCAACCTCATCACGAGCAATCAGTGCCTTGGCGATCTTCAACCTTGATTCGGCCACGATGTAACCAGCGATTGTGGGAGTTCTAAGACCATGTTGCTATTCGCCAATTGAATCGAACGGTGGTCAGTTACCAGTCGCAGCGGTCTCTTCTTCTCCTTAGTAAACTAGAGAGAGAAAGAAAAACAAATATTGAGGCTGTAGCCGGCTCAGGTATGGTTGTTGCCGTCAACGTTGCGATTCCAATATCGTCCAGCCTGAAACTTCCATTGACTGTTTGGAACTTGGCGCCAGGGTTAAAAAGCGTTTCGCCTGATAATGGACCAATCGAGGTCGTTAGATCCCAATCCGCAAAACCTTGGTTTGTGACAAAGGCTATCGCCAGATCTGTATCGATGTCGCCAAACCCGAATGCGCTGAAATTGTTAAAAGACTGTATTAAGCCGGTCAAGTTGTCGGTTCCTACACCGTCTACGAATACGGAGGTTTGAGTATTGAATACTCCTATGCCGTATCCGATGTTAAATGTTTCGTCGGAGTTTGCGTAACCTGTGATAACTAATTCGGACTGATCGAAGTTAACGCCATTGAGTTGGCCACTGGCTACAGCAGAAACCTCAAAGACAATTGGATCAGCCATCAGCATTTTGCCAGATCCAAACAACACAAAAGCCATTACCAGAATACTATGTTTCAATGTAGTCATTTGTTTCACCTAAACGATCCAGAAAATAGCTCGGATATTCTACACTCAATGCCGATTCATAAGTCTCGCAACTTAAGTACCGGCACATTGTCAATGAACATTGGTGCCATATCAACCAAAAAATATTCGTGCGACCGGCCACGCATACCGCCATCGAAATTCTCCGGGATCGAGTATAGCAAACACTTCCGACAAAGAGCTTCAAACTGGCCGAACAAATTCGAAAATAATTCCCGGAAATCGCTGTGGCACCACTTAATTGGAGTTCAGATCATGAGATTGCTACTGAGCCCCTAATCGCAATCTTGACGGAATTTGAATGCGCTCAGTCAGAGTATTGATCCAACAAATCATTGCATTGATTGCTAAATCTCTGGACTTTTTCTACGTCAGGATAATCGACCAGTAGCTCGTCAAGCAACTTGCGGCTTAAGTTCAACTGAACCAATGCTTCGTCGACCTCTTCACGAGCAATCAGTGCCT
>CAZXLW010000136.1:4379-8392 GCA_964641465.1 uncultured Pirellulaceae bacterium | reverse complement strand
TCTAAACCGTGCTGCTCGATTGTGCGACGGACACTGTCGGCGTAGTACGGGCTGACGATGATGGCTAACCCGATACCCATGTTGAAGACGCGATACATTTCGTCGGTATCGACTTCGCCTAACTCCTGCAGCCAATCGAATACTCGTGGGCGTTGCCAGCTCTTAGCCTCGATTGTTACATGGGCATTGTCTGGCAAAATCCGCTCGATGTTTTCGGCCAGCCCGCCGCCGGTGATGTGGGCGATCCCGTGCACGACGTTTTTGACTTTGTAATTCTGCAGGACTTCACGGATCGCTTTGACGTAAATCGTCGTTGGCTCAATCAGCACATCGCCGACAGTTCGATGCTCGTCGAAGCGATCTTCGTTTTGCTTACCGGCCGCTTCGTAAACTATTTTTCGCACGAGGCTATAACCGTTAGAGTGAATACCGCTGGAGGCGACACCGATCACTACGTCTTCGTTCGCGATTGACTTGCCGTCGATCAGATGGTCTTTCTCAACGACGCCAACACAAAAGCCAGCCAAGTCGTAATCTTCATCCGAATACAGATCGGGCATGATCGCGGTTTCGCCGCCAAGCAACGCGCAGTCCGCGGCCACACAGCCATTACTGATCCCGGCAACGATCTGTTCCAGCATGTCGGGGTCGTCTTTGGACATCGCCACGTAGTCCAGAAAAAACAGCGGTTCCGCACCGCAGCAAATCGCATCGTTCACGCACATCGCGACCAAGTCGATTCCGACCGTATCGTGACGCCCGGATTGCTGAGCGACTTTGAGCTTCGTGCCGACTCCATCCGTGCAGGCAACCAGCATCGGGTCCTTGTAATTCCGCCGAAACAACCGATCGGCAAAATCGAGCATGAACAAACCCGCAAACCCACCGTCCAATTTCTTGACGCGGGGCGAATGCGTGCGATGCATATGACCTAGCAGCCGTTTCATCGACTCGCCATAGACGTCCAGATCGACGCCAGAATCTTTGTATGTCAATTTGGCCATAAAGCCAAAGTCCGTCTTTTAGATAACTTTGATGAATAAGCCAGTTAGTTTGATGCATGTGAACTGATTGGGCAACCAACCCAGACTTCTAACGGGGCAACGATTCCCACTCTTGCCGGTTTCGCATCCAGTTGTATCGACTCCGTCGCCGATGACGTTTGCCGAGGAAAACAGGGTCGCGACAGGCCCCAAGAGGGTCTTAATGGGAGCACCAAAGAGCGCCGAATCAATGAAGAATGCGGGTTTATACGGCTGAGTCCGCAGTAGGCTGAATGTACGCCGTGACATGAGTTGACGTTCATGTCAAATTCCTGACGATAGAGGTGACCCACGTGTTAAAGCTTATGCGACAAATCAGCTCCGGACTACAATTCAACCATCTGCTGCCTTATGGCGCCGTTGTACACGACAACGGTGTCCAATTTGTCGTCGTCAGCCGTAATGCTACGGAAATGCGGTTGCTGCTATATAACGACGTGAATGACACGGAGCCTTTCGACGTCGTCGAGTTTGACCCTAAGTCCAATCGCTGGGGAGACATCTGGAGCATTTTTCTGCCGAATGTACAACCTGGTCAGCTTTATCACTTCCAGTGCAACGGCCCGTTCGATCCTTCGCGAGGCATGCGGTTTGATCCCAAGGCCCGATTGATTGACCCGTATTCCCGAGCTCTGGCCGGAGAGTTCCAATCTAACGCGGATGGAATCGTGCGGCCGCCGAAGTGCGTAGTCGTGGACGATCAATTTGACTGGGACGGTGACCGGCATCTTAATTACGATCTGTCCGAGTCGATCATTTACGAAATGCACGTCCGCGGGTTCACTCAGCATGAAAGCTCAGGTGTCAAACATCCGGGAACGTACTTGGGCGTCATCGAAAAGATCCCGTACCTGAAATCGCTGGGCGTGACCGCAGTCGAATTGATGCCGGTGCACGAGTTCCCGATTCGCGGCATTCACGGAGCCAAGCTCGAACGGCCGAATTACTGGGGCTACGACTCGATGGCGTTCTTCTCTCCGCATCGCGGGTACGCGTTCGACCAAACGCCTGGCGGGCAGGTTCGTGAATTCAAGGAGATGGTCAAAGCGTTACACAAAGCGGGCATCGAAGTCATCCTCGACGTGGTCTTCAATCATACCTGCGAAGGCAACGAGCGCGGGCCGACGTTAAGCTTCAAAGGCTTCGAGAATTCGGTTTACTACATGCTCGAAGGCGATCCGCAATACTATAAGAACTACTCCGGCTGCGGGAACACCGTCAACGGCAATCATCCAATCGTTCGCGAGATGATCTTTCACTGCCTGCGTCATTGGGTCCACAACTATCATGTCGATGGGTTCCGATTCGATCTCGCATCGATTCTCAGCCGCGACCGTTCCGGGAACCTGGTCCCGAACCCGCCGCTAGTCGAAGCGATCGGTGAAGACCCGTTGTTGGCAGACACCAAAATCATCGCCGAGGCCTGGGACGCGGCGGGTGCGTACCAAGTCGGTAGCTTTGGCGATGAACGCTGGGCAGAATGGAACGGGCGGTATCGTGATGACGTTCGCCGGTACTGGCGAGGCGACGGCGGTACCCGCGGTGCTCTGGCGACTCGACTGTCAGGTTCGGCGGATTTGTATCAGGCGGGTGGTCGACCGCCATACTGCAGCATCAACTTCATCACGTCGCACGACGGTTTCACGCTCAGCGACATGGTCAGCTATCGGGACAAGCATAATTTTGCCAACGGCGAAGACAACCGCGACGGCGACAATAATAACTACAGCGATAACTTTGGAGTCGAAGGGCCTACCGATCAACCCAAGATAGCGGCCGCTCGTACCAGCCAGATCAAGAACATGTTGGCGACGTTGTTGCTCAGTCAAGGCGTGCCGATGATGGTCGCTGGCGACGAATTCCGCCGCACGCAAAACGGCAACAATAATGCCTATTGCCAGGACAACGATATCTCGTGGTTGAACTGGAAACTGTTAGAAGAGCACAGCGAGATCCATCATTTCTGCAAAACGTTGATCGACTTCCGGCGAACTCAACCAGCAGTCCGACGGCTGAAGTATCTGACCGGAACGGCGACCGACCGGAACGACCTTCCGGATGTCAGCTGGTTCTCATCGTTGGGAACCGCCGTCGATTGGCAAAGCCCTGACCTGGCAATGATCTGCGTGCTCACCGCGCCAGAAGACGAAACGACGAAGGAAGCCATCGGTCTTGATGTCATGATCATGTTCAATTCATCCAACGCCGGATGCCAATACGCGATCCCGACCATTTCGAAGATCAAGACATGGCAAAAGTTCCTGGATACTTCAGAAGAAGCTCCCAAGGACATCTTCCCCAACCTGGACGGCCCCAAATTAGCCAACAACGGCGCCTACACACTCCCCGGAAAATCCATGGCCGTGTTCGTCGCCAAGTAACCTGCCAGCCGCGCGGTTGGAATCGCTGAGAGTCCAGCTGTGAGTCTTCCGGCGATTCCTGTTTTGGAAAACCGCGAATGGACGCTCATTGCGGTGCAGGCAGTGCTTGTTGTGATGCAAAGCCCACGGTCGATCAGGCAGAACGTCGAGCGTGTTGGGGCATGCCTGAGCAAGTTGCCATCGCACTATCGTTGCCCAAAATTCGTCCATTCGGACGACGCATCTGAAACAGCCTGTTCTTGCGTTCGCGATGAATCCGAGGTGGGGTTCCGGGCTTGCCGATTGTTGACATGAATGTTCCACAAATTAGGATGTTGAGCACTGCTCTACACCTCATCCAACTTGATGGAGTAAACGTTTCATGAAGACTTTAACTCAACTGTTTTGCGGTGCGTTTCTATTTGCTGTTAGCTCCAATTTATGTCTGGCCCAAATCGAGGTTTACAGCGACGAAGAAGTATTCCTGAGTAACGTTGAAGACTTTAATTTGGAGTCGTTCGAAATGAACGAGACGACAAGTAAATCAACGGAGCCGATCAACACTCAAAACATGACGGTAAGTATTTCCGGTGCTGTGCAAGCGATAGTG
>CAZXLW010000136.1:1488-4279 GCA_964641465.1 uncultured Pirellulaceae bacterium | reverse complement strand
GGGCGATGGCATTTTAGTAGATGAAATCTACTTGGATCCAATTCTCTTGGGCGACGTTAATTTCGATGGCGTCGTCGACCTGTTGGATGTGGCAGTGTTCGTCGAACTTGTAACATCAAAGACTTTTCAATTAGAAGCTGATGTTAACGAGGATGGTTTTGTCGACCTGTTAGATGTTGGGCCGTTTGTTGAGATTCTTGCGAACTAATTGAAGGTCGCCCAGTTACTTCGCGGACGCCGCCGGCAAGACAGTCTATTACCGATTCCGGTATCTGAACGCCAAAGGTCAAGTCGGCCCTTGGAGCATGGTGTATTCTTCAACCTTTGTGAAGTAGTTTGCCGAGCCGGAATTTCGCGCGGGCATAACCCGCGCGAATTTTCATCACGACGCGGTTGGCAACGTGGCTTGAATTAGGAACTGCTGTCGTTCCGCCGTCCCCTGAATATCGAACGCTCGTCGGTGTAGCGGGGGAGCTTGGGTTCACTTGAGCTTATTTTCCTTATAAGTCGCGGGAGTTGTTGGAAAGGTTCATGTTAAGTGCAGCTACTTTGCCCGGTTGTGTTGAAACGGGACCGGTGATTGATGCACGGGGATGCATGAAGAAAACACTTGATATTGCGCTTTTGGTTTCTGCCGACGCCGACTGGCAACGGGGTGTGATGGCCGGAGCTGCGCAATATTCCGATGACGTGGGTGGCTGGCGATTCTCGATTCCGCCTGCTGACGCAAATGGCGAAGTGTTTTTGCCACACGATTGGAATGGTGACGGAATCATCTGCCGCGTCACCTGCAAGGAGCTCGAAGATTCCATCATCGCCAGAAACATTCCAGCTGTGAATGTTGCCTGGATGAGTTGCAGCACTGCTATCATTCCACGCGTCCAATCTGACGAACGTGCCTGTGCCGCCATGGCCGCTCGATTCCTGTTGGAGAAACAGTACGAGAATTATGGATTTGTGGGATTCGCTCCATGGAAGAATTACCAACGCACCGTTGAGAACGAGTTCGCCGGTGAGCTGGAAAAGCATGGTCACGTCTTGCACCGATTTGAACTTTCGGCAGTTGCCCGCCACAGCCAAGGTATCGACTCGGAGCAATTTACCACTTGGATCGCTGGAATTCCCAAACCGCTCGGATTGGTGGTTTGGAACAGCAAGATCGGGCAGCAGGTAATCAATAACTGTATTGATGCCAATATTGATGTGCCCAACTCAGTGGCCGTGCTTTCGATCGAGCATGATGCATTGTGGTCCTCGTTGGCTCGCGTACCAATTTCCAATATCGACCAGGACCCGTGGAGGATTGGGTTCAACGCAGCCAAGCTGCTGCATGGGATGATCAAAGGCGACTCGCCGCCCACCGAACCAGTCCTGGTTGAGCCAATTTCAATCGTGCAGCGGAAATCGACGGAGGCGTTGGCAGTTCGCGATCCAGTGCTTGATAAAGCAATCAAGTTTATCTACCAGAATGCTCAGGCGGGGATCTCGGTCGCGGATATTCTGGAATACACCAATGTCTCCCGTCGTGGTTTGGAAACAAAGTTCAAACAGGAGCTGGATTGCACACCGGCAGTTTTCATTCGCAGGATTCAATTACAGGCAGTTGCCCGACTGCTGCGGTCTACCAAGTTAACGATTACCGCAATCTCTGAACGGACCGGGTTTGCTTACCCAGAAGTCCTCATGCGTTCATTCAAGCGCGAGTTTGGCGCCACGCCGATGCAGTTTCGAAACGCAGGTTCAGGCAAAGCGGTCCAGAAACAAGCGGACAGAGAAAGTCTTTAGCAGACAAGAAGGTTGAACCGGAAGTTGAGCTCATCAAAAAAATCCGGTTTTCAAGTGTCGCTGAAATCGGTGGGCAAGCAGTCGACACAGGAAAACCGGATGCGGGGAGATACCTAATAATGCTCAGTAGTTGGCATCCGTCACTTCGGGCTGCTAACGGCATCGGCCCGAAGTAGCTCTAGCTAGAAACCACAGCGGCCGCCGAAGCATCGAGACCTTCCTTGGAATCCGGAATACCCTTGTCGGTAATAACTCGGCCGGTAATAGTTCTGGCGATATACAGGCTGCGGTGCGTAGTAACTTGGTCCGCACGACGGTTGATACGACGGCTGGTAAATCGGCGCTCCACTTTGAATCGGGGCGGACGAACCAAATTGGGATTGTGAAAAAACGGGTTGGCTGGGAGTCGAGAACGTTGGTGCTGGATTGCGTGTGCCAGATCCTTGCACAAAACCGCCCGAAGGCTGGCTTACAACCGGTTGAGGTGGCAGGTTAACGGTGCTCGAACCGCCAAATCCGCCCGACGGCTGAGCGAAGCTGGGCTGAGGAAGCGATGGCGCGTTTCGCGTTGCTGAACCTTGTAAGGGTAGCGAAGGTGCCGACTGAAAACTGGGAGCGGGAAAGCCGCCGCCGCCTCTGGATCCTGATTGGGCATCAACGGGGGCTGTAAACATGGCAATTACTGCAAAAGCAGAAAACGCAAACAAATATTTTGAAGACATCATCACTAGTTCCAAGGCGGGAGGTTAGTATTGGTAGTAGTTACTTGCTCGCTTTTTCGACGCAGCTCAAGACCAACTCTGACAATCATTTTCCAATTATCTTGTTGCAATTCGAAAAAAAGCGTTCGACAATCGCAGGCAAAACGAACTTGTGTGAGTTTTGTTACTTTGCTCGCCGTCTTGCTCGCTGCAAATGACGCAAAGGACGCGGTGGGTTGCAATGGCTTTGGAGCTGCTGAACGGGGCGGACAGTGGGCGTGCAAGTATCTCGGCATGCAAGTATC
>CAZXLW010000136.1:0-1388 GCA_964641465.1 uncultured Pirellulaceae bacterium | reverse complement strand
GGCATGCAAGTATCCAATCCAGTCAGTGGGCTGATCCATGGGCCGATCCAGATACTGACTTCGTTCGCTAGCAAGTTCCATGCACGCATGACATTCTTGTTGTCGATATTGAAAAGTCTTCTGATTGGATCAACCGATATGGTTCGTATGCAATCCTTTGCAGCGGTTTGACTGGAAGTACCTTCGATTCTCCCAAATACCCTCGGTGTCCAAGCGTCCTTGGTGTCTGATTGCCGCTGCGAAGAAATTGGTTGTCTCCTAATATTTGCTCGGGACACACAGAATGTTTTACGTTGCCTACTCGGAATCAAGATGGACCTCACTCGACGCAAAATGTTGCAGTACTCAGCGGCTGCCACTCTCGGCCCTTTTTTATGTTGTGGCTGTCAGTCAACTCCGTACACTAACCGCAAACGTGTGGTCCTGATCCCAGAGTCTCGCGAAATAGCACTCGGGGCGACGGCGTTCGAGGAAACGTTGTCCGAGGAAACGCCGTCGACTGACCAACGACTGGTCGAGATGGTGCAGCGTGTCGGGCATCGGATTGCAGATGCAAGTGGTCGTCGCGATTACCAATGGGATTTCCAACTGATTGCCAGCGCGACTCAGAATGCGTTCGCGTTGCCAGGCGGGAAGGTTGCGATCTACGAAGGCATCTTGCCGGTTTGCCAAACGGAAGGCGGGTTGGCTGTCGTGATGTCACACGAAGTCGGCCACGCGATCGCCCGTCACGGAGGCGAGCGGATGACCAAATCAGGCGTCGTCGATTTTCTTGGCTCCGCCGTCGACACACTGGCCAAAGCCAAACTACCCGACCGCGCTGATCAATTGATGCAAGCCTACGGAGTTGCTTCCAAATACGGAGTCCTGTTGCCTTACAGTCGGTTGCAGGAATCAGAGGCCGATCACATCGGAGTGATGTTGATGGCCAAAGCAGGTTACGATCCCACCGTAGCGCCACAGTTCTGGCAACGGTTCGGGCAGCTCAAAGGCGAGGACCAACCTGCCGAGTGGCTTTCCACGCACCCAGCCGACAGCCGCCGCTCCGAGGATTTGCTCAATCTGATGGACGAGGCATCGGGGATCTACGCCCGGTCGACAAGCCAATACGGCACCGGCGAAAGCATCATCTAGAATAGATAATAAATCTCTCATTCAAAATCAGATCAGAGATTGGGAGAAAGCAAGCAAGGGCCAATAGCTGGCCCTTGCCTACGTCGCAAACATGTTGATCGGATTCGTGACCAACGGTCGGTTAATCGTCTTGCGATACAACCTTCTCTAAAAATCGCAAAACGTCCCAGTGAACCGACACGTATTCACCAGAAATCCGTCGAAAGAATGGTTAGACTGCGATTAATTAATGGTCCACCAAAGCTGAATTGACC
>CAZXLW010000135.1:3877-8403 GCA_964641465.1 uncultured Pirellulaceae bacterium | reverse complement strand
AGCCGACGCCAAGGTGATAAGTTGTTTCGTATATGCGGAGTGTAACGCTGGCCGTTGTTTATGGAGTGCGTGAATTGCGATTTTTCAATTCCTATCCTATCCGGCTCGTGAAACAATACGTCCCTTCCCCCTCCATGATGAGCCGCATGCCACAGATCGCTTCCAACCTGATCCCACCCTCAAAGACTTCGTGAAATCAATGCTGAAAAGGAGCAAGGCAATTGAATGAATTCATCTTGTTGCTGTTGATCGAATTCACAGCTATCTTTCTTTTTTTTCTAATTCCCGGCTATCTGCTGCCTTGTTGGTTCGCGTACAAAAAATACTTTTTGAATTCCGATAACGACAAAGAGCAACTTCGCATTCAACAGCGACGCCCCACCAGCAATGGCATTCGTCGGGAAATCAAGTTGTCGTTACAGACCATTTTGATTTTCTCAATAATGGGAACCGGTCTTTTCCAAATGTACAAAGCCGGCATGACAGGGATCTACTGGAATACATTCGACTATCCGTTGTACTACATTCCGCTCAGTTTTGTTATTTGTCTGCTCGTTCACGACACTCTGTTTTACTGGACGCACCGCTTCATGCACTGGCGACCGGTGTTCAAATACACTCACGCTGGACATCACAAATCAGTCAGCCCGACACCGTGGGCGATCTTTGCTTTCCAACCTGCTGAAGCAATTTTACAGTTTCTCAGCCTGAGTTTGATTATTATTTTCGTTCCGATGAAGCCTGTCGTGTTGTTTGCTTACTTGTCTTATGATTCGATGATCAATATTGCTGGGCACACGGGACATGAAGTGGCCCCCGCCTGGATGTCGAAGCACTGGTTGTTCAAAGGCTTCAACAACGTTACGCACCATGACAATCACCACACCAACATGCGCTACAATTTCGGAGCGTTTTTTAACGTGTGGGACCGCTGGATGGGAACGTTTTTGGACAACGATCCGACGGAAATTCATTCGCTTGCTGACACTGCGGTCAAAAAGAATAGCCATACCGCTGGACAGTAAGTAAGTCGGTATCGCTCGCTGGCAGGCCAGTGAAACCGCTCCGGCCCTTTTACCACGTATTAATTCATGGCCCGTGTCAAAACAGCAACTATACTTTAAGGCGAGCCCCGAAACTTCCGGATACTACTTCGCGATTCCCTGAGATTCGATTCCATGGTTTTTCGTTTCGTTTTTTCAGCTTTAGCCCTGCTACTGTGGGACGTACCGGCGTTGGCTCAAAACCAACCTAACATAGTCGTTATCATGGCTGACGACCTTGGCTACGGTGATGTCAGTTGCTTCGGCGCGACCAAAATCAAAACTCCATTTATCGATCAGCTTGCCAGCGATGGAGTAAAGTTTACCGATGCCCATTCAGCCGCTTCTGTATGTTCACCATCGCGGTATGGTCTGATGACAGGACGGTATCCGTGGCGGCTTCACAAAAAAGGAAACGGATATCGGCTCGATCCCGATCGCGAGACAATCGCTTCGCTGTTAAAAGAAGTTGGCTATCGGTCGGCGGCGATTGGAAAATGGCATCTTGGATATGGGAAGCAATGGAAGTATCCCTTAAAGCCAGGTCCACTTGAAGTTGGGTTTGATTATCATTTCGGTGTACCGACTAACCACAACGACAGCTTCCGGGCGTTTATTGAGAATCACGATTTCTTTGGTCTTGAA
This sequence comes from uncultured Pirellulaceae bacterium, assembly GCA_964641465.1. Classification (GTDB taxonomy): domain Bacteria; phylum Planctomycetota; class Planctomycetia; order Pirellulales; family Pirellulaceae; genus Mariniblastus. The sequence continues at coordinate 6,715 of CAZXLW010000135.1, read as the reverse complement.
AAAGGCAAGTCGCTCAAACTGGTCGATGGGCAGGACTTTCCGGAAGGACTCGCCAAGCCCCGTGTCGAAGATCAAGTGGACACGACATTGACCCAGAAAGCGGTCAAGTTCATTCGCGACAACGCGGATCAGCGGTTCTTTTTGTACTTCACACCTTGCGCGCCGCACACTCACATTACCCCAGCGGGATCGTTTCGCGGGAAGAGCCAAGCGGGCTTGCTGGGAGACTACGTTATGGAACTCGATTCGCACGTTGGTGAGATCATAAAAACGCTCGACGAGCTGAAACTTTCTGACAACACACTGCTTGTTTTTACAAGTGACAATGGTAACTCACCGAAAGATTTCCGAGGCACTCAAAAAATGTTCCTGAACCTGGCGGACGATTCAGGAGACATTCGGGAAAAATTCAAGACCGCAAAAGCGGATGCGAAAAAACTTGGCCATGTCACCAACGGCCCGTGGCGTGATGGGAAAGGCACTCCTTACGAAGGCGGGCATCGTGTACCGCTGATCGTTCGCTGGCCTGGCCATGCTGAGCCCAACTCCGTTTCTGACCAAACCGTTTGCTTGACGGACCTGTTTGCCACCTTCGCGGAAGCGGTTAAGAAGCCTTTGCCTGACAATGCCGCCGAAGATTCAATCAGTTTTCTGGCTCAGATCGTCGACGTCGAGACGACCAATCCGAATCGATTGTTTACATTTATTCAGGGCGATACCAAGGACAACGCAGTCGCCGTTAGGTATCTCTCATGGAAGTTGATTGAATCGCGGGACGACAATGGTGCCATCGTAAGGGTGCTTTACGATCTCGCTAACGACAAAGCCGAAACCAAAGATGTTTCCCAGCAGCACCCCGATGTTGTTACCAAGATGGCCGACGCGCTGCAACAGGCGCGCGACGCCGGTCGGACTCGGCCCGTGGTCGGCCGGACCGGATTTGTTCACCCGGGAATTCACCAGAACCACCAGCCCTTTGAGTTAGTTAAGTCCCGGATCGAGAGCGGAAAACAGCCCTGGCAGAACGCTTGGGACGGGCTTAACAAGTAACGATTTTCAAGTCTTCGTTTACAGAATACGGAATGCCATCATGTCCCGTAACACCCTTTGCTCCAATTCGAATCGTTCGCGGTGCCTCGCCATAATTTTTCTGTTCCTGATCTTCGGTCAGATTGAGGGACAACGGCGGTCTGCCGAGCCGCAAGAAGAAATCACGTTCCAGCAAGTCACGGAGCGTGAATACCAAAAAGCTTTCAACGAATTGTGGCCACTTGGCTTTCGACCCGAATCGGCGAAGGTTCAAACGATTGATGGTGAAGTACTTTTTTCGCTGCGGATGAAAAAGCCAAAGTTTCCGATCGACTGTCAAGCAAATCATCTGCTGACGGATGCGAGATTCAGTGAACTGGATCAAAAATACAAAAGTCAGGACTATAAGCTGAGGATTCATGAAACGTTCGACTGGTTTGGAACAAGGAGGCATCTCGCCATTTGGATGCGAGCATCAAAAGCCCAGCCGCTTGGCCAAATATGGAAATTTGCGAAACAGGTACCTGCCAGCGGAAAAGCCCGGCGCCGATTCCGGGCGCTCGACAATCTGTATAAGAGCTTCTTGTTTAAAAACCAGATCCCGGGCGCGACGGTCGCAGTCGCTTATCAGGGAAAGATAATTTATGAGCGTGGGTTCGGGTATTCGGAGCTTGACGATGAGATAGAAATGCTCCCTGAAACCAGGATGCGCATCGCGAGTATTTCGAAGCCAATCACAGCTGCCGCCATTATGCGTTTGGTCGATCAACGGAAGCTCTCACTCAGCCAGCCTGTTTTTCAAACGATCCTCGTGCCGAAAGATGCTCCCGTTGACCCACGGATTCAAAACATCACGATCGACCATTTGCTGCGCCACCGCGGTGGTTGGGATCGAGGCAAGTCTTACGATCCAATGTTCATACAGCAACGGATAGCAAAACACTTTGAAACGAAAACTCCCGTCGGTACCGATAAGATTGTGGAGTACATGCTGACTCAGCCGTTGGATTTTACTCCCGGAACAAAAGAGGTTTACTCCAACTTTGGTTACTGTGTCCTTGGCCGCGTCATCGAAAAAATAACGAAAATGAATTACGAGACGTACGTACGGAACGAAATCCTGGGCCCGGTCGGTGCCAATTCGATGGCCATTGGGGGAACGTTGAAAAGCGAACTACAAAGCGACGAGACGCACTACTATTCAAGGACTGGCCGATTGGCAAATTCAGTTATTGAGCCTGGAAAGTCGGATCAGCCACGTCAATATGGGGGTTGGCACTTGGAGTCATTGGATTCGCATGGTGGCTGGATCTCGTCCGCAGGCGACCTGGTTAAGTTCGCATCAGCATTCGACGCCCCGAACGATTGCCCAATTATGTCAGCCGATGCTGTGAAGACGATGTTCATTCCGTTCGAATTGACACGACTAAACCGAAGTAAGAGCTACTACGCGTATGGTTGGCGCGTCGTCTTGATCGCTGACGGAAAAGCGAACACGTTTCACTCAGGGAAGCTGACGGGAACTTCAACCATGTTGGTTCGCAGACACGACGGTTATACCTGGGCGTTCTTGTTTAACTGCGGCTCAGATTTGAACGGGAAAACACTGTCGTCGAAGATGGATTCGCTGATGCACCAAGCTGTTAATGCGGTCAAAAATTAAACCCGCGCAGACGCTGGCACAAACCGCAATTAACTACCTCACCATTCCAACGGCAGGTAGTAAGTAGGAATTAATAGGCCGGCCGTAACAAGCGCAACGCAGTTACGGCAAATCAGCTGCTACCGTAACTGCGTCGCTTAGACTGC
>CAZXLW010000135.1:0-3777 GCA_964641465.1 uncultured Pirellulaceae bacterium | reverse complement strand
TCGCTTAGACTGCTTCGCTTAGACTGCTTGTCAACGACGCACAACACGCACGCTCACTTTGAGTACCTAGCCATTAGGAGCATCGGCGGAAAAACTGTGGAGAAACATAACCTACCCGAGTTCATACCCAGTTTCTCCCCAGCTTTCCGCCGGCCGATTCCAATTGAAAAACGATCGGGAAAGCGCCGGAAACCGTCCCGATCATTATCGTTGAACCATCTCCCCAAAGTTCAACGATAACGCGCCTATGCAGCGCTTGAGCTCTCTAGATCATTATCAATTATGGCTTGCACCCGATTAATCGGGTGTTGCAAGTGCCCCGTCTCTGTTTACTGCGCAAAACGTGTTGGTTTTAGCTCATAAAAATTCAGATATATTCGAGAAACGCCGCAAACCATGGTTTTCATTGGTGTTTTGGCCACAGCCGAGATTCGGTAATCTAGTCTGAAGGCTCAACCCACGAGGCAAAATCATTACAATATTAAGGTCAAAGACGACATCTGACGACTACATGATGACATGGATGCCAAGTTAGAAAAACTTACACTGCAGCTCCGGGCTGGCGACCAAAGCGCGTTGGGACCAGCCTTCGAGATGTTTCGTCAACGCTTGCGGTCGGTGATTCGTTTGCGGCTCAACGACCGACTTCGACAGAGAGAAGATGAATCGGATATTTTGCAGGAGGCGTATGTTGCTGCCGCCGGCGACTTGCCTCGCTATGCAACCAAACCGAAAGTTCCGATCTACATCTGGTTAAGGGGAATCGTCAATCAGAGGCTGGTTGACGCGCAGCGCAAGCATCTGTCTTCCCAAAAGAGAACTGTTGACCGAGAAGTCTCCATTCACAACTCGCCGTACCCGGTGTCCGATTCGTCTATGGTCGCGAACCAAATTGTTGCCGATCTAACGTCCCCTTCGATAACCGCGTCGAATAGAGAATTGCAGCAGATTTTACAAACGGTTCTTGAACAGCTCGAACCAATCGATCAGGAGATCATTGCGCTCCGACATATTGAAGGATTGAAAAGTAGTGAAGTTGCAGCGTTGTTGGAAATCAATCAATCTACCGCAAGCACTCGGTACTTGCGCGCCTTGAATAAATTAAAAGACGGTCTTGCGAATACGATTTAATAATTCGGTCACGAATCCTCGTTCTCAAAAAAGCATCAATGAATGAATCGAAACAGATAGATCTTGATTCGATTGCTGAGGAATTCAGCCGGCAAGTTGCGGCTGGCGAAAATCCGAGCATTCAGGAATTTGCCACCAGGCACGTTGAGTTCGCAGATGAGATTCTCGAGCTGTTTCCGACCTTGGCAGTCATTACAAAGGTGCTTCCAGGTGACGAACCGGAGCCGTTGCCGCCAGGCGATTGTCTCAAAAACAAAACCATTGCCGATTTTCGATTGATCCGTGAATTGGGTCGTGGAGGCATGGGGGTTGTCTACGAGGCCGAACAAATTTCGCTGGGCAGACGCGTGGCGCTCAAGGTCCTGCCAACAACCTTTCTGTTGAGATCGAAACGCAAAGAACGATTCGACCGGGAAGCTAAGGCGGCCGGACGTTTGCACCACTCCAATATCGTCCCACTTTTTGGAGTCGGAAATTCCGATGGAGTTGCATTTCTCATTATGCAATTGATTCCAGGCGTGTCGCTTGACAAGTTGATTGCTCAACTTCGCCAGGCGAATCGGCTGGACAGCATCTTTGGACAAGTCGACGTTGCTTCGAGCGTTGAGGAGAGCGAAACGATCGCAATTGGCGGCGAGCACGATGTCGAAGGCTACCAATCGGATCAAGTCGACATTGGCTATGATTATTGGCGCGACGTTGCGTCCATCGGCAAACAAGTCGCCGAAGCGTTACAGTACGCTCACGAGCAAGGAATATTGCACCGTGATATCAAGCCGGGAAATCTCATTTCGGATGTCGATCAGCGGATATGGGTTTCCGATTTCGGACTGGCAAAAATTGTCGATTCGGATGACCTCACGAAAACGGGAGATGTCCTCGGCACGATCAAATACATGGCTCCGGAACGCCTTTGTGGTGAATCTGACTCGAGAAGCGATATCTATGCATTAGGCACGACGCTGTATGAACTGGCGACACTGAAACCAGCCTTTCTCTCGTCGAGCCGTGACGTTTTTGCACGGCAATTACTGTCCGAACCGCCGACACCAATTCGAACTTTGCGACCCTCGATCCCCCGCGATTTGAGAACGATCATCGAGAAAGCGATGGCCAATGAGCCGAAAAATCGCTACGAATCGGCCGAGAAACTCGCTGCTGACTTGAATCACTTTTTGAACGATGAGCCAATCAAGGCGAGACCGATTACTTTCGTGGGCTCGACCGTTCGCTGGGCGCGCAAAAATCCTTGGCTGGCCACAACGGTTGCTGCATTAACCGCTTGCTTGTTCGCGGCCGCCATCGTCTCGACGCAGGCCGCACAACATTTTCGACAATTGAACTCTGAACTGACCAGCACGAACGAAAGCCTGGAAGTCGCAACGGCGAACGCCAAAAACGAACAAAATCTCAGCCTGCAAAGAGAAACACGACTCATTTTCCAACGCGGACGTGAATTGGCAGAACGAGGCAAAATTGCCGACGGTCTATTGTTGATGGTCAATGCGTTGCAGCAATGCCCTGAAAACATGCCTGACTACAATCGCGTTATCCGTGCCAGTGTCTCCGCATGGTCTGCTTTGGTCCCGGAGATTCTTCAGGTCGGAGTCGATCCGATGTACACCTATTGCGCGGTCGACTATTGCGAGTGTGCTGGTGGTTCGGGTGATTTTTTTGTGATGGTAAAAGACAAAATTCACCGAATTGATGCCACAACAGGTAAACAGATTGGTGAGAGTCTTGAAGTCGATGCACCAGTCGGCGGGTGCTGGGTGAATTCACAAGGCACCCATTTGGCGCTCGTCACCAAGAGCAAACCGCGTGAAGTGCAAATTTTTAATTTTGCAAAAGAAGAGCAGCCCCCCACTCGTTTGACGGTCAATGAAGAATTGTCACGGCAACGGATGAACTGGCATCCGAATGGAAAATCTCTGCTGGCACATTTTCTGAATAAAAAATCGTTCGTTGTTTGGCAAGATGTCCGGTCGGCCGATTACACGACTCACGATTTCAACGAAGAAAAAGATTTGGAGCTTGTGAGTCTCGTTAGAAAATTTATTCCAACCGGTGAGCTATCGTCGTTTTGGAAAAGGGAAAAGAAGCGAACGTCTCACGATGGTCGGTGGTTGTTCAAGGACCAACACCAACACACCAGCATTGAGGAACTGAAAACCGGGAATCACATTCGTTTGGCCCTTCCGCACCCGATGGATGTGTTGATGACTGTCGATGGTGGTCAAATTCAATGCAATCACTTTCGTTTGCGTAGCTTCAGATCAAGTTCGCGGTTCCCTCCAAGTTCGGTAGATTCGGAAGCTCAGATGGGGCACAACAAATATTGGAACAACATTTCAGCTGATTTTTCTTCCAATCGAGATATTGTCGTCACGCGCGACGCGGATATCGTGTTTTGGGGTCGACCAGACCGCAACATCACTCGAGCTGCTGCCCGACTCTGGGATGCTCGTACTGGACAGCCAATTGGAAGACCCCTACAGCATCAATTTGATTCGGTTCGAGTTGTCGCCATGAATAACGAAGGCTCGATAGCTGCAACCGGAGGATATGATTTCGGAATCGTCGGCGGAGCTGTCTATCTTTGGGACACAAAGACAGGAAAAAAACTGGTTGGTCCTTTGGTTCACG
>CAZXLW010000134.1:0-8843 GCA_964641465.1 uncultured Pirellulaceae bacterium | reverse complement strand
AGCGACTTACAATCACCGCACTGGAATTTGCATGGTTCCAGTGCGGTTTTTTTATGCGCCGTCTTCTTGATATTCCGGTAACTTACTCACTCGCCAACCGGATCGTTATTTCAAGTTGAAGCATTTCCGATGCATCAGGGGCTGACGAACTGATCTTGATATTCTTAAAAGGTTTAAATTCACAGCAGATGCCGTTGGCGTCAGGCTCCAGAATTCCGGTGAACGATTTGTTGTTGCCCTTCGAATAATGAATTGTTCGAAACTCTGGCAGCGTGCCAACAATATCTGACTCACCATCAACTATGGAAAACACGGGAACTTCACCTCTACCTTCCGAGACCATTGTAAAGATGTTCCAGACTTTCGGTTGAATCGGAAATACAAACTCGTAGTTTTTGATTTCTTTGGTGTTCTTAGCTGGGCTAACTCTGGGCTTTGGTTTTGCGATTCGATGGGAAACGTTATAAACCAATTCCAACTTCGTGGTTTCAGTTGTGTAAACCCTGACTCCATGACGGTGGGAATGGGCATCGTGAACCACAATCGTTGTTAATTCGTCCGAAAACAATTCGGAAGATTCCAGTGTGGCTGCATCCATGCCTGCCAGCAGCTTCGGAATCCTGTCATTGACTCGGCCTAGCTGATGTTCTGCTAAGCGCCATTCCGATCTGGCATTGCGAGTTAGCTCTGCCAACTCCTTCTTGTCATCATATTTACGAGTAACCGATTCCAGTTCTTTTTCTAACTTTTGCGAGTTCAGAATAGTGACGGCATTGAAGGCGACAAACGCAATCGTGATCGTTGCATATAAGACCAACATCGCGATTTGCATGGAAGTTGACTTACTCATTGTTCGTCACATCCACTAGTGATACAGAAACGTCGATTTGTTTGCCTGATCTGGTGGGATCTTTGTGGGATGCCGAAACCAAAATCAAAGGTTCATCATCGATGCTCTGCGCGCGAGTAAGACTTTGACCCCCTGAACGATGATTTGGGTTGAAATCGAGTTTATGATCCCAGACGATAGGTTCCAGTCCTTTGAGATGAATTGTGACATTCACTGCCGGATAGCGTCTGTTTTGCGAGCGGACGATTTTGAACGCGTGTTTTCCAGGCGACAGCAGAAATCTCCTGGTTTCGCTTTCCGAGGGTTGGCTTGTATGATAAAACTCGGCACGAATTTCGATTTTACGATCATCGGGGATGCGAATAGCGAACTTGTCTGCCCGCTCCATCATATCTGTCGCTTGCACCCGTGGCATACCAGCAACCACCGCCCGAACCTCTGAAATAGCAGCCAGATCTATCGCAGAGATTTTCTCAGCATCGATAGCCTCCACGATTCGATCGAGGAATTGTTTTTGTGGCCTGAGTTTCGCGCGGACATCTTTCAGTTTTTCGACTGCGGCAAGTTGATCTTCGCGAATTATCAAACTGTCCAGCTGAGTGGTTTTGTCTTCGAGTTTCGCTGCCAGAGTTGCGCCATTGCGATAATTCATCCATCCGTTGATCAGCAACGCAGACCAAAGTAAGACAAAAATCAAAAAGAGCAGAGAGTATTTCACGATTGGTATCCTGATCGCGTTATTGTACGACCGGCGACCGCAAAATCAAACTATCGAAAAACTCTACAAGATGTTCTCACTTTGTCGGTTTGCACGCGATTTGATATTGGCTGTTACCTTATCGCGCCAGGCGACTGCTGACTGCGGCCGATCTATGACGTATTCGCAGGCAAACCGACCGTCAATTTGATTAACAGCTTCGGGCTTGAATGAGCAGCAAAAACACAGGATCAACCGGTAAACGGAATAACCGTGGCCAACTGGCTTAAGGTCCTACCCAGCCGAGTTGGTCCAATTCGATGTTAAAAGGAAACATCAACAACGGGCCAGATTGAATCCAGCTGACTCGAGAACGTACCGTACCATTTGGATTGACATGGCTGGCGGGATCCAATGTTACTGCGCGGAGCTCGTCGGTGATAGTTTCTACATCGGCATCAACGATTTCAAATGCGTTCGTCGTCCAGTTGAAAAACTCAATCAACACCGTCAAGTTGGGCGTGTTAGACTTAGACTCCAGTAAAAATTCCTCAGCAGCTGCGGCGTTAGCCTCAGCAACCATTGAGATCACATGCTCGCCCGGTGCAACCGCTTTGGATGGCATAAATCTCAGCCGCTGGTCATCCGAGGCCTCCAAATTCGCATTCGTGCCGAGCTGAAAGCCCTGTGTGACAATCAACGAGTTCACGGGAATGAACTGTTGCAGTGGCTCCTTGAAAATTGTTAACTGATCAAAATGCACCCGAGTTCCAGTCCCCTGGCTCACGCCGTTTCGAGCCGATCGCAAGAACAGGATCATGGGCTCAAGATCAGTAACACTGTTTGGTGTCGCAAAAGTATACTGTTGGTACTCCGCACTCTCGGAAACGCACCCCAGCTCAACGGCTGAAGACCACTCACCATTCGCCAAACCGTTTTGGCTGTCAAGGGAATCGGATGCGATTACCAACTGACCTGCCGTTCCCAATGATGGTTGCGTCTGTGCAGCAACGGCGTTCGAGCCACTCAAGTCACCGGCGTAGGCTCCGCCGCCGTTGTCATCAGCGGGCAGTCCAGCCCACAAGCCGAATTCGATCTCACCATCGTCAGGTTGGCCAGCTCGATCCAGAACACTGACATTGATGGTGTAACGCGTGTTTGGTTCCCAGGCGACTCCGGTGGGCAAGTACATAAATCCTACCCCGGCGTTGTTACCCCTGATGTTTGAATTGATCGAAAAAACATTGGAGCCGAACTCAGCATCAGCTCCCGGATTGAAATCGCTAGTTGACGTCGTGAATCCCGTGAACCGACGACCGCCCAAGCTGTCGAACTGGTTATTGCTTTCGTAATTGAAGTTGTAAATTTCTTCTGGTTCTTCTCCCAACTCAACTTTGACTCGAGTAAAACTGTCGGCCGGCAGCTGAGTCAGAGTGAATCCGCCTCGGTCCTCATCGCGAACGGGGAATAGCTGGGTTTGAAACGCAGACGTTCCCAGTATATCTCCCGGGCCACGAAACGATTCGGCTTCAAGAATACGACGAACCGAACGACCTCGAACATCAACATGGAAATCACTGAGGGCGTTACCATCACGAAACAGCACAACTTCCAGCTCGTTTCCGCGGCGGTAGGCATGGTAAACATCTCCTGGCTCGCCTGGATTGAATTGCACTTGATGCACCGGACTCGTGTAGACAGGCGTACTGCCCACCATCATTTGAACTGCCTTCCGTTTGAATATCTCGTCCATTTCAACGTCCGAGTGAGCATCCGCCCAAAAAACGAAACTGGAAACGCCAGACCTGGCAGATCCCGAAAGGACTGAGTAGGCATTACGAATGGTCAAAATCATGTTCACATCTGGGAACGCCACCAGCCGATTCAAGTGGACCTCGGTGTGCCACAACGGAGTACCAGGCAAAAGCTCATCGGCTAAATTGAACCAGTTGTCATCGTTTTCAGGCGCAATATTCGAATACATATGCGCTCCGCCGATGTCGATCGTATCAGCACCTCCCAACGTCAGCACATCGCGTGTGTAGCCGATTGAAGGTTGCACTCGAAACGAGTCAGCACATATCCACTCGAAGGAGCGGAACTCTTCTGGAATACCGCGCTGGATCATCATGTCTTCGAACATTCGAACCGTGTCGATGTACTCCGCCGGCGTTACCGATCCGTTCGTTTCATTCAGGATCCCGAAGAAGTCAATTTTCACACCTTCCTGCCAAAAGTACTCGACGTAGTCGGTGAGCAGGCGGGCATACAATGCGGGGACTGGTCGAAAGACGTTGTTTCCGAAGATGTTTCCCGTGTTGGTAGATTCAATCCATTCCGGATACGTATTAGCGCCTTCAAGTCGGATACTGGCAAAAACTTTGACGTCCGGGTTGATTGCCCAGGCGTTCTCCAGGCTGCGGACAACATTTTCGTACCTGTCGGTATCGATTGTCCCGTCTTCAAAGTGATCGTTCGCAAAAACGGGAATGCGAGCGAGATTAGCCGGCGTGTCGCCAAAATAGACCTGAGCTCGCGAAGGTGGGTTAAAGCGATTGACACCGCCTTTTAAATCCCACCCAAAATATTCAATTTCTGGGCCAATTTCACATTCAGTATCGATCGTTACTTGGGCGAATAAATCACTACCAAACAAAAGCGACAACGAAAGAACGATGAGTAGTCGTTTTTGACAACGCATAAGAATCCAAGCTGGGATCAATTCAATAAGTCATTAGTTACGAACCGGTCAAATCGAAGTTGGCTTCGCTGGTTCCTTCTGCCTGCACAGAGAACTGGAGGCCATCAAATTTATTTGGCAAGTCTTGATACTTCTTAGTCAGCCTCAATACGAGATCCATTTCTTCTTTTTGGCTTAAGTCTTTGTTGGCAGTAATTGCCTTACGTCGCAGGCGTTCCAACTCGCGTTGAACTTCCTGTTCGACTTGGCCAGATTCCCGGCTGATTTCCACTTGATGCGAACCGACGACGGCTCCACGAAGTCCATCTCGCGTTTCCAACGAGAACTTTCCATCCTTGTCAGTCTTCGCTCGAGAAAACGGACCGGCCTCTGAATTGGCCGCACCCACGCTGGGAACGAAGGTCACAGTAGCATCTGCTAATGGACTGCCATCCATTGTAACTACCCCGGAGACGGGCGCGACTGGAAAGTCACCAGACGCTCCCCCACAACCCGACTGCAAAATACAAATCGAGCCAAACAAGCCAACCGAGAATATGAACACAAATCTGAACAACAGTGCGGAGTGCGATTTAAGACTCCCGGGCATCAAAAATCTCCAAGGAATTCACCATCACCGGTGCCGCAAAGTGCCCGCATCGTCAGTATGTTGACGCTGTCCGTCAGGAACTTTACCGAACCGTCAAGCTGTCCGATGTTGCCACCGCCGGCGTGATAGCTGGAGACAATCGTCTCACCTGAGTTGTCGCCATTGGGCAAATTATCGACGTCGGTCGGGGAAGACGGCCCACGCCCCATGACTGCCTGACGACGCCACTGTTGTTTTCCGACCCAGAGGGCACCGCCACGTTCAAATAACGGATTGTCTTCGCTGTCTCTTTCACCAAGAAATAACGTATTGCTGGTTCCGTCTAAAATATCGCGCAAACGTGGCGTGAAGTCATCCCAGCCAACTCCTCGGAACCGTTCCCATTCTGGTAACTGGTCTCCAAAAACTTCGCCTGCCATTGGATTTTCCAACAGCCCAGCTTCCGCAAACGTGATCGCACCAATGCAAATCACATAATTGGATTTCGCATTGCCGACAGCTTCAGATGCGCCTGAGTAGTCTTCATTCTGGGAATCTTCAATGTCAGACGGACACATGTAAGACTGAACCGGAGTGGTCGAAATACGGTCGCCTGCTCGCCAACTGCTGTTCAGGGAAAACGTATTGAGGAGATTTTCCTGCTCCATGTAAGGCATGATGAATGCCTGCCAACCATAGAAATTGCCCTGATGATTATTTAGCTGCGTCCACGGGAAGATATATTGTCGACTGTCGTTCGTGGATGCATTGCCATCACTGCCCCGTTCGTTGCAAGCTGGCGGGAGAATGTTGAGCGAACTTTCGAAGTTCAGGACGGCAAGGGCTTGCTGCCTGACGTTATTGGCACAGGCTGTACGCCGGGCGGCTTCACGTACCTGCTGGACCGCGGGCAGTAGCATCCCGATCAGGATGCCAATGATCGCTATCACAACAAGCAGTTCGACCAAGGTAAATGCTGTTCTCTGGAATCGTTTCATTTAGTTTTCACCAGATTTATGATTGAATTAGTGAATTAGGCAAAAGTCATATAAAGGCCATATACATATCATTATCGCCGATTTAACTACTCAGTAAACACTATTATGCGTGTTTCAAGGACATCGGCTGGGAAACCCGGCCAACAATCGCCACCCACCCCCTTAAAAGAGGATGATTCACGGCATCGATTTTCACAATCTGAGCAGCCGCTATACTAATCTTGCAATGACGGTGCGGTTGCCTATTATACAAGCCATATCAAATGCACTGACACCACTATTTTCGATCATGGGAATCATCATGAGACTACTCAAAGCCGTTGCATTTTTTTGTCTGGTTGGTGTTTTTGCCACCAACGTATCACAAGCTAACGTGTTGACTGGAGTCAGGCTGACACAGCATTCTCACGATGGAGTTGGAGGTGCAAATCCAATATCTCCGTTTTACAGCTCACTCACAACTCAACAGGGCAACCTGCTGAATTTCAATCCGGCCGGCGGACTTAGCGGTTCGGCAATGGTGGGTGATGCCTCTACAACAGTTAGTGGCACCATCACAACTGTGGGCAATGCAACTTTTGCTGCTGGTTACACTGACGGCAATATGGTCCCCACTGGACTAACGTTGAGCTATGACGTGTCGTTTACCATCGCCGCGCAAACAGGATCTGTCTTGGCCGTGGCTGGAGGTAATTCTGGCAATGGATTGGGGATTGGCCCAACTGGCGGAGGTGCCTTCAACAATTTCGTGAATGGCGACTTAGTCACTTTCACCAATGCATCGGTAGCGAATGTCCTGTTGTCTGGTACGGCGGTTCAGCCAAACATCGTATTCTCAAATGAATCAGTCAATGATCTATCACTTTATGCGTTCCGGTCGGCGAATTTCAATGAGGCAGCTAACGGTGCAACACTGACCGATAGTGCCGGCGGCACAGTTGGATTCGGAACTTCGTCTGGAACCATAGCTAGCGCGGTACCGCAGAACAACAATTTTAATGCTGCAAGTTTTTTTCCGGCCGTCTCTCTTTTGAATGGTGATGTAACGTTCGAAGGATCAGACATTTCCACCGGTGGAAACTTTCACTTGAAAGGATTTGGACTACAGGGTGATTTTTCCTACGAATTCAAAGCAATTCCTGAGCCATCCAGCTTGTTCATTCTGATCGGGGCTTCACTTTTTGGTTTGCGTCGAAAAAGATAGAACAGTTTCTGTCAGCAAACGTTGCTTAACAAACACAAGCTACTAGATAACGAACCCTCGGTAACAGCCAGTTGCCGAGGGTTTTTTCGCTTCCCCAGGTTGTTGGATTGCACCTCAACGCTTCGGTCTCACGCTTCAAGCTTCTACTTGTTGTTCGTGTCATTCATTTGGCAACGAAGCGAACATCAATGTATCGATCGCGTTTGACGTTCTCGTACGACGCTTCGAACGAGACCTGAGCTTATCAACAGCCAGCGAGGAATACGGTGCTTCGATCCCTTTTCTATTCTGGTAATGGCTTACGATCTTCTCGTACGTAGGTCGCAAACGACCGCGAGCTTTGTCTGAGATCTTGCGGTAGTCATAACGACCTTGGTAGCTGCGAAATCGCTGGAACGGAACGTCCTCACCCAAATTGTATTTCGCAGTGTATTCGAATCCTGCGAGCAGCCGATTCTCGACGGCCCCGTACAAATCGATGCCTTGAATCCATGCCGTCTGGCAAGTGTTCGACAGGAAGTCGAGCCCCATTTGCGTATGGCCCTGATCGCGTCCGCTTTCCTGGCACTGACCGATTTCGTTGATGTAATTTTTAACCGCTCCATTGCCATGTCCATTCTTGTAATACTCGACCGTCTGATCGATCCATTTCTGATCATCCAAATGGACTCCCATCGCGATCAGTAACTGCAGCATCGACGCATCCCAGTTCCCATTTGCACTGGGATAGAAGTCTTTGATTAACGGATAGAAGACATCACGCAAGACTTTTTTGAATCGTTCCTGGTCTTCGTTCGCCCACCCGTCCCAAGTGTGCTTGAGCAGCTCAGCCGCGACGCAATAGTGATAGCCACTCATCCCAGCCAACAATCTGGCATCGTGGTTAGCTATCTTTGTTAGTTTCGCCGACCATGCATTGAGGATCTCAGCAGACTTGGCGGCGTTCTTTTCATTCCCGCCAATCGCCCAAAGAATCGCATGAACGTGAGCCGCCTGCCCATCGTTACTGAACTCGGAGGATCCGATATTCGGATCGTTGTAGGGACCGCGTTCAACCACCTCATACGGGGTCGGCTGATAACTCAACGACGCCTGTTCCGATTTCTGCAGCTGTTCCCAGGCACCAATCCAAGGCTCTTCGCGTTCGCGAACTTTGGCTTTAACAAATCGAATATCCTGTTCGCTATAAGCGACTCCAGGATGGACGATCTGCGCGTTCAAGCCATCCGAAAACAACCAAATGGCCAGCACGAAAATCAAAAGGTTGCGAATCATCTTGAAAACTTTTACTAAAAATTGTGCACACTTCTGGGCTCCAATCATACTTGGTCTCGCCCCACGATAAAGTCGCAGAATAACCTCAGAAATTAGCATCCCAACGGGAATCGGCGTACGCTGAACGGCGGATAAACGGTGGCCGATCAATGTTAGCCTGAATCCACACGAAGGCCTGGGCTACGATACTACAAACTGGGCAACTCAACTCGGACGGCCAGCCAGTAGTTGCTGGCGAACGTTACTATTCAGGTCGGTCGTTTAGTCGACGTTAGCTTACCATCTGGATTTCGTCTTCAATTATTGTTGGTGATGTTTCGTTTTTGGATTAGGATATGAGATTTCGTTCCGGCTGCGAAATCGTTGGTCGCGATAGGATCTTGAATTCACTTCTGATATTTGAAGCTTCGATTAAATGAAACTGAATGACTTGTTGGCAACGTTCGCGTTGTTGTTATTGTGTGGGCTTCCTTCTTCGGCAACTTCTCACGAATACGAATCGGCCGGCGAATCCGCAACGGCGGTCAAGGTCGTCCCTCAACCACTCGCG
>CAZXLW010000133.1:0-9088 GCA_964641465.1 uncultured Pirellulaceae bacterium | reverse complement strand
AGTAGCCGTCGACGAATACCATCTTGCTGCAGTTTTCACAGCGAATCAGCCGCTCACCAATTTGCATATCCAAGTTCAAACTCTCTGAACAATCCGGGCAGAAGACCTTCGCGTCGCTTCCAAGTACTTCTTCGACGACCACACGTACCGGATGCAAGTCCAACACTTTTTCAAACATATCGGCGTCAGTAACCTGCGGCTTGTCTTCTTCATGGATGATTTGAACATTACCCTCATTGTCCGTTTCGATTTCCATATCGAGCGAACCTTTCATCGCGTAGACAATGGCGGCTCCCGCGACACATCCACCCAGATGAGCCATCCAAGCCACGTCGCTACCGCCAGTAAGCGCTCCAAATATTTGCTGTCCGATCCAAAGGGCTGCGAACAGCCAAGCCGGAACTGGAACGACATGATAGTAAATCAACACGTTCAACTTACCGGTAGCGCCGAACAAAACAAAGAATCCGCCCATCAATCCCGCAATCGCGCCGCTGGCACCCACCATCGGCATGTCAGAAGCGATGTCGATCAGCGCATGTGAGAACAACGCAATGAATCCACAAACAAAATAGAAAATCAGATAGACCCTGGAGCCCAACGCGCTTTCCATGGCAACACCGACTCCCCACAGCATCAGCATATTGCCGATCAAATGACCAAGGCCTGAATGCGTAAACATGTGTGAAATCAAAGAGTGATACTCGTGTCGCTCAGTCAAATCCTTAATGCTGAATCCGTAATCTTCGAAATGCGACTGAAGCGCATCCAGATGGGTTGTGTCGGATTTCCGGTAAGCTGTGTCAACCTGGCGGGTTCCGAAATAGTTCCAGTTACCATTGGCACGTTGCTCTCGAGCTGCTCGGATCTCAAGCGTATAAGTGTGAGCAAACAGGCCAATATTGACCAGCAGAAATAAAAAGGTAATTGCTGGTATGCGGTTTGATTTTACATTACTGCCATGAACGAGCATCTCAATTCCCCAGGCGCACAGAACCCCAAATAACAGTCTTCTGCACAAATTTTGGATGCACTGGAAGATTGCCGGCGCCATTCTGAATCACAGCGAGAAAACGGGCCAAGCGGCAGAACGGTTGTGGTGATTGTCCGGCCTATTCCGTCCCCCGCGACCTATGAAGGGTGGTCATCGGATTGCGCGATATTGCCATCTGACTCGACAAACGTTGTGCGGAAGCTGCGGTTACCGGTCTGCCCAGTAGTTTGGCGATCGGGAACTGTGAGCCACGGCGATAACGACGATCTCATCGTGAACAGCGCGATAGATGATCCGAAACGGGAAGCGTCGAAGGAGAAAGTAGCGATGCCGAGAATCGCACAGCGGGAAGCGTTCCGGTGTTTCGGCAATTTGTTTCAACGCGCGATCAAATTCGGCATCAAAATCATTCGCGGCATCATTGCTGTGCTCTGCGTACCATGTCAGAGATTCTGTGTAATCTACCTCGGCAGCTGAGCAAACAATAATGTTAGCCATCAAGACCGGCCTTGCGGCGTGCTCTTTCGCGGACTTCCGCCCACGTGGCTCCAGTCATTTCGCCAGATTCATAGGCATCGCTTCTCCGATTTGCCTCGGCCACCCATTGATTGTCAGGAGGCACCCAGTCAGCCGGAAGCACATTGTCCCAGAGTGCGGCGATAAGCTGGGCACGTTCACCCGAAGGAAGGGTTCGGGCAGCATTCAGGATTTCGGTTATTGATGTCATACAGGTATTATACCATTTCTGCCGTACAAAGGAAGTTTTTTGCGACCCCGCCCTGAACGAAGCCAACGATGCCTGAACTACGAAAGATTGTACCAAGGCCAGCCCGCGTTGCCAAAGTTGGAAGGTGTGCCGAATGCCTCAGCGTAAAAACCATGTTGTGCGAACCGTTACCTTAGGTAGTGGTCTGTTTGAACACAGAGGAGCAAGAGTTGGTGATCGTGCGACTGGAGGTGGTCGGATTGGCGCGACAAGAACCCCATCCAGTCTCCGTCAGGCGGCGTGTTTGAACTGGAGAGCCCGTATGCGTCGAAAACGGTTCTTGCGTCCGTATTTTTACGTTTTCCGAGTCGTACGCGTAAAACGTTTAGGGCGTGGAAATCGAACAGCCCCAATAAGAGTGTGTTCGCGGAATAGGCAACAGAACTTGATTGTAGCCCCGAAACACGAGACTCTGTTGCCAGCCAATCAGTCAAGGCGGTCACCATTTCGTGGTCGTATCCCGAAAGGCGATCCACCTCGGCGCCGTGTTCGTGTATTAAGTCCCAGAAGTTTGGGGCGGAGTTCGCGATCTGAATATGTGCCGGAAGTCGGAATGAGATAATGCCTGTTTGGTTCTCCATTCGTATCGAGTAGGTTCGCACAATGGACGTTTTTTACGACACCGCTTCTCACCGAAGCCAACAAGCGTCGCAACACCAGCCAGTTTACCAAAAAGAATCCACGCTGCCAAAGAAGCGGTGTCCGCGGCGTGGCAAACCAGAACGCGACAACGGAGCGGACGAACCTGCAAACCAAACGATGCCCCAATAACGAAGCCGTTCCCTTGCGTAAAAACCATATTGCCTGACGCTTACACGTAGTAGGCGTAGATCAGATATCGTCCGACGATCGTAAACGCAATGGCGCATGTCATAGAAATAGCAACGCGTCGCCACCGGCCACCCGAGCACGAATGTGCTGCCACACCCAGCGCCGACGCTGCTAACAGAAGGCATAGACATGCCCCGCACCGTTGCGTCTTTACAGTGAAGTCACCTGCACCCGAAGAGAACATGTGGACTGCACGCATTACGGGAGGGATGGCCGTGTAGAGAGTATAGGCTGCCAAGACGCTGAAAGAAACGAACAGCAACGTTCGCCAAGGCTTGCCAGCGCCGCCGTTAAGGTGTGCTGGAGGCTGGTAAGGATTTGAATCGTCCAAAAAACTACGGCCAACAAAGGAAGATTTTTACGACATCACCCTGAACGATGCGGACGATGCCTGAACTATCGGAAATTGTACCAAGACCAGCAATCATCAGGTTCGATTACCAGTTCTCGATGATTATTTCAAATAGAAACGCTCTTCGACTGGGCGTAGCGGTCGCTTGAACCAGAGTGGGCGGCGGAGGTTGTCGGGGCCTGGGGCAGGGCGGGTCTGGCTCAGCCAACGGCGGTACACTTCCATCGACTTGTTGGAGTCGACGACGACGTCTCCGTAGGAGTCTTCAGGACGAGCCGCTTCGGCTTTCACTTTCTGGTGCCAACATTGCATCCCACTGATCGGATCCGGCTGCACTGGGAAAATCAAGTTCTGGTGCACGCCACCATCGGCCCAAAAGATCCGCTCAGAGTCCGGGTCATTGCTGGAATACGATTCGGTACCTTTCTTGTGCGAGAGCTTCCAGATTCCACCTTCGCAGCTGATGTCGACTGTATTCATCGCCCAGCGGTTAGCCAGCGGATCCTGGTCACGTCGCCAACGACCAAGGTGATGCGAACAAGCAATAATGCCTGGCCTGATCGCTTCAGAAACCCAGGCCCTGTCAACGAAGTGCCCGATCTCTGTCGACAGTCGCAGCAAATCTCCCGTTTCAATGCCCAGCTGCTCGGCGTCGGAAGTATGCACCCAGAGTGGATTGCGGTTGGAAATCTCAGCCAGCCATTTGGCGTTCCCGCTGCGTGAGTGGATCAAAGTCGGCAAACGAAACGTCGGCAGCAAAACATACTCGGAGTTCTCTTTCGAGATATTCTCCGGATGCACGTGCGATTTGATGTACGCTGGAGCGGCATACTCGGGCCACTTCCAATCACTCATCGTCTGCGAATAAATTTCCTGCTTCTTCGACGGCGTGTTGAACCCGGTTACCGATGCACCATCAACTTCGATACCACCATCCTGCTTGGGTTTCAGATGGACCTCGTACAGCGTCTCGTCGACTTCGAAAGCTCCATACTTGCGCATATACGCCAACGGATCGAGATCTTCGGCGGCCGCAGCTTCCGGCAAACCGGCCGTATTCTCGAAAATGAATTGGTAATATTCATCAATCGTAATCTTGTGTTCGCCATCCGTGCGATACGGGGACAGGAAGTGCTTACGAATCCCCAGACTGCCATCATGGTCGATTCGCCACGACAGCTCGATCCAGAACTCATCCTCTTCCCAGACCTCACCGGGGTTCGATTCGTACGTGAACTCAACCGCCTCACCGCGGCGCCGAGCCGCTTCGCGCAAAATCGGTTGCCGAAATGCGATCCATTTACCACTGTGCGTTTCGTAGCTGTTCAAGTCATGCCGTTCAGCTGAATGCCCCATCGGCAACACATAATCTGCGAAATAGGCTGTCTCGTTCCAAGTCGGCGTCATCGCGATATGGCATTCGATCAGCTCCGGATCGCTTAGCACGTCGATCCAGGAAAAACCGTCCGGGTAACTCCAGACCGGATTGAAGACGCGAGTGAAATAAGTATCCATTTTGCCGCGGCCTTCTTTGAGGAAATGCGGCAACAGGATGCTCATCTCGTAACAGGCCAACGGGTACTCGTTGGGGAAGTGCAGCTCGTTCCAAAATTTATGAGCCGGCGGGTTATCAAAGAAAGTCGGCTTGAACTTGTTCCAGCCACTTGGCGAAGTCCCACCCTCGGTACCGACACTGCCGGTCAATACATTCAAGAAATGCAAACATCGAGCCACACACCATCCGCCCAAGTTTCCGGCCGAGGCACTCCGCCAAGTGTGCGTCGCCAGCTGTGTCCCGGCTTCACCGACCTGCTCGGCCACTTCGATGATCATCGCGGCAGGCACGCCACTTTCCTGTTCCGCAAATTCAGGCGTGAACTCCTGGTAGTCGCTGATCAGCCGCTCAATGAACCGGTCGAACTCGGCACCGGTTTCATTGTGTTTCTTTTCCAGGTAATCCTGCCAGTTAACCCAAGTGCTCAGGAATTCGCGGTTGTATTTCCCATTGAGCAGCAACAGTCTCGCGATCGCAAGCAACACGGCGGGCTCGCTGCCTGGTTGAGTCGGCATCCAGTAGTCAGCAGTACTGGCCGTGTTCGAAAGTCGCGGGTCCATCACCGCCAGTTTCGCCCCACTCAATATGCCTTCCATGATCCGCTGAGCGTGTGGATTGAAGTAATGACCTGATTCAAGGTGAGCACTCACCAGCAAAATGAATTTTGCATTCGCGTGGTCTGGTGATGGACGATCGAACCCGTGCCAAAGCGTGTACCCCAACCGCGCCGCGCTACTGCAGACATTGGTATGGCTGTTATGTCCGTCTACGTTCCAGGCATTAAGCACCCGGTCCATATAGCCTTCGTGACCTGGCCGACCGACGTGATAGGCGATTTCATTGTTTCGCTCTTCGACGATCGCCTTACGCAGACGTGCCGCTAAATCGTCAAGTACCTGATCCCAGGTCACTCGTTCCCATTTCCCGTCGCCTCGTTTACCCACTCGCTTTTGCGGATAAAGAATACGGTCGGTATCCTTGATCTGGTTGATCGTCGCCGGACCTTTTGCGCAGTTTCGGCCTCGGCTGCCCGGATGGTGCGGGTTGCCTTCGAATTTTCGGATCTGCTGAGTTTCCTTGTCGACATAGCCCAACAAACCACAGGCAGATTCGCAATTGAAACAGGTCGTGGGAACAATCATGTAGTCCCGTTCGACCGGCTGCGGCCAGGCACCGGCGTCGTATTCGGTCCAGTGATCCCATTGGTCTGGTTCTGGATATCGAGTCAACCCAGTCGGAGATTTTCCGCCAGCTTGATCGAGCCCATGGCCTAACCCTCGGTCGAGATCCGGGATAATTTTTAAGCTAGTCGCAATTCGCTCGACCAGACTGCGGCTTGTTTTCTTGTCACCCATTTGCATCAACTCAGTGGTATCTGTTGTGGTGCACGCACCCAAATATGTTGCGACGTGAATACGCCAAACAATAGCAGTATTGCCGAAAGCGGAAGTAAACTGACCGGCAACACCAGCAGCATGACCAGAGGTACCAAAATACCGCCGAAAATCGCAACTCCCCAAAACAACCGGCTGTAACTTCCAGTCTTGATCGCATCGACAACCGCAACGGTTTCCGGATGCGAGTGCGGCATTAACATTTCAGTCAACGTCAGGACAAGGTGAATGGCTGCGGTCACCAGCAGGATGTAGCTAACGAAGTCAAGAAAATCCGTGTTCCACAACCAAACCAGCAACCCCAGAAACGCCCCGCCGTTGATCACTGCATGCGTGACCATGTGTAGCGGAACCATTTTGGAACGCCAGAACTCGCGTCCTTTGGCTTGGGCGAACAAGAACGCGGTATAGACAGCGGTCAGCAAAGCCGTGATGAGAATCGGTATCGCAATGATCTTGTGGAACGAACTGTTGAACGACGTCCAGCATAACGCCGCGTTGATCACGAGCAGGGCCGAGTACACGGTAATGATGTAGGCACCGCGGACCAGCCAGCTTTTCCACTGCGGCCGCAACAACACGTATAGAAAACGTTTCGGTTGATCGAGGTCCCAGACCAGCAAGCCGCCCGTCAGCCCCAAAAACAACAACGCTGAAACCGTGGCAAACAATTCCATGCTGCCAGTCACGATTGAGCCCGCGAGCAACTTCGCCAACACCATGACAACAATCACGCCGGAAGCAATTGATTTCGTCCACAGATACCCCGAGACTTGCCAGCCCCAGAGAATTCCCTTTTGCGGAGAATCGTAAGCACGACGCGGCGCGGCGGCTAACGATTTGACAATGCTCTTTGCGCTGGATGGCTCGGCGAGTTTCGTTGAGTCTTCACCAAAACTTAGCAAGCGACCGAGTCGTTCCAAAACGTGTTCGTCGTCGGTGGAGGCATCGTGCGAAAAATGCCCGACGCCAGATGTCTGCTGGCTCCACATGAACTGATCGTTTGCATCGGCGGCCAGCGGGTCGAGTGAGTCATTTTCGCCGTCGATATAAAACAGCGCTGGCTCGGTTCCTTTCTCGACCTTCCGCGCGACGACCGCTTGCTCTTTCTTGAGCTTTGAAATTCGCGACTCGGGATCGGAAAGATCTCCGGAAACGATCGCCTGCGTTGGACAAACGTTGACACAAGCTGGCTCCAGCCCGACATCCACCCGATGTGCACAATAATTGCACTTGGCAGCTGTATGAGTTTGCGGATCAATGTATAGGGCGTCGTAGGGGCAGGCTTGCATGCAGGCCTTACAGCCGATGCATCGTCGATTATCAAAATCAACGATCCCGTCCTCGCGCCGATACAGGGCGGTTACCGGGCATATCTCGATACACGGTGCGTTGTCGCAGTGGTTGCACCTCATGACCGAGAACAACCGCTGCGAGTCCGGAAACTCGCCCCTTTCGATGTACTTTACCCAAGTTCGATTTACACCGATGGGTACATCATGTTCTGATTTACAGGCGACCGTGCACGCGTGGCACCCGATGCACCGCCGATTGTCGATTATGAATCCGAAATTTGCCAATTCCCGCCCTCTTACTTCCAACTCTAGCCGGCTCAATCATTGAACCACTTGCAGGCTAATCATTCGATACGGTTTTCACAATATCTTCCAAGATACGAAGTTCCTGTTAATTGCATATTCGCCACTTGGATACGATTCGTCCCCAATTCAGGCAAAATGGCCAAAAAGATTTCCCAAAAACGGACGAATATAGTTTGGAGGATAGGTTCTTATTTCGCCCCTGTGGCTGATTGCGGCGGCTACCGATGTCGCAATAATTAAGATCGGTCATTCTGGCATTTTCCGCGCTGGATCGACTACTATCCTTCCGAAATGAACGGCAACTGGCAACTAAAACCGCCAACGGAGAATTGATGGCTACTGGCTCAACACCTTCATTGAAACCAATTGTTCTTTACGACCACCTGCCCGGCATCCTGGCGGCTTATCCGGCCGTGTTGTTTGCCTTACTGGCATTGTTCTCGTTACCGCAGGATTGGGATTTCGCCCGAAAAACTGTGGCCGATACGACTGTTTCGCAGACGGCTGAAGGAGAAAACAATGCTGAGGCGCGGACTTCGGATGCCGGCGAAGCCAGCTCTGAGCAAGTGCTGTTGGATGATAAGTATAAATGGTGGGTCCCAGATCCTCATATGCTGTTCTGGATCGGCCTGACGATCATGATCGTGTGGTACGTCGCCTTTCGCTTCAATTTGCCGAAGAACAAGTTCCTGCTGATGTTTGGGCTGCTAGGTACATTTGTCGGAATCCCGGTCGTGCTGGAACTGACGGGCTACATCAAGCCATTTTCGATTCTGGGTGGAATGCTCGGTTACTTCGCTCCGGAAGTTAACGCCGGTGCGTTTTTTGTCCTCTCGATGGTGTTTTTCATCATTTGGCTGGGCAACATAATTTACAGCCGAACCCATATGAAAGTTGTGATCGACGAATCTGGTTTGACCATCAACCGATTGGGCGGGAAGGGCGAGCGATTTGAATTGATCGGGCTTAAGACCGAGAACGAGCCATTGGATTACCTGGAGTTGTTCCTGGCCGGTGTCGGAACGCTCGCCTTGAAGACTCGGATGAACAAAGAGATCTTCAAGATGGATCGAGTCGTCGGACTTTACCGAATTCCGTTCTTCCCGTTCTTCCGCGGCAAGCTGGATCGAATCGAGGAAATCCTCAGCTACCAGGGGAAAGTCGTTTCGGTGGAAAGACAAGAAGCCAATGACGCTGCCGAGCAAATGGATGCCGAAGCAGAAGAATCTGCCGCAGCCGGAGGCGAAGAAACATACGGCAACGATCCCGACAAAGACGAAGGCGAATCAGGCGGCATCCGTTGATCTCACTAAGAGAGATTCCATCACGGCTAGTGGTGGGTTTCTCCTAGACAAACGACTGTCGCACAGAACTAGACTAGTGGTCCTTCAAGCTGATGAATAGTTTGTGCCTTGGTTTTTGGGTGCCGTGTTCACGCCTTTTGTCGGTGCGGCATACCATTACCGCCACCACTCGCCTAAACATGGCACCCATCAAATGGCACCCGTCAATTCAGGTCTGACGAACGCCTGACGAACCGCTAGTTCTATTTGCGAAACTGATGAATCTGTTCGATCGTTTCTGGCCAATTACCA
>CAZXLW010000132.1:0-9232 GCA_964641465.1 uncultured Pirellulaceae bacterium | reverse complement strand
GCGATTTCCTGCCCGCGATTTCCGGTCCGCGACAGTTCCTAGTCGTTACGGAACCACGACTTCCAACAACTCGATGGCTGGTTCGTTGTTGCAATAGATGATCGCAGTGCGACCGTACAAGTTGCTACCAGACCCAAGACCAAGCTTAGCCACGCATTCTTCGGAAGGAGCAATTTCGTACAGGCACAATAGCTGCACGCGACGATGCACGTCATGTTCGATCAGGATACGCCCCAACGGCGCGGATTGATTACGAATCTCGGTTTGGACTTCTGCATCGAGGTGCTTGAAGTTCAATCGAACGATTCCATACTGCACCAAGTTACCATCTGACTGTCGGTGCAAGCGGATCTCACGGTTGTACACATCATCGTCCGACTCATGTTGCTGCATCACATGCACATCGACCAGCGAGCTGTGAAATTTTTCCAGCGTCACCGTCATGTGCAAGTTATGATCGAGCAACGATCGCTGAGGCTCCGGGATCTGGCTGGCCGAAACTGATTGAACAGCCCCTAACTGCTTCACATCGTCATGGAACAACTGGACTAGCTTGTCCAATTCGGCAAGATTGGTTTCAGACACGTCGAACTCGCTACGAGAAGAGAATAAGAGGTTGCATTGCCATCCGGTACATCTTATCCGTGTTGCCCGGAGATGATGGGGAGGACTTCTGAAAATGACAGATCGGTGAATTCGATCGTCGGACGAATTTCCTCCGTTCGGTCAAGCACCGTATCAACCAGATAGTACAACAGCCGACGCAGTTCTTCCGGTTCGACCTGATCAGCAATTTCTTCGGCTTTCTGCTGGTGTTTGTCGACCAGCCGATACGCCTTCTCAAATACACTGGCTTCAAAGTACAGATGTCGAGCACGTTGCAATCGCTGTGCTGGAGCAACCTTGCATTCACGATCAACCAAAGAAATTAACTCGGCTTGCTGCTCTTCGTCCAATCCTTCCATTGCCAGCGCCCATAGCAACGTTGGACGACCGCCGAGCAAATCGGTTCCAACCGCGTTGTTCTTTTCGGCGTCTTGCTCCCAGTCTTTCAAGTCGTTGAGGATCTGGAAAGCGACTCCCAGGTTACGGGCAAACGACCGAACTGGATTGACGTATTCGTCACACGGTCCGGCAAGCCGTAAACCACAATAGAACGCAGCTTCGAACGCCGGCGCCGTCTTGAGTGCATAGACTTTGAGTGCGTCGATTGGTTTGAGTCGTTTTTCTTTGGCATCTCGCCAGATCAACTCAGCCCCCTGCCCTTCGCACAACCGACTGTGGCAATCGGTCAGATAGGCCAAAATATCGGAGGCCGTTTCGGCACCCAGCTCCTGACGATCTTCTGATACAAGGCGATAGCCAAAGCTAACCAGGTAATCACCGACATTGATTGCCGTCGGAACCCCGTGTTGCCGATGTAAGGTTTCCTGTCCGTAGCGATACGCATCGTTGTCTTCGATATCATCGTGAACCAACGAAGCCTTATGGAATGTCTCGATCGTAATCGCCGTGCGTTTGATCGCATCGGAAAAACCAGCGACAACTTTATCTCCATTGGCCAGCGTCGCACCGCTGTCTGTAATCGCATCGTAAACCGCCATCGTGATGAACGGACGAGAATGCTTGCCACCAGCGGACAAGAACTCGTATGCGAGACTTTCGGTGCCGGCGACTGGGCTCAGCTGTTGCAAATCCTGACCGGTTTCCCATTCTCGTTTGGGCGGTACCAGTTTTTGCAACGACTCCGGTTCCAACAAGTCATTAGCAGCCCGCATCAAATGCAGGTAGCTGCGAGTTTTCTGTTGGGATGGCACATAAGGCGTTCGGACCATTTGGTCCACCCAGTCTTCATCCACACTGGTATTTCGACAATCGCTGGAAAGCAGAGGCGTTGCCATGCAGGGAATCCCTGCGAGCAGGATCTTGTCGATCGCTTTCTCCAGCACGTTCAAACATGCGACTCCAACGATCGCATCCACATGCCCGCCAACGATAATTTTCAGCACGATCGGTGAGCCTTCGGCGACGAGGACTTTGTAACCCATCTCTTCCGCAGTCGCACGAAAGTCGGCGATGCTGCAGGCACCGCAAGTCTTACAGGCCAAACCAAACTCGTCATAGTCAGCCGGGCATCCTTCGGCATGTTTCAAACAGTGCGGCAGCAGAAACAAACGCCGCTCAGGTGGGATGGATTTAATCTGTTCGCCCCAAAACGAACTGGACAGAACCACCATCGCCCAACCGAGAAAACCCTCGGGCAATTCTTCTTCGAGTAAAATTTTGCGGCAGATCGCTTCCAAGTCATCTTTGGAAGGTGGAACCCGCGGATCCAGACTCGACGCAACCGCGCTCAGTTTCGCGCGCAACGACTCGCGAAGGTCTTTGGTCGACGGAACCATCTTCAGATGGGATGTCTTGCGACGTCGAGTGCGCCGTTTGCGTGGCTCGCTCGGTGCTTCGGTCGCATCAAGTTTCCCAGTTGGCTGAATCAAGTTCACACTCCCGAAGAAGAATCGTCTGTTGTTATTGCGACTGCACCTAAACCCAAAGCACTGGCGGCGTAGATCAGCGGATAAAGTTTTTCAAAGTACCATAACTTGGCAAAATAAAATCCAATCGGCGAACATTGTCCGACAAGCCCATTTTCGGCAGCCGTCCGCAACCAGCGAACACCTTTGTCCGCTGCGATCTGACAGGAATCATGTAACGAATCCTGCTGTTGGTCTCCATCGTCTCGATTGATCAAGAGCAGCGTGTGGGTACACAACGCAGTCTCTTCAACGCTACTCTCGCCGATCATTCCGGTTTCACCAGAATCATCTGCGGCATAGCTAATCGAGTCGCCTCCACCCCAACCGCCATCGCGATTTTGATTTCGCAGCATCCATTCTAATCCATTTCTCGCCACTTTGGTATGCAAACGATCGCATTGGTGATACGCATGGACAACTTTAACGGTTCCGTAAAAAGGATTGATATCGTCCACTTGATCCTGATTCCCAAACCACAAAGGTAACCACGATCCGTCCGCATATTGGTTTTTTCCCAAAAAGTTGAATCCACGCTCGGTGGCAGTTCGAATTTTCTTTTTGTGACTTGATTCACTATTCCAGACATCCAAAGCACGAATTACGTGTGCGGTGATGTCCGTACCGCTCCGATCGAAAGGCAATCGCCCCCAGCCGCGACAGAACGTGGGCCAGCCTCCGTCACGATTCTGCAGGTCCAACAACCAGCGAATTCCGTCTTCGGCCGCTTGCTTGATTCGAGCCTGCTGGACCGCGGAAACGTTTGTTCGCTCTCGCAAGGCATGGAGCGCAAGCAGCGCACCGGGGGTATCGTCTGCGTCTGGGACGCTGCCGGTCAGATTCGTCCACCCCCAACCTCCAGGTGGTGATCCGGTAAACGGATGAACGTTTTGATATTGGCAATCCAGGATCCAATCCAAGCAAGCTGACCATTGGTCCTGGTTTTCAAATTCGAATGTCGGGTCGGCGGAAAGTGCGTTGATGGAAAGTGTGGTCACCCAAGTTGCTAAATTAGTATCGATGGGCCAGGTCCCTTGCGACTGAGCACCTGGTTCCAAGCGAAAAGATTCGAGTAGGAAATTCACGCCACGCTGAACAACTGGATGATCGTGCCGGCCAGTTTTGATCAACGCCATGCAAACGAAACTGGTCAGCGGAATCGCTTCGAGGAACCCACCGCTCTCCGGTTGCATCTTCAGCAGCACATTCAACGAACGCTCTACACTCATCTTGCGGATCCAACGCATCAACGGATTGCGCGGTGGATCGAAATGGAATTTCGCCTGGCCGATGGCCACCAGCGCCGGGACGGCATAACTGACCACCGGAAGGTTGAGCAAGTGATAAAAACGTTGCGGTACGCAGGCAGCTTCGAACGGCAGCGTGCCGACTTCTTTCCAGTCGACAATTCCCGACATCGCACAATTTGCAAGAATCGGAACGGCAAACGTTTTGTCTTCACCGTAGCGTTTGCGGACAGCTTCCGTGCCTCCGAGGCCTTCGACGTAGCGGTTGGCCGCATCGAGGATTTCACCACATCGCTCCGTTGCCTGGGCAGCATGTATCGCAGCAATCACCAACATGCTGGTAGAGATGTTTGAGTAGTTCAAATCCGTGTCGCCCCAACCACCATCGGCATTCTGCCTTGCCATCAGCCAGTTGAGTCCAGATTCGACTTGGGTTTTCAACTGCGGCGAGAGGTGACTATCGGGATCAGACTGCAGGTAATAGCTGAACGCGCTGACCGCAGTCGCTGTCGACAGCGCGGATGCAGAAAGCTCGCCCTCCCAGTGCCAATCCGCCGTGCGCTGCTCAAGCAGCAAGCGTTGCACTTGCTCACACGCCAACTTCGTCGCATTCAATTCGTCGGATATTTGTTCCATGCTGCTCTACTTTTGCCAACCGTCTTAGCTTAGGTACGAAGGAGGTTGAAACGGATTGCCAGTTTCCTCAACAGACATGGTCGGCATATCGGATTGAGGCTCTTTGTGATCGGCGCTGGTTGCGACTTTCGACTGGTCGGCAAGTTGATCTGCCATGCGGAGAAACTCGATCGCCTCGCTGGTCCCACCAAACGCGTGATTGGCAACCACATGGATCAGCCCATGATTGTGACGAAATCCAATAAAGTTATCCGAGTAGTAGAACGTATTGATATCGTTCCAACTGTACTTGGCAACTGCCTTTGGATAGCCGATCAGCAAATCCGATTCGCTGAGGGTAACGAAAATGTCTTCGTCCGGAATGCGCGGCGTCTTACGTGCAGCCTTTGATGTGTATTTCCACCAAGCCAGTGCAACCACAAACGGGACGGCGATGGCTACCGGAAACAGCAAAGCTCGCAACCAATCGACGTTAGGATCAATCGAGTTGAAAAATATCATCAACCCGACGGCAAACAGAATCAACATCGCAACAACGAACGACAAACGATCCAATGAATGCGTCGCGATCCCTTGAAAGCTTGTTCGGTCGTACACGACTAACCTGGAAACAGCCAGGCGATCGACATCCGACTGGGACCAACGAAAGCTGTAGACAGGAAATCGCGATTCGCTGCAGAACCAATCTGAGAACTTCGCCACCGTCCGCTCACCGTTGACGGCTGTCTGCTGCTCTAAGAATTCCCGGCAGTCGTCGAGTTCATCCGCCGGAACAACTCGTTTGGGCACTGTCGTAATTTTCTCAAAGTGACGGAGAAAAAAGTGCTCTGGCGTTTCGGCAAACTCTTCGAACGCATCCCATGATTTTTCAAACATGGAATCGCCAAACTTTTCGATCACTCCTGCGTCGGTCAAAGCGATTGAACGGACGAAATATTCTCGATCCGCGAAGCTGCGTCGATTCAACCGTTTCACATACCAGGAAACAAAAATGATTGCCGAGAACATCAGCATCCATAACACCGACCAATACCCGATCGCACCCAGAATTAACAAACAGACCGTAAAACCGATTGACCAGACAGTGATCGAAGTCGCTGGGGAAAACCGTACTATGCCGCTGAAGTCCCGAATGGACTTCAAGTCGTTCGGACTGAATTGAAATTCGTATTCGAATCTGGGCATGAACTTTTTCCCGGCTTGGCGAGCCTGGACTGCTTTTTTGTTTAGCGGTTTATCGGTTGAGCGGAAGGGCGCTAAACATTTCCAGACAACGCTACGTGGCTCCTGGGACAATTCCATTCTACAGACTACGGGAACTAACCGCGATTGTTTGCACTGAGTTCATGGACAATATCTACCAAAGCAATGGCGTTCTCGACCGGAGTTTGCGGCAGGATGCCATGCCCCAAGTTAAAGATATGCCCGGGACGACCCGCCGCCTGGGCCAGAACACGCTCTGCATGCGTTCTGATCTTGTCAGGATTGGTGAGCAAAATGGTTGGGTCAATGTTTCCCTGCACAGCCCGATCATGGCCTACCGTCAGCCAGGCTTGATCCAGTGGAACTCGCCAATCGATCCCGATCACGGCCGCCGATGTGTCGGCCAGTTGCGAGAGCAGTGCGGGATTGCCGGTCGCAAAGTTGATCACGGGAGCAAGCGGAGAAATCGCATCGATGACTTTCTGGACATGCGGCAAGACCAGCTCTCGATAATCATCAACGCCGATACACCCAGCCCATGAGTCAAACAGCTGAATGCACTGCGCACCGGCCGCAATCTGACCTTTCGTATAGATAATCACCGACTGAACGAGCTTGGCCATCAACTCGCTCCAGGCACCCGTATCGCCGAACATGATTTGTTTCGTTCGCGCAAAGGATCGGTTCGACTTGCCTTCAATCATGTAGCTGGCCAGTGAAAATGGCGCGCCGGCGAAGCCAATCAACGGCATGTCTGCCGGGAGGTCCGTGCGGGTTTGTTTGACCGTTTCCAATACGAATTGCAAATCATCGTTGGACTCAAGTGCTTGAATGCGGTCAATGTCCGCGGGCTCCATGATCGGATTGTGAATGACTGGCCCGTCGCCTTTGGTGAATTCCAAATCGCAACCCATCGGTTCCAGGATGGGAAGCAAATCGGAAAAAATGATGGCTGCGTCCACGCCCAGTTTATCGACAGCTGTGCACATCACTTCGCTGCACAATTGAGGGTTCTTGCAGAGATCCAGGAACGGAACTTTTGCGCGAACTTCCCGGTACTCTTGCATGTACCTGCCGGCCTGTCTCATCATCCAGATCGGCGTGTAAGGAACCGGCTCGCGCCTGATCGCTTTCATGAACGGGCTGTCATACCAGGGCGCGTTTTTATCAAGCGAACTGGAGCCGGGCCCGGAAAGTTGTTGTTGGGCCTGCGACTTGCCAACTCGCAACCCAGCAACGGTGTTTCTAATTTCCGATTGCAGCTGAGCTTCGGACAGCATGACATCCGTTTCGATGCCACGATCATGCAACAGCTGTTGTGTATCTGCGCCAATCGCCATCACGATTAGCTGCCGAGCACCTTTATCGAATGCAGGTCTTTCGCGATAGTTGATTAAATCTGCAAACCGAGCCGCGCACAAAGCGTTCGGGAACAGCATCGTGCCGAGCTGGCCGTCCTCAATCGCATCGATAATATCCTGCTCCGCTGCCGTCGCGTCCGATTGGCGAAACACAAGCGAGTCAACTTTGCTCACCTGCGCACCCCGCGCCTCCAACCCAGCGATCAGGCTATGCACGTCCGAAGTGGACTCAAGGCCCACACTCAGATTGGCAACTGGGCATTCCCGATCGAGCAGCACCAGCAGCTCCCGCCAATCCAGGTCATCTGGCGTACAGATGACTGGCTCCACGCCGATTTTCTGCATCTCGTCCCGGATCAATCCGCCGACCGCCACACACTTGGTATCGTTCAACGAATTGACCAGTCGCTCTGTTTCGATGGATTTCGACGCCCGGGAAACAAAGTTCGTAAACCCGGCAGCGGTCAGGAACATGGCGATGTCGACTTCGCCAGTCAACAATTGGTTAGCAAAATTTTTCAGATCGGGATCGTTGGTGACCGAATCGACCGCCGCGTCACGGATCAAAGTCTCGGTCGCCAGCGATTTGATCCAGTTCAGCGTGCCGGAGTTGACCGAATCATCAATCAATACGCCCAGTTTCTGACTTGCAATGTTTATTTCTTCATTCATTCCTGTAATGCTAACGTGAACACGAGTCACTCAAAAGGGAACTCGCAGTTTGTTGGAGGATGCGACAAAAAAACATGGATACAAACGAAAAGTACTTCAAACAGGTAGCGGAATTGTTGGATCAACAACAATCGGGGCAAGCTTTGCGAGTAGTCACCGAATTTTTCCGTGACCAAGGTCGGTTTCCTGAGATGTTTGAAGCAATGAAGGCTGCAATCCGGGTAGAGTTGAATTTGCCAATTATATTTCCAGGCAATTCAGACAATTTGCCGGAAGAAACCCAGTTGGCTCTCGAAAGTCGGCTCCTGGATGCGTGCCGCGAAGTCGGCAGTCTGATTCTCCAGGAAGGAAACGTGGCCGAGGCATGGATGTATCTGCGACCGTTGTCTGATACAGCCGTCGTTCGCGAAATGATCGAATCGGTCTCGGTCTCCGACGAAAACATGACGGAGGTGATCGACGTCGCACTTTACCAGTTCGCCGCACCTCAGTTCGGATTTCGGCTGCTGCTGGAAAATCAGGGAACTTGTAATGGGATCACTTTTTTTGACACCCAGGCTACGTACCAACCGACGGAGGTACGCAATCCGTTAGCCGAGGTTCTGGTCACACATGTTTATAACGAGCTGTGCGCGACTGTGGGACAGAATATTCTCGAACACAAAAAGACGGCTCCGGTTGGTGGGACTTCGCTGAAGCAGCTTATTGAAAATCGGGATTGGCTATTTGAAAGCTGCGGCCATCACCTGGATGTGACTCATCTGGCAGCGGTCGTCAGGATTGCCAGATTCTGCGAATGCGAAAATACGCTTCGCATGGCCAACGAGTTATGCGGCTACGGAATCAAGCTGGACAAGGAACTTCATTACGAAGGCGAGGCGCCATTTGAATCGACCTACCTGGATCACCGATATTTCTTCGAAGCGCTGTTGTTGAAGGAGCCTGATCAGGCGGCCAGCCATTTTCGCTCAAAGTTAAAATCTTATGAGAAACGCGAGCAGGAGCCAGCAGCGCCCGGAGCCTGGGAAGCAACTCGATTGCTCATCATTGAATTGATGTCGCGATCTGGCAGTGCTGAGGCGGCGGTGAACGAAGCAATCCAATTCAACCAGCTGGTCGCGGACAATCAAAGCCAATTGGACATCGCTACGATGCTGGATTTGACTTGCAATGCCGATCAGGCACAGGACCTGATGAGCTATTACCTTGAAACGAATGACTTGCTGGGGTTCTCGTTGTCCGGAATTCGAAAATCCACATTCAAGTAGCAACGAAAATAGCCCGGCCAAATGACCGGGCTAATGTTTATAAGATGTCCGAGAAGAATATCGAACTAGTGTTAGTTAACACCAAACTTTCGCTGTCCGCGGAAGATGAATGCACTTGGATCTACAACTGGCTTGTTGCTGCGTACGCCGTCACCAATAGTTGGTTGAGCTGGAGCAGCTTGAATTGGATCCACTGTACGTGGAACTGAATCCATTACAGGTTGAGCTGAAGGAACGACGTTTCCTGGAACCATTGTGCCAGAAACTGGAGCTGAAACAGCTCCGCCTGAGTAGCATCCGCCAGAAGCACATCC
>CAZXLW010000131.1:0-9478 GCA_964641465.1 uncultured Pirellulaceae bacterium | reverse complement strand
ACACGATTTGCGAACGATCGAAATCGAAATGCTTCAGCTTGGCGAAAACGCCTAGTGGTAATGTCCACTAATAACTCGCAGGGAAATCTGACACCTGTAAGTAGGGTCTTGTGAGGTTTCGTAACGTTTTCGGTTCGAAAGAAGTTCGCCCTGAAGTTCTTGAAAACAAACGATTTACCGAAGAAAACGGTGAAAGAATGGGGCGGCTAGTATGCGTTATGATGTTCAAGCTGCAGATATCTCTAAAAACAGTATTGTTCTTAACTCTCGTAATCTGCGTGATCTTGGGGAGTATGCCTGGTGAATATTGGATCAGGCTCGATAGGAACCATTGGCTTTCCAAAATGGTGGAAGTAGACGATCAGCTTGCGATAAAGAGATTTAGATCGGGCGAGCTCACAGAGATATTCCCGGTAAAGACTGTTATTCACGTTCAGAGAAACAGCAAAGTTTGTTTTGACGAAAATCGACAGAATCGCGTAGAAGAAGCGACTAAATTTGCAATAAAGGTAAGTTGGCCAGAGAGGTTGTTATTATGGTGGAGCGAATTAAGCGGTGAGGTGAGATTCGATCTTGCAGACTTGGAACATTGGAGGATTGGAGGAAATGAAGTCAAGTGATCTTGGTTACGAGAACGAATAGAAACGGAACTTGCACACACGAATCTTGAGGCACTTTGTACAACACGGTTGATACGCAATGACCAACTGCGACGAGCCGATCAATCGAGATTGATCTGGCCAGCATTCAACGCTTCCAGGAGCTGAACATTGCTGACGAGAATTCCTGGCGGACGAGTTTAAGGACTCGAACCGCCTTTCGGAATACATACGTCGCACTTACTTCGTTGCCTTTGTAACTTCCGTTTACAATTTGGCATCCGAAATTCACGACTCAATGAAGCACTGGAAAACTAACCATTCAGGATGTCAATAAATGGCCCAACATCGAGCAAGTTGACGACGCCGTCCTGGTTGATATCTGCCTGGATGATGAATGTCCCGGTTGAAATAGCTTCTACAAATGGTCCAACATCGAGCAAATTAGCCACACCGTCACCGTTTACGTCGCCAAGAATAATATCTGCAGGCTGGAAATCAGATAGACGAATTACGTTGGGCTCATAGCTAACGAGGAACGAGCCTGATCCGTTGGATCCTCGCCCGTCCACCAGCAAGCGGGATATTGCCATTCTTTTTTGGAGAAGTGGGCATGATTCGTGGAACAACGATTCGCAAGGCGCTTACCAAATCATTCGTCATTCAATCGTTGCTTACCGTAGTAAGCCAACAAGGCTGGTAGAAAAACCAGATCAGCAAACAATGCTGCCGACAGTGTGATGATTCCCATTGAGACAAAGATGATCTGATCACGCGATTCGCTAAACAACACCGTCGAGAATCCGGAAACCAGGATAATGGTCGTCAAAATCAATGCGGTGCCGACACCTGTAAATGCATTCCGAATCGCTTCCTTTTCGTCGTCACATACCAGCAGCTCTTCTTGATACCGCGTCAAGAAATGAATCGTATCGTCGACCGCAATTCCAAGACAAACAGTGAACGCGCAGACGGTGACCACTTCCAGCGCTTGCCCTGTGACGTAGAGATAGACACCTGATACTGTTAACGGGAACAAATTGGGGACCAGAGAGATTAAGCCGATTCGGATTGACTTATAAACCAATGCCAGGACTATGAAGATAATCACTACAGCAGTTCCAAGACTGGTCGCTAAATCGACAACAATCTGGAACAGATTTTCCCACCGCCAGACTGCTCCACCACTCAGATCAAGTTTAAACTCAGGATGTTTTTCCTGAACGAGAGCAAGTTTTTCCTGAACCTGTTTGAAGACAGGGTTGTAGGTAGCGATTCCCAGGTCCTGAACTCGAAACAGCACCGTCGCGCGGCGGAGCTCAGGCACGTAAAATGCCCGCTTGAGACTTGGCGGAAGTAATTCAAGCATCGACATTCGGTCTTCACTGCTGCCATCACCTGGCATCGAGTCAATCAATTTCAAGATCGACAACGGGTGCCCGATCAGTTCTTCGTCTTGAAGTATTTTGTCGATTTGCTGAATGACCTGGACGATCTCGGGAGAATCGTTTTCGATACTGGCAGACCAATTGACAACAACGTTTGCAGTCTCAACTCCTTTCATCGCCCGGTCGATCTTACCGAGACCGATGGCTGCTTCGCTCGACGCTGGAATGACGGTCGATTGACGTTCGTCAGGTCGAAGCTGGAGTGAAACGACAAAAAATGCAAACGTTGAAACAATGGCGAGCCTGGCGAAAAGCCGTTTTCGCAAAACGACAAAGTCGATGATTCCACTAATCTTGCCGATGTTGGTGTCAATCAAGCTTTTTTCTTGACCACGTTGGACAAACTTGCCGAGCCAGCTTGAGCAAGCGAGCGGAATCGAGGTAATGACCGCAACGAAGCTGAGGATCACTCCAACGACGCAGCTGTATCCGAACTCTTGTACCAGGTTATGATTCGCCAACGCGAGTGAGCCAAAACCGATCGCCGTCGTCAGCGATGTAAGTGCGCAGGCGAGTCCGACTTTCCGGACCCCTTCCGCGGCCGCTTCGCGAGGTGGCAAGCCGCTCGATCGCAATTTGCGAATCTCCGCCATCAGGTGAACACCATCGGCGAGTGCGATCAGGCTGACCAGCACTGGTAAAACGATATCGTTGAACGGATTGCTGCCCAGGTCCAAAAAACGAATGAATCCTAACGTCCAGAACACGCCGAGCGATGGTGCGAACGCGACAACGAAGACCGCTGCCAAGCCACGGAATAGAATAATACTCATCAAACCGATCATGCTATAACCGATCACTTGATAGTAGAAATTATTCTCGTTGTGGGTTTCCCGAGCCTCAACCCAAACCGGCAATTGGCCCGTGACCGTAAACTTGGCATCAAAGTCCGGAAACCTCGTACACGCCGCTTCGGCAATTTTACGGACTTTTGTGGTAGTGTCTCGATCGTCGTAAATGAAAAAGCGATCAAAGCTAACCAGCACCAATGTCGTCTGACAGTCAGACGATAACAATTGCCCATGGATGAATGGATGCTTCAACGCTTTCTGCTTCGCCAGATCGAATCGTTGTTGGCTGGCCGATTCATGCGGCATTAACGGTTGAGGAATGCTGAAGATATTCAACATCGGAATATCGTCCATCCAGGTAACATTTCCGACGAAATCGGTAGCTTCGAGGTCTTCAGCGATTGCCCGCATCGCAGCTGCCCCGGCAGGCGTGAACAAATGGGGAGACTCAACCACCATTACCGAATCGGCAGCAAACGAAAATCCGGCGACTGGTGGAGCCGAAAACGATTCGCTCTGCTGCTCGCCAGCCTGTTCGACGATGGCGTTGTCAGCTTCTGATTGCTCGAAAAGATTGGTGATAATGGTTGGGTCATAGTACCCAATGATCGCAATACCACTGATCAGCAAGATCACCAACAAGGTCAACCAGGGCAGCCGAACAATCCAACTGGTAGTCCGATTAAAAATCTTTGACACGTCGACCTGACTGCTCGTTTGAATTTATTGTTGGACTAAGCAAACCAGATGTTTACTTGTTCAATTGTTCTAGATGATGGAATGCGATTCGAGATTGAAATTCGACCTCTTCAACAGTCGCATATCCGTCCTGGTTCGTGTCGTAAAGGTCGAAAAAATGCCGACAGAGGAGTGGCATCTCCTTCTCGACAAGTCGTTTGTCACCGTTGTCATCGTTGTTGTCGAACAGATCTGCCACGTGCTGTTTAGCTCGACGGAGCGTCGAACTTGAATATTCCGGCGTTGCTGTCGTCGATTCAGCCACTTCGACTGGCTGAACTTTCGCTTTTTGTATTTGTTTCTCTGGCTTGCGCGGCACTGCGACATTGAAGAAACCAATCGCCATTTCTTCCCAAGTCTGATCGCCCCAGACGACGAACTGTTCAGGATCGGGATTAAACGGGTTCATCTTCGAATTATCGAACGCGATCTCGACATGAAGCTTTTTGAGCTCTTTTAACGGCAAAGGGTTTTCAAACTCGTAAATATGCTGCCAATTAAAGTCGTAGTTCGGCACGTTCAAGATTGGACGACTCGATTCAACATCATCCGCCATGGCGACAAACGACTTGCCGCGATAATGCATATGTGGCGAGATGCTGAGCAATTTACCATTCTTTGGTATCCAGGGGGTTTCTGCGTTGACGGTCAAATTAGCTTCATGCGGTTGAATCTCGAATTCCTGATTGAGTGCAGCCAACGTCACCAACTCTTCTTCGACCAATTCTTCATCAACGAACAGCATCCCGATCTTCGTCAGATCGGACTGTCGTTGCCCGTTGGGAGTGTAGTGCTGCTGAAATACCAGTTTTGATCCCGCCGGAATCTTTCTGGCACGCGTACTGACATGTTTGACCGGGATCTGTCCAGGTACATATGCTTCGAGCCAGTTCAATCCATTGCCACGTTGTCCGTCGGGCGGCCGAATGAAGACAATGCTGTGATGGACTACGGCTCGGTTGCCAGGAACGATCTCTGCGGCCGAGACCCATTTGTCTTCTTCGAAACCGGGATCAACTACGAAATATTGATATTCCACTGAACCGTCTGCTGGAATTTCAAACGCCTTGTTGCGCATCGGAAGCACCAGATCAGGTTCACGAGGCAGCCGCCAGCCAGAGGTATATTCAATCGGCTCCGGTAATTTGGCTGCGTCTCCCAGTTGAGCACCTTCGTCAACCCAGGTTCGAATAAGTTGTTTTTCGGTGTCGCTTAAACCACGCGCGTTGGCGAATTTTCCGACTGACGGGTCCGCATGCCAAGGTGGCATTCTGCCGTTGTCGATCGTCTCGACGATCATGTCAGCCCAACCGACGACTTCATCGTAATCTTTCATTGCAAACGGACCAATTTCACCTTGGCGATGACATCCGACACAATTTGTCTGCAAGATCGGAGCAATATGTTGAGCGTAGGTGACAGTCGCTTCCTTCGCTGGTTGTTTTACACGACCAATCAAACAACCTTCCGGTTCCGTCGCCGGGATACTTACCGCCTCGCCCGCAGATAATTCAGTGAGTGCAATTCTAAGATCTTCGCGATTCACCATGGAACGCGCAATCCCAGGCGAGTATTGGTCGTCTATTCGACCGCGGTACCGAATCTTGCCATCCGAGTCGATGACAACTACATCGGGATTCCGTACAACATTCAGCTTGTCCGCAATCTGGTTACCGTGGTCTTTAACGATCGGCAAAACGAGATTGGTTGTTTTGGCGAATTGACGCCATTCTTGCGTCGAATCTTGCCGGTTACTGTTGACGGCTACAAATTCAAAACCTTGAGACTTAAATTCCGTGGCAAGCTGGTTGATTCTGGGTGCGTAAAGTTTAGCTAAAGGGCACTCGATCCCAAGAAAGGAAACGACCAGGAACCCTTGCTTTGGCGTGAGTGGAATACTCTCACCAGACAACGTCTGTAACTTTGTCTCCGCCACATCCGAAAGTAGTTCGCTGGGTGATTGTGAGCAAGCGAATGAGTTGAATATCAGACTGCCGGCAAAACATCCAACGATCAACAACCAATTCATTTTTAGATGCATGAGCTTTTACCGCGTCCGTCTTTTTCTACAGAGTCTATGGTTATTTTACTTACATGGCCAAATCGTTTGCCAGTGATATTGTATCGCAGACTTTGGAAAACCTCACGTAGTCCGTGACAGCAGCGGGTTTGTTGGCTTGGAATTGCTTTAATTGTCAGCTAATAACTGGACAAAAGGTCCGATGTCTAACAGATCTACTGCTTGGTCGCCATTGATATTGGCTTTAAAATCCTGAATGTAATCAGTCACTGTCCTGTTAGGTATGACCATGCTGTCGGACGTTAGTGGCGTCTCGATGAAGGACACCGTCTCGCCGGTGCCTTGCGTAACAACCATGTGGGCCATCACGGTGCATCACGCAACGATTCCATCTCGGTTTGAGCATATGATTGACAGAAACCCTCGATGAACCATTCCGCTTTGACCCCAGAGAAAGGGGACTGCGCGCGTGCCAGAGCATGCAAATCCGGTGTGTCCAACGAACCGTTTTGGCGATCCGAGTGATTCCAAACCTCGATGGCTGTATGGATCCCGGTATTGAACGCCGAGAGAACGTGATGCACAAGCAGTTTGCGAAGTTCCTTGAGCGACAATCGGTTGCCGCCCGGAACGACATTTTCGTCCTCGGCCAAGAACCCATCGATGATGTCGATGTATTCTTGCGGTTTCCACCCTGAATACGTGTGACCGTCGGCGTAGGTTGCGAAGTCAAACTGGCGAACTTGAGTTTCGAGTGCGTGAAACGCATTGCCTGCAGCGAATCGCCAATGGATGGATTGAGGGTCAAGCACAATAGTCGAGAGTTGCGGA
Organism: uncultured Pirellulaceae bacterium; assembly: GCA_964641465.1. Taxonomy (GTDB): domain Bacteria; phylum Planctomycetota; class Planctomycetia; order Pirellulales; family Pirellulaceae; genus Mariniblastus. The sequence goes on along the minus strand of CAZXLW010000131.1, from coordinate 3,051 downwards.
CAACGGAAGGTATTTACGAAATCGCTTCTCGCCGAAGCCAACAAGCGTCGCAATACTAATCAGTTTACCAAAAAGAAATCACGTTGCCAAAGAGAAGGTGTCTGAGGGGTGGCAAACCAAAATACAGCAGCTGTTGATTTCTGCAAATAAATTGGGTGGTTCGCAGAATCCCGATGTCGAATCCTGCATGAGTCGGACGGATCCAGCTCTCGGAGAACACGAATTCGCGTTTTGAAGGAGCACGGCACTTAAATGAACTCAACGCCCCCGCATTTGCTTCTATTCGAAAAGCGGTAAAATCAGCCTCCGTACCCGGTTTATGCAGGAAGCAAGGAAGCAGATTGGCCACCACAGAATCCAGAACGAATCCAGAGTTCGAGCGGCTCCGAATTTCCCCCAACGATAACGCACCTTGGCGAAAATGGGGGCCGTACGTCAGTGATCGGGCTTGGGGAACGGTTCGAGAAGACTACAGCGAGAACGGAGATGCGTGGAATTACATAACGCATGAGCTGGCACGCAGCAAAGCTTACCGGTGGAACGAAGATGCAATTGCCGGTATCTGTGATCGTTACCAGTTGCTTGTGTTCGCACCGGCATTTTGGAACGGTGTCGATCCGATTCTGAAAGAACGCCTGTTTGGCTTGACGCCATTCGAAGGCAACCATGGCGAGGATGTAAAGGAATACTACTTTCATCTGGATAGCACGCCGACTCATTCGTACATGAAGTTTTTGTATAAGTATCCGCAAAGCGAGTTTCCGTACCAAAAACTGATCGACGAAAACCGGATTTTGAAAGGGCAAGGTACTGAATTCGAGTTGTTCGAATCGGGGTTGTTTGACCATCAGCGGTACTTCGACATCGTTATCGAATACGCCAAAGAAGGGCCAAACGACATTGCCGTTCGCATTGAGGCAATCAATCGCGGAGACCGCCCGGCTCCTCTGCATATCCTGCCGCAGTTGTGGTTCCGCAACACCTGGGCCTGGGATGGCAAGTCCCGAGTGAAACCGTCCATCGAACGAATCGGCGACTCGCCCGACCATCTGACGTTGTACGCCAACCGCGGCCCAGAAAAACTGGGTGACGAGTACTATGCGGACTACCAGATCGGAGTCCAGTATCTGCATTTGCAAAACGACGCGAGGCTGTTGTTTACGGACAATGAAACCAACCCCGAAAAGTTCCGTGATGCGTCGACCAGTACCCATCAGGGCAAGGTTTACAAAGATGCCTTTCACGAAATTGTGGCTGCCAATTTACCACCCGAGGAATCCCCAAGCACCGGCACGAAATTCGCCGGGCATTACCAGTTCGATTCCATTGAACCGGGGGAATCAGCGATCGTCCGATGTCGACTGGCCGGCAACACTGATTCCGTCAACCCGATCGGTCAAGTTGACTCCATCATCGAGCAACGCAAACAGGATTCCGACAGTTTTTACAATTCGCTGCATAAGGAAGATCTTTCGGAGGAACAACGCACGGTTCAGCGAACAGCGTTTGCCGGGCTGTTCTGGTCCAAGCAGAACTATATCTTTGATGTTGATCAGTGGATGCAGGGGAATGCTGCTGATCAACATGCGAAGCCGAGGCAGATCAATCGCAATCAGCATTGGGCTCACCTGAATTCCAAACGCATCCTGACGATGCCTGATAAGTGGGAGTATCCGTGGTTTGCTGCCTGGGACCTGGCTTTTCATTGCGTGACGTTTGCACTCGCGGACCCTGCGTTCGCCAAGGAACAGCTTGAGTTCATGCTGTTTGAGCAATTCCTGCATCCCAACGGTCAGATACCGGCTTACGAGTGGGAGTTTTCTGACGTGAATCCGCCGGTCCATGCCTGGGCGGTTTGGAAAGTGTTCACGACGGAGAAATTTGAGCACGATCACATCGACTATGATTTTCTCGAACGCTGTTTTCATAAGTTGTTATTGAACTTTACCTGGTGGATCAACAAAGTCGACCGAAATGGCAACAACATCTTTGAAGGTGGGTTCCTGGGGTTGGATAACATCACGGTGCTGGATCGCAGTGAGCCGAAAATCGGTGACGCCATCATTGAGCAGGCGGATGCGACTGGCTGGATGGCGATGTATTGCCAACAGATGATGCGTATCGCCTTGGAACTGGCTAAGCGAAACCCTGTCTATGAGGCGATGGCGTCGAAGTTCTTTCAGCATTACGTTTTTATCGCCGCCGCGATGAAGAAAATGGGGCCGAGTCACGATTGCAATTTGTGGGACGAGAAGGACGGATTCTTTTACGATGTGATCCGCTATCCAGATGGGCATTTCGAGAAGTTCCGGGTCCGTTCACTGGTTGGGCTGATTCCGCTGTTCGCGGTAGAGCGTTTGGATCAAAGTTGGATCGAGCCGTTTGGTGAGTTCAAGCGGAACGTCGACTGGTTGTTGAAAAATCGAAAGGACCTCGTCGGAGACGTCGTGCATACGGTCCACCATCCACACGAAACGACGCATGTGTTGACGGTTGCCAATCCTAAGCAAATTCAAAGAGTGCTCAAACGGGTTTGGGATGAGTCCGAGTTCTTGTCGCCGTATGGAATTCGCAGTCTATCCAAGCATCATGAGCAGAACCCATTTGAGTTTAACGGTGCTACTGTTGGTTACGAGCCAGCGGAAGCGGTGTCCAAGCTCAAGGGTGGCAACTCGAACTGGCGTGGCCCGATTTGGTTCCCCACGAATTACCTGCTGGTCGATTCATTGCGGCGGTTGGGTAAGGCGTTTGGTGACCAATTGCAATTCGAAGCACCGTCGATCAGCGATCAACCTGTCGCGGCCAGCGAACTGGCCGGCGACTTGGCCAAGCGTCTGATGCGAGTCTTCGAAGTCGACGAGTCGGGCAAGCGTGCCTGGTGCGGAAACCGGGAACGATTCCATGAGGATCCGCACTGGAAAGACCTGCACTTGTTCTACGAGTACTTTCACGGCGATAAAGGAACGGGCCTCGGCGCCTCCCACCAAACCGGCTGGACCGCGCTGATCGCCAATCTCATTGACGAGTGGTGTCGGTAGGTAAACGTGTTGG
>CAZXLW010000130.1:4109-9898 GCA_964641465.1 uncultured Pirellulaceae bacterium | reverse complement strand
TTTTTTTAACCGGCCATGGTACGGTTTCCCTTTATTTGCCGGCCTTTTCTGTGTCGAAATGTGCCGAATCTTTACATGGGACAGCTAGCTTGAGCTTTGTTTTCGTCTACTTTAATGTTAAAAATGGCAGTAGGAGTTACCCGAATAAACTCGTAGACGATGAGGCCGTGCGCCTTGCGAGTTGGCTGTTCGATGAATCGTTCACTGAACTTTGAACAATAGATGCTAGACACACAAATCATGCAGAGTCGACTAATTGCATATTACAGGTCCTTTGCTGGACTGATGCTACTGGCCGTTGTTGCCCTGTCTGGTTGTACAGCCAACGAGCCAGAACCGAACAAAGTGGTGTCTTCGACCAACTTGGGAATTCTTTATCGTGCCTACATTGAATATTCTAACGAGAAACAGGTACCGCCTGATAATGAATCTGACCTGGAGCCGTACATCGAACAGGATTTGTTCGATTCGGTTTTTGTCTCGCCGAGAGATAACAAACCATACAAAATCTATTGGGGAACTCAGCTAGATTTTTCCAGGCACAGCAACACACAGGTGATTGCGCACGAACAAGACGGAAGCAATGGGACAAGGTGCCTGATTACGGCACATGGTTTGTCCCAGATGACGGATCAGCAGTTCGAAGCTGCTGGTTTGCCGAAGAATTGAGAAACGCAGATTGCAAAAAAAACGTACTACTGATATTCAAACTACTCAATTTCAGAATATGAGATGAACATTCGTATGAGTCGCAAAGCATTTACGCTCGTTGAACTGTTGGTGGTCATAGCCATCATTGGAATACTGATTGGCATGCTCTTGCCAGCTGTGCAGACGGTCCGCGAGGCAGCTCGCCGTACAAGCTGTATGAACAACATGCGTCAGGTATCGTTGGCAACTCAGCTTTGTGAAAACACATTCCAAATTTATCCTGATGGCGGAATAGAATGGTTTAATTTTGACCGTACGGTTGACGAGAATGGTACGCCAACCACAGCACCAAATCAGAACTGGTGCTTCTTCTATCAAGTTTTGCCATTCATGGAACGGGGCAACATTTACAACCTCGAAGACGACGATGTAATTCGCGGAACTCAGATTGCCACTTATCATTGCCCAACTCGCCGTACGCCAGTATTGAAAGATGGACGATTTGCTGTGAATGACTACGCAGGCAATGGCGGTATCCTATTCCAAAACGAGAATCCTCCAGCTTGGAATAACGCTCGAGGTGCTCCGATTGCCCGAGGTGGTGGTTTTTCTCGTCCGATCAAAAACAGAGACTTTCATGACGGCACGAGTAATTCGATTTTGTTGGGTGAGAAAGCTGTAAATCCAACGTACTACACCATTCTCGGCTGTTCCGACAACGAAGGCTGGACCGTCGGGTGGGATTGGGATGTTATTCGTTGGGCTGGACCAGGAAATACTCCCACCACCGACAACGAAGCTGTTAATTGCGAAACGCGATTCGGCTCGGCACATCTGGGCGGTGGAGCTGTGTTTGGGATCGTCGATGGGTCAACCCAGTTCATTAGTACTAATGTCGACGAAGTAAGTTTTAGCCAATGGTGCCATATCTCTGATGGAGAGGTTGCCGGGCAGATTGAATAGGCAATTAGAAGAAGAGTGTGATTGGTGATGATGTTGTGTCACACACATACAAGCCGGGTCGGTCGGCCGAATGAATAGCTAAATAAATCAGCCTTGATCCTCCCTCGATCAAGGCTTTTGTTTTGTACTAACCAGGTGGAAATAAAAAAGCCAACAACTGCATGTTGTTGGCTTTGGTTGGTTACTTATTTAGCGATTGCTTGTGTGTGAGCCTACTGCGTCAGGAGCGTGGGCACACTCGCTGCGATCCGTCTGAAGATGTCTACCAGTTCATCTCTTGTGTTGGCGTGGAAATGCTCCCCATTGGTCGCGTGGGCTATTGACCTCATTAATCCCTGGTCGGCCGCTGTGGTAAATGTAACCGCATGAACAATGGTATTTGGATTCTGGGTGATAACTTGCTGAACTGCCAAATCCGGATCGGTACCTCCATTCAAGACTCCATCCGTAAACAGAATAATTATCGGTACCGCGGATTGCCTGCGGCCAACTCCAGTGAGTGCTGTCAAGCCGGAGAGCAGGCCATCACCAATCGCCGTTGAACCGGTTGGAACCAAGGCTTTAACAGTGTCTTCTGCCGGTTGTAGGTTTTCAGAAAGTTCGAGGTCTATGCGAGCATTTGATGCGAACGAGCTGATCGATACCTGTTCAACCGGATCGGTGCCTGCGAGAGCTTCAAAGAATGCCTCTGCTGCGATTTCAAGAGTTTCCCAGCGCGAATGAACGGGTCTGCCTGTACCGCGAGTTTCATTCCGAGAGATAGCATATTCCAGAAGCTCGCCCGACAGGTTCTCTAACACGTTGGGAGAAAATTCCCTGTAGTTCCTTGCATCTTCCGCTTCGGCGGCACTAATCGCGCCGCTGGCCTCAAGTGCGTTAAACACCTGACGATACGGTTCGCTGCCGTTGTAATACGCCATCGATATCGAGCGATCAACCGCTAAAGCGATGTCCCGATCGATTTGAGAAGCAATGGAAGATGCTGCCGGATTAAAACTATCAATGTTGGCGACTTCCATCAGCAAATTCGTAGGTTGAACTACATTAACTTGTACTCCCGAAACGATCGCAGTACCGGTCGCGACCATTGCATCGTCAATTGGAGTAAACTGAAATCGACCACCGGCCACGTCGCGGGACGAGAATCCAAATACAATTTCTGCTTCGTTGTCACTTGAATCGAGTAACAGCGGGCGGCCAGAAACTGTGTTCATCTGTGCAGCTTGTCGTGCAAAACCGCGAGCATGGTCGATATCTTGCGACGTGCTCCAAGCTCGGGAACCAGCACGAGCGGCGGCATCGGTCGCAATCTTGAGCTCGGATTCTGTCAGCTGCATGTAAGACAGATTCATTGCAATCAAACACAGAATAATCAAGGCTGGTAACACGATTGCAAACATTGGAATAATTGCGCCGTGTCGATTTTGTTTGCTTTTCATTGTTGACATTCCTGTTCTTTGTTTGAACCTTAACAAGCTTCGATTTGATTCGCAGCGGAAACACCGAGGCTCACTGAGGTCGGGTCGGGTCATTGTTGGTTGGTTGACAAGGTGTTAATTAGTTAGAATCGCTCTGTCGATATCACAGCTTCTTTTTCCATCACGTAGTCGCTTAAGAAACCTGACACAAGAACATTTTCCCTCAAGGGGATCGAAATTCGAACGGCGATCGTGTCGGTAGCGTCAGTGATTTCGGTTTGGATGACTCCATTGTTTGATGGCTCGATCGTGATATCTGCATTTCGAACGCCCAGGATCGCAAGCCTGTCGGCTGCTTCCTCAATACTCTCATCAACGGTTGCACCGAGAACAACCACATGCCGAGCGGCTCGAAACGCCGCATTTTCTGCGAATGCTTCGACCATCGACACCCTGCCGAATTCTATGCAGGCAAAAAGGGATAAAAAGAACAGTGGTGCCACAATCGCGAACTCGACAGCCGTAGCGCCTGTTCGGTTTCGTGTTTTGCGTCGTATATTCATGGGCCAGCTCTGTGTTGCAAAAAAAGGTTTAAGAAATTTGAGGCCAAAACAAACTACTGTGTACCCACCACATATTCTTTGAACAGCACAACTTCCGCCGTGAGTTCACCGCCAGTCCAAAATTGGTAAAAGCTGGTCGGCATTCGAAAATTGTTTTCTGTTTGGATAGTGACCGTCACTCGGATAGGAGTAAGTACATCTGCCAGCTCGGGATCCGGAACTGTGGAAACGACGCTACTGATGTTGTCATAGTTGACATCACGAGCATCCAGGTAGCTGGCGACTGCATCTTCAACGCTTCCAAATGTGCCATCGCTGCGGACTGCTACGCTTGCCCCTTCGGCAGCGGCAATCTTGATTTTTTGAGTCAAGAAGATTCCCTCACAGGTTTCCATTGTCCCCAGAGTAATCAGGAACATAATTGGCAACACGATGGCCATTTCTACGACTGCGGCTCCACGTTTCCAGGAACCGCTCGTTTGGCGGCAATTACGCCGGATTCGACTTTTGTTTGATAAATATTTCATGGAAATTCACGCACGGACTAACGGTCGAGCCAACGGCGCCGAGCACATTTGAGCTGTATTACCGTATAGGTCTTTCTAGACCCTAGAATATATCTGGACCCGAGGTCGAAAAGACTCTGCCCGTAAAAAGCGGAAAGCAAAAATGTCGCCGGTATGATCGCGGTAATCGTTACGGGGTGCACGCACCGCAGATTCAGTCGTTGACTCAGCATCCGAGCTTCTGCCGAGTTTGACAACGATACAGTGCGTCGATTTATGCGTTCCGGCTAGATGGATGGTCTCGCCAGGCAATTGCAAAAAACGGGCAGACAGATCCCGAAGGAACTGTGCTGCCCAAAACTGATCCTGATTCCTGCTTCATTGAAAAGAAAAAATTGGAAGCTACTCATGGTCATTGTAACTTGCGAAACAATGGGCCTCCCCGGGGGACTTACGGGAGGCACCAGGGAATTGTCAGCAAGATGATGAAATCAGGACAATCACCATTGAGCAAGCTTCCGTGGGGTGGTAGCCAACTACCGATCAACAGCCGACTCCAACGTCTCTTCGCGACTCAAGTCCTTTGCAAAATCGGCAACTTCATCGGCCAGTTCTTCGAGGTCCCGTATTTCAGATACGATTCCGCTTTCGCAGTCGATGTCTGTAACACTGCCGATCAACTCTTTGGCCTGACTTTGCCATGTCTCTGGATCGACCAAGTTGAACTGCCCGTCTTGATCGCCGAGGACGTCGGCAAACTGCTGAGTGTCCATATTAGCGATTTGCGACAACGAGAAGACGCCTGCATCGTTCAATCGTTGCTGCGTGGCAGGACCGATCCCTCTGATTTGCGTCAAATCTTCGCTACTAGTGTTGAACGACAGTGTCGTCTCTTCCTGGCGACGTGACTCGACTTGTGCCGACTCATCGTCTTCTTTTTCCCACAACTCAAGTGCTTGCCATTCACATTGCGCTGCGTGAGTTGCCTGGGCGTGCCAGCTGACAGGGTCGATCAACTGGAAGTTGTCGCCACCAGCGCGGAGGATCTGTTGAAGTTGCCCCAGGTTCCGGTCGCGTAAATCAGCGAACGAGTGAATGCCAGACTGGTTCAGTAGTTCGACTGTGGCTGGGCCGATCCCTTTGATCCTCGTCAGATCGTCAGCTTGGCGGTTGACGCCGTTGCTGCTGTTCGAATCGGATTCGCTTTGAATACTTCGCGTGCTTTGCTCGCGTCGCGTCAACTCATTTACATTCGAAGAGCCGGTGCGTTGACCTTCACTTCGGTCACGACTGTCTCCGTTGCCGATTGAAAATGTTTGCGATGCTCGTTCAATCCAGCGTTGGCAATCTGACTGGTCCATTTTCAAGCCGCAAGCTGCGATTTCCGATCTCAGCTTACCTGGCTCAAGTTGTTCAAGGTCCTCAAAGCGATTGTATCCGCGTTGATAGAGCGCTTCTTGAATCTTGGCATCAACGCCTTCGATGCTCGTCCAGTCGAAACGTTCGTCGCGAGAATTTCGTCGCGGTTCCGCCTCAGGCGACTGGTTCGCAACAACCCGTGAATCCGCCTCGGATCTGATTGACTCATCCGTTGTTTCACGACGAATCTGAGTAAACTCCGAACGATCCGAGTCAGCCTTAGCTGGTTCAGTTTCGATTCGTCGCGTCGTGGTGCGAATTTTGTTTGA
>CAZXLW010000130.1:0-4009 GCA_964641465.1 uncultured Pirellulaceae bacterium | reverse complement strand
GTTTGAATTTCGGTTCGATTCACCTTCAGTTCCTCGAGCGAGCGAAATGGTTTCTTGCGAACGCGTCTCGCTGAGATCTTGCGTACGAGGATCTTCAGAACGTGAGTGAACGGTTGCCTTTTGATCGGCGGTCAGTCTCTCTTTGTTGATAGTCTGACGTTCAGTCGTTTTCGCATCCGTTTGGATTGTTGAATCGGCGGCTTCCACAAGATTGTTCCGATTCGAAACTACCGACTCATTTGCCTGCTCGCGACGGCGAGGAGGGACGGGGCCAATTTTACTATTTGTCTTGGCCGCCGAGGCGTTGCGACTTCGAGTAACACGTTGTTGGCCTCGGTGACTGGAGTTTTCCAGCCGTGCTTCCGCAGCACTACCTTGACGGCGACTGCTCCACCATTTGTAGCCATACCACGCGGCGATTGGCAACAACCACCATGGAACCCACATCAAAAAGGCACTTCCAGTTCGCTGCTTTCCCTGATTCCTGACTCGTCTTACAACACGATTGTTGCGTTGCGTGCGTTTCGTTGCCAGAGTAGGCTTGCTCCCTTGCGATTGACGCTTGGTCCGCTGTTGAACCGCAGTCACCGCCGAAGAAGACAATGCACTGTCAGTTACCAAATTCGATACGCGGCCTTCCTCTTCCTGTTGAACCAGGTGTTGACCTTCAAGAATTCGGCGCCCATCCGTTTCGCTCAACAGGATCTCTGTTTGTGGAAATTCAGAGCTTTGCTGTGGGGCAACCATCGCGTCCTGGCTGATTGGTCGTTGACGGATAGCTGAAGAGCTTTCGATAACAACTTCATCGGTAGCCGGACGAGACTGGTGTTGCACGATCTCTGTCGTTTGAGTGTGTGTACCATCAACAATGATTCCAGAAGGAACCTCCAATTGCCCAACACCTTGCTGGAAGCGTGTTTCCTGCTGAGTCTGATGCAATTGAGTCGTTGCTGTCGCCCGATTCAAACGCTGGTCTTGCCGGCGTCCAACAGTTTCGCTTAACAGAATCTCTGTTTGTGGAAATTCAGAGCTTTCCCGTTCAATAACGATCGCGTCCTGACTGATTGGTCGTTGTAGGATCGGGGAAGAGCTTTCGATAACAACTTCATCGGTAGCCGGACGAGACTGGATCTCATCTCGGCGCTGGTGTTGTACGATGTCTGTCGTTTGAGTGTGCGTACCATCAACAATGATTCCAGAAGGAACCTCCAATTGCCCAACACCTTGCTGGAAGCGTGTTTCCTGCTGAGTCTGATGCAATTGAGTCGTTGCTGTCGTCCGATTCAAACGCTGGTCTTGCGGCTGAATTTTATAGGTTGGCTCAATTCGAGTTTGCGCCCAAGCTTCGTTTTCAGTCGGCAGCTGGCCAATCGTTGTAGCCTGCGTTTGCTCGATTGTTCCTGGCTGATGCAAACGTTGAGGTTGCGAGGTAATTGGTTGTTTGGGTCCAATTTGATTTTCTACCCAAGCTTCAGATGCAGAGGGCAATTTGGCTGGATCTCTAAATTTTGCAGGCTTTTGAATGGCGTGTGGTAGTCGATTGAAATCTTGATCAAGGAAGTGGAACGGGAAGCCCGGTAAGACTCCAAACCGACACCAACAGAATTCGGCGTTTCGTTGCCGCAACGAATTCTGGTTGTTGATATCTTGTGAGTTTTTCAGTGCTCCCCATCCAGGAGCATGTTGAGGTGTTTCCCGTGTCTGCTGAGCTTCAGCAGGCTGGGCATTGAGAGCGATGGCGATGGCAATTACAAAGGCGAGTTGTTTCATTTTTATTCTCCGAAAAGACTGACGTGCGAACTCGGAAGAGTAGTTTGCAGATCACCCTTAGATTGAATTCAATCAGGAGACGCATATCGAATTGTGGCAATCGTCTTTTTGCCTCGACAACAGCGGGGTTTTACGCCGCTCATGAGAGTAAGGGTTTCCCCCGCAAGGCACGTGCGGTGGCAATGGATTTCCGGTTTCAATCACCTGAAACGTAATAACGGTCACAGTAAGTGACGCTGTACAACAAGTGGCCAGGAACAAATTGTTGATTGGATTGCCGCTTTTTACGCGAGTTGGCTTTATTTGTGGACAAATCCACATCTCATGCAACGTTGTTGCGATTCCACGATAGATTAGAAAACCATCATTGCCTAAAATGAAAACCGAAACCCGAAATTGAACAATAAGAATCATACATAATGCCCTGCCTGCAATCCCTTTCGGCCAAAGCAGTTGTTTTCGTCGTTCTCTTTATCTCAGTACAGTTTGCTCACGGGCAATGGGATCCTCCTGTCAATTTCTATTCGAATGCGAATGGGACCGGAGCGACGCTTCAGAACCAGCTTCGGAGCATCATGACGTCGGGACACATTCAGCGAATGTACGGCGACTTTCGTTTTTCTGCTGCTCTTTCAGATCAAGATCCAAACAACTCGTCCCGGATACTGCTCACCTACAACGGTGAGTCGGTAAACGGTGCCTGGGATTCTGGCCAGACTTGGAATCGCGAACACGTGTGGCCGCAATCCCGACAACCGGGTACCGTCAACAATGGATCTCAAGGCAACTTGGGGGATCCTCACGCATTGCGACCTTGCAATCCAATTGTCAACGAAAACAGAGCGAGTATGCCGTTCGGTTTCGCGGATACGTTTGGAAGCTTCGATGACTTGGGCAGCTTCTGGTTCCCAGGCGACGACTGCAAGGGAGACGTTGCACGATCGTTGTTTTATTCAGAGACAAGGTGGTCGTCGCTGGGCTTGTCGCTAACCAATAATTTTCCCAGTGGGAACCAAATGGGCGAGTTGTCTTCGCTGATCGCTTGGCACTATCTAGACGCCCCAGACGAATTTGAGCGACGTCGGAATCATGTGATCTTCAGTAGTTCGTTCAATCCACAGTACTTTACCAACAATCGCAACGCGTACATCGATCGCCCGGAGTTCGTCTGGTCGATCTACATGAATCAACAAAACGATTCGATGATCGCGATCGACGGTGGTACGGATAGCGGCTCGGGCGTCACTTCGTTGACGATTAATTTTGGCTCAGCGCTGGTTGGAACTACTTTGCCTGCAACGCAAAGTGTGACGTTGGACAAGTTCGGTGATGATGGGACTTACTATTCGCTTCTGGAGTCTGGTGGTGCGACGGTTGATCTTGACCAGACCGATCGCAGGGCATTTCGAACAGGAGGAACGGATAGCGTTACGTTTGACGTTAGCTTGGACTACAACCCGAATTTACCAGGATTGAAAACTGGATTTGTAGTGGTTGATAATCTGGACGTGACTGGACAGGGTGGAGTCGGCCGTGGTGCCAACGACGGCGACGACTTTATCGTTCCCAGCTTGAGGATCCTCGATCACTCCAACGCTTCGTTCAACTCAGATTCCGATCAAGATACGTTGACAATCGACTTGGGTGAGGTCGAAGAAGGATCCAGCAACCCTACTGCTGATGTTGAAATCTACAACCTGGCTTCGGTGTTCGGGACGGAAGATACTGCTGCCCTCGATTTCGATTCTTCGCAATCTGGTAACAGCGATATCATCTTGCAAGGAGCTGGGTTCAGCGACCTGGCTGCCGGGCAGTCTCAGAGTATTACTGTGGTTGGCAACGCCAGTTCGGTCGGCGATTATTCGACTGCGTTTGCACTTAATTTTTCAGATGAGGATTTGCCAGGTGCGACAAGCCAGCTGCTGGTTCTGGAAGTAACTTATCAAATTGTCGATTCGAAAGTCCTCCACGGTGATGTCAACGGCGACGGTGTCATCAATTTGCTCGATGTCGAGCCGTTTGTCGAGTTACTCAGCACTGGAATCTTCCAAGCCGAAGCCGACACCAACAAGGATGGCGTCGTCAATCTTCTGGATGTCGAGCCGTTCGTCGAGCTGTTGAGCGGCGGGAACTAGAACCTGGCTGAACGATGCTGGCCCTGTTTAACGACTAGCCGGCAGGCGTCGGCGATTGGCGTTAGGTGGGGAAACACGGTCGCCTTCCGGCTCGTCGTTAAACT
>CAZXLW010000129.1:0-10113 GCA_964641465.1 uncultured Pirellulaceae bacterium | reverse complement strand
CTTCGATCCATGAAAAGTTGAATGGGAACCGATCTCGCCGAGGCAGTTTCTGTTGGCTACGAGTGAGTGTGCTGATTCCTTCGTTGTCAGCGTGTCGCGCCGTGTGGAGCGAATCATTAATCGAATCGGTCGTTGGGTCCTCTGGTTCGCCCTGCGTCGGTTCTGAAGGTTGATTTTCTGATGGCGTCAAAAGTGAATTTAGAAAATCGTCGTCGGACATCATCGCCGAGAGTTGTGGTTTCTCAGGAGGGAGCGGCTGAGCTTCGGGGGCCGGATTGGAAAATTGTTGGCGCAGTGCAGACCCGCGCCGGTCAAACTCAAAATCATCTCTGACATAAACGCCTTGTAAAAATGGAGGCGGAGTATCAAGTTCAAATTTCTTCATCGAATGACCAATGTTCGAACGTAGCTTATGTGGCGGCATCGCCGTCTCGGTAGTTGCTTTCGGCTTCAACCACTTCCCAGAGCCTCGGGAGCTCTGCTCGCCTGCTTAGAATTCTTTCGCTTTGTGTGCGAATAGACCTAGTTGATCGCGGACTTCTAACAGCTGTGCTACCACACTGACGGCAATTTCGGCCGGAGTGTTGTTTCCGATTGGTTTGCCCATCGGACAATAGAACGAGTCAATCTTTTCGGCGCTGAAATTCTGGTCCTTCAGGTCTCGGCGTAACACGCTGGCTTTCTGTTTGCTGCCAATGACGCCAACGAATGGAGCGTCGCGAGTCGCGAGGACTTCCGTCAGGATCGGAAGGTCAGTGGCATGCCCGCGTGTCATCATGACGAAGAAACTACCTGACGGTTGGCCGGCGACTTGAGCTGGCATGTCGTCAACGCAGACTTTGGTAAGCTTCCGGCTGTCTGGCAATCGCCCGATCCAATCTGGTCGCGGATCGACGCACGTCACACGACAATTCAACGTCAACAGTAACGGGATAAGCTGTTGTGAAATGTGTCCGGCCCCGAATACGACGATCGGCCAACATTCGTTCCGAACAACTTCGAACAGGAACTGGACTTCCCCGCCACAAGTCATGCCAATGTCGGTCTGCAGGTTCCACTTGACCAGCTCGCAGACGTTGGTTTGCATCTGATCGAGGAGCTGTTGTGCATGTTTGACGGCCGCTGCTTCAATTTTGCCGCCACCGACCGTACCCGCTTCAATGCCGCGATCCGTAATCACTGCCTTGGCCCCAACGATCTGCGGAGCGCTGCCTCGGATGGAAACCAAGGTAATGGTGGCGAAGCTTGCCTGTTGTTCGAACAACTCTGAAACTTTTTGTGTGAACTGAAATAGATCAAAATTCATGTTATGTTGGCTTTGCTCCACGTGTTTTATAAGTCCATGATTTTAGAACAACTCGCAACGATATGGGACGTTATTTTGGATTGATTCCTGCGGCTGGCCGCAGCAAACGAATGGGTGAGCAGAAATTGCTGATGCCCTGGAGTGATCATAAGGTAATTGATTCGGTGGTTGCGGCGTGGAATTCCAGCCGGGTTGAGGAGGTCCTGTTTGTAGTCCGGGAAGACAGTGAACCACTTCGTGAAGCAATTAATGTGGCCAGCGGTGTCGTTGAAAACAGCAGGGCCGGTGCCGGCGGTGCCAGTTTGTGTGTTTTGGAGTCGGACACTCCGGACATGAAATCCACGATCCAACAAGGCCTGCTGTGTTTGCAGGAGCGCTGGCAGCCGCAGGCCGAGGATTGGTGTCTGATCGCACCAGCTGATCTACCACGAATTTCCAGCCAATTGATTGACAGAGTGATTGCCGAATCTCACGGAGACAAGATTGTCGTTCCGGTTTACGGTGAAAAGATTGGTCACCCAGTCGCATTCCCTTGGCCGATGACGAACGCAATATTCGAACTGGCGGCAGACGAAGGCATTAACGCGATGTTTGAGCGGTGTCCAGTCAAAAAGATCAAATTCGATTCTGAACTTCGGGTCCGGGACATTGATACGCCAGAGGATTACGATCGAGAACGAAGAAATTCTGGCGGTTAGGAAAAGGGCCGTTGAGTTGATTACCGCGAATGGACGCTAATGGACGAGAATTTCTACGTCAAAAAAATGCGAGTCTTTCAAACGCGGTAGCTGGATTTTACTGTGAGACAGCGTCCAGGCTTCCCGACAGAAGCATCCCTTCAATCCTGATCCGATGTTTCCACAATTCGTTCTTCTGATTGATATTCTCGAGATTGAATTGGAAGAATGTGCGGAGTGCTGTGAGCTGTTGGAGGAAGTCAACTTCTCCGGAGCGGTATCCAAGTGTTACCAACTCCAGCGTTTCTTTGGCCTTGGGCAGGATCTCGTTTTCGTTGGCTTCGATCTGAATCCTGGCATCCCAATAGTTGCGATACGCCGTTACCAATCGCTGGCGAATCTGGAGTGCTTTTTGTTCAACGCTCCTTTCGGTCGCGATGATCTCATTACGGGCCTGACAAATCGCGCCTTGGTTGCGATTGTATTTCATAATCGGCCAACTGATCTGGAAATTGGCGACCACATCGTCACTGGCCGTGTCGAAAGCAACTCCCGACTGCCAGGTCACATCGGGGATTTGCTGCGAGCGTTGAAAGTCGAGATTTCGACGTGAGACATCGACTTGGGCAAACAGTTTGGCAATTTCCGGGCTCGAGCCAAGCAGCTGTTCGAACCGATGCTCGATTTGAATTGGGTTCGCCGATTCATCCAGCGAACCTTCGTATTGACGGAACGGGAGATCGGCTTCGTCAATCAGTGCGGCGAGTTTGCGTCGGGCCGCGACGGTTTCGTTGACAGCTCGCTGTTCAATGACTCGAGCTTGTTGCATTTCAAGTTCCGCTTGCAGCAAAGAAGTCCTTGCCAGCTCTTGCGCTTCAACCAGCTGCTCGGTAGCGGTGACTGCTTCCTGAGCCAGTACGACCAATTGGTTCGCCAGTCGTGATTTCTCGATTGCGACTAACAGTTCGTAGTATGCCAAACGAACGTCGGTCAACACGCGCTGTCGCAACTCGTCGAGCAAGATTCTCTGAGCTTTCATTTCCGCGTTGACTTGTTTGCGGGCCAAGCCGAGCTTGCCACCGCGAACCACACGGTTTCCGTAGAGAACACCATACCGCCCACCGCTACCGTCTTCGTTGATGTCTTCGCCGACGATGCCAGTGATCGGATTCGGCGGCAGCCCTGCCTGTAGCTTCTTGCCATGCAAAGCAGCCAACTGAGCCTGCGCCCTCGCCACCGCCGGATTCAAATCGAGAGCCAGTTGTTCGATTAACGGCAGCGAACAAATATCGCCGTGCGTTTCAATAGTTTGAACAGCCTGGAAATCGCTGCTCGTGACCGACGATTCTTCGACCAGCTCGCTTTGGCTGTCGTTCTCATCTATCGCTTCGTCGAGCGGTTCCGATTCTTGTTGATCCTCAATGTCTTCAGACTGTAAAAAAGCGACTTGTTTAATCGTCGATTCGTCAGCCTCAGTGTCTGCTACGGAATCTTGATGCTTTGAATCAATGTGTGGTTCGTTGTTGGCAAAATAGGATGCGTCGTGGCCGTTTGGTCGCAAGGAATGACTGGACCGGCAACCGGCAAATGGCACAAGAGTCGCGCAAACAACGATAAGAAACACGTGCTGGCAATGGTTGCGGAGCGCGCGCAGCGGGGGCGGGAGGTCAAACTCCTGGCTATTCCAGCTCACGATCAGGATCTCTCAACACGAATGCAAACCAATTTCTATTCGGGTTTTATCGAGTGTTCCGATTGTTCCAGCGATGTTCTTCGGGCGTTTACCGGTCGGTGGGGTCAGTTAAAGTTTGACGGCAATTCAACTAGCCGTACGATTTACCTAAGTCCTATACTTTCAGACGTACCAACTCACATTCAACAAACTGATAGCGTTCGAAGTCCAAGAGTGATCCAACGCATATTCATCTCGAGCTTGATTTTAGCGTTGCTGCTGCAAAACGGCCTCGCCGGAATCGCCTACGCGCATTCGAGTTCGGGTGATTCGGGGACCGCTGTTCAGCCGCATGTTCATCTTGGCGGGCACCACCATCATCACCATGGACATGATCACGGACATAGCCATCATCATCACGACCCACAGCCTGCCGATGACGGTGAACAAGAGACGCCGCCGAGTGAAGATGACCTGAACGTAGACGGTTGTGAAGCGATTTTGTCCGTCGCGGTCTTGGATCATTTGTTTGCCAAAGCTGTATCGCTGGATGGAACCATCGCCAGTGTTCACCTGTTGGCCAGTCGATCGGCCAAAACCCTGGCTCACTTACATGGGGACTTACCGCCTCCGC
Source organism: uncultured Pirellulaceae bacterium (assembly GCA_964641465.1). GTDB lineage: Bacteria > Planctomycetota > Planctomycetia > Pirellulales > Pirellulaceae > Mariniblastus. The sequence goes on along the minus strand of CAZXLW010000129.1, from coordinate 5,824 downwards.
AGGATATCTATCTGCAAATATGCGCGCTCTTGATTTGATAATTGGATTTGCCACACCCCACTGTCGACTGGCTTAGCTACAGAGCCGGCAACTCCACAACATCCAGATCAATTTCGATGAACCATAATTCCAAGAAATCTCCGCTCGCATTCTATGCCGTGATGACGGTGCTCGCCGTCATCGGTATCGCTGGTGTCGCGACCTATTTCATTCGGCCCGAGTTGTTTGCGTTCGTTGCTAAATCAGCAGAGGCTGCAGCAACGGAAAAGAAACCGGCCGAGCAACATTCACCCAGTGTTGGAGAAGAACCCTCGTTGGTCCGGATGAGCGAGCAAGCGTGCGCGAACCTTGGCTTGTGCGTCGAATCCTGCAAGCTGCAAACCTACTGGCGAAAGATTCAAACCACGGGCGTTGTCGTCGATCGGCCCGGGGTGACTGACCGTGGTGTTACTTCGCCGGTAGTCGGTGTTGTTACCAAGGTGCATGCCTTCGAAGGTGATATTGTGCGGCCCGGCGACAAGCTGTTCACATTGAATCTAATCAGCGAACATCTCCAACATACGCAAACGAGCCTGTTCACAGCACTTGGCGAAATTGAAATTGCCAAGAAAGAGATTGCCCGCATCCGGAAGCTAACAAATGCTGGTGTGATACCTGAGAAAAGAGTCATCAAGCTCAATCAGGAAATCCAGCGACAGGTCATTCAAGTAGATGCACTGCGTCAAGAACTGGCGTCTCGTGGTCTGAACAAAGAGCAGCTGCGACAAATCGAAACAGGAAAATTCGTCCGTTCGATCGACGTCGTCGCGCCTGGTGAAGTAACGGAGAAGCCGGCCGAGCCTCGGCTTTCCGATGCAAGTCCAAGCCAGAACTCCAATCCCTTGCAGGACACGCTGTACGAGCTGCAAGAGTTGAAATCGGAATTGGGCCAGCAGGTTAAGCTGGGTGAACTGTTGGCTGTGTTGGCAAATCACAATTACTTGTTCATCAACGGGCATGCGTTCAAGAAAGAAGCCGGGAACATCTCGCGCGCGGCAGAGCGGGAATGGGATGTCGAAGTTGAGTTCATCGAAGACGATTCCAGTGAATGGCCAGAACTGGAGCATGGGTTCCAGATTCAACATCTTGCCAACGCGATTGATCAAGCCAGCCGCACGTTCGATTTCTTCATTCCTTTGACAAACCAATCGCGAAGCTACCAGCGTAATGGCAGGACCTTCGTTGTCTGGCGATTCCGGCCGGGGCAACGAGTTCGGATTCATGTGCCCGTTGATAAATTCGAAGACGTGATCGTTGTGCCCAATGACGCGGTCGTCAGCGAAGGGCCGGAGTTTTATGTCTTCCAACAGAATGGGGAGTTCTACAACCGTATCGCGGTGCGTGTTTTGCATCGTGATCGACTTAATACAGTGATCGCCAACGATGGCAGCGTGTTACCAGGTTTTGTGTTGGCCAAGAATTCGGCGGCATCATTGAACCGCGTACTGAAAGTTCAATCAGCCACTGGCCAGAACGCTGGGAACTTTCACGTGCATGCCGATGGCTCAGTCCACGCCAATCATTGAGGTCTGAACTGTGCTCAACGCCATTATTCGCAACTCGCTCAAGTACCGTGTGCCGGTGCTCGCAATCAGCTTGATATTGCTGGTTTGTGGCAGCTACCTAACAACCACGATTCCGATCGATGTCTTTCCCGATCTGGACAGGCCACGGGTTGTTATCCTGACCGAATGCCCGGGGCTCGCGACGGAAGAAGTCGAATCGTTAGTAACGCATCCTTTGGAAATCACGCTGCTAAGTACCGGCGGGGTTGAAGCCGTACGCAGCCAGTCAACTGCCAGCCTGAGTGTGATCTACGTGGAGTTTGGCTGGAACGTGAAGACGTTGGTTGCCAGGCAAAATGTTCAGGAACGGTTGGCGGCGATAGCGGGTGAGTTGCCTCCAGGGATTGCTCCGCAGATGACACCGCAGTCTTCGATTATGGGCCAGATAGTCATTGCTGGTTTGTATCGCCGGGCAGGGCCAGACGGCGGGCAGTTGGCGGCGATTGAACGAACGGATTTCGTGGCGGAACTGAACAATGCGAAATCAGATTCGCCGGAAATCACCGTTTGGCAAACCGGACAACATCGTGAATTAGATCAATGGCAGCAGGTGTCCGATGTTGAGGTGCTCGATCTTTCGTCTGGCAATTTCGATTCGGAGGGGCACGTTGCCAGTGTCCTTATCGACGGGCAGCAGCGAGAAATCGTTTTCCCGGGACCCGCTCAGCTCAATCGGGAGTTGGGGACGATTGGCGATTGGGTCGTGCGGCCCCGTTTGTTGAAAGTCAGCGGAGTCGCCGAAGTGTTTCTGCAAGGCGGCGATCGGAAGCAATACCAGGTGCTCGTGAACCCTGACGCTTTGGTCGAGTACGGTGTGACTTTGCAGGATGTTGAACATGCCTTGAAGTCCAGCAATGCGAATACCAGCGGCGGTTTCGCCATCACCGGTGAATCAGAGCGACCGATTCGCATTTTTGGCCGGGTCGGACCGCAATCAAAAGCGGTGGTTGAAGATCTGTTGCAAGTGCCGGTCAAAGACACTTCGAAACGCCAGATTCTGTTGAGTGAAGTCGCGACTGTCGTCGAAGGGGCGGAGGTTAAACGAGGGGACGCGGCAGTCGATGGGAAAGCTGCGGCGGTGCTGTCGATCGTCAAGCAACCCCATGCCGATACCAGAAGCTTGACCAGGGACGTCGAGAAAGCTCTCAAAGAAGTCGAAGCGAACTTGCCGCCTGATGTCGCGATCAATCCAGAGCTGTTTCAGTTGCGGGATTTCATTGACCGTGGAATCTTTAACGTCGCCGAGGCGTTGGCGATCGGTGCGGCACTGGTGATTATTGTCCTGTTCCTGTTCCTGTTGAATTTCCGAACGACAATGATCACGCTGACGGCAATCCCGCTCTCATTGGTGATGACCACGATCGTATTCCGGCTGATCGGTTACCTGACCGGCACGGAGTTGACGATCAACGTGATGACGTTGGGTGGACTGGCCGTCGCAATCGGCGAGCTTGTCGATGATGCGATCGTTGACGTCGAAAACATTTTCCGGCGCCTGAAAGAGAATCATCAGGCCGACAATCCCAAGTCCGCGTTAAAAGTGGTTTACGAAGCGTCACTTGAGATTCGCAGCGCGATTGTGTTTGGGACGATCGTGGTAATTCTCGCGTTCGTTCCGTTGTTCGGAATCACCGGCTTGGCAGGCCGCCTGTTCGCGCCACTTGCGTTTGCGTACGTGATTTCGATTCTGTCCTCGCTGTTGGTGTCGTTGACGGTGACTCCGGTGTTGTCGTACTTCCTGTTGCCGCAATCGCAAGCCGCCCATCGAGAACAGGATGGCGTGCTGCTCCGGATGCTCAAAGCGCTCGCTACACCGTTTATTAAACTGGGGATGCGAATTCCAGGTACGCTGCTGTTGTTGTCGTGGATTGGCGTTGCCGCCTGTGGATGGCTGTTTGCGAATATGGGAGGAGGGTTCCTGCCGAATTTCGATGAAGGCAGCTTGCAGGTTAACGTCAGCCTTCCGCCCGGTTCTTCGTTGCAAGCATCGAATATGGTGTGTTCGATGGTGGACCGTAAACTGGCAGCTCTGCAAAAGTCAGATCAAAACCCGGGCGGCGAAGTGTTGCACTTTGTTCGACGTACCGGTCGGGCGGAAATGGACGAACATGCCGTTCCAGTAAACATCAGCGAATACATTATCAGCATGAACCCGGACTCGCATTTGAATCGCGAGGAAACGATTGCAAAACTGCTGGAAGAACTCAAGGAAGAAGTCCCGGGCGTGTACGTCGAAGTAGAACAACCGCTGGCTCACCTGATCAGTCATATGGTGTCAGGTGTGTACGCACAGATCGCGATCAAGATTTTTGGTGACGATCTGGATAAGCTTCAGCAGCTTGCCAATCGCTCCCAGAGAATCCTGCAGCAAGTTGACGGTGTGACCGACCCGGTCATCGAGCCGATTAAACAAACAGAAGAATACCACATCCGGTTGCGGCCCAGTGATCTGGCGTTTTATGGTTTGACCAGAACCTACGTCGCGCAAATCCTGCAGACGGCGTTGCAGGGAGAAGTGGTTTCCCAGGTCCTGGATGGGCAGCGGCGATTTGATCTGCTTGTTCGATTCCAGGAACTGTACCGGACCGACTACACTCGCTTGGAAAACCTACGGATTGATTTGCCAGACAACAAGGGGCAAATCGAGCTGAAGGACGTCGCTGTTGTTGAGATTGGCTACGGCCCCAATTCACTCAATCGGGAAAACGCGCGTCGCAGGATGGTGATTCGTTGCAATACTGCGGGGCGGGATTTGAGCAGTGCTGCTCGTGAAATTGAACAGCGTCTGGGTGAGCAGTTGGAATTGCCCGAAGGATACTTTGTCGAATATGGCGGTCAGTTTGAAAGCCAGCAACAAGCATCTCGACGTATTGCCTTGTTGGCAATTTTCGCAGTGTTGGGAATGTTCGTCACGTTGATGATACTGTTTCCTTCGGTAAAGATCGTTTTGCAGATACTGAACGCATTGCCAACCGCTTTCATCGGCGGCGTCTTGGCATTGTGGATAACTCAACAAGACATCACGATTGCTGCACTGGTCGGTTTTGTTTCGCTGGGTGGGATCGCCGTCCGCAACGGAATCTTGCTGGTCACGCATTACATTCACCTGATAAAGCACGAGGACGAAGGTTTCACGCAGGAGATGGTTTTGCGAGGTAGCCTGGAGCGATTGGCTCCGGTTCTGATGACTGCTTTGACAGCCGGGATCGCGTTGATTCCGCTGGTGATCGGCGGCAATGAGCCGGGGCGGGAAATACTGTATCCCGTTGCCACCGTCATTTTGGGTGGACTGTTCACGTCCACTTTTTGTGAGTTCCTGATTCACCCAGGGCTGTTTTGGCGTTACAGTGGTCGAGATGCAGTATCGATAACTGAGGCAGAAAACGTTGATGCTGATTTTTAAGTTTGTTCGCCTGAAAGACAAAACCATGAAACGCACATTGATTGCAACGTTGCTCGTGATTCCCATGATGTTTACCGGATGCGAGTACGAAAGCGGTTCACAATCGCACAACGATGACACACATACCCATGCCGATGGTACGACACACGCCAATCATGGCGGTGGTCACGTCCACAGCGACGCGCCGCACGGCGGCACGGTTTCTGATTGGGGCGGCGGAAAATATCATGTCGAATTTGTTGTGGATCACGACAAGCAGGAAGCGACCGTGTACATGCTTGGCGGTGATGTTAAAACTGCGGCTCCGGTTGCTGCGGATGAAATTCAACTGGCGATTGATGAGCCCAAGTTTCAGACGGTTTTGAAAGCGATGCCTCAAGAAGGCGATGCGGAAGGAACCTCGTCACGATTTGTTGGGAATCATGAAATGCTGGCCGAAGTTCGAGAATTCTCTGGCAAGATTTTCGGCACCGTTGACGGTACCGCGTACTCAGGGAACTTCAAAGAAGAACCACCAATTGGGAACTAGTGGTCCTTCCAAGCTGAATTGAATAGTTTGTGTGCTTAGGTTTTGGGTGCCATGTTCACGCCTTTCCAGCAATAAGCAACGGCATGCTTACGCTAGGGATGAGGCAATGGTCAACGCGGCGTGAGCATGCTTGGTCGGTACGGCACACATTACCACCACCGCTCGCGTAAACATGGCACCCGTATCCAATTCGCAAGCGAATCCGATCCTCAGTGGTTAAGAATGGATTGGCTCGTCTTCTTCAGGTCTGACGAACCACTAACCGTTGAGCTCCCGGGCCAATCGGCC
>CAZXLW010000128.1:0-10169 GCA_964641465.1 uncultured Pirellulaceae bacterium | reverse complement strand
CGAAGTGGTAAGCATAATCCCTTTGTCGCGGGTTCGAGTCCTGCCTGCCCTATTTTTTCCCCAACACGTATGAAGGCGACCGGCGAAACTGCTAACTCGCTGAAACGGAATCGAGATTCTTATTCGACTGTTGAATCCGTTTTCTTGTCCCGCAGCTCGTCCAGCTTTCTCGGCTTGACGCCGAGCTTTTCGTAATTGAAGCCTGACTTGAGCGGTTCGTAAGCCCCGATTGGTTCTACCGATCTGTCCGGGCGTATGCGTTTTTCTAACCCAAGTCCCCAGTAAACCGCATTGATCGTCAACCGGCGGACACCAGCGTTCTGAAAGTCTCTAGCCGATCCCATCGTGAAATGAAAAATCCTGGCTGGACGATTTTGTTTTCCTGTCCAAGTCTTTGTCCAGGCAATCGGTAGCGGCTCTTTTTTTGTGTTGGCAGGCGATTCGGGATTCAGGTCGACTTGCGGTTGCCCCAACACCAACGCTGTACAGTCCTCAGGAAACGGCCGTTTATCGTTGTGACACCGATAAACATCCGACGGCCCCCAAATATCGTCGACGCCGATCAGAATTGGATGCGACTTGTTTTCTTCCACAACAATCCCACGAGTCGATTCGCGGTGCCACCCACCATGGTGCCCCATAAACGCACCACCTAACAGCTCGCTCAACTCCACATGCTTGTCGTCAACCATGTATTTCTTCCCGCGAGCAAATCCATGATTGGCTGTCCGCAGCGCGATCAACGGCTTTCCTGAATCGAAGTAGTCATAAAAATGTTGCATCTGTTCGTCGGGCAAATCCATGAATCGCGACATCCAGATCACACAATCTGCCGTTGCCAGTTTTTCCAAACCTGGAATGTTATGGCGTTTCGATTTGTCTTTAAATGGAGCAGGCAAAGTCGGGTCAACTTCACCGTTTTCATTAACAGAAAACAAGACAGTACAATCAAAGCCATGTCTTTCAGCCAAAACCTGGGCCAACATCGGCAACGCTTGTTCGCTTCGATACTCCTGCTCGGCGGCAATCAGAACGACATGCTTTCCAGCCCCCGGACCTTTCGCCCCGGGGAACGTCAGCCACTGCTCATCCTCGGGTTCCGGGTCTGGTAACGCCAGCTTCTGAATCCAAACATTGCGAAAGCGGACTTGATTGCCGTGCCCTTGCAGCTTGACCGGCATCGCGTCCGGCCCCTCTTTTTTCCCAGCTCCAGTTTTGCGTTGAATTGCATGGTCATCGTGAATCAGCTGCCCGTTCTGATATACGGTGATCCGGGCATTCTGTGCTTTTCTCTCGCCATCAAATCGAGCCGCTCGAAAAGCGATATCAAAACTCTGCCACTCGCCGGCCGGTTTGTTAGCCAAATAGTCCGGCTTTTTTTGACGGTAAAGACTTCCGCAATAGTTAGCCTTATACTCGTCCGCCGGAATGCCAAACGAATTGAGAATCTGAATCTCATACCGCTGCTGCAAGTAAACCCCTGAGTTGCCATCCCTCGCAATGGCAACGTCACCGGCGTCGTTAACATTGAATTCGACATGCATGCGGAAGTCTTGATAGGAATCTGGCGTGACGACACTGTCACCCTTGGGTGAAGCGGTCAAAACGCCGCCATTGAATTCCCACAGGCTCTTCTTATCCAGGTTCTCAGGAACGAATTTCGATTCATCATCGCCAACAAGTTGCTCCGCGGTTTCCGGACGTTTGAAATCAATGATGCCCTGGGTCAGCCCACGGTTTCTGAAATCCGTTCGTCGGCGAAATGCTCTGGCCGATTTATTGGCTTTCCTTTTTTCAGGGTCAATCGCTGGTTTTGGAATCTCATTTGGGATTTCATTCAAAGTGTAGTAGGCACTGGAATGAAGAAGCTCCTCGTCTTCGGCGGATCGCATGTCCGGCAAATGAAAATCATGAACGTGCCCCTGAACTCTGTTTTCAACTTCGACATTCACACGCAGCCCATCGGCTGAAACGGTTGCTTTGGAAGCCACGGGAGTCGTCTGGTCAACTTCGGGACTGCCGTAGCCTTGTCGATACAGATGAGTGAAAGTTTTCAGCTGGTACGTCTCTGGGTTGGATGCGATCTGACGCATGACAGGCTTGGTGAATGAAATATCAAACCCTTGAGGCGTTGCATTGATCTCTTTGATTTCAAACGGGACCAGGCCAGTCCAATCGAGTCGCTGGACGGCATAGGCCTTCGGCCCGCGAACTGGCCAGCCGCGATTGGTACCACCAGCGATCAAGCTGCCGTTGGGCGTAAATTGAACGGCCAGCAAACCAGTATCAAAACCTTCACGGAACGGATAGCAAGCTCCTTGCCAGACACCGTTAACCTGTTCCGTTGTGGCCCGCATCACCACGCCGAGGCTAAAGTCGGCAACAAACATCTGGTTTTCAAATGGACCGAATTTCCCGCCAGTCTGATCAACCATAAACCCAGATATCGAACGACCCATTCGCTTGTAAGGAAAAACAACCGCGTAAGGGACCAACTCTTTGACACGCTTGCGTTCAACTTCAAGTCGCGAAGGCGTGTTAGGTACCACCGGCGCCGGGCCCAGCTCGGGTGCCAACTCGTACCAGTTGAAACTAACCGGGTGCCCCATAAAACCACCGGGCTGCAGAACTTTCAAGGAGCACGAACCGTTCCAAGGCCCCTGACTTTCAGCGTAAAACATCACTCCATGTTCGTTTGGGCCGATTCCGCACGGGCTGCGAATGCCGCTGCAAACTGGAATCTTTTCTCCGTCGGGCGTGATCTTTAAACACCAACCGCGAAACGGAGCATCCGAGTGATAGGACTTGGAAAGGCAGAGAGCGACCCAAATGTTTCCGTCCGCATCCGGCTTCGAACCGAAAGCGAATTCGTGGTAGTGGCGGAAGCCCCATACGTCGCTCAGCGTATCGAAACGATCGCCGCGGCCATCGCCGTCGACGTCAGTGATCCGCGTGACTTCCGTTTGCTGCGTAACGTGGAACGAACCATCTCGATACGCCATTCCAAAAATCTCGTCCAAGCCGCTGGCGAATTTCTTGAAAGTTGGCTCCGGATGTTCGTCAAAAGCGCCCTCAACCAGAAAAATATCGCCCCGTCGAGTTGCGATCGCCAATTGTTCTTGATCAGGCATCACTTCGAAACTGCCCGCTTCAACCGCCAACTCTTTGGGAAGCGGAATGTCTACCAGTTTGTAGTACTTCGATTCCTCTTCACCGGTTCCCCAGTACTCGCCAAGCGGTTCCTGCTGCGGAAGCATGGCGAGCATCGACCAGAAAATCAGTTTGAATAAAGTTATCATTGCCATCTCGCGGGTTACATCACGATGCCGTTCACAAACCGCGCCTACTTTTCCCAGTTATAGTCAATCGTCAATTTTCGCAATTCGTTCGGTTCAAGTTTGACTGGGATTTCCAATCGTTTGCCGTCGGGAGTGTCAACGATAACCGCCGCCACTTCCGCGTCCAATTGAACCGACAATTTATTTCCGACTGAATAAGAGCCGTCGTCTTCAGTCAATATTTCCGTTCCTGAAGCGATTCGGAATTTCAATTGGCCGCTGCCATTCGCAGACATCAACGCAACCTGCCGCCGCAGTCCGATTGTTGTTTCTTGCTCGGTGCGTTCTGTGAAAAAGTCTTCGACTTCCACTTCATTGAACACGTATCGGAAGGTTGGTCGCCTTGCTTCGTCCAATGTGTAACCTTGGAACCGGTGCAGGGGAGGGCGACCATCGTCCACGACCCAGGGTTCGTCTTTGGAATCCAAGTCAGGACCTTTGGTAAAACCAACCGGCGCAACCATCGGACGAACGTTGCCGGACCCTTGTCCCGTCCAGACACCGCCCGGATCAATAAACTTCCCTTTCCAAATCATCGCGAGTCTCAATTGCTCAGCGTCAAAGGCAATGTTAACTCCGCCAGGATAGCCCACTCCGATCCCGCGTTTACCGATTCCAGCGTAGCTCCGCCGCAACATCTGCGCTTCGTCGGCCACGACAATTTCCAGCTTCTCGCGAACAACTCCGCGAGGCATGCGAGCCTGACGACCGTCGATCAAGTATTGCCACAATGCTTCGACTTGATCTTCAGGCGTTCCTGCGAGGTCTTTTCGAATCGCCGAACCGCCCGGCCAAAATGAAGGCATGACCGTATTGGGACTGAATTTTTGCGGGTCCAGCATGTACTGATAGTACCAGTCTTTTTTCAGCCGTTCAGCCATCTCGGTCAGGTCAACGGCAGGCATGGTGTCTGCATCTTTGTATTTGTAAGTATGGCAAGCGACGCAATTAAGCCCCTGACTCCCGGCCAGTTGCAAACCTTTTTTTCGCATTGCTTTTTGGTCTTCAAATTTTGCAAACGTTGTGTCGGAAAGCTGGTCGCAATTTTGGAACAGCTCAACCAGATAGCCCACATTTTCCTCACCGTATTGCGGCATGCGAGTATTCATATAGGGGCGTACGGATCGACCGTTAACTAACACGTCTCGCATCCAGTTCGGTTGGATCTTTGCACCAACGCCAGTCAACGTAGGTGGAATCCTGCCCTGGTCACCGAGATTCATGTTCGTAGTCTGAAAGTGGTGATTACGAAAGTCTTTGACACCGCCCAACTCGCCACGGTCATGACAGGCATGGCAATTGAACGATTTCATGGAAACGTCGATCCGTTGCTCGTCAGTCAACTGGATTGGCAACCGTTTGATCGCCGCCAGGACGTCAGCACGGTCGTTGGCATCCAAGTAATAATTTGGCCATTCACCTTTCGAATCAGCTTTCAAATTGGAAAGACAACCCTGCTCGAGATTCAGCTGTTCGAGCGGTTTCTGTTTTGCCAGCGGCTTAGCATCGGAAAACTCGGTGTGACAGTGGGCACATTGGTGTTGGGCAAAAAGGGATTTGCCTTCTGCAACCAGCTTTGAATCAACTTTCCAAACGTTGTCAACGACTTCGGCAGATTGCAGCAGATAGCTCGCGAGCTCAATTGCCTCGCGATGACTCAGTTTCATGCCAGGCATATGGCCGGAAGAACGAACGGCCAGCGGATTTCCAAGAAAAGCAACCAGCCCCGAGACGTCATACTTGCTACTCAACTCGCCCAATGGAATCGAATCCTCCTCAAGCGGCTGCTCCTTTAGCTCAACTCCATTCTCGTTTCGCGGTGCATGGCATGCGACACAGCCGACTGAATGAAACAATCGAAACCCGGGTTTGATGGATTCTCGTGCTACTTGTTGGGACTTGAAACTGTTTTCGGTTTTGGAAACAAGGAAGTGCGTGATCGCCTCCGCTGTTTCCTGACGAGTTGTTTCATCCAGGTGGCCCAGACAATCCGGCATCGTCGATCCAGGTTTAACAGTATGCGGGGCAGCAATAAAGCGTTGGATGAATGCCGGGTTCAGCCTTGCGCCGGACCAATCTAGCCGTGGTGCTTTCTTTGACGCGATGATTGAATTCAGCGATTCTGATTTGTGACAGGCGACGCAATTCAATTTTTGCATCAACACCAGCCCATTCAATTCCGGGCTGAGTTCACGCCGAGTTCCAGTTCGAGCCGAATCGGTATTTTCGCCTGGACCTCGTTCTTTAACGTCGATCACGTAACGGAGAAGATCAAGAAACTGTTGGCGGTCTTTCAGTGCATCGGCCAGCTTGTCTGGCATACTGGATTTTTTACTGGGTCTTAAATCGTCAAGCTCATCCCGATCAATGGTGATCAGCTTGTCCACATCGAGAATGTCACGAATGACGATCCGCCGATCGTTTTCTTCAACCATGACACCAGCTACGATTCTGCCATCAGCGGTTGATGCAGTGACCGTTTCGAATCCTTCCTTGATCTTTCTGGACGGATGAAGGATTGACTCAACTAAATATTCATTCGTTGCCTGGGGCTCAATTCGACTCAGATCCGGGCCGAACCGATCCGCAGCGGCCTGCGAGCGATGACACTTTGCACAGTTGAGACTGCCCTGATGAAAAAGAATGGCGCCGCGGACAATGTTGCCCTGTTCGATCGCATCCTCGACCAATGATTCAGGCTTCTCAGCAGCCAATCTATCGTTAAGAGATTGGGCACAGGCGTTATCAACAAAAATCAATACAAGCAACAGGCAGGAGATTCGCAAACAAGCTCTCATTTTTCTTAATTGCTCATAGATGTTTTGATCGCGGTGGATATTTATCATAGTCCAATGTTTGCTATCTCGCACCTTGATCGAATTTTCTGTCTCTCATCCCCGAATCGTTAAATTCGAGTCGCCAAGGTTAAAACAACCTGTTCGTGGCATTGCGTGCAAACACGTTGCCCGTCAGTTTCCAGTATAACAATTCACACCGAATCTGAACCGCTCAGCTTTGGCACTTCAAGGCCCACCGGACTTTTGTAGAATCAAGGTAAACGAAACTCTATTTACCTTTCCTGGAAAAGCAATGAACACAAAAGAAGCGATCAAAAAGACTTATGAATTCAGCCAAATGGTACTGGGCGGCTACATCGGCGATTTCACAGACCAGGAGCTCATGCAACGTCCGGGAGAAGGCTGCAATCACGTTGCCTGGCAGCTTGGCCACTTAATCAGTTCCGAGTGCAACCTGCTCAACATGGTCGTTCCGGGTGCAGCGGCGGCCTTGCCAGAGGGTTTTGCTGAAAACCACAGCAAAGAAAATTGTGGCAGTGAGAACTCATCGCAGTTTCATTCCAAGGATGAGTACATGGATTTATGGGGCAAAGTCAAAGCGGCGACTTTTGCTGCACTCGATGGCATGAGCGACGAAGATCTCGACAAGCCCGCACCTGAAGAACTACAAAGTTTCTGCCCAACAGTGGGAAGCACCTTCGTGTTGATTGGTACTCATCCGATGATGCATGCCGGGCAAATGGTTCCCATCCGACGAAAACTCGAAAAGCCGATCGTAATGTAAATCCGCTGCCCCGCCGCGAACGACTGGACTAACCTCCAGTCTTCGCAGGATCGGCTTGCGTGTTGTTGAACTGCGGTTCGACACCATTCATTCTGCGGTCAGCTGGATCACCACAACTGAATCATAAGATTGGATCGTTGAATAACTCAGAAGGACTGGATGGTTCATCGGCAGCTCTACGTTACTTCTCAAAGCCAACTCGGATCCGTGCCCGCTTATGACAATTGAAATATTTGATGAGACGCTGTATTTTCCAGGCGTCCTTCGATTCAGCTCACCTGAGTTGGAAAGTGAAAAATAGCCAGTTGACTGATTGCTGAATTGACCGTGTGAGCTGCCTGCGTTGCTTTCTTTCGAAACGGAACTCAGCTTTGATGAGCTAACCAGTGATGAAATCCTGGAAGCGACTACCGGCTTGGACATCTGCAACAATCCCTTTTCGTTTGCTTTGCTGATTACAGATTTCAGCTGTTCATTCAATTCCTTGAATCGCATCCGTTGCCGTTCTTCCTCTTTCATTTCCGCTGCGTCAACGATCAGCACGGTTGAGATATGGATGTTTTCCGCTTCTGCTTCTGCTTCTGCTTCCGAATTCGAATTTGCGATCTGCTCAAGTATCATGCGGGCGACTTCATGATGACGATCTGCTCCGTGGAAAAACAACTTCAGACCGTTGCGGTCATAATCCATTTTGACTGGCTCGTTGGCCAACATGCCCGAAAGGATATTGTATCCGGATTCAATTGATTCCTGGTTGGCGAACGGATAGATCTTGAAGTAGGAACTTGGCTCCTTGTTTTCCTTTCGAGTTTCTGGGACGTCGAGTTGCTCAAGAAGCCCCTTGATCGTTTTCAACTGGTCCGGTGTACCAACAACAATCAACACATTCCTACGTGGGTCGGCCATTAATTTTGCGCCGTCTGTGGCCGTCAACTCTTGCACAAACTGCAATGCATCGTTGGCGGCCAAATGATTAAGACGAAACACGACCCATCCGGATTCCGCTTTTTTGGATTCTGGCTGAGCTTGAACCTCGGAACTGAACACAGCGATCGCTAATGAAAGCAAAGCCAACGAAAGTGGCTTGAAACAGAGTGGCTTAAGATTCATGGTAACTCCGATCTAGACGTTAGTTTTGGGAATACCCGGTAAAAAGTAAATTCATCGTCGTCGTTCTCCAGAACGGCAATTGTATCCGGGGCGAATTTGGCTTTAGCCACAACCGGAACAGTCTTCCCGCGAAGATCGACTACCTGAACTCTTGATTCGATTCGACTGCCTGGAGTCGCGGTGTCTGTCGGTACTGTGCCTGAACTTGACAACAAAAGCACCAGGCTTATGGTGGCGGCGAGCAGTACGGATGCAGCCACAGCCAGGGACGCAGGCAACAGTTGTTTTTGAGCAAGCTGTTTTTCTACGGCAACTTGCGGCAGAGTCATTGTTTCAGCAGGTGCCAATGAAGCAAAAGCATCCTTCAGGTCGTTTCTAAACGAATCCCAAAGAGCAACTTCACGAGTGCACTTAGAACAATTCTCAAGGTGACGTCTGAACAGATCCTCGTTCTGAGCGTCTAACGAGCCGTTCAAATAGCCCTCAAGCAACTTACAGTCGTTTGGATTCATTGTTCAATAACCTTCTGGTCGTCCTGCATCATCTGTCTGACTTTCTTTCTGGCGATACTAAGGCTTGCCTTCACATTGTTTTCAGTTGTCGACAGTGTTTTTGCGATCTGATTGATTGAGTATTCTTCGATGCACCTTAAAAACATGACTTGGCGTTGCCGGTCCGGCAAGCGTTGAAAAAAGCTCATTGCTCGAGCCACCTGTTCGCTCTGGCCTTCACGATCCTGCTCCTTGCTGCCGGTACCATTTTGCGGGTCGAAACTCAATGGTCCTGTTGTTGGGCGACGCGATTGCCACCGATGATTGTCGCGGAAAATATTGGTCATAACGGCAAACGTCCAGGCTCGCTTGTTTTCGATCTGCTCAAATCTGTCCTGCATTTTCAAAATCTTCAAAAACGTCTCCTGGAGCAAGTCGTCGGCATCCGCTTGAGAACCCGAAAGGGCAATGGCGTAACGGTACAACGGTGCCGCCAGCTTTTCGATTTCGGACTCAAAGCAACTGCTCATGCTGTCATTTGTGGGCTGCCAATGGTGCACTTGTGGAATTCCAAGTAAGCAGCAGGTGATTTGACTGCCTTTCACCCATGCCACCTGAACACAGTATTAAACGCCCGATTTTGGAAAAGGTTAAAAGAGTTCGCCAAATTTCGAGGAAAAACATGACCATTTTCGCCATCTGCCAAACCAGCGTCCCAGTACTGCTCAAGGCGTGGCTCTTCTGGTGGCAGCGTCTCCTGTTACTGACAGCACCGCGAACTCTTACGCAGCCTGGAATGTCATCACTCTTTGTCGCGAACACCTTAATTTCCATAACTTCGCAGATTCCAATACCTTGGTTAGAAAATTCTGTTATGATCCCGACTTGAAAAGAGAATGAGCGTTCGCAGTTAGCTAACTGCGACGAAAAGCTCTGAGCGACAGGTCTTCTTGTTCCGCACGCCAATTTAGGCATTTCTGGAACTTACTTGTGGATGAAGCAGCGTCGCGTTTATGTGTACAAACGACTCGACGCCAATCAGTACTCGGCCACCCATAATCGGTTTGCCCTCCTTACTCTTTGACGCTTAACCGTTGGCACCAAACTATGCCTATGGTCCTGTGGACTGCGCCAGTTAGCGCTGGAGTTGCAGCTTCAGGTCCCTTAATGATTGAATTGGATCAGAATTTATGTTGAAGAATAGTGACGAAAACAACGAACAAAACCCTGAATCTGCTGAAGCGATTTTGGAGAACGTGTTCGGTGAATCCCTGGAAGTTTCCCCCAATCGGTCGAAACTACCTGATCGCTCAGCTGCCGGAAAAAAGAAGAAAAACAAAACCAAAAAGACCCTGGCTGCCGCTAAACGGGCAAAGCCCAAACTACCGAAGCGATCACCAAAAAAACCTGCACCAGCAGCGCAAAAGGATCCTGTGACCGCAGAGCAAACGAAACCTGCACCTGCGGTAGCGGAGCAAGCAGAGCCCGCGCCGGCAGTTCAACCGGTCCACTCGGCAGTAAAGCAAGAGCCAGCGCCAGAGATTCAATCAGAACTCGCACCAACGATGCAATTAGAGCCTGCGGTAGTCCCAACACCGGCAATCGAAGCGGAATCCACACCGGCAATTGAATCCAACGTCAGCGAATC
>CAZXLW010000127.1:2487-10428 GCA_964641465.1 uncultured Pirellulaceae bacterium | reverse complement strand
TCGCCGCGTCGAAAAAGTTAATCGATCAAGTGATTGCTGACACAACTCCAAGTTCGCTCAAAGCCCATGTGCTGAATTATCTATCCTGGTCGATGTATGAAAAACATCTCCAACAGGCTTTGGACAAAGACCATTTGCAACTGGCTCTCAAGGCAGCCGAGCAAGCCGTGGATGAGAAACCTGAAAATTCAATGATTCTGGATACACTGGCCCATTTACTGTTTGAAAATGGCCAGCTCAAACTTGCAATCGAAGTGCAACAAAAAGCTGTTGATCATGCCGATGAACAAACGCGAAACCAATTCCTGCCGTTTCTGGTGAAGCTAAGGCAGCTTTGAACTCAACTGCGAGGTTTGCAAAACAGCCGTCCACCTTTGTTGTTTCCAGAACAGTTAACCTTCACAACATGCGGGCGACATTCTTAACTTCGGGCTCAGTTCATTTGGAGATTTGCAAGATCTCGAATTTTCGCAACTTGCGTTTTATTGACAAGCTGGATCGGAACCTGATTCTCAGCCGACCAATTCTTGGATTATCAGTCAGCTTGGCCGACAAAAGTTGCACATCTTCAATGATCGTCTCGAACGAACCGTGCTTGTTGCGACCTTGAATGTCGATCCGTTCGTTCATGGAAAAGCTGCTGGCATATTGACGATAGTCTCGGCTGTCGCACGTGATCTCAATCGGGATCGGCAAGAACCAATACACAAAAATCGCAGCCAAAGCGGTCAAGATAAAAATCAATCTCAGCGAGAACTTGAATTGTATCTTGGATCGCATTTTTTTAGTTCATGGCTACGTATCGGACGACAACTGAGCCCGCTGGCGATAGAGCTCCGGGCGAATCGAATTCTGCATCGCTTGCGAATCAACCAGTATATCGTCTCCAACAAAGTCAATCACGCGGGCGATTTCTGCAGCAGGATTCGCGAGCAGATTTGGATATTCGACGATCAGCAGATCCAGGAACTTTCGCGATTCCAACCAGGCGAGCACCTGTTTTCGGTGGCTGGCGAGATGATCCGCGATCTGTTGGATGTCGTTGGAACTTCCCTGCGTCCCCAATCGTTCAATCATCTTATGTTGAGATGCCGCGATTTCTTCAACAGGTCGCGACATGAACACAATCTTGTAACGATGACTCGTGGGGAGGCCAGGCAACAACATCGAGATCACCTTGATCGCTTGCCGATCCAGATTCGCATCGTCGAACAACTCCGGCTGTTTTCGGATCTTCTTGATCGCTTCCCATTCGTAGTAACCGGCTGGGTTGTCTTCGTCGGCAGTTCGCTCGCCATCT
The DNA here is from genome assembly GCA_964641465.1 of uncultured Pirellulaceae bacterium. Classification (GTDB taxonomy): domain Bacteria; phylum Planctomycetota; class Planctomycetia; order Pirellulales; family Pirellulaceae; genus Mariniblastus. The sequence goes on along the minus strand of CAZXLW010000127.1, from coordinate 9,128 downwards.
GTTTTTGGCGGCAAACCACCGGCAGCCAACATCTGCATCATCAACGACGTCCCCGATCTCGGCAGCCCGGAAACAAGTGTCAGCGTTCGGCCTGAACTTCCCGGTTGAACCTTCGCTCGTCGACCAGCCTGAGGTTTCGGCCGTTGACTGACAAACGTTTCTTTGCGGTCTCCGGTGTCTGGAATAGCCGGCAACTCAAACAAGTGTTCCTTTCGTTGCTCCAAATCCTTCCGCGTCCCACGTCGAGCCGCGAACTTCTCCCGAGCCAGTTGATTATGCAAGTCCGCCTTGCCATCGTTTTTCAAGGCACCCGCCGCCCGGTGCAGTGTGGCCAATTTCCGGTGGCAAGCGACTTCGTACCGAGTCGACTTGAACTTCAACAACGTCTCGAACGCTTGCCTTGCACGATCCGGATCCCCAAGTTTGACCATCGCATTCCCAAGAATCCAATGCGCTCGCTCCAGCCGATACAGAATGATCAACGCGGAAAGCGCGCGATCGGCGGCTTCTTCATAACGATTCAAACGCAAATTTACTTCAGCCAATCCCAGCATCGCATGCGAATTGTCGTCGTCAATCTCCAGCGCCCGAGCGAATGCCTGTTTGCCGCGTACCAGCTCTCCATGTCGCACCAACGTCCGCCCCATCATCACGTGCACCATCGACTGCCGAGGGTTCAGAGCGAGTGCGGTTTGCAGGTACCCGTTGGCCCGATCATATTCGCCCAGATCAAAGCATGTCTTGGCAAGGAACACGCGCGAATACACGGGCGGCTGATCGAGGTCCCGGTACATCGACTCCATGATCTTTTGCGACTGTCGGACATAGCCCAGTTCGTAATAGCAATGCGCGAGGTTCTTCCAGTACCGATCTTCCCAGGGCATGCTGTTGACGAGCTCGAACAGAATTTCAGCCGCCTGTTCAAAACGATTCGTCGACAGGTAGACGCGAGCCAGGTTGTACTTCAACTCCAACTCGCAGTTCCGGGCTGCCTTTTCCAGATCGTCACCGGGATCTTCGATATACCCCAATGCGACAAATTGCTTCACCAATTCACGGGACTGCGTGGTGTCAATCTTGCTGGCGTCCACACGATCCTGTTCCGGTTCGTGCATACCACAATCGCCTTCGACTTCCTCCCAACTGGGGATCATCTTCGGAGGACTCGGATTCTCAAACGCGTCCATCAACACCCGGCCATCCATGTCTTCACCAACCGGAAGACCGAACTGGTACAGGACCGTCGGCGTGATGTCGATAATATTCGCGCCGTAAATTCGTTCGTCTTTCTTGATCCCTGGCCCAGCCATCACGACGATGCCCAGGTCACGGTGCCAGGCCGCCGGCCCCGCAGGCTCGGCAGGTGTCGACAAAGGGCGCGATTGCCCTGACTGGAAACCATGATCAGAACACAACACGATCGTGGTATCTTCGCCCGCCAAATGGATCAAACGTTGCAGGATCATGTCATGAAATCGGTACGCTCCGACAATCACATCTTTGTAGATTGCAAAGTCCTCGTCCTTCACGTTGGACATCTGCGGCGGATGATAGTACATGAACATGTGACAGAAGTGGTCGATGGAGTCAAAGTAAACGGCCGTCAGGTCCCATGGCTCATGCTCCATCAAATGCGTTGTCACCGATTGGATTGAAGCACAATCGGATAACAGCTTGCAAGCCGCCGATAGACGCGGATCTTTTTGCTGGTCGACTTCGGCCGCTCGCGGGATGAACGGCAAGATGTCGTCGCCAGTGACTTCGTCGTGATGAACTTTCAGATTCGCCAGTTCGGTGGCTTTGTCAGCAGGATGGAACGTACCCGGTGTGACCTTGAGCGAGCCATCTTTTTCACGTCGCAATCCGTTGAACAGATTCGAGACCACGCAGCCGTTGATCGGCTCAGCGGGATGGCTGGCCCACCATCCCACCACGTTGCATTTCAAATCGCTCTGATGACAAATATTCCACAGCGCTTTGACTTTACGACTAGTGCTCGCAAACGGCCGCACGCCGACGCCGGTTGGTAATGGCTGAGTGAACCCCAGTACGCCATGCTTGTCAGCAGTCTTCCCAGTCCCGATCGAATTCCAAAGCATCGGAGACAAGACCGGATGGAGCGTCGCCAGGTTCCCCATGACGCCTCGATTGATCAAGCTTTCGAGCCCAGGTAACAAGCCCTGGTCCAAGAGTGGATTGATGTGTTGCCAATCGGCACCATCCCAGCCGATGAGCAGAACTTTTTTTGTAATTCGAGAATCCATAATTCCAACATCTCGCAACAGTTTTCATCATAGCGCAACAAAAAAGAGTCGCCACTAATGACAACTCTTTCTGATCGCTTGATTTGCTACAGTCCGCGGACTTAGTCGCCTTTGTTCCGCTTGCGACGGGAAACCAACCCGGCAGCTCCGAGAGCCAACAAGCCTAACGAGCTCGGTTCTGGAATAGCCGATGTTTGGCCGGCAGTGATTTCCTGGCCGTTGGTTGCGTAAGCCCCGTTAATAATATCGACCGTGGCGTCGGCAAAGTTGTCATTTGTAACATCGCCATTTACTCGCACGTTAATCCAACCAAATACCGAGTCGCCGCCACCAGTCGCAAATTGGACGCCGATGTAGCCGGTGTTATTGGTTCCAGCAAAACCACCGTATGAAAGCGTGGTGGCGTAATTGGTATAGGCCAATCGCAGCGGCCCCGAGCCACCGGCAAAACCCTGTCCTGAAATCGACGCCCCATAGGCTAGGTTGTTTGGTCCGTACGACGGTCCGCCATCAAACGGCGAAGGGTCAATGGACACAAATTGATTGTCATTAACTGCATCAATGGCTACCCAATTCGAAGCACTCCCGTATCCATTGGGACCGTTCACTCGTAGATCAAAAATGAAATCGGTTACTCCATCACCATCGAAATCGATATCAACTGCGTTGCCTTGCGAGGCGGTTAGCTGGAAGTCTGTAAAAAAGATGTCCGCTTCTGCCGCAGTCGCGCCAAACGTCATACCACCGGCAATCCCCATTGCCGAATAAACACCGAATTTGTGCTTAATTGATCTCATGCTGTACTCTCAAATATTTCGCCTAAAGAAATGCTCCAACCATTCATTCTAATTGTAGCATCAAGGGATCGAGCAACAATTTGCCGCACTTTCGCGTCCAAATAGCGACATTTGCCGGAATATCCGCACCTTTCCCTCCTAGTGGTCCTTCCAAGCTGAATTGAACGGTTTGTATCACTAGTTTTTGGGTGCCATGTTCAAGCCTTTCCAACAATAAGCCAAATCCCCCGCAACGGCATGCTGATGCTATGGATGAGGCAATGGTCAACGCAGCGTGAGCATGCTCGGTCGGTATGGCACACGTAATCTCCTACGCTCGCCTAAACATGGCACCGTCACTTCAGGCCTGACGAAACCCAGATGGCTGATCCGTATGCATTAATTACGCAATTGAAAATCACGCAACCGAATTTATCGGACCACTAACGGCGGAAATCCTGTGGGCCAGGCTCCTGAGCGACTCTGTCAATCTGCTGCCGCATTTGTCCAGCAGCCTCCGTTTGATTCGTACGCTCCAATAGAAGAGCGTAGGCCCTCATCGACGCCACGGTGCGGCGATCCGATTGACCAATCCGCTGCCGTTGTTCAGTGATCACTTGCTCCAGCAAAGGTTTCGCGATTGCGTATTTGCCTTGCCTGGAAAGTGAGATAGCCAATCGGTACTCGTGGTCCAGTCGTTTCTCGACGTTCCCAGAATTGGTTCCAGCCTGGCTGGCGCGCATTGTTTGGACGACAGCTCTCAATAGCGGCTCTGCGAGCTCAGGTCGTTGTTGCAGCATATAGATCGTTGCTCGGTGGCTTTGGCACCGCAGCGTGTCGTCGGCTTCAGGGCCCAAAGTCTTCGTGAACACAGACTGGGCCTTGGAGAAGTACTCATCCGCCTGATCGAATCGTTTCTGATCCATTGAAATCACACCGAGGTTCAGACAACTATTCGCAAACGCGGGATGTTCTGTTCCCAATTGCCGCTGCCGGATCAGCTTTGCCTCGTCGATCACCTGGTAGGCGACGTCCAAGTTCCCGGCCCGATGAAACAGCGTACCAAGCTGATGCGCGCGGTTGGCAAATGCCAGGCTTTCCTGCCCCCAGATCAAACCAGCAATCCGCGTGGCTTCTTTCTGGTTGGCAATCGCGGGTCCGAAGCTTTCTTTGTCAGCATAGATCGATGCCAAGCCAGCATGAGCGAGTTCCAGCTCGGGGTGATTCGTGTATCCGTTTTGTTTCAGCGTCTCGATGCCTTGATGAAAATGGGTGACGGACTGTTCGACCAAACGCAAGTTGCTTTCGATCGTGGCTGATTGAACGACAAGCTGGGCGTACGCAACCGACCCTTCGCCAAACAGCTCCGCGTTGATTTCTACGGCTCTTTCGTTCGCTCGCAAACCGCCTTGAACATCCCCAGACTCCAGGCTCCGGCGGACGATCTCCTGCAGCTGGTCGGCTTCCCACAATCGCTCCATCTGCTGAGACGTGAATCGACTCTTCTGCACAGCTCGTTGGTAAGCAACGGCCGCGTTGTTGGACTGCCACGACGCGGCACCGAAGCGGTTGGAAGCCATCTGGTTCACTTGCCCCCAAACGCGAGCAGCCTCGGCGTAGTTCCCCGCTGCTTCCTGCTCCTTTGCAAGGTCAGTCAACCGCTTCAGATCAGCCGAGAATGCCTCATCCGCCTGGTCTTGATTGGAAGCAGAACCTGGTGTCCCTTGTGCCGAATCGGATTGGCTTGTCGCCTCATCTGTCGGTTTGGTCGCTAACGGACTGCGTGGGCTTTCACCGCAACCACAGAAGAACAGTACGGAAATCAATAAGATCGTAACGAAACGCATGGCTTACTCCGGATTTTGACAGCAATTCACTATCAAATGTTGGCCGTTGGCTAAACCTCAGTTCTTGGGCCCTAACTCGGCCAAGACTCTATTGCGTTGAATTTAGGGTTCCTGAATAATTTGGCGGCTGCCGCTAGCGGCACTATTCACACGGAGTCAACTTTGAACATCTTGCAGGTCATATCTGGACGTGGCGTAAACGGTGCGCTGGTTTACTGCAAATACCTGAGCGAAGAACTGGTGTCCCGCGGTCATCAGGTGACGATTCTGTGTAAGCCGAACTCGTGGATCAAAACACACGTCGATCAAACCAATGTCGAAGTAATCGAATCTAACCTTGCTCGATTCCCCTTCGCAGAATTCAAGCGGATAGCGAGTGTTATCCGCGACAAGAATATCGACCTGATTCACACGCACATGACGCGTGGTCAAAATTTTGGCATTGGCTTGAAATTCATCACCGGCAAACCGGTAGTCGCCACAGCACACAATCGCCATTTTGAGCTTCACTGGAACTTCAACGATTTCGTAATCGCCAATTCGAAATCGACTTTCAATTTTCATCGACGAGTCAACCTGGTTCCTGCGTCCCGGATGCAAACGATCTATTGTTGCTCAGACCCTGACCATCAACGGCCTGTCAGTCCCTCCGCGGCGTTGGCGATTCGTCAAAAGTTACGATTGAAACCAGATTCGATTCTTGTCGGGATTGTCGGAGAAGTCGCTGCTCGCAAAGGGCACAAGTACCTCGTGCAGGCGCTGCCGAAGATTATCAGCAAGATACCGAACGTTAAGGTAATTTTCGTTGGCCGATACGGTCGTAAGCAGCCCTATTTTCGCCAGATGCGAAAGTTCCTGTTCGACAACAAGCTCTTCGGAGTGGTTAAGTGGTTGGGAAGACGGAGCAACGTTCAAGAATATTTGAGTGCGTGCGATTTGTCAGTCATGCCTTCGATTGAGGAACCGTTAGGATTGGTCGCGATCGAATCGTTGATGGCTGGCACGCCCGTCGTCGCCAGTCAGACTGGTGGCCTCACCGAGATTGTGAACACGGGCGAGAACGGAGTCCTGGTTCCGCCTCGTGATCCGGAAACGCTCGCCGACGCCATTATCCACCTCGCTCAACATCGAGAGCTACGCCGGACCATGGGCGAATCAGGCCAGCGTTTCGTCAAAGAGAAATTTTCACCCCGTCTGCTAATTGATGCCGTCGAGCAAGTCTACAACGACGTGGTTGCAACACGCCAGGTAGCTTAAGTCGTCGAGTCGTCGAATCGTCGAATCAGCGAACCCTGCAAGCGCCATCTTCGCACTTGGAACTACCAGCAATTTGGTAACGTGAGTTGGCAATTTTCTCGTATCCGAATTGCCAGATTGGCAGCGTGAAGGGTATGTGCAGGAACGGAGCGGCGAGCCACAGTCGCGGCAACTTGCGTGACAGGTAACGAACAGCAGAGGCACCTCCGAACTGCTCCCCGTCCGTCGTCACCACATACATCTGCTTCATCAAGTCTTCTTGGCTGAGTCCAGGACAAAGTTCTGCGACTCTTGGATCGTGCAGTGAAACGAACGCAAGCCTTCCAGCGGCGAACCAGTGCAAGCGCCGCACCTGCCTCTGACAGAATACGCAGTCGCCGTCGTAAACGACAACATCTGCATCTGCCAAGTCCTTAATGTCTGGAAGTACTTGAGTCATTTCATCTCACGGTTTCACGTTGATGGTTCGCGGTTTCATGGGCTGCGTTTCACGGTAC
>CAZXLW010000127.1:0-2387 GCA_964641465.1 uncultured Pirellulaceae bacterium | reverse complement strand
ATCTCACGGTTTCACGTTGATGGTTCGCGGTTTCATGGGCTGCGTTTCACGGTACAAGACCGAGGGTGTCCATCAGAAATACCAATTCGACGATAAATTTGAAGTCGAAATCAATTCCTACTCTACGCATTTACCCGCAATTTGAGCCTGGAAACAACCAAATCTGGCGACCACGAGCAGCAGTGGGAAATTCCCCTCAACCGGCATCCCTCAACACCTATAATAAGCCGATCGGCACTTCTTGGGAATAAATGCCCGTTTTTGCCGTCTTTGCGGATACGGATTTGAAAAGACTGTGCATTTTTGGTCGAATTAAGCATAGTCGTGATCGAGGGAATCGAATGAACCAAATCAAGAAACAAGTTTCAAACGCTCGTCGCAGAATGTTCTTCATCCAACTGGTGCAGACGCTTAGCATCAGCCTGTTTGTCGGTTTAATGATCGCCGCAATTGCATTGGCGATTCCTAAGATCTGGCATCTTCCGTTTTTGGCCGAAGCCGAAACTGTGAATATCTGGAACTGGGGCTGGATCGGCGGTGGCCTGTTGGCTGGACTGATCGGTGGAATTTTCTGGACTTGGAAAACGTCTGCCAGTTCGCTGCAGGCGGCAATCGAAGTCGATCAACGTTGCGGCACCAAAGAGCGTTTATCCAGCGCGTTGGAACTGTCGGCCAAAGATATTGAATCGGAAGCTGGGCAAGCACTTGTTCGCGATGCGAACGATCGAGCTGAGACCATTGAACTGCATGAGCATTTCCAGTTCCAGCCTTCTCGACGGGTGCTCTTACCGATCCTACCGGCGCTGTTGGTGCTTGGTTTGATTTTTGTACCGGACGCAGTTGCCAAGGAAGTCGAACCGAAGGTTGTCGTTGAGAAAAAAAATGAGGCGAAAACAGCGGTCGAAGAAGCCCGCAAGAAGATTGCCAAAAAGATCGAAGAGATGAAGGCTAAGGGGCTCAAGGATGCGGACAAGAACCTCGAGTCGCTACAGAAGAAGATCGACAACCTATCCAGTGGTTTGAAGGACGAGGACAAGAAAAACACGCTCGTTAAACTGAACAACGTCAAGAAGCAAATCGAAGATCGTCAACGTCAACTAGGCGGGAATTCGAAGGCGCTCAAGAAGCAACTGAACCAGTTGAAGAAGATCAACGACGGTCCAGCCAAAAAGATTTCTGAAGCGTTGAACGAAGGTGACTTCAAAGATGCTCAGGACGCGATCAAAAACTTGCTCCAGGACATGAAAGAGGGCAAGCTAAGCAAGAAGGAAATGAAAAAACTCGCTAACGATCTGAAAAAGATTGCTGGCGAGCTGAAGAAAATGGCTGAGAAGCACGAGCAGGCCAAAAAAGATCTGAAGGATCAAATCAACAAAGCCAACCGCGAGGGCGATTTGCAGAAAGCGGCCAAGCTGCAACAAAAGCTTGACAAGATGCAGCGTCAGGACCAGCAGATGAAAAAGATGGAGCAGATGGCGGAAAAGTTGTCCAAGTGCGCGGATTGCATGAAGCAAGGTAACGGGCAGCCTAAGCAGGGTCAGAAGGGGCAACAACAACAGGCTGGACAGCAGGGCAATCAACCTGGAAGCGCCGATATGCAGGACGCGATCGAGTCATTAGAAGACCTCGAAGACATGATCAAGAAAATGGAAGGTGAGATGGATGAACTTCAGGATCTGGAGGACATCATGGACGAAATCGAAACTGCCAAGAACAATTGCAACGGCTGTCAGGGGCAAGGCGGCGATAAGCCGAAATGGCAGGACTGGGCAAAAGGTGGTGGCCGCGGTGGTGGTCTGCGCGAAAAGCAGGAAACGGAAACTGGATCGTACAAGTCTCGCGTCAAAGGGAAGTTGCAAGCGGGTGAAACTGTCGTCACCGGTCATGCCGACGGTAAAAACATTACTGGTAAGTCGATTTCTGAAGCTCGCGAAATCACTCAGTCTTCGATGAGCAAACGGTCGGACCCACTGGAAAACCAAAAGCTTCCCAAAGCACAACGTGATCACGCCCGCGAATACTTCGAAAAATTGCGTGGCGACTAGTGGTTCGGCAGAGCAGAACTGTGTCCCTGATTTCTGGGTGCCATGTTCACGCGTTTTCGGCAATAAGCCAACTCCCGCAAACGGCATGCTTACGCCAGAAATGAGGCAATGGTCAACGTGGCGTGAGCATGCTTGGTCTGTACGGAACACGTAGCCACCAACGCTCGCGTAAACATGACACCCGTGCTTCATCCCTGTCGTAAGCATGCCGTTGCTGGGACTTGGCTTATTGCTGATGGAAAGGCGAGAGCACCCTAAGCGACACAACTATTCAATTCAGTTTTGACGGATCGGCAGAGCAGAGTTTGGTCCCCACTAGAACGACGGCGACTAGGATTTGCT
>CAZXLW010000126.1:0-10508 GCA_964641465.1 uncultured Pirellulaceae bacterium | reverse complement strand
GCACATCGACTTGGTCGGGCTCCTCGCTATTCGCTATTCAGCGGGCAATCAACCCACGATCAACACCGCCACATTTACGATCGCAGGGCGATGTCCCAGCGGCCGAATTGTCTCCAAAACGAATTGAATTCTCCTGCGTTATTGTAACCGCCGGTAAAAAACGCCGATTGATCTACGATAGCAGGGTCATAGTCAAATGCGCCCAATTGGAACTGCTTCGCATCATCTGCGACTTGGTCACTTGGGACCGCGTGGAGAGAAACCCAGTACGACCTGCCTGCCTCAAATTCGTAAACAATGTCTGCTTCGAAGTTGTAAATATTTCTGTTGGGGTTCCGACCGTCGGCTAGGATTTCCCCCGTATCCGTTCGATTTACGTCTTCACCGATAGCAGTGAATGATGCGATCGGATCACCGGTCGGAGCTTGGAATTGTCCCCCGAAACCATCGTCAGCCAGTCCATTTTCATAGATCTCGATAACAAAAATGTCCTCCGTAGTCTCGAAGTTATCAAGGTAAGTTCCGCTCCATTGGACCGAAGTGATGAGCGTCGATTCGTCCAACTGGACTCGCTCAGCGGCAAAATCCATGGCACGGTCGCCTCGATTGAACACCTCAAATGCGTTTGTGATCGGTTCGTTGTGAGTGAAGACAATTTCTCCGCCATTGTTTTCAAATCCCTCTGTAACAATCCGGTCCGAATTCGGGTTTCGACCTTCCAAAGTCAAAACGTCCGTGCCTCCGCGTCCATGGACTTCGACAGTTCCAAAGATCTCGTCCTCCCAGACCATTTCAGCAATCACACGGTCATGATCGCCGCCAGTATCGATAACCACTCCAGCAGCGTTGATGTTGTTTCTGGTGAAGTTGATTCTGTCGTCGCCGCCTTGTGTCGCGACATGTTGATTGTCACCGGTAAAGCGAACACGGCCGATGTTCACAGTGTCATCGTGCGCGCCCGTATTAAACAATGCATCTTCCCAAACACGAGAATTCCAAACATTAACATTGTCCTGTCCGTCGCCAGTTGTTGCTCGCAAATCACCTCTGGCTCGAGATCTAAACAACCTCAAATCATCATCGCCGCTTTCCAAGTTAACGAAGAAATCTCGTTGGCTCGTGCTTCTGTTAAAACGCACCAAATCGTCGCCTTCCCCCGTTACGATTATTGATTCGCCAGTGACTTCAAGACCTTGGATATCGACCCGATCGTTCCCTTCGAACGTCCTGATTCTCAGCCCCAAATCAATCGATGCGTTACGACCATTCTCGCCGTTCAAATTCGTTGCAGCGCTGACCTGGAAGGGATCAGCACTGCCGTTGATCGTCGTGTTGTTGAGACCTCTGACCAGGACCTCTCCGCTTTCGGTTGCGACGATTTGGATTTGATTGGAGCTATCATCGCCCCGGATATACAAATTGTCGGACTCAACCACCGTTACGTCGCCCGCCAGCAGGAGTCGGGGTTCCATGGTTCCGTAATCGAGCTTAGACGTTCGTGGAGTTCTCCTCATAGCTGCTTCCCGCAAGGTTGGATGAGTGAATTTATGCAATCATATTTGTATATTTTGTGACGATTTCACATGGGATACCGCTTACCCACCGCAATATCAACAAAAAAACCGCTTGCCTTTGGTCATTTGTTCAGAAAACAATCAGAAATGTAGCTATCAGGCGTTTGGGCGACTGGTTCGAGCAATTACCAAAGTCCTACATCCACTGGTCATTTATGATTATTAAATCCCGCTTGGTGTTATGTTTCGTGATTATTAAATCCCGCTTGGTGTTATGTTTCGTTTTAGCTTGCGTACCCTGTTTATGATCGTCACTGTGGCAGTTGTTGTCGCTGTGGTTGGAATACGGTACTGGCCCCAACCCGATATACTTGCACCACCTTCTACTCAGCTGTTGAGCAAACTTGATCGGCGGTTTGGCAAAATAGAATCAGACATGGATCGGGTGGTAACCCGACGCGTTAGCGAGGATTTTCACAGGTTCCTCGCTAACGCGTCGGGTTTCCAATACACCCAGATTCAAAAACTGATTTACCTTGGGCCGAATTGGGAGAGAACGCAGAATTCGGAAAGATGATCACAAGTTTGACTGAAGCTTGACGTCTATAAAAAACGATTGATTGCAACATTTTGCACCGTCGTCACTCACCAGCCAACAGATCCACGAACGGTTGAACATCAAGCAAATTGACTTCTCCGTCCGAGTTGCCGTCAGCCAACGGGTTGTAGTCGCCTGAGGCCAGCAAATCAATAAACGGTGCGACGTCCAGCAGATTCACAAATCCGTCTCCGTCCACGTCACCCATAAGAGCTCCGCTCAGGATTTCGTATTCGAGTCGCGTGTTTCCATCTTGAGTCGGGTTGCTGACGATCCGAACGCTGTAGAAGATTCCTTGTTCAATCGGGAAGCTAACCCTGCTCCTGGTCGAGATGCGTCAAAAGATGCATTTCGCGCATCAGTTCGCTTTGTTGGGCTTTGTGTTTGTTATTCCACTACGTAGCGGGGATAAGTCGCTTTGCTGGCCCTGGCGAATTCGAGGTCAATTTCGACAGTAGCAAATGGATGCTCCGAGTCGGTGCGGGCGAGCAGTTGGCCTTCCGGGTCGATGATGTAGGAACCACCGCCAAGATTGACTCCGCTGCCTGGCTCAGCCCACAAGTTCGACGAAAGACAATACGCCCCCGAACAAACCGCCGCTGCCTGACCACCAGCGATCCACTTCTCGACATTGCCATGCGGAGTCGCTCTGGGCACGCACAAAATGTCCGTCCTCGCCGCCGCGTAGTGCCGCGACCATTCGAAGAACCAAAGCTCAGTGCAAATCTGAACACCGATTCGCATTCCTAGCGCACGTGCAGTTTCGAACTGCTTGGGGCCACGGTCGTACCAGCTATGTTCGTAATAGCCTTCTTCATCGGGCAGATAATATTTCTGATGAAAACCTGCCGCCGATGGTGAATCCGGAGTCCAGACATAAGCTTCGTTACGTCTGCTGTTTTCTGGTGTCACGATCGGACGCGTTCCAACAATCGCCTTGGCACCTAGCTGGTCAAGCTTCTCGATCTGCGATTCGTGATCAGCCACCGCCCTAGACCATCTTGCTGTCGCGTCTGAACCTGGCGGCTGATCAGCGAGCCAATCGGAGAAACACAATTCAGGCAGCAGCAGAAAATCTGTCTCTCGCTGCTGGATGTGTTCGGCCAGTGCCTCAAGCAATGGTCCGGACCTGTCAGTGCGCGGGTCGAGTTGGCAAACGGTAACTTTCATAGATTTGATCTCAAGCGTTTCGGCAATGTCCGCAAGGGACACCTCAGATCATAAACCAATTAGCAGTGATCTACTACAAGTTGGTTTTCGCAGCCTCTTCGTTCGACTGAACCCGCGCTCTGTTTCCGCCCATTTCAGCCCCCGCGCAACTCACTCGCGATCGAGCAACTGATGCCCCTAAGACATCACGTGCAAGATTGTCTTACTCGCTTCCCAATGGCTTTCTCAGATTTACGGAATGGCGGTAAATGTACTTTCGCTGGGAGGCCGACATCAAATCAGCCGTTTGCGTATGGAGAAAGTTGAATTCCTCTTCAAAACCATGCGCATCTCCTGTTTTTCGCAACAATTCCAGGTCTTTGGTAAGAACCCACCACACGCCTCATCAAACGAACGTGTTTTGCGAAAAGCGGAGTGAAAGGCGAAACGATTGCCTCTATTCTTCGTTTCGCCGCAGACCTGTTGAATGTTGCTCAAGTTTTTTCGAATTGTTCGCCCGCGCTTATTTTTGACGCACTCATTGAAGACTGGTCACTCGAAGTAATTCGCGCGGCGGTCTGTCAGTCGAATCATCGCTTGGCCATCGTTTGAGTAACAACCAGTTGATTTAAGGAAGAATCCAAACCGGAGAATCATTATGTCACCACAAGAAACAATTAACGCAATCCGCGCGAGCCAAATTGCCTGCAACCTGACTGATGAACAAGTTTCATTGATTGCCAAGTCTATTCGATGGGCAGAATACCAAAGTGGTCAAATCATTTTCCGTCAAAGCGATCCCGGCGAAAGCTTGCAACTGATTGTAGAAGGCCGCGTCAAAATCACTGTCGCACAAACCGCTGGCGGAGAACGGTTTGTCGATCACTTGAGTAGCGGAGAACATTTTGGCGAAATCTCGGTACTCACCGGACAAGAACGCGCGACAACTGCAACCGCGGTGATGGATACCCGTTTGCTTGTTCTTGATCGGGCGGATTTCCTGAAACTGATGAAGCAAGTTCCCGGACTCGCGGCCAACCTCAGTCAAGCACTTGGCTTTCGCTTGCGGCGTGAAACGACCGGGCAGAAAGTTCGCAACGTTTCGCGAGTGATTGGCATCGTCAACGATTCAGCCAACATCGCATTGGGCATAAAGACTATTCACCGTCTTACCGAAGCACTGTCACGAGAAGGTGACACGATTCGAATCATCTCCGACGACGCGAGTAAACTTGGCCGGCTTTCTGGGTTCTATGTCAGCGAAATCCCTCGCAACATGAGTCTGGCAGCCAAGTCGGATTGGGTTCAGCAACGATTGTCGGAACAAAACAGTCACGAAGGGCACACGCTGGTTTGTCTTTTCAATTCTGGTGAAGACGAACTCAGGCGTCTTCTTATCCAGTGCGGACAGGTACTTTGGCTGTCAGGATTAAGTCACTCCAACAAGAACCGATCACAACTAGAATCACTGCTACGTTCCGAATCTCGCTTGGCGGCCAGAACGCATTGGGGTTGGCTGTTGCGAGAAGGCATTAAGCCAGAGGATATTCCGTCTTCGCCAAAGTGGCTTGAACTCCCAGATTTCAAGATCGTGTTGAGCAACTCCAATCGCGAAACAAGACTTGAGCGAATGAGCATTTCGCGTCTGGTGCGATTCATACGCAAAACGCGGCTCGGGTTGGCACTCGGCGGCGGCGCGGCGCGGGGGATGGCTCATCTTGGTGTTATCAAGGCATTCGAAGAACAAGGAATCTACTTTGACGTCCTTGCTGGAACCAGCGCTGGGGCGTTGATGGCTGTGCCGTACGCGTACGGGCTGACGCCGGATGAGTGTACGGAGGCATTTCGTGAAGACCTTCGGCCAAGTTGGCTTTTCCGTCAAATTCCCAAAGGTAACGATTGGTACATGCTGTATCAATTCAGGTTTGGCAAATGGGATGGCCTGCTGCGAAACCGTGTCGGAGATGTCAAGCTTGAGCAGTTGTTGACTCCAGTCAGCACCGTCGCTGCAGACTTAATTACAGGCCAGCAAGTCGTGCGCGACTATGGCGATGCAACTCACGCAATTCTCGAGAGCATTAACATACCTAACATTTCGAAACCGATCATTCGCCAAGGGATGGCTTTGGTAGACGGTGGAATTATCAACAACATTCCATCTGATATTCTCGCCGAGCGAGGAGCCGATTTAGCTGTGGGGGTAAACATCGCGACGCAGATTGCCCACCGATTTGGCAAGAATACGCCCGACACTCCAATGGCAAACATGAAGGCGCCAGGCCAATTGCAGACGATTTTGCGTGCCAACGAAGTTCAAGACTATCAGATCACGGCACTGCGGACCCAAGCGGTCGACCAGATGATTACCGTCGATACATCGATGTTTGACTTTGCTGATTTTTCAAGTGCTCGAGAAATGTCAGATGCCGGATACGCGGCAGCGATGCGAGAAATGGATAACTTCAACCGAATGCTTCAGAGGCAAAAATTGTCCGAATCGGTGGTTCGCGAACGCTTTGTTTGCAAAACCTGTACAAATTGAGAATGAAGTTTCTCCTGCATTGATCGTAGACCTTTGCTGGGTCCTTCTCTTCTCGTTTTGAAATGCCGCTGGTGCTGCGTGATACACGAAATTGGAACCGGAATGGCGGCACTGGTTCTTATCAAGCTCTTGGTGTTTCAAAATTCGTTTAAGTATTTTCAATATTGAGCTCGACTTCTCCACTGTCGACAGAGGTATCAACGCCGCTACCGCCATCAAGTATGTCAAAGCCAGATCCGCCGTTTAAGGTGTCGTTTCCGGGTCCGCCCAACAATTCGTCCGGTCCTCCCAGCCCGGTCAGGTCGTCATTGCCGCCGCCGCCAGACAATTCATCCGCACCGGGGTTACCAACCAAAAAATCATCGCCGTTGCCGCCAAAAATTGTGTCTGCGCCCAGGCCACCGAACAAATTGTCGTCGCCTGCACCACCGTTCAAGGTGTCGTCGGCATCACCGCCGATGATTTCATCGTCACCAGCCAAACCGAATACGGTGTCGAAACCTCTTCCTGCATTGATGAAGTCAGCAGCTGGGCCACCAGTAATCGTGTCAGCGCCTGGACCGCCAAAAATTTCGTTCACTTGTGTGCCGCCGATAATTTCATCAGCACCAAAGCCTCCTGAAATGGTTGTCGTAACCGCGGCGCCGACCAGGATAAAGTCGGCTCCGCCGAATCCATTGATGGTGATATGGTCAACATTCAAAAGCGGATATATTTGTAAGCACTCTTGATTCACCGAGGCTATAAGGCTGGTTCCGATTTGCAAAACGACAATCTCATCGGGGCCTCTAGTCGCGTTGATCGTCATTTCGCCATCGACTACGTTGACGAAGTCGTCACAATCGCTTGGCTCTCCGAGGACATACTGAATCACTGCGGCGGAGTCGTCTGCGGAATCTTGATTCACATTGAAGATCAGATCGTATAGCCCGGTTGCGGGATCGTAGTTGGCCTGCCAGAAATCCTTTCCATGGGTCGCTTGATCAACTGGCAGCCACTCCTCATCCCCCGCTACTCTTTTCCAGAGGCTTGGTTCGTTGACATCGGTCAACCCGGAGAAGACGATCGGAACATAGCTCTTTCCACCTTGAAGCGTGACCGCGCCAGTATTGGCCACCGCCGGCACGGTGATAGGGAAACTGGAGTCGACTGCATGACCCGAAATCGCGACGACGTCGTTTCCGACCACTTCCCGCAGCAAGAGTTCCCACGAGCTTCCATACAAGTTTAGAGCGTTGATGAAATTCAGGTTCTCCCCGGAGTAGTCAGCAAGGTCTTCGGGCAAAAGCACCATCTCCACCATCATCTCCATCTTGTCCCCGCCGGAAAACGAGTTGACCGATGGTGGTGGCACAATGCAATAAGAAGTTGGATCTTCCCCCGACGAGGCGCTAAAGCCGATGGAGCTGGAGCGTTCCCGAAGGTAAGGAGTATTTGCGGCAACGCCGGAAAACTCCGCCTGATAATCACGGATGATCATGCCAATGTTTGCCGGGGTACTCAAGAAGGCCGGAGGATTTGAGGTCAGTTCGTTATCGCCGAGCCAAAGCCAGGGAGAATTTCCGTTCAACGGAATCGCGTTCGTGGTGTAATCGTTGGATCCATTGTTGTGCGGTGTAATTTCGGCGACCATTCCTGACTCGTCCCCAAAGAACACGTTTCGTGTTGTGAAGGTGTTGTAATTGTCTCCGCCAACTTGAAAGAGGTCGAAGCGATTGAAGTTCGTGTCTTCCAAGGCCTCCATCTTTACCCGGTAGTAGAGCCTGAAGATGTCGTCGGAACGGACGAGGTAGAAGGTCGAGTCGCACTTCAGCTTTCCATCTTCGGAAAGAAAAGAAAGCGAAGTCTCCGTCAGGTTCGGCGAATATCTGTCAAACTTTGTTTTGGCCTGCGCGAGATGAATACGGCCGGAATTGTTTTCGTAGGCGAACATGTCGAGGCCGCCCAGATTACTGGTAAACGTACACACCTCATTGCCGGTCAACAGCGGGCGGAAATCTGTGCCAATGCTTCCTCCGAACTCCCAGTCTGGAGAATGTGTAATGTTTTCTCCGAAGCTTCCCAAAGCAGCTTCCAACCATTGCCCCCGCGGGACCCCGGAGCCAGCCACACTAAGTTGATGCGAACAAGCAGACAGGACCTCGCCCCATTTCGCGCCAGTCCGTGTGTACTTAAAGGTTACGCTACTGTTGGCTGGAATGACGAGCTCTGTATATTCTCTAATCCAGCTTCCCGAAAAAAACTGGTCTTTTGATAAGTGCCAGTTCTTAGAGACTTGAACCGGATATCCCGAGGGGTCCCCATTGGCATTCCGGAGCAAGGTGTTGAAGCCGACAACGTTCACGTTGGGAAGCTGGCGGAAGCATAGCCTGGCCTTCTTGTCCAACGCCTCCGAGTTGGTGAGCGTGATCATCATGTCTTGCATGACATCCACAAGATCACAGTTTCCAAAACCCATCGAATAACGAGGCATATCCAGAACATGTAAACCGTCAGTGGCGTCATAGGAGATGGATGCGTTCTGCTGGCCATTCGGCAGGATCTGTGTGGTATGAATCGACAGTTCTGATTCCGGCTGAAAGGCTGATGAATAGAGGACGGAGAGGTCCTCTTGGATCGGAACAAGAATCAAGCTGATCTCATACGCCTCGTCAGCGACCAAGGTAGCCATCGAACTTTGAACCGTCAGCTTGTTCCCATCCAAGCTCATGGAAGCTACCTGTTCGCTTCCCTTGACGACAAAGCCTTGGTCACTGGCGGTTGCGAAACCGACAAAGTCACCATCTTCAATGATCTCAGAATACTCTTGCGGCATGGTGAGGGAGAATTCCAACTGACCGTTGGTGATGTCCTCCGTAGGCTTGACGTGGAACGTGAGTTTCAAGCGGTCGTGCCAACCCGCGAATTCGATCCCGGTGTGCCAGGTGACAACCGGTGCATTGGGCGTGAAGTCCGTAGAGACAAAGCGCCGGTTAAACCAGGTTCCAAACTCCGACATCTGGCTCGCATTTCTCGAGGTGGATGTCGGCGAATTGCTTTTCTCGAACTCCCTCACCCCGTCCTGCAAGATCGCGTAGTCGAGATCGCCGTCAAAGCCATTCTCCGGAAACAGATCCGACTTCAGCTGCGCGAAGGCCTCCTCCGGCGTGAGGAAATTGTTGGTGAGGAGTAGCTTGTTGATGCTGAGGTTCGTGTAGTCGACATTCAGCCGGTAGCTGCTCGTATGTTGCGTGAAGCTGCGTTCGGCCCCGCTGGTTGACCAGTTGTGATCCCAGTAGGTGTAGTTATAGATACCCGAGAGGGCTGCATAGGAATCCTGATTGATGGCGAGCGTGTTCGTTTGCGCAGAAATTACGCCATTCCATAGAAGGAACAAGACGGTAAGGTGGAGGACTTTGCTGAACATGCTAATCGGGTTGATTATTTGACCTATCAGGTTGCCCAGACTTCATCGGCGCGCCAACTGAATGAGGGTGGCTTCGAAGCTGGTTGGTGAGAGATATTCTATGCAGAATCTCGTCTCAATACGTTGCAATAATTGATGTATTGTTTGATATCCTTCAAGGCTTTCTCAAAGGATTCGTAAGTTGTCATTTCTCGTTCGGTTTTGATGGTTCCGAAGTACGACTCCATGAATGCGCTGTGGCGATGAGGCCGGTTTGGCTCGTGATTTTGCGTGCATTGGAGCGACTGCATGATTCGCCTTGAGCTTGCAACTCGATGGCAATTCGTCGGGCGCCGTAGCGTCGTCGATGCTTGAAGAAAACATCCTGAATCATAGAAGCCAGCTTTAAATCCTGTTGTTGGTAAGTGTTGTCAGCAGAGGTCAACAGCTTCTTGTTTAAACTGTTTGCTGAATGTGCGACGTTCTCGTTTCTTTGATTTCGTCTTACGCTTGGCCATCGAGGCTCCAAAGGGATGCGATTCTAAGACCTCAAGATAAGGTGCTGGCGCGTCCATGAAGTCTGCGGCACCTCAATTACTCGAATTTTCTAAACTGGCGCATATAGCCAATACGGTGCACATAGCTTTATTAAGAATGCTAGATTGCTTAGACTTTACAGCTAGTGACTCACGATCGACAACGAACTTGCCAACGTATTCGTCTTGTCGGGGATATGCGTAAATGTCATTGGCTGAGCGAGTTCCAACGATGGGTAGCCTTTGAGCCCTCGCTCGCGATACTGCGTCCAAATCGGTAGCCAGCTGTTATTTTCTGATGGGTCGGAAATTTGATACGTAGCGAGTTGCCGGCATGGCTCTGCGATGCGTCGCTACGGATCTCCGTGAATAACAATATCCCGCTTCAAATTACCGACTAAAGGGGGAAAGTGGGCGACTGCAGGAACGCCCGGCGTTCTTCCAAGGTCCAAGCGGTTGGCTTTGTGTCAACCAAGCCTCAGCCAAAATCTCAAGTAATGGCAAATGTCAAATTGCGACAAATTGCAGCGTGCATAATAATTGCCCGCGATGAGTTTTTGTCTTTTTCTTTTCTTCCTTGTTAATATTCCTTATGGATACAGAATTTGCTCTCGCCGAAAGCGAACCCGACTTCAAAAGCATTGTTGAAGGAATTGCTGACGTTATCTGGACGGCTGAAGTCGACGGTGCATTGCACTACCTATCGCCCCAATTCAAAACGATGTTTGGTCTTGAGCCGGAGGATTGGATTGGCCGGTCGCCGTATGAACTGGTACATCCGGAT
>CAZXLW010000125.1:0-10751 GCA_964641465.1 uncultured Pirellulaceae bacterium | reverse complement strand
TTTGAAATGGAAGATCGCTGGTTCGGGCTCGGTGATCGCGGACGTTATGCAGGAATGACAACTACGGTCTACAGTCCATGCACGCGTCAAGTTGAGGTCGAAGTGATCGACAATCCGTACGCCGCACCTCAAGCACCGCCGAATGAACACGTGGGCCGCCCGCCCGTGCGGTGGTTGGCTGCTGTTGGCTTCCTTACTGGCTCTGTCGGCTTTGTCGTGATCTACATGTCCATTGTTTTGCCGCTCATTCCCCGTCACCGACCAACGCCAGTATGGCCAACAATTATTGTCCCGCTGGTGCTTTCCATCGCGTGCGCAATCCGCACTCGAAATGTTGCCATCGCACCCCTGACTTGCTTACTTGGTGTCAGCGCAGGCAGTCTCATGTTCGCCGCACTTCAAAACTGGGCTGGGGCAGACACCCATATCTTGGTGCCGATTGCCGTGGCCCTATCAGTTCCGTCGCTACTCATCGCCATCAGTTCGCGCCGATAAACGAGAAACTTTGATTGCTAAATTTTTAACCGCCAATGGACGCCAATAAACGCGAATACAAATTCAGGTTTTCATTCGCGTCGATTGGCGTTTATCCGCGGTTCTTTTAGTCCGTCTTTACCATTGTGAACAAAACAAAGGATCCAAGAGCCTTTACTGTTTTCGCGACTTGAGGAAGGATGATTCGATGCCGAGCACAACTCCAAAATTAACCTTTTCGCTGAGGTCGTTGCTGCTACTGGTTACATTTTCGGCTGTCGCTATTGGTCTCACGATGGCGGTTGGTCCTTCCATGCTGATACTGGTTCCGATCGTTCCCTTGGCACTCATCGGCTATGTGGCTCACAAGACTGAAAAACCAGTTCCATTTTGGCAATGTGTTGGCGCCATCGCGATTTTGTTCACTCTCGTACCACCACTGGGATACAGACTAAATGAATCCGATGCTGTCGTTGGCTCTATATGCTTCGGCTTGGCGGCTTGGCTAAATTTTCGCGCAATGGTGAATGGGCAATTGGCTACGAAGTTACTGGCTATCGTTGTCGCGGTGCCATTCGTTTACGGATTTACTTCGCTTACAATACACGGAATACGAAATCACAAACAAATCCTTGATTTCTGGTGGCCCTAAACAAATCGCCCTTTGCCGGATGACAAAACGTTGGAACGTAGTCGCGAAGTGGTGCGGGGAATATGCGCGATGGATGAATTACAATTCTGCTCTTTTCCGTATCCGATTGCTGACACTGAGGAACATCCGCGAATATCCTACTTCCAAGGCGTGCTCAACCTTGTGTTTGTTGATTACATGGCGATCCGTCGTCACTTACGGTACGATGACGTCGCTTATTTTGCACTCGCATCAATCGACGCTGACCCACGGAACTTGCACGACGATCAATCCTATGTCGTAGTCAACTCGTCCTTGATCGAAAAACTTGCAGCAACACGTGACATCGATGACAAAACTGAATTCACGCACCAGATTGTCTGTTTCAATGAAACCGGGCAGTTCCTTGAGATCGTATACCGAACGCTAGACCCCAGTCCGCGGATTGAATAGGAGTGTACAAGTGCAGCGATGGATTGATGGCATTGAATCGGATGGTTTTGCGTTAGTTGAAAACGGAGTGGCGGTCGAGGATTGCCTGGAGCTGGTGCAGCAGTTCGAGCGGCAAGTCTCGGATGAGTCGTTGAAGTCTTCTCGGGGTACGGTGTTCGCCGCCCGGAATCTGATCGACGATTTTCCGGCATCCAGGACCGTCTGGCGGGAAGTTGGTTTGGTGGGTCTGCTTGAGAATGTTCTGGGGCCGGATGCTGGGCTGGTTCGAGTCCTGTTTTTTGACAAGCCGGCAGACCGAAGTTGGAATCTGCCGTGGCATAAGGATATGACGATCGCGGTCGCAGATAATTCTGTCGCGACCAGTTCGTTTACTAAACCAACTCATAAATCGGGTGTCGATCATTTTGAAGCACCAACGGCTGTCCTCGAGAACATGCTGACACTTCGACTGCATCTGGACGAAGTGACTGAGCGGAACGGGCCGCTGCGAGTCATCCCGGGTTCTCACGCAAACGGAAAAGCCGCAGCGGTATCGACCGACGACTTCGTTCCAATCCATGCCGGGGTTGGTGATGTGCTGGCCATGCGACCGCTGATCTCTCATTCGAGTGGTCATACGGAAGAAGGGTCAGGACTACGCCGCCGAATCCTGCACCTGGAGTTTTGCGGGACGCCGAAGCTGCCTGACGGTGTGAGTTGGCATCGCTTTGTACCAGTGAAGTCCGTTGGTTGATTTCTGATAACTGGCTGGGAGTTGTTTCCAGGTGCGATCAATCGGGGCGGTGGTAGCTACCGCCAACGGGATTAGGAACCACGAAAGACACGAAGTACACGAAAGTTTCCTTCGCCCAACACCGCGGAAGCTCCGGCCAAAGGAATTAGAAACCACGAAAGTTTCCTTCGCCCCCTTGGGGGAGAAGGTGGCCGCAGGTCGGATGAGGGGGAAGGCGGAGAAATGAGTGAGCCAGTGGTACGCAATGTAATTGTGGATGGTAGGCTGGTCACAAGTGTTGGGGGAAATGGATGCCTGTTCGCCAAGCACCGCGGAAGCTCCGGCCAACGGAATTAGGAACCACGAAAGCCACGAAGTACACGAAAGCCCAGATGAAAGATACTCCGCCAAACACCGCTGCGCGTCGTTGGGTCCACTGGACAACGGTTGGTATCGTTTTCGTGCTGGTTGTCGTGCCTTGGATCCTGGTGGCCATTCCCGGTGAGTCGATGATTCGTGAGTCCATGAATCGGAACGCCGAGCAACTTGATCATGGCTGGCCTGCCATTCACCTGGTTTCCAGGAAAACGAATGCAACCAGGTTTGGCAACGTTGTTGCTGCGTATGAAAGCTGGGCCAATCAGCCGTTAACGATTCCCGATCCAATCATGCGATGGGGGTTTGAAGGCAGGCGGTTCGAACGATTTCGTCCGCTTTGGGCTCACTCTTTCTGGACGTCACCCAATGCATGGCCCTCAAGACACCTGCATGAATTCGACAGCGACAATGTTGTCATGAAGAGTAAGTTGATTTGGTCTGGGCTGGCGATCAATATCGCTGTGCTCTTGCTCGCCTGTTTGATTGCGGGAGCTGTTTGCGAATCGAGGATTCGTCGGCGAGGGTCGTTGTTCAAGTTTTCAATCCTTGATTTTTGTTTGCTGCTTGTCGGGCTGAGTATCGTTTTTGCGTGGGTCAATCGTTGCAATCGAGATGCTAAGGCGGAGTTTGACAAAGTCCGCCAAATGACCGAATTCAAAAACAAATTTCAAGGAGTGGGTATCAAATACGAGACCAAGCAGGAGGCGTTACCAATGGTTGTTGCACGCCTGCTGGACTATCCGGAACGTCTGCCGTTTGTTCCGACCTGGGCATTGCAGCCAATCAAAGTGTATCAAATGGAGTTTTACTTCCCTCAAATTCCGGCAGATGAACTCCCAGCGCTGGCTTCGCATGTAAATGACCTTCCGTATCCGCTGGACCTTGATCCCGGCGTCTGGTCAGACAAGCACGAAGAATTTCTTGGCAACATCAATCTCGATTCGATCGCTAGTATTCGTCTAGGCATTGCGGCAGATGAGTTGCATGAGCTAGACGGCGTTTTAAACCGGTTTGCCAGCCGAACGAGCCTAAGCGTTTACGCCAACATTTCGCCCGGCGAACATCTCGATCTTTCGCCACTTGAATCCTTGCCCAAGATCAAATTGGAGCACTTAAACCTCACCTTTGCTAAGGATGTCAAAGACGCTCCGTTCGATTGGCAAGAGCAAGCCATTCGGAATGCCGTGGCCTTTCAGGGATTGCCCTACGCGGAAATCAACAACCTCGATTCTCACGGCGAAAAAGTACTGGCCCAGATTCACGCCAACGATAAAACAACCGTGCTTGTTCATAGCAAGGTTGGATTCCGTAACACCGAGAAGCTGAAAAAGAATGGCTTCGGGATTCGCCCCAACTTCGCGTTTGGTTTCTGAAGTCATGCTTAGGCGGACAAACAAGCTCTGCCCAACGGAATTAGGAACCACGAAAGACACGAAGCACACGAAAAGTTTCCTTCGCCCCTTGGGGGAGAAGGTGGCCGCAGGTCAGATGAGTGGGAAGGCGGAGGAATGAGTGAACAGAAATCAGTAAGCCAAAGCCAACTTGATCCGATCACTGATCAAGGCGAGAACACGGGCACGTAGTTAAACGGCATCTGCAAAATGATGCATGACATGGCGGTTCCAAATTCGGGGCCGATGCGCTGGTCGGGCCAGACTCCTGGTTGAGCCATCTTCTTATTGATTAACTCGTCCCGGATCGCCGGGTACCAGGCGTTCCAGTAATGAGGTGCCTGGATCTGTGCGTGCCACATCGCTTGCACGGCATAATAGTGTGCATAGTAATAATTCATCGGGCTGACCTCACGAGCACTCGCCTTGCCTGGCTGTCGTTCGAAGATCCACTTGAGAGCCTTGTCGACCCGTTCGCCCTCATAGATTCCCGCACTGTAATACGAGACGACACCGGCAGCAGCCAACGCAACCGTTTGTCGCCCGCCGCGACGCATGTAGTTGAAACTGCCGTTCTTGTTCTGGCATTCCTCGACGTACTTCAATGTTCGTTCCCGCACTTCGTTAGGAACATCGAATCCGGCGCTATGGGCCGCTCGCAAAGCCATGATCTGACAGATCGTGATCGACAAGTCAGCGTCCCGCTTCACCGGTTGGTATCTCCAGCCACCTTCACGATTCTGTATTTCGCAAGTCATCTTGATCGACTTATCCAAGGCGGCTTTGACCGATTGGTTCATGCCCATGCCGTAAACCTGACTCAGGAACAACATCGCATAGCCATGCCCATACATGTTGGAGGAGAACGCTTCGTTCTGAGCGGAGATGTATCCCGACTCCCGACAATTACGCAGAACGTATTCGGTACAACGTCGAATCTGTGGCGCGTATTTGCCGTCCAATGGCGTCGAGCCCGAGCACATGAACGCTAATCCCGCGAGCGAAGCAACCGCCACTCCACTGGCATAACCGTTTGGCCCAAACGCTCCGGACAGACGTCCTTCTTTGACTTGCCGCTGTGCGAGAAACTTCAAGCCATTTTGGATTGCGGCTTGAGTCTTTGGCGTTATCAGCTCGGCGACGCCCAGCGCCGTCGGCTTGCCAGATACGTCATCAAGCGAGTTTGCCCAGCCAGTTCCAGCCAACAAGCCTCCGCCAACCGCTCCCATTGCAGAGAGAAAAGAACGTCGATTCATGCTTGCTCGCTTTCCAATTCAAACTTTCAGCCCCAGTTGATTATACCGAATCTACTCGGCGGTCAATTTATTCTTGCATCCGCAATGCACAATCGTATTAAACCCTTTGTTCGCGGGATGTTTCGCACTTTCGCCAGTTAAGTTTCAAACTCAGTCAGTTTATTAGAACGACATTTTGCCCCGCTGCGGCAACGATTGTTGGCTCAGGCCCTGTTCGATTGAATCCTCAGGCTTGGTAGTCGGGATCGTTCCAGATACTACCATACGCGTTGATCGACTCGAAATACTTCAGCATGCGGTCGAAAAACGGATCCGTCACCAGGGTTGCACTATTGCCGACAACAAACAACTTTCGTCGGGCCCTGGTCAGTGCCACATTCATGCGTCGCGCGTCTCCCAGGAACCCGATTTCGCCTTCTCGATTGCTTCGGACACAGGTGATCAAGACAGCTTCCTTTTCCCGCCCCTGAAATCCATCGACCGTATCAATCTCAATTTGTTTGTGCAGACAAGACGACCGCAACAAGCGGACCTGCGCGGCATAAGGCGCGATGATGGCGATTTCTTTGGGCCGGACGCCAAGTTGGATTAAACGATCCGCTTTCTTCAAAATGAATTCGGCTTCCCGAGGGTTCCGGCGACTCATGCCATCAGGTTCCAGTTCCTCGTCCCAATCGGCACCGGCAGTATCAACAAACGTCACCGGGTCCAAGATCAATTGCTCCGCATCCGACTGACCGGAATGGACATGCTCGAGGTCACCAAGCAAATGTTGCGAGACCGACTCGTCACTCTTCAGCTGCCCTTCGTAAAACGTGTCGGAAGAAAACCGCATGATCTGATCGTGCATGCGATACTGCGTATCCAACAGGCGTGACGTTTGCTCGCCGCACAAGTTCATCACGCGCTCCATCATGCTGACACTGAACCCTTCCCTGGCGGCCGGTTTTGAAAGAACGGTCGGAGGAAGCTGTTGATGGTCTCCGGCGAGCACCAACCGATCGCATCGCAACAGCGGGATCCAACAGCCGGGCTCCGTGCTCTGGCATGCCTCGTCGATGACCGCCAGATCAAACCTGCGTTCGCCGATCAGGTCTTCGTTGAAAGTCGTTGTGGCACAAACGACATCCGCGGAATTCAAGATATGTTCAATCGCGTGTCGTTCCAACTGCCGCGCGTCCGCCTTGAGTCTTTTTGCTTCCCGCCGCAATTCAGCTTTCTCGCCTTTGGCCGGTCGATGCCGCGTGTAACGATCCGCCTTGCGATAGAGGTCTTCCGCCTCCCGCAACATCGACTTGATCACCGGCATATGGTCACTTTGCTCGACAAGGCCATCAAGAGTAAAGTCGCGCAGCTCCTCGGTGACTCTGGCAGGGTGGCCAATCCGAATCACTTTCTGGTTGAGTCCAATCAACCGCTCCAGCAAGTTGTCGACCGCCGTGTTACTCGGAGCACAGGCCAGAACCTTGCTCCCTCTTTCAACCGCTTGAGCGATAAACTCGACGACCGTTGTTGTTTTCCCAGTCCCCGGTGGGCCATGGATAATCGCCAAATCATTCGCCGACAACGCGTGCGCGACCGCTTCCTGTTGACTTGGGTTCAGCGTGGTCTTAAACGCAACATCGTCTATCGTAATATTGTTTGCGAATTCTGGCTCGTGTTCACCCATCAAGACATTGCGAATCTGCCTCAGACGTCCTCGCGAGTCTTTAACAACCGTGATCGCCGCCAGCTGCCGTTGGCGGGTTACTTCATCGGCCGCCAGATCGACTCGGAAACTGTTCCCGTCCAGGTGCGTACTGATGGCGACTTCGATCGTGTCCCGCTTTTTGCCCGAGACCACACCATGCCAGGCGTCATCCTCATTCAACTGGTCCGGGTTCTCGGGCAGGAACTCCGAGACGATAACTGGTGAGCCAACCTTGAGACGATGCCAAGGCATCACCGCCGATTGCTTACGCTTCGCCAGCTGGTACAGCTGCCGGCCGCCCAAACCATGCCGCTGATCAACGATCGCCAGGTCAAGCAGCGACTCGCCAGTCTTTTCCGCGGCCGAAGAAGTCATCATGCGGCGGCGTTCGGCAGAACGCTGCATCTCAGCTTCCGATTCCATTGCCAGCCACTGAGCCAACTGGACGAAATGAGATTCCGTGCCGACTGTCGCTGAGTTAGTTTTCCTTCGTCGCGACATGATTCCAACTCTCCAAAGATTCGGCGATTTTACAGCAATCGGATGTCGTAACAATCCGACACAACTGTTGCCCCTCAATGGTAAACGCGATTGCAATCATCATCGTAAAAATTTCTAATAGGCACACGCTACGAATGACTTACCAAAAAACGATTCGGGAATCCCATGTCAAACGCAAAGATACTTGCCTTCTCAGGCAGCTGCCGTGCCGGCTCCTTGAACGACAAGCTGCTTCAGCAGGCTTGCCAAGCCGCCATAGATACAGGAGCGGAAGTCACTCACATCAACCTTGGCGACTACCCATTGCCGATTTATGGCCAGGACGTTGAAGAACAAGGGTTCCCCGAAAACGCGACCAAGCTTAAGGAGCTTTTCAAACAACATTCGGCATTGTTGTTAGCTTGCCCCGAATACAACAGCTCGATCACGCCTTTATTGAAGAACACGATCGACTGGGTATCACGGCCGGGCGGAGATTCAGGTCCGCTCGAAGCATTCGCCGACAAAACAGCCTGCCTGATCGCGGCTTCCCCGGGTGCTCTCGGTGGCTTGCGAGGCTTGCGGCATGTACGGGAAATCCTGTCGAACATTCGAGTACTGGTCGTTCCGAACCAGTTCGCTTTGACGTCCGCGGCGAAGGCGTTTGGAGGTGATGGATCGCTTGCCGACGAGAAACAGGCCGAAAGGTTGAAATCTTGTGTCAAGAGTTTCGTCTCCACGGCGAATAATCAAGCAAGCTGAATTGACCTGGCAAACTAACATTCACACCCCAACGCGGATCAACATGGAACTCAAGACTTGCCACTGCTGCGGATTGATCCATCGTGTTCCCAATGACATCCAAACACGAAAGTATTATTGCACTCGCTGTGGAACCGGCTTCACCAAAAGGGGAGACAGTTTCAAATCGGCAAGTCGGACTGCCGCCGCCGCATTGGCCGCGTTCTTTTTGTTCTGGCCAGCCATCCTGTTACCGATCCTGAAGATAGAACAGCTCGGCTATGTCAGCGAGTCCAGCCTGTTGGGTGGCATTATGGAACTGTTTCAACATGGTAACTGGTTCGTAGGCACGATCGTGTTGGTGTTTTCGATCCTGTTCCCGATCACAAAAATTGTGCTGTTGCTCGAATTGAGCCTGTTCGAAATGCTGCACCGTGAACACAAAGCGTTTACCTTGCGAATGATGGAGCACCTGGGAAAGTGGAGCATGATGGATGTGATGCTGCTCGCGTTCCTGGTGATGCTCGTCAAACTTGGCGACCTGGTTGAATTTCAGTTCGGTCCCGCAGTCCTCGCGTTTGTGGTTTGCGTGGCGATGAGCATGATCGCATCACTTTCCTTTGACCCGCATTCCATTTGGGAAAATGACGAGCATCTTGTTTCGCCACAATCCAACGGCTCCGGTTAAACCTGATTTGGCACTTTGTCATTTCGCTACTTCGCATTTCCAAAAATTGCATTTAGAAACTCGCTCGGAATTCACATGAATGAATCGCAATCCAAATCCGAACAACTCAGCTCCGCAATTCCGGTAGCCACGACGGAGCCGGCCAAGCTTCAAATTGGTGGACTGTCGGCGATGTGGTGGCTGACACTGGTTTGTTTGTTGCTAGCCATCGGGCTGGTTTGGTGGTCGCTTCCGGAACAAGGCATGACCATCAAGGTCCGGTTCCCCGAAGGGCACGGTTTACAATCCGACGACCAAGTTCTGTTTCGCGGAATCGAGGTCGGTGTGGTGGAGGAAGTCGAACTCAGCGAAGACCTGGAAGCGATCGACGTTCAGATCAACTTAAAGTCCTCCGCAGCGCAATTGGCTCGCGAAGGGACTCGGTTCTGGATCGTTCGACCGCAACTCAGCTTGTCCCGCATCACCGGGCTCGAAACGGCGGTTGGGCACAAGTATGTCTCGTTGTCGCCCGGCCCCGAGGAGGCCGAAAGAAAGTACAAGTTTGAAGGATTGATTGACCCGCCACCAGAAGACGCTGCCAGTCCGGGTGTCGAGATTGTCGTCCGAGGCGACAAGCGGCACAGCGTCAGCCCTGGTTCAACGGTGACTTTCCGAGGTGTCGAAGTCGGTCGGATCCTTTCGGTTGGTTTATCGCAAGATTCCCGTTACGTAGATGTTCGAGCGAAGATTTTCGACCGCTACCGTCAGAACCTGACAACTTCGTCACGCTTTTGGGCAACCAGCGGGATCAACGTGGACTTCAGTTTGACGGGTGGGCTTAACGTCGATACCGAATCACTGGCTTCGATCGCTCAAGGTGGAGTTTCGTTTTTGACGATCGACAACGGCGGTGATCCAGTCCAGGCCGGGCACGTCTTTCGCCTGTACGGCAGCCCGGAAGACGATTGGGCTTCGGCAGCCGACTCCGTTTCTTCGACCAACATTGAACTTGGTGGTGTCATTGCCATGCGAAAACAATGGCGACAAAAGGGGCTGCTGGGGAAACGGACGAAGTCAACCGGTTTCAACGGCATCCCGCTGAAGTTCCCCAACGGCGAGCGGCGAATCGTCGTTCCATGGAATGTCAAACAATTCTCATCCAAGACTATCGAAGGCACCGCGTTGCTGATCGCAACATTGGCAAACGAAGAAGTCGCTATCGAGCAGCCTCAAAGCGTGATCAAAACGTTTGGCGACCAAACAGAGTTGGCCTATCTGGATTGGCATTCGACAAACGGAGTTGATTGGCTTGATGCCAAGACAGATTTTCGGCAGTTCGGCGAGCCGGAAAGTTGCGTTGCCGTTCGTTCAACCAACGACGACGGCAAGACGCATTTCTTGCACTACCCGATCGAACAAAGCTACCTTCGCGACGACTGGACACTGCCGCAGTTTGATGGCGATCCCGAACTCTGGCACGGCTCCCCCGTTCTTTCAGTCAAAGACGGAAAAGTCCTGGGAGTTCTATTGGTCGAAGATGAGAAAGCACGCATGGTCGGGCTATCGTTCTAATCGCCCGCAGCAACGACCAAAAAACAATCAACTTTCGACGACGGCAGGAGGTCTGGCCTCTGTGCCATTTACAGACTGCAAGCCCGGCCGGCTGCGCGGTGGCGAAGCGAAACAGCATAACAATCTCACAGCCTGCAACATGAGCAACAGCCAGCATCGCAACCATTCCACAATTGTCAAACAACACAACATGGGTAAAATAAAAACAACGTAAATGCAGGGATTTACAAAACCCTGTCGTAAATAAGTATGTTAGCCGCTCGCAAAATGTCCATAGTTGAACTCCTTCTCGATACCGCGCGAGCT
>CAZXLW010000124.1:5077-10931 GCA_964641465.1 uncultured Pirellulaceae bacterium | reverse complement strand
CGAGAGCATACGATTGAAGCAGGATTGGGCAACGGGCATAATTTTTTGGCGAATCTTGCCAGAATAAAACGGGATTTATCGTTTCCATCACGACCAGTAAAATAGTCGGCGGGTTGGCTATCAAATGCTAATTGCCAAATACTAAATGCCGACGAATTGTCTGACCCGTCTGCGAGATTTTTGACTGGGAACGGGGCGGTAGATCAGTAATCAACGAAATTGCCAAACGCGTTTGCTTGAAAACGCTCGTATAAAAACAAATGTCCTCACAGCAACAAATCGAACAAGCTTCACAAGAGATACAACGGGCCAGCGAGCCTTTTCGCAGAATTGTTGGGCAGGTCAATCGAGTCCTTGTCGGGCAGGAACAGCTGATTCAGCGGATGCTGGTCGGTCTGCTGACCGGTGGCCACCTGCTGATCGAAGGCGTCCCGGGGCTGGCTAAGACGACGGCGGTGGCAAGCCTGGCCAAAGCAATCAACACCGGGTTTCAGCGAATTCAATTCACACCCGATTTGCTCCCCGCGGACTTGACGGGGACACAAGTCTATCGACCTCAGGATCAGACCTTCGTTGTGCAAAAGGGGCCGATCTTTTCCAACTTGATATTGGCCGACGAAATCAACCGGGCCCCGGCCAAAGTCCAAAGTGCTTTGCTCGAAGCGATGCAGGAACGACAGGTCACGATCGGCACCGAGACGTTTCAGTTAGACAAGCCGTTTCTGGTGATGGCGACTCAGAACCCGGTCGAGCAGGAGGGGACTTATCCGCTCCCCGAAGCCCAGACGGATCGGTTCATGCTGAAGGTGGTTGTGGATTATCCCAACCGCGATGAGGAGCTTCAGATTCTTCGCCGCATGAGTAAAACAGCGACCAAGTTCGAAATCGACGCCGTCACCAGCCCCGCCGAAATTCTTACCGCCCGCGACATGGTTGATTCGATTCACATTGATGAAAAAGTAGAGGGCTACATCGTTGACCTCGTGATGGCGACTCGCTCACCTGAGTCCTACGGTCTGAATTTGTCGCAGATGATTGAGTTCGGGGGCTCGCCACGTGCGACCATCAATCTGGCTTTGGCCGCCAAAGCGATTGCATTTCTTGCCGGTCGAGCCTTTGTGACACCATCGGACGTGCGTGGGATTGCGATGGATATACTTCGGCATCGTGTGGCGATAACTTACGAAGCGGAAGCCGAAGAGAAAACGTCCGAGTCGATCGTTCGTGAAATCCTCGATCACATCCCGATGCCTTAGTGGTTCGTACTGACGTAACCGTATCATGGCCCAATGATTCCCAAAGAAGTCTTTCAGAAAATCCGCCGAATTCAGATTCGCAGCTCGCACAAAGTCGACGAGTTGTTGGCGGGTTCGTGGAATTCAGCTTTCAAAGGGCGGGGCATCGAGTTTGAAGAAGTCCGTCCGTACCAGATCGGTGACGACGTTCGTGCGATCGACTGGAATGTCACAGCGAGAAACAATCAGCCTTTTGTGAAACTGTTTCGCGAAGAACGCGAGATGTCGGTGATTCTGTTGGTGGACTTGAGTCGTTCGCTTGATTTCGGGACCACAGTGCAAACCAAGCGAGAGTTGGTTGCGGAACTGGGGGCGACGTTGGCAATGTCCGCGATTCGCAACAACGACAAAGTCGGCCTCACTTTGTTCACCAGCGAAGTCGAAAAGGCTATCCCTCCGCGGAAAGGGACGAAGCATGTGTTGCGGATCATCCGAGAGCTTTTGTATTGCCAGCCTGTCGGAACGGGCACCAATATTGGTAGTGCCGTGGAACATTTGAATCGAACTTGCAAACGACGGTCCGTAGTGTTTTTGGTAAGCGACTTTTTTGATTCCGGGTTTGAGTCGGTCTTAAAGGTTGCCCGGCGTCGCCACGACGTTGTTCCAGTGACTGTCAACGATGTTCGTGAACAGGAGTTGCCCAACGTGGGCCTCGTTCGCTTACGGGATAGCGAAACCGGAGAGCTGGTTTTGGTGGATTCTTCCAGCCGCAGGAATCGAAAGCGATACAAGGAACTCTATGAACAGAAAGAGCAAGAACGCATTTCCATGTTTCGTCGCTTGCGAATGGAGCCGATTCGGTTGCTGACGGGTGACGATATTGTCGACCCGCTTCGCCGCTATTTTGATGCGAGGGAGCAACGATGATTCGCAGTGTCGATTTACGTTCAGGTTGTAGCACCGGCGTTAGCAGGAATGTTGCCGGCTTCCGCCTAAAGGCGGTACAACGAACTGTTGTATTGCTACTTTTGTTCATGGCCAGCAATTGTCAGGCTCATGCAAAATCGCAACCAAACGATGACGGACTTGAGGTCACGGCCACTGCTGATCGCACCGATGTTCAGATTGCTGATCCGTTTCAATTAACGATTCAGGTAACTGCTCCTCAAGACACACAGGTCAACTTTCCAGAGTTCCCTGAATCGCTCGGGCCGTTTGACGTTCTGGAAGTAACTGACCGGTTCGACATGCCAAACCAATTGGATTCGACTTCACGAATGTGGACTAAAGAACTAACGTTGGAAACCATCGAGACGGGACGACTTCAAATTCCCAGTGTTGAGATCACCGTTTTACGATCTGGCGGAAGCCCGCGAATTCTTCGCACTGAGCCAGTCGACATGGTGGTCGCAAGTGTGGTTGAGAATTCCGCCGACTTGACCAAATTCCAAGATATCGCTGGATTGCACGATGTTCAGCCGCCTGCCGGCAAGTCATCGGCCTGGGTTTGGTGGCTGGTCGGAAGTGTGGCGGCTCTGGCAGGCGTTGCCGGCGGCGTTTTGCTGTTCACACGTACTGAACGGCATGAGAAGCCGGTGAGTTGGGCGATCCGGGAGTTGGCTGCACTTGGCGACGAGGATTTTCTGCAGTCCGAATCTATCCTTCGCACATTCATTGCCGAGCGGTTTGGGTTTCCTGCGGAAAGCTACCCAGCGGACGCGATTGTTGAGACGCTTCAGAAACGCGGCGTTGCCGAAGAATGCCTCGCGGGTGTCAGCGAACTGTTGGAGACAACTGAGCGTATCAAATTTGGTGGACTCCAAAACAATGCCTCCGATGCAACGACCTTGGTGGCGAGTGCTCAAGAGCTTATTCAACAACTCGACGAAAATCAGGAGATTGATTAATGTTTCATTCTCCAGGCTGGTTTTTACTATTGCCGCTGTTGCCGATCGTGGGCTGGCGGTTGTTCTCGAAACGCCGAGTCGAGGCGGTTGCGTTCAGCACGACATCACTTGTCTCGCAACTGACACCGACCCTCCGCCAACGGCTGTTGTGGTTGCCAAAATTGCTGATCCTGATCGCTCTGGGTTTTCTCATCATCAGCTTGGCTCGTCCCCGCGAGGGCCGGGAACAAACGGTAACCGAAAGCGAAGGTATCGCCATTGAGATGCTGGTCGACCGCAGTGGCAGCATGCGGGCTCTCGATTTCAAAATCGACGGCGAACACGTTGACCGACTGACTGCGATCAAAAACGTTGCCGGGAAATTCGTGATGGGTGAAGGGGAACTTGACGGGCGGTTTAGTGACCTGATCGGCTTAATCACATTTGCCGGGTACGCCGATGGAGTGACGCCGCCGACTCTGGATCACAGTTTCCTGACATCCAGCTTGAACAACACTCAGATCGTCAACGTACGCAGCGAAGACGGTACGGCTATCGGAGACGCGATTGCACTGGCAGTCGAAAAGCTGAATGCTCTGGACAAGCGGCGTGAAGAAGCAATCGACAGCAAGATCATCATTCTGCTGACCGATGGAGAAAATACTGCTGGCGAGTTGGAGCCGGTCGAAGCAGCCGAGCTTGCCCAGACTCTTGGAATCAAGATTTACGCGATTGGTGTCGGAACCAAAGGTCAAGCTCCAATCCCTGTGCAGGACCGGTTCACCGGCAGACAGCGAATCCGCATGATGCCAGTTAACATCGACGAGGCTACCTTGAAGAAAGTAGCTGATGTTACCGACGGCAAGTACTTTCGCGCAACCGACACCGATTCGTTGACTGAGATTTACGCAGAGATTGACCTGCTGGAAAAAACAAAGGTTGAGACCGAAAATTTCGTCGACTATCGAGAACTGGCGGTCCAACCGTATCGCTCGGGTTCGTTCGTCGTTCCGCCCACGTTGCTGATCGCTTTCTCGTTTTTGCTGACCGGCATCTTGCTACAACAAACGTGGCTGAAGGAGGTGGCGTAAATATGGACCCAAATATCGAGATTGGTAATCCACAGCTGGCTTGGCTGTTGTTGTTCATCCCGCTTTTGTTGACGTTGTCAATTTACAACGGGTGGGCACGGCGACGGGCGCTGTCGCGTTTTGGTTCCAAGGCCAGTGGACTGGGCGTTGTCGGTGGGATTTTCTCAGCAAGCTTGTTGGCTGCCGGGATCGGATTGCTCGTGTTGGCTTGTATGGATATTCGCTGGGGCAAAACGACTCGCGAAGTTCCGCAGAAAGGTCTGGAGGTCGTGTTTGCACTGGACGTTTCGCGGAGCATGTTGGCTGAAGACGCGAAACCCAATCGGCTGACTCGCGCCAAGCAACAAATCAAAGACATGGTCGGCGAAATGGTGGGAGACCGCATTGGGTTGGTTACTTTTGCAGGCGAAGCGATTCAGTCCGTGCCGCTTACCAATCACTATGACGACTTTCGGCAGAAGCTCGATGAGGTAGGGCCACACTCGGTTTCGAAAGGTGGATCGCAGCTGGGCGTTGCGATCAAATCTGCCGCCGACGCGTTTATCTCCAAAACGAATGAACATCGGACGATCGTGTTGTTGACTGACGGCGAAGATCCGGAAAGCCAACCGTTGGAACTGGCGAAAGCACTTCATGCCGAGAACGGATTGAGGATTTTCACGGTTGGACTTGGCGATGCCGCGCAAGGGTCGCGGATCCCGGACGACAACGCTCGCAGCAGGCAATACGTCGAGCACGATGGGCAGCAGGTCTGGTCAAAGTTGAACGGGAGCATTCTCAGTGCGATCGCGACGGAGACGAAGGCGGCTTACATTCCAGCGGGTACCAAGCGAGTCAACATGGCGGATGTTTACCATAACTATATTGCTGTTGTAGAAAAGTCAGAATTTGAGACCGCAAAGATCAATGCGTATGTGCCACGGTTTCAATGGTTCGCCTTCCCGGCATTCGTTTGTCTGTTTCTGAACGTCTGGATGTCTGCACGTAAGACCAAGCGAGACCGGCGTGAACAGCAAGCAGGCAAAAAGAGAATCTCTGGCCAACCTGTAAGAACCGCGACGACGAAACGTTCCTCTATTATTCGCCCGTCCAAGGTGGCCGCTGTGGCATTGGTGTTGATGCCAGCGAGCGTGTTTGCCCAGTCACCGAAGCAGGCGTCCGAACAACAAACGGTTGCTTCAAGAATCAACGCTGCCAACGAGTTAGTCCGCAACAATGAAAGCGAGAAAGCGATTGCTGCATTTGGCCAGATTGAGGTGTCTGATGATTCGACTTTCCAGGATGAACTGAATTACAACCTTGCCAGTGCGCACTATCGCAATTCGGACTTTGACGCAGCAAAGACGCTGTTTGAAGAAACGGCCCGGTCATCAAACACCGGTATCGCTAGCGACAGTCGCTACAACCTTGGGAATTGTCATTACGCCAAGGCACTTTCGGCAGCGGAACAGCAACAGGAAACCGCGATTGCCGAATTGGAACAAGCGATCTCTCACTATCGCAGTTCCTTGCGACTCAACCGCCAACGGTCTGATGCACGAGAGAATATCGAACGGGCGCGGAAGTTGATTGAGCAACTAAAGAATCGACAGCAAGATCAACAGCAGCAAGATCAACAGCAGCAAGATCAACAGCAGCAAGA
>CAZXLW010000124.1:0-4977 GCA_964641465.1 uncultured Pirellulaceae bacterium | reverse complement strand
CAGCAGCAAGAGGATCAGCAAAACGAATCGGAGAACGATCAGCGCGATTCTAAAGATCAACAGAAAGAGAACCAATCGCAACAGGACCAACAGGGACAAAAGCAAGACCAGAACCAGAACGAATCGTCAGACTCGAACGGCGGAGGAAAAGATCAGTCGTCCGAATCCCAATCACAAGATCCTAATGAGTCGCAGGAAGGCAATTCGGAGAATCAATCTGCTCAGGGCGAGCAAGGCGACAAGGAGAAATCGAATCCTGATTCAAGTAACCCGTCAGATGACAACTCAGAAAGCGATCCCCAAGACTCGCAGTCGGACAACGCTGAATCGGACAAAGCCAACGCCAAGTCCACCGAAAACTCGAACTCGACTAGCGACGATACGGACAAGGGGCAACAAAACCGAAATGCGAATCGCAAGGACCCTCAAACGGAGCAACCACAAACCGCCCCCGATCAACAGCCTGGCGACGGCAAAGAACCACCGAAAGGAAACATTACCTCAGCCAACGAGCAAAAGGACAGCGACGGCGATCCAACTGGTTCAGGGAACATGGCAAACAATGACGAACAAGACAACGGAATGATGAGTCGGCAGGAAGCATTGAAGTTACTGCAAGCCGTTCGTGACCGCGACATGCTACGCCGCTTGAGACAACAACGGCAACAGCGTCAGCGACGAATCAAAGTAGACAAAGATTGGTAGGCCAATGAACACAAGCTTAAAATTAATGTCGACGCGATTGCTAATGGCCTGCCTGGCTCCGCTGTTGTTCTCTTACAGCAGCGATGCTCAGGAAATCCGTGCACAGATCTCGACTCGTGAAGCATGGGTCGGGTCGCCGGTCGTTTTGCAAATTCAAATCGCCAACGCCAACGACTACTCGCTTCCCGAATCCCTTGAAGTAGATGGGTGTGATGTTCGATCGGCCGGAACGCCCTCTCAATCTTCTCAAATTACGATCTTCAACGGTCGTCGCAGCGAAAGCCGCAGCGTCACCGCTCAGTATTTAGTCACTCCCAAACGCGAGGGGAGTTTTCAGATTCCTGCCATCGAAGTCGAAGTCGATGGAAAAACAAAAAAGACGCAACCCATCAGTTTTGTCGCGACCAAGAGTGAAACGGGCGACCTGCTGCTGGTTGAAGTTGTGGGTAAAGAAGAATCTGTGTTCGTCGGCGAACCTCTCGACCTGAAGTTGAAGATATGGATCAAACCGTTTGCCGATCGAGAAAAGCGAATCAAACTCGATGAAGGCAACATGTGGCAAATGATAGCGAGGCAAACATCCTGGGGAGCGTTTGAAGATCGCTTACGGAAACTTGCTGAAAATCGCCAGCGCCCCGGTGGTAAAACAGTCCTGCGAACCGACAGTGATGGCCGTGAACGCGAATACTACTTGTATGAGTTAGACGCGACCGTTTATCCAACCAAGCCTGGGGAAATCAACGCCAGCGATTTGCAGATCGTCGTGAACTATCCCATGGCCCTCGGCAGAAGCCGCGACCCGTTTGCCAGCTTCTTCGGTGACAGCCCAAGGGGCGCCAGGTCGATCATTAACGAAATGATGGAGGATAATTTTTTCTCGTCTCCATTTGGTCGCAGCTTAACCGTTTCCAAGTCTCGCCCGATTGTCGCCGAAGCCAAAGTCAACTCGACGTCCGTGCTGCCGGTTCCCGGTGAGAACCAACCAGCTGACTATCGAGGTGCGGTCGGGCGATACAAAATAGTAACCGAAGCTGATCCGAAAAACGTCGCATCAGGCGATCCGATCACGTTGAAAATCGGAGTCATCGGCGACGGGCCGATGGAGTTGGTACAAGCTCCTCCCTTGCATGAATTTGGCACGCTGACGGCAGACTTTCAGGTGACGGACCAGTCGCTTGGCGGGTTTGTTCAAAACGATACCAAAGTCTTCGTCACGACCATTCGGCCTCGCAATGAAAACGTAACACAGATTCCTGCGATCCCTTTTACCTTTTTCGATCCGGAGAAAGAAGCATACGAAACGGTCTACTCTAATCCGATTGATATTGCCGTCGAGAAAGCCGAATCCCTTGGCTTGGACGCCATTGTGAGTGCTGCGAACGCCTCGCCCGAGTCCGAAAGCCGTGACGCTGCTTCGCGGGAGGCTGGTTTAGTGGCAAATTCTCTCGACTTCAGCAACGAGTTTTCCAATAGCGTGCTTCGTACTCAAACGCCACCGTCAAGGAACTGGTGGTGGTACTTCGCGATTGTACCGCCTATTGCCTGGCTGGTTGTTGTTGCCAGCAAAATGGCAATGTCAGTCCTGGCAGGGGCTGGTTCGCTGCGGTCGCCGAGTACGGTTGCGATTGCCAAGGTCAAATCAGCAAACGATCCTTCGCAGTTGATCGAAGCTTTGCGGAGGTTCGTCGAATCCAAATCGAAGTCCGCTTGCCCGACGATCCGGCACGCAGTAGGCGAAATCCGAAATCTTGGGGCCTACCAAGAAGCCAACACGCTCGAATCTCTGTTCAACAAACTTGATCAATTGGATCGTGCGAGCGCTGTGGAAGACACAAACGTTTCACTTGCCAATCTCAAGGACGAGTCAACTTTGGTGATCGGACAATTAGACAAAACCATTGACGTCGGTAGGCGAAAAAAGAGAATCCGAAGGACTGACAAGGCCAGTCGCAAGAGC
Organism: uncultured Pirellulaceae bacterium; assembly: GCA_964641465.1. Classification (GTDB taxonomy): domain Bacteria; phylum Planctomycetota; class Planctomycetia; order Pirellulales; family Pirellulaceae; genus Mariniblastus. Next base: position 2,315 of record CAZXLW010000124.1, on the reverse strand, counting down.
TCATCGCGGCGAAATTTGGAGGCGACCGTTATTGGCTTCATTCTGCTCGGTCTGACAACGAATTGCCCTGCCGCCAATCAAGACGGGCGACACCTTGAAGTAGGACAGCTTGAAACGACTTTGCAGGAAGCAAATAAATCTTATCAAGCCGGCGTAAAACTGTTGGAATCGGAACCTGCACGAGCAAAAAAATCGTTTGCGACTGCCGCAAACCGTTATCAAACGCTTGTCGATCAGGGGGTCCGCAACAGCGATCTGTTTTGCAATCTCGGCAACGCGTTTCACCGAAGTGGTGACACCACGAATGGGATCGTCAATTACCATCGTGCCCTGTGGATCAATCCTCGTCACGCCCGCGCATCCCAGAACCTGGAAGCGATCAAACAACAGCAACGCGAGTTGAATTCCGAGCCAGAAACCAATGAACAGTCGTTTGAACTCGATTGGTCCAATGTTAACTCGATTGGAACGCCGCTTTCCAAAGCAGTCGGCCATGGCTGGTTCCAATTGATTTTCGCAATTTCGTCAGTGACGTTTTGGTTGCTGATCACGGTCAAAACCGTCCGCCGCAGATCGCCAGTCTTGAGATGGTCGATCATTCCGATGCTACTAGCATTGGCAATCGGATGGCATTTGTACAGTCAACACTCTGGCGGCAGTGACGCCATCATCATCGCCGACAATATCGAATTGAAACACGGAGACGGGCACGAGTTCAAAACCGTCCACGCAATCGAATCAACAGCGGGACTACCGGCTAAAGTTTTCACAAAGCGTGACACATGGGCCAAAGTTCGATTGCCCGATGGTGCTGAAGGCTGGCTGCCATTGAAGGATGTGGCACTAGTTCGATTGGATCGTTAGACCATTAAGTTTCGAATCAATCGGTCACACCTTTTTCTGATTGATGTCTCCGCTCCGGCACGCAGTTTACGGACGAAATGCACCAGCGCTCGCCAGCATGCACTCTCGGCATCGTAGAAGAAAGAAATGCAACGAAAAAACCGACCTGAAAACTATTTCCAGGTCGGTTTTAGTGGAGGCGGCGGGGATCGAACCCGAAGGACGAAAAATGCAAACATGTTGCTGGGCAACAACTTACAAATTCGGAAATCCCGTTGTCAGGAAACTGTCAGGAGTCGCATGGCACTAGATGGCTCGATTTGTCGTTAATTGACACCGGCCTGCGGCAAATCATCGAGGCGTGGAGCAACCTTGCTGATGTCGAAAGGAAAGCGATTGCGAAGTGTTTGGATGTCAATCGAAGTCCATAACTCGACCGTTTCTTAACGTTGCCAACTACCAGCGAAATTTCACGCCGACACTAGTCAGAGTTCGCCGCTAGATCGGTGATACAGTGTGCTCAAGTTGGCCAAGTTTCTAACAAACTCCCACCCTTTCGAGTAGTAATCGCTTAGCGATGCCCAAAAATTTCAATCCAATTTAGGCGGTGGAATAGTCATTGCCGAATAATTTGAATGAAGAGGACAATTCTAATAATTTTCGCTGGAATTCTATTACTCCGAAAGTGATTTGCAATTGCAATTTAATTGCAATTGTATATTTTGCACTCCGCTAAACATCCGAGACGGAAATGGCAACACCGATAATTTTTGAAAGTTCCTGAAAAGTACTATGTCTGAAACAAATTCCAATACGTTTCCTGCAAAGCTGCCAGTGACCGTTCTCAGCGGTTTTTTGGGAGCTGGAAAAACAACGCTTCTGAATCACATTTTAGCTAACCGCGAGGGCTTAAAGGTTGCGGTTATCGTCAACGACATGAGCGAAGTGAATATCGACGCGTCACTTGTTCGTGACGGTGACGCCAAGCTGTCACGTACTGAAGAGCAGCTCGTAGAAATGACCAATGGTTGCATATGTTGCACTTTGCGAGAAGATTTGCTCATAGAAGTGAAACGCCTCGCTCTGGAAAATCGATTCGATTATCTGCTGATCGAATCGACAGGAATCAGCGAACCATTGCCAGTAGCTGAGACATTCACGTTTGAGGATGAAGACGGCGAGTGCCTGTCCAATTGTTCCGAATTGGACACGATGGTAACCGTGGTCGACGCGGCAAATTTCATGAAGGACTTTGGTTCATGGGACGATTTGACGGATCGAAAGATCGGGCTGAATGACGAGGACGATCGCAATATTGTTGACTTATTGGTAGATCAGGTTGAGTTTGCCAATGTGATCATCATCAACAAAACGGACTTAGTCTCTGAAGAGCAACTGGCGCAGGTAAAAGAAATCATTCGTCATTTGAATCAAAATGCCGAAGTCTTGGAATCAACAAAAAGCAAAGTTCC
>CAZXLW010000123.1:3936-11246 GCA_964641465.1 uncultured Pirellulaceae bacterium | reverse complement strand
ACGTTGCGGGTGTTGCGAATCTTTTCCAGCGGATTACCGGTCACGACGACCAGATCAGCGAACTTTCCGACTTCAATGGAGCCGTGGTCTTTGTCGATCTTTAAAGCCCGGGCGCCATTGATCGTACCAATCCGAATCGCATCGGCTTCGCTGATTCCGCCACGAACCAGTGCGTCCAGTTCGCGATGTACACCGAAACCAGGTAAATGATTTCCATTGCTGACATGATCGGTGCCGAGTGAGATGGTTCCGCCTGCTTTATGAAAGTCACCAATCGTTTTCAGTTTGGCATCGTAGATCCGCTGGTAAATCTGCATCCCTTTCATTGGCTTGCGATCTTTGATCAACTCTTTGAAGTAAGGCGTAAAGAACTGCGTTTCATCAATCCAGTATCCATATTCTTCCCGCTCGCCCGGTTTGATTCCCAAATAGCCATACGCCGTTAATGTCGCGTCGAAAACAGTTTTATTGTCAATGAAATGTTTGACAATTTTTTCCCATTCAGGCGTTCCGGATTTAATCGACTGTAACGAAGCGTATGCAGATTGTGTGTTCGGCATCGCGTCGCCGCCAACGAAGTGCTCGATCCGGTCGATCCCCATGCTGATCGCATCGCGAGGGTTCACTGAATTCCGGAACCCAGAATCAAGATGACCGGTAACGGTCAAACCATGCTTGTGAGCCTGTTCCAACAGCACTCGCAAAGAATCCGGGTCGATCGTCTTGGCTTTGAATCCTCCCACCCCTTTGGAAGCCCAGAAATCTACTTCATCCCGAATTTCTTGTGCATCCTTGTTGCCTCGCCATCCCGGACGGGCGCGACCGAAGTAAGGGCCACTGTTTAACAGTCGAGGCCCAATCTGTTTCCCTTGCTCAATTTGTTTGCGGAGCTTGAGCATTCCTTCCGGATCAAATTCTCCACACGAAAAAGTAACGGTCGCTCCGTTGGCCAGATAGATGACCGGCATCACCGCAAATTCCTCGCGACGTTTCTTAATCAAACGAACGTTGTAATGCGCGTGACAATCGATCAGACCTGGCAGCAAATACTTGTCATCCTCAAGCTTGATAGTCTCCCGGGCGTCGAATTGGTCAGCTTCGGCATCGGTTTTCACAAAGCGTCCATCTTTTATCGCGATCCCGCTGTTGGCCGTAAACTTGCCGGAATCGGTTTGAAAGACGTGTCCTCCAACAATCAGCGTATCGACACTCTGTTGATCCTGAACCGGAGAACCAATCAACGAACATAAAAGAATTAACAATGCCATCGTAGCTACCGTAAAGATCGACAATAACGAAGTGATAAATGTCTATTGTTACGGTGGGTGAACACGATTCCTACTACAAATCATTTCGAATCGACATAACCGCGGAAAAATTGACCGAAACAAGCAGTGCAGAACACGGACGGGGTCGGCTGGGACTTGAGTCGACGATGCGATCGCGAGGAAGGCCTAAGAAGGTGGCGAATCGATAGATGTGTTTAGCTACACAATTGTTTTCAATCGGCAACGCGGTGAAGATGGCTTGTATCTGGCCTGTCCGAATCAGGCGGCGCGGCGGTGTTGTTGTTGCTGCTGTTTTTTCAGACGCTTCTTGTTGGCTCTGGTGAGCTTCTTGCCTAGCGGCATGCTGATGATCTTCTCGTCCTGCTCGCTCGCAGATTCGGTTTCAGCTTCTATTGGTGCAGCGACGCTTGGTTCAGGCTTAACTTTTTCTGATTTCTTGACCACTTTGTTGCCGGCGACTTTTCTCACCTTCGGTTGGGCAGTTGGTGCCGCCGATTCGGTAGCTGGTGCAGCAGCCTGAGTCGGCGATTTGGTTTTCCTGGTTGCTGCTTTTTTCTTGGCGACCTTGGCTTTCGCTTGAGCCGTTTCAATTGTGATCAGCCCATTGGCGTGTAAATAGACAAACCGAGAATAGAGAAGGACTGAAACAAACAGGGCCACCGTCCCGACCAGGACCAGGTTACCGAGTATCAACTCCTCGTTCTGGACAAGTTCCGATTGGACAGCCGGAATCTGAGCCACGATTGCCGAAGCATAAGCGACCCAGACGATCACAACAGCTACTAACGCCCCACGCGATGCACGAATCTCGAGAACTCCGCGTATCACAAGTGCGGTCAGCGCGACCATCTTGATGACCAACAAGATGACGAGGCCATTTTCACCTGCAAATCCTGCCGTCCTGGTAAATGCATTGGCGATCGCGCGAAAATCAACAACGCAGTTAATACTGGCTACAAGAAACAACAACGCCATAAATATCCAAATCCGATAGTGGCCGTTGTAGTCGTCACATCGGTGTTGCCGCATGCCATAAATTTGCAATGAAGCCATCCCCGACACCACCAGCAGCATGGAAGAGAACCAGTTGGAAACGGTGCCGATGCCGGTTAGCGAAAACGTTGCGGCGACGTCCACGGGTATAAACGACCAATGCAATAATCCGTACCGGAGCAAATTAAGCAGAACCAACCCGAGAACAGCGATCCCGATCAGCGCGGTGAGCGGCCAGATTCGTTTTGGGATCAGATCGGTTGTTTTTAACTGCCCACCACGTTTGGCGGCTTGCGAATACACCTTCGCCGGCTCAGAACTCTGCTTTGCCGGACTGACCGGTTCACTTGAATTGACAACGCGAGCCTGGACCGCTTCGTCGAGGATTACTCGCCTTCGCCTTGCGTCGTTCCGTCCCGAAGCCATAAATGAACTGTTGGATAAAGGTGTAATCTATTTCGAGAAAAGTGCCGCGATCAGCATTCCGAATAACCGCTGAACATTGAGCGGATAGCCCGGTCCCTTGCTATGTCATCGGCGTTCGCCGGAACCTGACTTAATAGATTGGCGTCTTCATCCGTTTATTGCGTTTCACACGGAGTTCGCTAATAAAGGCAGCCTTGCTAGCGACCAACGGACTGCCCGACAAGCGGGCAGTTGCTGTGCAACAAGATCTACCTGTTTGATTCACTAGCTGACGCTGTCGGCAACTGGGGTGGTCAAGGTACCGATTTGGTCAATCGTGATTTCGACGACATCTCCACTGCGCAGGTATACCTCCGGTGTCCGGCCCGCACCAACGCCAGCTGGTGTTCCGGTGAAAATCAGATCTCCCGGTTTCAGCGTGAAAAATTTCGAAAGATGGGCGATCAGGAAATCGATTGGAAAGACCAACTGAGACGTATTGCCTGCCTGCATCTGCTTGGAGTTGAGGCGCAAAGTGATGTCTAAATCATGCGGATCCGAAATTTCATCGGCAGAAACAATGTAGGGGCCCACTGGACCAAAAGTGTCAAAAGTCTTGCCGAGCAACCATTGACCACCCGGCCGCCCTTTCTGCCAATCTCTCGCCGAAACATCGTTACCAATCGTGTAGCCAAAGACATGCTCCAACGCCTGTTCGCGTGGAATATGGCGACCGCCCTTACCGACGACGACAACCAACTCAGCTTCGTAATCAACTTTCTCGCTAATGGCTGGCAACACAATCGTCTCGTTGTTACCGATCAGGCACGACGACAGCTTGTTGAAAATCACCGGGATGTCTGGAGGATCGCTGCCCATCTCCTGAGCGTGATCTGCATAATTTTTGCCGACGCAAATCACTTTCTCGGGCGACGGGATCGGACAAAGCAACTCAATTTTCGTTTCGTCCAACTCGGTCGATTGGGCGATCAGTTCATCCATCAGCATTGAATCCCAACGATGAATAGCCGCTTTCATGCTGCGGTTGATCGCGCCACGCTGGGGTAATTCCCGCCATTTACCATCCGCATCACAAACGGCAATGGTCGGTTTTCCATTACTTAACAGCCTACCCAGTTTCATAGAACGTTAGCCCTCGACGGAAGATTTCTTGCAATCGTCACAATTGGACTCACTGTCGCCCTTCATCGTGTTGCCACAGTTACTACCACGTCTTGATTCTCGTCATGACGTAGTCTTGATCAAGAATACATTCCCCCCAAAACGCGCAAGTACCATGAGTAAACCGGTCAAGACACAGCAAAACCCAGTCCAGTCAGTCCAAAACCAAATCGACAAGAATCTCGATGATTTTGCGAAGATCCTGGAAGAAACGCAACAGAATTCGTCTGCTCCTGTGCAAACAAATCCTGTTGATGCGGACGTGCTTTTCCGCAGATGCCTGATGGACAACATCGCCGAAGGCGTGATTTTTGTTGACAGGAACAAAGTCATCACTCAATGGAACAAAGGCGCGGAGTTGATCACGGGGCTTTCCACGTCGAACACCGTCGGGGTCCAGTTCACACCTGAATTAATCGGCCTATCCGATGAGAAAAGCGCGGATCCGACGGATTGTCCGGTAACCAAGTGCCTGTCGTCAGTGTCGTCAACGAATAATGAATACAGCCTGGTTGGGCGCAGTGGCCGGGAAAGCAAAGTCCGTTTGCTGGTGGCTCCTGTTGGAGATCAGCGTGGCTGCATTGGCTGTGTTATTTTGATTCAAGACATGACAGCGAACGCTGATTTGAAACGTCAACTCTCATTGCTCAAGAACGCGAGCTCACTGGATCCGTTGACTCATGTGGCGAATCGCGGCGCGTTCGAGCAGAACCTGAACGAATATGTGACTGCCCACAAGCTCACCAACGCGACATGCTGCCTGATCATCTGCGACTTGGACTTTTTCAAGAAAGTCAACGATACTTACGGACACCATGTTGGCGACCAGGCTTTGGTTGCGTTCGCTCAAAAGTTGCAACAATTTGTTCGCGCTCGGGACATTGTCGCTCGCTACGGCGGTGAGGAGTTTGTCATTCTCTGTGCGAACTGCGACCTTGAAAATGCAATCGAACGTGCGGAACAGATTCGCATGAGCCTCAACCGAACTCCGCAGCAAATGCTTGATGGAAAAACGCTTTCCGCGAGCTTTGGTGTTGCCGAACTCAGGAACGACGAAGACGCTACCGAGCTATTTGTCCGAGCTGACAAGGCTCTGTTTGCTGCCAAGAAAGGCGGACGGAATCGGGTCGAGTATTCCAGCGAACCTAGTATCGAAGAAGACCTCAGCTCGACAGGTTTCGAGACCAGTTCAACTTCCGGCCTGCCGTGGCGAAAATGGAAGGCCAAGCCTCTATTCTGCCAGGAGTATAAGACTTCCACACCGTTGGGACTGTTGACTGAAAAACTACGTGGCTACATCCTTGAAACGAATGCCATTCCGGTTCACCTCGAGCAAACCTACGTTTCGCTACTCGCCACGGGTGTCGCTCCAGGCAACGAATCAAAGAAAACAGAATTCCGCGTAGACATCGAAATGTGTGAGCCGGAAGACAACAACAGCAAAACTCGTATTTCGCACTTGCGGATTACGATTTTCGAGCCCAAGCAACGCATGTTCCGTCGGGCTTACCCGGAGTTACATGCTCGAGTTATGGTTGATCTGCGACGTTTTCTCATGCTTTCTGATGAGCATTCGGACCAGCTTGAGCGGGCCGCGACTTCGTCCGGTCGCGATGGCAATGAATAAGATCGCTTCGCTGACGTAGCCTCATGTAGGAACTGCTGGTGAACAACTGTTCGCCAGCGAGGGCGATTTGACCACTGTTTGTGGTCATTGCTTTGCAGAATTTCATTGGGTATCTTGCTGTCACAAAGCAAGAACACTTTCAAATCAGCAAAGGATTCCCCTATGTCATACAGTCTGCCCGAACTGCCCTATAGCCACGACGCGTTGGAACCTCATATCGACGCGAAAACCATGGAAATCCACCATGGCAAACACCACAACGGTTACGTCACTAAGGTGAACGCCGCTTTAGAGGGAACCGGAATCGACAAGAGCATCGAAGACCTTGTTTCCGACCTGAGTGCGGTTCCCGAGGACAAGCGAGGTGCGGTCCGTAACAATGGTGGCGGACATGCCAACCACAGCTTGTTCTGGTCTGTGATGAGTCCCGATGGTGGTGGTGAACCGAGTGGTGAACTCGCGGAAGCGATCAATTCTACGTTCGGTAGCTTCGATGGTTTCAAAGAGAAATTTTCCCAAGCAGCCGCAACCCGCTTCGGTAGCGGTTGGGCCTGGCTGGTCGTCGACAAAGGCTCGTTGGCCGTCGAAAGCACTCCGAATCAGGATAATCCCTTGATGGAAGGCAGAACGCCGATCCTTGGATTGGATGTCTGGGAGCATGCTTACTATCTTCACTACCAGAACCGTCGTCCTGACTACGTTTCAGCGTTTTTCAATGTGATTAACTGGAATGCTGTCGCCGAACGATTTGCGGCCGCCAAGTAACACACAAAGTCTTGAAAATCAATTTGCGTCGCAACAAGCCGCTTCGGATCCCGAGGCGGCTTTTTTTGCATGCCTTTTTTTGCATGCGCTAGATCGCTAGCGATTCCAGCCTCTGAAGATATTGACTGAGCCAGAATGGCTTTCTAGTATCCGCAACGCAAATCGGGAAAATTCCCTTTTGTGGGTTAAAGTCGACAAGTCAGTTTGTCTTTTGTTCCGATAAATCTGACAAGGTAAAGTTTGACTTTATTTAAACCACGAACGAATCGAATTCATCGAGTGACGGCATGAAGCCAAAACGAAATACCAAATTGATCGCGTTCTCACTGACAACGATGTCACTTTTATGCGGGTGCCAATCGGGCTTTACCTTGCGAAAGCCCGATCTTAGCCGCCTTGCTTTTTGGAAGAACGACGAACTCAGTTTGGCTTCCAGGCGAGATGATATCCCGCCTCCGTCAGCTCATTTTGCCCCTGACGGTGAAATGGCACAGGCCAAAGATGACTTGAAGTCGAGCATCGACGATATCATTGCCGAAGCCAAACGCAACCAGCAGGCCACAGCTGAAAACGCAGCGGAGTCAATTCGGAAGCCGTATTCGCTGGACTCGATTGATCCTAAGCTGAGTTTGAATCACTCTAAATCCACCGAGGATGCACTCAACGAAACCCTGCAACAATTTAAATCCACTTCAGACAACGCGTTCAAGACAGCTGAGAAGGTCGTAAGTCAGGGAAGTGCTAAGGCGGAAGAGACTACAAACATGTTTAATGGATGGAATAACACGTTCCAACCGTCGAACGAAAATGCCGTCAAAAATGTTGCTCAAAACCTTCAGGGGCAAGCAGAACAAATCGCCGGCAACGCTACCAACAGTTTTAATTCGTTCGCGAAAAGCGCAACTAGCGCCGTCAGCAACACCGTTAATAATACTGTTTCGACAGTTTCGAACTCGGTCGACAATTCGTTTCAGCCATCGGGTACAGCGGCGGTTGTCTCCAATCCGTTTGCTCGCAGCAACCAGCTTGAATCCAAAGCGCCAACTGCG
>CAZXLW010000123.1:0-3836 GCA_964641465.1 uncultured Pirellulaceae bacterium | reverse complement strand
CAACGGCACCAGTAGCACCGACAATGGCAAAAACCGACCCCGCGCCTACCAACAGCAACGATTTTTCATCAGACTTCAATCAGATGATGAAGATGGCTGAAAGCAAACAGCCACTAGCCGAGCGAATTGGGATTTCAAAATCTCCGTCGCCGAACCTGCCAGAACCAGCGACTGGCGTGCAGCAGAGCAGCTTCAACACCGCTCCAAGCGTCACCAAGCAAGCCACCAACGCGATACTGCAACCATTGACAGCCCGAAGTAATTCGACAGGTTCGTCGTCGTCAACCGCGTCGCAGTATCCGACAACTTCGTTTGGAGTCATTCGATCGAAGAATGGTAGCTCTTCGAAAATCACAACTGGAACTACGAGCTCAAAAACCGATGATTCCGGGATCATCGTTCCACCGCATCTGCTTCGCGGCGAAGGCAACTTCTCTCCAGGCAGCACGCGGCCATTGCGGCCCTTGAATCCGAACTAGCGGACACTGTGCCGAAATTTAAAGTCGGCATACTGTCAATCCGCTAGTTCACACAGTCATTCGTTGGCTCAGTCAGCATTGCATCTCGGTTAAGATCCGATACCCTTGCGCCCATGCAAGCACCTCTTTTTGATGCTGACGTTGTCTCAGCCAACAGCCCGATAGGATCGGTTCGACATTTCGTTGAGCTTGATTCAACGAACGATCAAGCAAAGCAGTTTATCCGCCAAGGCACGGAATTACTTCTACCAACTCTCGTGATCGCTGACCAGCAAAGCAACGGACGTGGTCGGGGCAGTAACACGTGGTGGTCTTCGGCAGGCAGTTTGACATTCTCGGTTGTATATGACTGCTCAGCGTTCCACGAACACATGAGCCTTGTCGCGCTGGCAGCCGCCGTTGCTGTTGGCGAAGCGATATCAGGCTGTGATGCAGACTGCGCATCGGAACTAGACGCCCAATTCAAATGGCCCAACGACGTTTTCCTGGGCGACAAGAAAGTTGCCGGTATTCTGATCGAACTGGTCACATCGGGCACAGGACAATTTTGCGTGATCGGAATTGGGGTAAACCTCAATTGCGATGTACAACAAGCGCCCGAAAGTTTACGAGACAGAGTGACAGCCATTGCAATGCTGCGGGACAAAACAAGCGACCCGAATCAATTCCTGTCCTGCCTGTTGACGGTACTGGATAGCCGACTGTCGCAGCTCGGAACAGACAGTTGCACCCTACTTGAGGACTATTCGCCAAAGCTGATGTTTGGCTCTGACAGCCAACTGACTGTCCAGCTTCCAAATGGAGAATCCGTCCGGGGAATTTTTCGGGGAGTCGGAAAAGATGGCCAATTGTTAATTGATGACGGCGAAAAATTGGTTGAGTGCGTGTCGGGCAGCGTTCAGATGGATAACAAAAGTTGATACACGTATTTCCGATGGGAACGGTTTTTCGGGTATTCCGCGAAATGAAAAACGCCGAAATACTGACCATGACTGGAATTTCTAGCGAAAAACTGACAAAATCTTGATAGAACCTGATAGCCGTTTCGGCGGCTCGAATTTCATTGGTGATCCTGGGAGAAACTAAGATGCCTTTATTTGAAGTCGAAACTGACGCCCACATAATTATCACTTGGGCGAACGATGAGGATGCGGCAACAGTAGTTGCCAATGATTCTTATCCGTCTGAGAACATTGTTCGCATGACCAAACGTCCCCGGGATAGCTGGGTTATCTCCAAGGGCGTGTTGGGGATCGGTGTTAAGACTGATCCATGCAACGTCGCTCGAGATTGCCTGTCAAAAGCCGCCGGCGACAAAGTTCACGCCATCCGCCTCTACATGCACGAGACGGGAACCGATCTGGAACAAGCTCGGAAAGTAGTCGAATCGAATATGGTCATGGGCTGGTAGAAAGCCAAGCCAAGCCAAACCAACCTAAATAAGAAAACCTGAACTAAACAAGAAAACGTCTCAATATACAGCCATCGCCATTGCGTGAAGAGCAGCAATGGAACTCAGCTGTGTCTTGGGACGTTTTGCTGTTTCCAGGGACGATTTGCTGTGCCTTGGGGCGTTGTTTAGAAAAAGGCGTTTCAAAACCATAGTTAGCACGACTCTCCGAGTCGTTTCATCACGTGTTTACGACTCGGAGAGTCGTGCTACTTTCGTAAAATCGGTTTTGAAACCGCTTCTAGCCAGTTAACTGATGATGCTGCGTCACTAACTATCTCTGCGCAGAAATGACCGTCTGCGCAGAAATGACCGGCGCAAACGTAAATCTTGGGCGTTTCTTTTTTTACGTGTTTTTTTCTTGCGTCGAATGCCGTCCGTCGATCACAGGCAGGTTTCAACTTCGATTGATTTAAGAAACATTTCGCACAATCTACAACGCGCGAAGTGAGGATGAGTGAACCAACACACCGTGCCCAACACGATTGGCCGCATCTCAATTTTTTCCAGGTAAGATTCTGGCTTACCACACAGTAGGCACCTGAAATAAAAACGGATTTCAAATGTAAAACATATTGAAGTCAGATCATCTAAAGGCTGTTACTCAATTAGCCCACAATGATTTGGAGTCAGTCATGAAACGTCTTGTAATTTTCTTCTTTGGAATCGTTGTCGTTTCAGCAACAACGACACTTGCCATTGCCCAGTCTGGATCGACGAACATTCCTTCTAGCGGGGGCGGAGGCGGAAGCAGCAGTGGATCATCTGGCAGCAGCCTCGGATCCAGCGCAACGGATGGAGCGTCGTCAAGCTCTGGATCTGTGGGGAGTCGATTCCTGGAAGCCGATATCCTCAATGGCCGATCGCAGGTTATTCGATCCTCTGGACAAGCGAATTATCTCAATTCGCTGGGAGTAAAAGAGTACGAAATGGCTCGGAGGATCTACATCGAAAATCAAATTTTGATTGCGGAGCAAAGGCAACTGGCCCGCGATCGAAAAGAACGCAAAAAAGCAAAAGACAGAATCGAAAGGAAAACACGATACGCGATGCAGCGTCGCGAACGACAGTTGCAAAAATCTCTCGAAACCGCACATGCCTCAATGATTGCATGGCCCGAGGCTTTGAGCAAGTCGAAGTACGACAAGTACCGGACGGAGATTGAAGAGCTCGCAGTCCTGTACGCAAAGTTAGACGAAAAAAGAGGTGTTGAGTTAGGGCTCAAAGCTTCAGTTCGGGCACTTGCCAAACGGATTGTCAAAGACGAACAGGCGGGACTGATCAGTGACGAGACGTCGAAAGAAGTGCGTAGTTTTGTCATCGCACTCAACCGAAATCATGGTCAGTTCCCATCAGTGATGAGTAGAATGAAAGGCAAGGGAGCCGAAAAAATGATGGCTTCAAATATGTAAGCCTAGGCCTCGAAACACGACTGACTAAATGACCTCGATCACGAGGTCATTTTTTTTGCACTTGAAAGTCGGAAAAACATGCTGTCTCGAATTAGAATAAGACTTCCATTTTGGACAATGATGAGCCTGAAGCGTCAATTCCATGGTCGGTGAATAGTTCTTCACTCCAGCCACCAAGCGAATAGCAAAACTGTCCTTTATCAAGATAGAACCGCACTCCAACGGGCCAACCGAGAAAACGATAAAAAGTCCGTTCAGTTCGAGTATTTCCCCCCTGCCACCATTCATCAGCCAAGTTCGCCATATAGTACCGATAGACGTTTTTGCGCCACGCTGAAAACCATGCCTGTCGTTTTCTCCAAAGTGGTTTAGCGTGTTTGATTAGTTCCTTTAATTCGTCAACGGAGTCCGTTTCGAACGAGACGTTCATCGCCGTGCCACGAAACGACGCATTAGCTTGGAAATAATCGAATTGTTGATCGAGCTTCAGCAAAC
>CAZXLW010000122.1:0-11514 GCA_964641465.1 uncultured Pirellulaceae bacterium | reverse complement strand
TAAATAGAGCTATTCGTAATCGCAAGCTTTGTCAGTCTGCCAGTCTTTCAGACATTCCAAGAAACGGTTCGATCTGGCTTGCTCAGCATCCACTGGTTTAACTCGCTTTAATGGCTCAACCAAACAGCTGATTTTGTGACGGCGGAGGCAGGTTCAAATGCTCGAAAGCTTTCGGCGTGGCTATCCGACCGCGGGACGTTCGGAGAATCAATTCTTTGCGAAGCAGGAACGGTTCGACGTCGTCTTCCAAAGTATCCGAAGATGAATTCATGGTCGCGGCGATGGCTTCGATCCCCGTCGGGCCTCCCAAGCAGACCCGGATCAATGTGTCCAGATACTTGCGGTCCAAGCGGTCGAGGCCCAGTATGTCGATCTCGGCCATTTGCAATGCGGCCTGGGCGACCTTCAAAGTGATCACTCCGTCGGCTCGGCTTTGAGCGTAGTCACGCACCCAGCGGAGACGATTGTTGGCGACTCGCGGTGTGCTGCGGCTGCGGTTGGCAATCTCCGCCGCGGCCTTGGGCTCGATCTCTATTTTGAATTTCCTGGCGTTTCGATTGACGATGTCCGTCAGTTCCTGGATCGTATAAAAGTCCAGATGCTCACGGATCTGGAACCTGTCGCGAAGTGGACCAGTCAACATTCCAGCCCGCGTCGTCGCACCGATCAACGTAAATGGCTGGAGCTTAAAATTATGCGTGCGAGCATTGACGCCTTCGCCGACCACAATGTCGATGCGAAAATCTTCCATCGCCGTATACAAGTACTCCTCAACCGCCTTGGGCGTTCGATGAATCTCGTCAATAAACAACACCTGGTTCTTGCGGAGGTTCGTCAACGAAGCCACCAGATCTTTGGGTGCCTTCAGGCTTGGCCCCGACAGAAAATCTATCGGGACGCCCAGTTCGTTGGGGATACAGTAGGCAAAAGTCGTCTTGCCCAGTCCCGGCGGGCCATCAAACAGAACATGGCCCAGCACGTCCTTTCGCTTCCGGGTAGCATCAATTGCCACCTGCAAACGCTCGATCACATCCCGTTGCCCCACCATTTCACTCAGCCTGGTGGGCCGCAAGTGCGGATCGTCATCGTCCGCTGGCGGATTGTTTGATAGAATCTTTTCGCGAGTCATTGGTTGGGTCACCCATTCGGTGCGCGGGGCGGCAGGACTGTTGCCGTGTTCCGCAAACAAGCACGAACTATAACAGAGTTCTCGACCAGACCGCAAATCGAAACGCCCAACATCCTTCGCAGTCTGGCCAATGCCCAGAAAAAGAACCCGGAAACTGAAGCTGCCACAATGGTTCGACGATTGCGCTAACCCCATTGCGATCGTGGACGCCAGCTGCGAAGTCATCCACGCCAATGACGCGTGCTGCAAGTGGCTGGATGTTGCCGCCGACGCGTTGGTCGGCGAATCCCTGCAATACACCTCCGATGCTTCTGACGATAACCGGATCGCGAATTCCAGTGCAGCAAATGGGATTTGCCCGCCGCCGGACATGTTTGATCCCTCGGCCGAATCGGCAACTGGCTCGAACCATTCCCAGCCTGCGCATCGAACACAGCGATCGTGTTATATCTTCACGAAACGTAAGCAACCCAACCGTTGGATGGCCGCCTCGTTCATTCTTCTAAGACACACAGACGACGATTCTCCGATCGTTATCGTGATCGGTTCCGGCACGCCGCTACCCAACCGACCGACATCCGAACGTTTGGAGTTGCCTCAAGAATTGCACGAGCAACTGGCTCAGCTGCATTTGGAAGACGCCAGAGTCTATTCGGCGGCAAGCCTGGTTGGTGCGAGCGATTTTTCGAAGCGATTGCAGCGACAAGTCAAAGCGGTAGCAAGCAACAACTCGGACTGCCTGGTCATCGGCCCCAAGGGATCGGGGCGAGAACATCTCGCTCGTACTATTTTTAACGAACGCAACACCGACCAAGTTCGACTGGTCCCCGTTCACTGCGCAATCGCCGACAACGAACTGATCCAAGTCAGCATCAAAGAATGGGTGTTTGATCAACGAGCCAGCCACACCAAGGATTGGCTGTTGCTGCTGAATGTTGACCACATGAGCATCGAAGCGCAATCGGAGCTTTGGGGATACACGCAACTTCCGGATTTTGAATTGCGGATCATAGCAACGGCCGAACAATCGCTGCTCACGCTCGCCGAACGGGGCAAGTACAACGCTTCGCTGGCGCACTTCCTGAGCGTTCAAGTCATCGAACTGCTCCCGTTGGCTCAACGCAAAGAAGACATCCCGTTGCTGACACAAAAGTTTATCGAAAGCTGCAACCGGGAATCCAAACATCAAGTCGGCGGTGTCGATGACGATACGAACGAACTGCTGCTCGAATACGATTGGCCCGGCAACGTCGACGAGTTGCAACAAACGATCAATCATGCGTGCGAGCAATCCAAACGTTCGACACTCGAACCAGGAGACCTGCCCGATGCGTTTCGACACGGAATATCGGCCTCCAGGATTGGCTATCATGAAACGGAGAAAATTGACCTCGACGAATTCCTGACAGAAATCGAACGTGAATTGATCGAACGGGCGATGCGGCAGACCGGCAACAATCGCACCAAGGCCTCGGATCTTTTAGGCATCAGCCGAGCCAGGTTGATTCGACGTGCGTCTGCTTTGGGCATAATCAAAAGCTCTCCCAAGCAGAGCGATAAGGATCAAGTCGTCGACGAATCAGCCTTCAAACCTGCCGACGAAGATTAGCGATGGATGACCGACGAAGACTGGTAATGATCAATTCGGAAGCACGTGTCGCCAGCCTGGTGAGGCAGGCGAATCTTGATGCGACGATCCTGACGGCGAACGATTTGGAACAGTGGTCTGAACATCTTTCCAGCCATTTTGGTGCGATCGGGGTACTGGAAATCGACTTCAATTCACCGACATTGTCCGAGCAAATCAGTATTGTCCGCGAATTTCGCAGCCAAAGTGGTCAAAGTCGCGAACGTTGCGAGAGCGTAATTTTTGCGGTTGGATCCTCCGGCCTGCGGCAATTCGTGCCAGAGCTGTTGATTTTTGGCTTCGCGGGCGTATTCTGCTCTCAGGCCGACGGGCAGCGGTTACGAAAATCTGCCACCAATTATTGGAGCGGCTTGCAATGGCCGCTTCAGCCCCTTGAAGAACGCGTTCGAGCCAGCCTACCCTGGCAGAACCTTGTTTGAACAAACGAAAGTTGACTCGATGTCCGAATCCAATCCATCCGCGATTTCTCAAGCCGACGTTACCAACGCATTGAGTGCGATTCTCGATCCCGAGACTGGGCGTCCGATTGAAAAAGCCAATCAGTTGAAAAACATCTCGATCGACGGGGATTCGATTACCGTTCAAGTTGGCTTGACGACTTTTTCACGACCACTGGCGAGTGATTTCCAGAACGACGTCACAACCACGTTACAAAAACAGTTCGCCAACGCGACCGTCAGTGTCGAGATCGTCGATCATGAACGACCGCCGATGCCGCTCGGCACCGTGGCCTTGAAAGCCAAGGCAGTGATCGCGGTCGGATCCGGGAAAGGTGGCGTCGGCAAGAGCACAACCGCAACGGCACTGGCAATCGCGCTGCAACGTTCAGGTTGCAAAGTCGGCTTGTTGGATACAGACGTTTACGGACCAAGCATCCCGCACCTGACCGGGGTGCGTGGTCAGGTCGTCAAAGAGGGCGAGAAGATCGCGGCTCTGGACTTCAACGGAATGCCAGTGATGAGTATCGGCTTCATGGTTCCGCCTGACCAAGCCGTGATCTGGCGAGGACCGATGTTACACTCCACAGTGCAAACGTTCGTGCGCGATGTTGCCTGGGGAGAGTTGGACTACCTGATCATCGACATGCCGCCCGGGACCGGAGATGTAGCCCTGTCGCTGTCGCAATTGCTGCCAATCACTGGCTCAGTTGTTGTTTGTACGCCGCAGGAAGTCGCGTTGCTGGACGCGATCAAAGCCGTCGCCATGTTCGAGAAAGTCAAAATCCCGGTGGTCGGCATGATTGAAAACATGAGCAGTTTCATTTGCCCTGACAACGGGAAGCAGTACGACATCTTCGGCAAAGGCGGTGCCCGAACGTACGCGGAACAAGCCAACCTGCCGTTCCTTGGTGAAATCCCGATCAACATTCAGCTTCGCGAACGCGGCGACGCCGGCAAGATGACTGCCAATTTTGATGATGAGAATGTCGCTCCTTATCTGGAAGCAATCGCGCACAAGCTGGCAAAGACGTTGGCAGAGCAAGCCGCCAACAAACCAGCCCAGACGCAGTTGCCAGTCCTGGGTTAAGTGTCCGTTAGGTCGCTGGATTTGATGTGACCTGTCGTACCGCATCCCTCCGCACGGCTTCCAATTGCCAATGAATTCTGTTTTGATATGGGCATGCAAGGCACCGTTCATATTTTCGATTTCATCGCGGACAAAAAGTCGTCGCTGGAAACCCCGGTTGGTTTCTGTCCATTGTTTGGCGGCGAGCGGTTTTTGCAGAAACTCGCGTTGAATGCCATTAGTGACAAATGGGGCGGGGAAGACTCCGATTTTTCAACGACGAAACTCGAAGGCAGCACGTGCCAATGGTCTGACGTCATTGATGAACTCTGCTCCAAATCTCTGTTTGATGCTGGCTCGGCCAAGATCGTAATCGTCGACAACGCCGATCCGTTCGTGAAGCAGAATCGAGATCGCCTGGAGGATCTGGCCGACAACCCGCCGACTGAAGGAGTCCTCGTTCTGGTGGTCGAATCCTGGGCCAGCAATACCAAGCTCTACAAACGGATCGACAAAAAAGGTTTGCAGCTCCATTGCGATGCCCCGATCATCAAACGAGGGCGTGGCAAGCAGCGGGATGATGCGAAGATTATCAAATGGCTGGTTGCCCGAGCGAAAAAGTCCTATGACTTCAAACTCCCTCAAAACGCAGCCACTGCATTGATCGAATTGGCAGAGTGCAATTTCGGGCGAATGGATCAAGAGCTGAACAAGATCAGTCTGTATGCCAGTGAATCAGAAGAGTTAACGCCGTTGGACATTCGCAAGATTGTTGGAGGTTGGCCAACGCAAACGATGTGGACGGCGATTGATTCCGCATTGGACGGCAGGGCAGGGCACGCGTTGGATTTGCTGGGGCAGTTGTTTGCTGCCGGTGAACATCCGCTTGCCATGTTCGGTCAAATCTCCTGGTCGTTACGCAGGTACGCCGAAGTGGGCGAATTGGTCACGCGTGACAGCCGAAACGGTCGCCGGATCAATCTGAGCGATTCACTGAAGGCCGCAGGTTTTCGCACCTGGGGCAACGAGCTGCAAACGGCTGGAGCACGTTTGAAACAACTTGGACGCGAACGCGTTTCGCAACTGTTGGATCAGATCGTAGAAGTCGACTCCGCCCTGAAACGAACCCACTCGCGTGAAGAACGAGGGCGTCTGATGTTGGAATTGCTGTTCACGAGAATGTCAGAACAACTGGTAAGCCATCCTCCACGCTAGTTGAAGCCGGCCGGTAAATTCATTCTTTGGTGAGAACGATATCAAACGCGTTTTCACCTTCAGTCGGCGAGTATTTCAGTCCGGACGTTGTCTTGCTGCGATACTTCTTCGGAAACAAAGCAGGATCGACCGCGCTCGGAACGGGTTCTTCGGTATTTGTCTCTGGGTTGTATTGGACTTTGTTGTCCGGCGGGAAGACGGTAATCGTGTAACTTTGCAAAGGCACAGATGATTCGTCACCCTGGTGGAATAGCGTGTACTGGCCGTTCTGTATTTTGCCTGTACAAGTTGTCGAACCGGATGAAAAAACAACCAGTCCTTCTGCCAGAGGCGTTCCGTCACATTGCACGCTCCCAGAAACGGACGCGGTCGGTTCACCACTGCCGCCGCACCCAGTGACGGGCAACACCAGGCAAACCAGCGACAGACAAAACAATGCCCGAACTACGCGGCAATCCATTTGCAATTCTCGAATCATAGTTCGTCGCCGTCGGCATTTCCGTCATTCTTAATCGACAATTTCAACAACACTTCCAGCGACGTGGACTCGGAAAGTGAACTTGTACTACCATCGCAACGACAAACTCCCCCGGTGCCAGGGTGAGCACTAGTCAACGGATTGTTTGGGCCACCTCGGTCTGTCATCCCTGGCGCGAAAGCCTGATTCCAAGGGTACCGGACAGTCGTGATGTTATACGATCTTCGATTCGGTCCCCCAGTAGTCCAAGAAGAAGTACTAGTCGGACTATCAGATCGATTACAACCCATGAACGAACCGAAATTCAAACAACTGCGAAAGTCCGCCAATTGCCCAGCACCGTCATCAATCGGAGCGCTTTGCTCGGCAATCATCAATACGTTTGAGCTTCCATCACGGATGTCCTCGAACCCGATATTCGAATTGGCAAACATGACTCCATTGCTCGATTGCCAGCCATCATTTTGAAACTCAATCAACACGACTTGTTCGGACTGTGTCTCCAAGCCCACGAAGTAGCCTCCCGCAATCCCAACGTAATGCCCGGTGCCTCGTACGTTGTTGGGAAACAAGAATGGATTGTTCGACTCGTTGGGAACTTGAGAATTGTTCCTCGGTAATGGGCTGGAAGGACAAACCATATAACCAGGTAGCCAGTCGTCCAGCCACATATCGTTGATGGCGCTTTGGTTCGGATGAAAGCTCTCCGAGTAATCCAGGTTGTCGCCCATGGCAACTTGTTCCATGTACGGCAATGCAAATCCGACCCAGCAAGTATCCCATTGCGAACTGGCATCGCCTTTTGCTCCGTTAGGAAGCTTACCAAGGGCACTTTCAAAGTTAAGACATGCGAGGCTGAGTTGTTTCAGATTATTTAAGCAACTGGTACGCCGAGCCGATTCGCGAACTTGCTGCACTGCAGGCAACAACATGCCTACCAGGATTCCAATGATTGCGATGACGACTAACAGTTCCACTAACGTAAAACCAATTCGTCGCGAGTAAGACAAATTCATACAAGGCACCAAATGAAAAACAGGCGGGAAAGAAACCGACCAGCTCAATGCCTTCGGCTCCTGTTAAGATAGTAGAATGGCGAGGTGCTAAATTCAACTCATTCTCAAGTGAATCGATGCGTTAACTGAAAGAACTCCGGTCAAACGTTGCAAAACACGCTTGGGCGGGCACTGCATCAACGTTTTTGTCAACTATTCGATTTGATGGGCGGACTGAAAGATGCAATGTTGAGGCAATCGACATCATGTATTCGCAGTGAACGGCCCAATGTTCAGGCCAACGCGTATCGGCCATCTTCTGAGGCATCGAATACTTCGTCGGCCGAAGCGAAGTTGTTGTCGAATATCAATTCTTGAACGCCATTAACCCAAACCGCACGCTCGCGTCCAGCCCCCCCCATCTTGCCAGCCACCAATCACTGAGCCGTCAAAATTGGCTGCGTTAGCACGAGAGGACTGGCCATTCATCGTGGAGCCAAGATCGTTCGTCACACCGTTTCGCCATCCGGTTGCGCGTGTCATTCCCGCGTTGCCCCAAGCCAGCCCAACGACCGACTGCCCATCGCCTGAAATATTCCAACCGGAACTGCTGGCGGGCCAATTATATAGATCCGATGGACTCAGTTCTCGGCTTCCAATCCCGCGCAAAGCCTTATACGAACCATACGCTTGTCACCGCTTTGACGGCTGATGCCGCACAAATAGGCTGTCTACGCGAAATACACATGCTTGCAAAAAAGCAATCTCTTGCCGAGACATCGGTTTTTATCTACTCTTCGCCGCCATTTTCTTCGAACGGATTTGAATCGATGTTGCGACTACGAAATTCCCATTTCCTGAGCTCCCTTGTGATTGGCGGCTTCGGCTTCCTGCTGCTCTCCGGATGCGCCCAAACGTTCACTGGAAACCTGTCCGAATTGGTTTCAGAACCGGCCCGGCAAAAGGACTTTGTTGAAAACCAGCCATTCACCGAGCGCGATGACGTAAAAATTGATCCACTAGCGTTCGAAACGACGACGACTACGTCGCCCGATCCAATCATTCAATACCATGCTGAATCCAATCCAGTTGAAGAAGATATTGAGCTAACAAGTCTCCCGGAACTTGCCACGACGCCCGAGTTCGAACCGGTCCAATACCCTGAACAAACTATCACCGCTTATTCTGACATTCACGAGAAGCCGAGTATGCCAGAAGTGGAGCACACGGATGTTCCTCCGCCGTCTGTGATTCAATTGTTACCGATGTCGCCAGCCCCCAAGACTTCCGAACCGATCGCTTTACTGCTCCCACAGTCTTCACCGTTGACGCAGCAGCCAATGCCGACGCCAACCGAAGCGACACAGCTAGTCGAACCTCAAATGATCGAACCGCCAACGACCGAACTTCCAACACTCACGGCAACTGCCCAATATGGCGAGCTTGATGACTCTGTCGTCATCGAATTGCCCGAGGTCGCTCTCACGCCAGCGACCACGACTATGATCTGGCCATCCGATGATGCACCAAATTTCAACGCAAGTGAAGGTACGGCATCAGCAATGTCCATACCGGATGCCTCAGAAGTGTTAACCGGCGCCCAACTGTTACCCAGCTTTCAGTCCACCAATCAGTTCCAACTTAGCGAACCAAGCGCACCTGGCGGCTTGGAATCGGAACAATCGGATTCTGAATCCACTGCAGCAGTCGAAAACACGATCGACTTCGTCTCGGATCAGATGCAAGTCATGGTTCCCCCGTTTGCCGATCCTCCTGCCGAAGAATGTGATTCCTGCCCAACAACGAATCCGGCTTCACAATCCGATTCGAATAATCAGTTCGTCGGATTCGATCAGGACTTTGAACAAGCAAACGAACTCGAATCTCCCAACACGAGCGACTTTATTGAATCACTGATCGCAAGCTCGATGGACCCCACGGCGATTGAAACGCTGGCCAGTGCCACGGAAAGCACGCCGCCCGACACAAGCGAAGCTGTCGTTGAAACGCCCGTTGGCTGGAACGAACAACTTGCGAAAACAATTGAGATTTTTGAAGCAGAAGCCTCCAGCGCGAATGCTGACCAGCGACACCGACTGGAGCAAAGCCTGCGTATCCTGCAGAGCTTGAAAACGAGTATGCAAGACTCGCCCACGCAATTAGATTCCGCTGAATCCAATGACTTGAAGCAATATTGGGAACATCAGCTTAACGCTTTGAACGCGATCATGAGCAATTCAGTTGACGAAGATCAATTTGGAGCCGCCGCTACAGAAGCACTCAAGCATCTCAGGATCGCGGCCTCGCGGCTTCGCAACTCGGCCGATTTGGTTCTCAAATCATCATGTTTCTGTCGCAAAGTGGTCGGGTTCGGCCAATACGAAACGTTCCCGGAATCTGAGTTCACTTCGAATCAGCAAGTCCTGGTGTACTGCGAATTGGAAAACTTTACGCCGATGCAGCAAACGGCCTCGGGCGTCACAAATTTCCAAACCAAAATCAGCAGCTCGTTCTGGATCACCAATGAGAAAGGCGACATGGTTCAAACAACGGACTACCCAGTGGTCACCGACAATGCGAGAAACATTCGCAACGATTTCTTCATGCATCTGCCAATTCGCTTCGGAGATCTTCCTGCCGGCAGCTACGAATTGCAGGTCGAAGTACGAGATTTCGGGAGTGGAAAGACGGCGCAACTTAGCCAACCGATGAAGTTCCTTATTCGCTAACGTTTACCAGCTCGCGTGAATCGTAAAATTTGATACGACCGTTGCTTACAGCGTATTGAACGGAATTACCCTGCTAGCTCTTTTAATGGTCACTTTGCGTCGATTAGGACCTTATGGTTTTTATCGTCGCAATCTGGTCGATCGTGCTGCTCGTCTGGCTGGCCCTGGCTGCCTACCGGTTCAACTGGTCGGGTAAACAGTTCCCGTTGGTGCTCTGTGGTCTGGCGGTATTGGTCTCTGGCAGCGTATTCGGATACGACTTTTTCCACATACCAGCCCCCATTCCGATCACCGCCGACCGGGCCTTGCTGGGGCTCATCGTGATGACGTTTGGGATACTGGTGGTCCGCGAGAAGGCGTACCTCCGAGAATTGGTTGCTACAGACTATCTTGCTGGCGGTTTGTTGGTCGTGTTGCTCGGCAGCGCGTTACTGACCGATTCTGGATATTTCAAAAATCTACCGCTGTCTCGTTTCATTTTCTTCTACCTGCTCCCGTTCGGGCTCTACTTTGTGGTCAAGCATGCCAAGTTCACTGACCGGGAATTGAAGCTGGTCGCGATCGGGTTTTGCGGATTCTGTGTTTATCTTGCGTTAACCGCAGTCGCCGAAAGCCGAGGCTGGTACGGCATCGTATTCCCAAGCTACATTCGCGACCCCAAGGTCACTGAATTCCTCGGACGCGGACGGGGACCGTTCTTGAATCCGATCAGTAATGGGATTTTCCTGACCACCGGACTGGCAATGGCAGTCATGCTTTGGAAACTGGCACGGAATAATTTGTTCGAAAAAGCAGTTTGGACTCTAGCGATTCCTGTTCTGTTCGTCGGGAATATCTGCACCCTGACCCGTAGCGTCTGGATGGGGATGATCCTGGCCGTCGGGCTGATTGTTTTGTTCATTACCACGCGTCGGCAAAAAGCAGTGCTGATTGTTACCGGGACTGTGGGAGCGGTTCTGCTGTTTGCCGTACTCGGATCTTCGCTGATCAATTTCAAACGTGACAAGCACGTCAGCAAGAACGAGATGTCGCAGTCCGCTCAACTGAGGCCGATTTTCGCATCGATCGCCTGGGAGATGATTCAGGACCGCCCCTTCTTTGGCTGTGGTTTTGGCCAGTACAACAAACACAAGCGGCGGTACATGCAGGATCCGCACAGCGACCTGCAGCTAAGCAAGGGAGCTCCCTACCTGCAACACAATGTGGTGTTGTCACTGGTAACGGAAGTCGGCTTGATTGGCGTTGGACTCTTTTTGATGTTGCTGGTCAGGGCAGGGCAGGAGGCGGCGATGTTAGTTCGTTGGCCAGACGCGACGCCGTGGACCAGAGCTTACGGACTGGTCATGCTTGCCATGTTGATCAGTTATTTCATCAACGGAATGTTCCACGACGTTTCGATCATCCCCATGGCCAATTCGCTGTTGTTCTTTCTGTTGGCGATTATCGTGGGTACGCGGTACACCTACCGGAAAGATAAGAAAGCCTACATCAGCATCGGTCGAAGCTGGGCACCAGGAATCCGGCGACGGCTACTCATTGCGCCAACCGGCCCGCGTTAACAAAGGGGACATTCTACTTTGTTTGCCGCGCAAGAAAAGGGACAAGGCAACAGCAAGAGTTTAGTTCGTGGTTAAGTACACGTCAGCCAACGTTTCAAAAAGAGTCTCGTGCTGCTCTGGGCGTCAAATCGTTGTATTGAATCGAATTTAAAGTACAATGTCCCCGTTTATTTATCCCAATGTCCCCGTTTATTTATCCGTCCAGAATCCCCCTTTTAATTCCTATTGTATTGCATGCGTAGTTTAGTCCGATTA
>CAZXLW010000121.1:0-11826 GCA_964641465.1 uncultured Pirellulaceae bacterium | reverse complement strand
CGGGCCAACCGAGCTTCCTTGTAGTGTCAAACTTACGCCTGTGAAAACATTACAAGGGCAACTGCAGGATCTTGGAGGAAAGCCGCTAGAAGTTGGCGGAGTCGAGCTTATGCTGATTCATGAGACCAAGTACACCGATGACCGCCGCGTGCTTTGCAAAGACTGCCTGCTTCCCGGAGCCTGCCCGGAGCCAACAATTGCACACAGAGAAATCATCTGCGCCCAATCGACAACGAACGCCAAAGGCCAATTTGAATTCCAAGCTTTGACTGGTGTCGATCTTAAATTGGCATTAAAGATCGACGACCTAAACTCCAGAAATTTGAGTAAGGAACCTGAGCGATTGAAACCTGGCGAGCCAACTTCGTTAACTTTAAGAGTCGATCCTGCAGTAGTTTCCAATCTAATCCGTGGCCGCTAAGCGGATGGCATTTACTTCAAAAACCGAACGATATTTGCATTAGTTTAACGACAAGCCGGAAGGCGACCGTGTCCACGTAGCCGATGTCATCTGTCGGCTTGTCGTTAAACAGAACAACTCGCAACCGCTTTAAGTCGACTTGCCCTGCAGTTGAATCGTGCTCCAAAGTCCAGGGAGCGAATTGGAGCGAACTGCTCGTCTAGGTATCCTTCACCAACAAGACGACGTGCAATAGCATATGCCGTAAGTTGCTCGACAAATGGCAATCGCCTATCGTCACTACCTTTACCCTCCACCTCGAATGAACTGGGATATGGTTGCGTTGCGACAAAAAGCGATCCACTACGACGGAAAAACCCAGGTTAGCCGCTAAGAATTCGTCAACAAAAAAACCGCCTGGCCAACGCAACAATAAACACAACTTCATCGCGTCCAATGAAAAAATTCAAACAAGTTGTCATCGTTGATCCAACTGGATTGCGGCCCTGGGCGTTGAATGAGTTGAGCGAGTACTCGGAACGTCCCGTCAGGATGCACGATACGATTCCCTCAGGCAACGATGAAATAATTCAACGGATCGGTGACGCCGATTGCGTTTTGGTTTCATGGAATTCTCGGATTGATGCCGAAGTCCTGACTCGCTGCAAACAACTCGTTTACGTCGGTATGTGTTGCAGCCTGTACAGTGCTGAATCGGCGAATGTCGACATTGCCACAGCAAACAACAACGGGATCGTTGTCAAAGGAATTCGCGATTACGGAGACGAGGGCGTTGTCGAGTTCGTGATCAGCCAAATGATTCAACTGTTTAAAGGAGTTCAAGGCCAACAGTGGCAGGAGGAACCGGTTGAACTGAGCAAGCCGAAAGTTGGCATCATCGGCCTGGGAACTGTTGGTCGTATGCTCGCCGACCGGCTGCAGGCTTTTGGAACCAGCGTTTGCTATTACAGCCGCACGCGAAAAGAATCGGCAGAAAACGCAGGGATTGAGTACCTTCCGTTAAGCGGACTTCTGGAACGGGCGGATGTTGTCTCGACGCATTTGCCACGCAACACAATCGTTTTGAACGCCAGGGAATTTAAGCAATTTGGCGATGGAAAAATCCTGGTAAATACTTCGCTTGGCGTTACCTTTGACCAACACGAATTTTCCAACTGGGTTAAGCGGCCCGGCAATTTCGCAATTTTTGATGAAGACGGAGCGATCGGGATTCCCAGCGAACTGCTGAACCGCCCCAACATCGCGTACTCACCCATTGTTGCCGGCTGGACCAGCGAAGCCAAAGACCGACTTTCGACCAAAGTGCTTGATAACATCAAGGCATTCCATGCCGGCTGACTGCCAGACATCCGGCGCAGCTTATTCCTCAGTTGACTTTCCAGCGAACGCTTTGCCGTAATCGTTGTTGGGATTGCGGTACTGCGTGTGCACATGGTTCATTGGATCGCCACCGAGATCCTGCAACGCGAATTCGATAATCATGGACGGGCCCTGGATCGTGTACGAAAAATCGCTGCCTGGTTTACGAGGCCCACTCCAGGCGAAACGAGTCTCGGCAAGACCGGCTTCAATCTCCTGCATCCGTTTGCGAGCGTGATCTTCCGGCAAGTTGCCGACCCAGGCCTCAATGAGTTTCAGCATGACCAGCTTTTGTTTGTCGTCCAGCTTCGAACACTCCAACCCGCGAGGCTTCATGGTAAAGTCATCCTTGCCTGGCCCAGCCAAAATCTGACCTCGCGTGTCTCCGACCAAAGCTTCTTTGAACTGATCCTCTGATAACATTCGCGCAAAACGTAATGCTAGAAAATATTCAATCGCCAGCGGTCGGATCTCGTGACCGCCAAGCTCATAGCGGGACGGCTGCGACCCGATAAAACTGGGTGCGATCGTAATGTTCTCTCCATGAATCGCTACGTTCAGGCCGAGGTGATGCCCGTCCAACTGAAACGCCCACAGCTCCGTTTCGGACGGCGAACCAAAGATCACGACCGAAAAGTCCTCGGTCCCGAATCCTGGTCGACGTTGTCCGTTTTTTAACAGCTGGTCATCAGCCAGCATGATCAGCCGCATCTTTTCGTAACCGTTCCGGCTAAGCAGATGTGCCAGCAAGTTGAAAGTCGCTTTCAGTTGCGTTTCATCAAGATCGCCTAAACGGATCCCTCCAGCGTTTCGTCTGGCTGGTAAGTTCGTCCATTTGGCCCGCTCTTCGCTATCAAGTTTGTGGACAACTTTCTCTTTCTGCGCTTCGCTGAGCGATTTCAAAAACTCGTTCGCCGCGTGCTTGATGTCCTCGGGGCTATGAGTCACTTTGCCTGGAAGATACGTCCCGGCGATCTTGCTTGCTGTTGAGGCGAATTTGGTATCCACATCAAACACAGCCGAGTGCAATTCAGCCTTTCCACCCTCCGAGACATCGTCCCATAGAGCCATGTAGTCGATGTTTCGGGAAATTCCGTTGGAAGCAGGCAAACCATTTGGCCGATCGCCAATATCATTCTGCGCCCATGACGTTCCTGAGTTCAAAATCAGCAGCCATGCAAAGCACACCCCAGTCCATCTGCAATTGATCATCGTACGACTCCTACTGGAAAGTTTCACACAGACGTCGATTATAGAGCCTACGTGCGTGGTGCCTATATAGAAAAAAGCGGCTTGCCTGAATGCAAACCGCTTACGCTTCTTCAATTACGGATAAGTTTAGCGTTCGCCAACGCGAATACGAGTGTTAGCTCAATTTCGCGATCAAATCGCTAAGCTGGTTCAAACGATCCGGATCGGAAACCACCCACTGATAGGCAGTGAACCCCAGGGCCATATCAACTAGCCCCACCGCGTATGGCAGTTTCCGACCGCTCAATTTCTTCAACCAGTTTGCGAGTCGCTCACGCTTGCTGAGTCGGGTAGCAGCAGCCTTCCAACGATCGTTTGCAGCGTCTCGCATTTCGTACAGCTTCATCAATTTGAATTGAGAAGCAAAATTTACTGGACGTCCGACTGCTACCTCTTCCGCCTTGCACGTTGCTTCGATTTCGCGAAACAACGAATCCGTCTTGTCAAGTTTTGCTTGTGCCCGGCGATGCTTCCAAGTTGCTGATTTCAACAAGGCGAAGGCGATCGCGCGCATCAACATGTAAAATAGTGCCATTGAATCGGCCCCCCTCTGAAAGAAAGAATAGAAACGAATTAACTTCGCGCGTCGTTAATGAATGAAAGACGCCCGGTACATGGACAGGTTCGCGGCAATCGTCAAATTCGAAAAAATGAATAGACTTCAAACGCACGGCACCCTAAAACGTTAAGCTGTGATTGTCGGGAAGCCTTCAAGCAGGCAACTTCTACAATGCCAACATGTTGATTCGCAGAACCAGCGACAATTCGTTGCCAATATTTTCTGTTCGTTCACGAATAAATGAATCCTATGCAAGAACTTTCTTTTACTGAAAACGAATTGACCGGCGCGCGTATCACGGTCCCATTTACGGCACTCCAGCACCTTGGGCCAAAACACCATGCTATCGTGATCGGCGTCTGCGATGACGATCAGGAGATTTGGATTGCTGAATTGTCTCGCAAACACGGCTATCGCCTGGTCGCACTTAAAACGTGGCTCGATGACAACGGGCAATATCTCGAAGGGATGAAGATTGAACCGAACCCCGGGCCTCGATCCAATTGGGACGTTGCTGAAAGTGCGATTGCGGAAGTCAAACAGGCAGCCGAGGAAGGACTGAAGTACAACGTCGTGTTTAATAACTGCGAGACGTTTGCCGATCGACATGTTACTGGCGAAAACGGCTTGAGCCCACAAGTCAAGAAAGCGGCCAAAGTGCTTGGGTTTGTCGTGGCCGGCGGTGCGTTAGTTTTGAAACGGCACCTGGAGCAGGGATCGGGCCCTCGAGGCTCGTAGCCGCAACACGGCATGGGCATATTCGCCTATCGAGCTGTATTCAGGGGCTGTATTCAGCAGGCAGTTCGTTCCATATACGCTCCATAAACCGAACGCTTCTTGACGTTCATAGCGTTACGTGATTTAGTATTGGTTTGCAAAACTAACCAGTCGTCATGGATAACCTCTGATGCGAAGACTTAGCCTACTGTGCCTGTTAATTTTTCTGTCACCCTTCATCGGTGCGTCGGTCGTACTCGCGCAAAGCGACTTGGACCGGGACGCGTTTGATACCAGCGTTCGGATTCAGGACGACCTGTTTCTGCATGTGAATGGAAGCTGGCTGGAAAACACCGAGATACCAGCCGACAAGTCCAATTATGGTACGTTCATTCAACTGGACGACCTGTCACGCGAACGAATGCGCGTGCTGGTTCAGGAAGTATCCAAGAAATCCTCTGAGAAGGGTTCGGATGAACAAAAAGTCGGTGACTTTTACAAGAGCTTTATGGACACGCAACAGATCGCGGCCGCTGGTTTTGAGCCGCTGCGACCTGAACTCAAAAAGATCCGCTCAATCAAGACCAAGGCAGATCTATTCAAACATTTTGGCTACCTGCAATCCATTGGCGTCTCAACACCGAGTGGTTTCTTCGTCTCGCAGGACCCAAAGGATTCCTCGCGATACGTGTGCCAACTGATCCAGTCAGGAATAACGCTTCCCGATCGCGATTACTATCTGAAAGACGACGAGAAATCTGTAGCCGCCCGTGACGCCTTGATCACTTACATCGGCAAAGCATTCAAGCTTTGCGGAATCCGCGGGGCCCAGTCTACACCTGAACAAATCGTCAATTTGGAAAAGCGTTTGGCCGAGGCTTACGTCCCGCGCGTCGAACTACGAGATGCCAACAAGCGATACAATCCGTTTGAAGTCAGCGAACTGATTGAGCTAACGCCCAATTTGAAATGGAAGCAGTTTTTCGCGGCGGTGATTGACAAGGATTTCAAAGATCTGAACGTCAATACACCCTCCTATTTTGATGGGCTCAACGAGATCTTTGATGACGTGAGTCTGGGCGTCTGGAAGAACTACCTGCGATTCAAACTGATAGATTCGTTCGCACCGATCATGTTCGAAGATCTGGCCGAAGCACATTTTAACTTGCACAGCAAAGCTGTCGCCGGGATCGAAGAACAATTGCCGCGATGGAAAAAAGCAGTGAACGCGATCTCTGGCGGTGGGGCAGGGGACTTTGGCGCGTTGGGAGATGTTGTCGGAAGACTTTACGTTGCCCGCCATTTCCCGCCTGAAGCCAAAGATGAGATGGACAAACTGGTCAAAAACCTGTTGCGGTCGTTCGGGAACAGCATCGACGATTTGACCTGGATGACTGACGAAACCAAGCAGAAAGCACAGGAGAAACTCTCCAAGATCAATACGAAGATCGGGTATCCAACCAAGTGGCGAGACTACTCGAAACTGGATATTGTTGACGATGACTTGTTTGCTAACACGCTCAACTCGAACAAGCTGGAATTCAAGCGAATGACCGACAGGCTTGGCAAACCAGTGGACAAAGAACAATGGGGAATGACTCCGCAAACGGTCAACGCATATTACTCTCCGCCGTTAAACGAAATTGTTTTCCCAGCCGCGATTCTGCAATCACCGTTCTTCAGCAAAGACACGGAAGCCGCTTTGAACTACGGTGGCATTGGTGCAGTGATTGGACACGAAATCAGTCACGCCTTCGATGACCAAGGCAGCAAATACGATGGCGATGGGAACCTGAATAACTGGTGGACAGACGAGGACCGGACGGCGTTCAAAGAATTGACCAATCGCCTGGTCGCTCAGTATGCCGAATACGAACCACTGGAAGACAAACGCGTGAACGGAAATTTGACATTGGGCGAAAACATAGCCGACCTGTCCGGTCTCTCGATCGCTCACAAAGCATACCGTTTGTCACTCGATGGCGAAAAGCCGAAAGAAGTGGCCGGCTGGAATGGCGATCAACTGTTCTTCGTTGGCTGGAGTCGAGTTTGGTGCCGGAAGTATCGTGATGCGGAAATGGTGCGTCGACTATTGATCGACTCACACTCTCCATCGCAATACCGAGCCAACGGACCGGTAGGCAACATCAAAGCGTTCTATCAGGCGTTCGATGTCAAAGAGGGTGACAAGCTGTTCAAACCAGAAAAAGAACGCATTGAAATTTGGTAGTCAGGCAGGCAGGTCAACAAAAAACAACCAGCCAACAAAGACTTGCTGGCTGGTTGTTAAATTGCGTTGGAATTGCTTGACCGTTATTGAGTCAAAATCGTAGGCAGGTTGTTGGCGATTTGCTCAAAGATCCTTGCCAGTTCATCGCCTGAATCGGTGTGGTAGTGCCTACCTTTGCCGAAAGCTGCAACCTCTTGCATAGCCGTTCTTCCAGCGTTCGAAACACCTGGCGTGAATGTGATCGTGTGAACAAGCACATCCTCGTTTGCGATTTCCTGCTGGGCGACTGTGACCGGGTTGTCTCCAACGGTGTTATCACCGTCAGTCAAAACAACGATGGTTTTGGCAGCGAACGGTCGTGCCCGGTCGGATGAACCGCCAGCGTTTTCGTTTGAGCTTCGAATGATAGGAACAGAAGTTCGTAGCGAATCACCAATTGCCGTTCCGCCGTAAGGGCAAATGGTGCCCAGAACATCTCGTAGAGAGAGGGTTGAACTACCATATGGTTCTGCATAGCCAGGTTCATTACTGTTGTTCACGAACGCTGATGGGAATCCGTCGTCTTGCAATTCGTAGTCAAATTCCGAGTTGTAATATTCACTGTTGGTTTGATTATTCGGATCACTATTGAACGGTAGAATCGCGATCTGTTCTTTTTGCACGGTTCCATCACGCGCTGTCCCGTCTGGATCGACTCCTCCGCCAAGTACATTCAAGAACACAGCCACGCCTCGTTCGAGGTGATACCAGCGGCTATAGATCGGAGCGTCCCGGGAATCGAGATCTTCGTCCCCATCGATGGTCGGGTCTTCAAGCCTGTACCGATACCGATAGTCATGAGCGTACAGTGCCATATGTCCTCTCAGTTGCGCACGCTGCTCGTCGACTGTTAGATCAGAAGTCCATGTTCTCGGGTCATCACCCAGCGTGTGTTGCCAAGTGTCATTGTCCACGTCTGGATCATCTCGCTGGGATTCCGCTACCTCCAGCCAGTAGATTAGATTACTTGAGTACCATCTGTCATACAGGCCATCGCGAGCCTCGTCGTATTCACTCTGCGTGATTTTTTCATGCACCATGTCGGGAATATGTTCACGAACGCGTTCGTCGTCGTAGTTCAGGCGGTATTCATTGCGAGTTGGGAAGGAAGTTACATCAAATTCTGCCTGGGTTAAATATCCAAACAGGCCCGAGTTTCTCCAAGTGATGCCGCTCGACAATCGTTGAAACTGAACTCGGTATTCAAACAGGGTTTCACCTTCTTCCGTATAGGTTTCATCCAAAATATCGTTGAGCGTGTTGTTCAGCAGCCCCTCATCTTCGAAGTAGATCATGGACCCGGAACGATCCATAACCAGGACCACATCCCGATCAACTTGCGTTGAAACGGAATTGGCACTGACGTGGAATTTACTTGAAGGTCTGAAGCCATTTGACGAACTGAAGGGGCCAAAAACGAAAGGCAATTCCAAATTGTTGCTGACGATCCGAAAGCTACTTGGAATCTGGTTCTCGTTAATGGAAAAGAACTCGTAAGACGAAAACTGCCCATTAGCTTGCTGTACTCGAGTCGAACGGCCAAACTCCATTTGCGATTCAGGAATTTCCGCAGGCCTTCCCGCAACGTTATTCAAGGCCGCAATATCAGCCGCAAAATCTAGGACGTCTGATTTTGTTTCGGCAAGCGATTGGACCGTTCCATCATCATTTGCTACGGGAGTCCCCAGTCGACGTCCACCTGCATGAACAGCGACATCTACGGCAATCTGCATTTCTGTATTCGCCAGCTGCATATAAGCCAGGTTGATTGCCATCGCGCAGAAAATCATCAGTACTGGCAAGAGGAACGCGAACAGCGGTATGACAGCCCCGCGACGTTGATTGCAGTTTGGCATTTTTGTTCTCCAGTTAATTAATTAATTAGACTTGTTGCAAACTCATTGGGAAAATTAATTGTGTTTTCGATTATTATTAATTCGCATAGGCTTCCGACGGATTGAAGAATCCGTTGTAGCGTTCCGATCGAACCCTTATTTCAGATCGAATCTCTCGATTTTCGAACCAATGTGGCACGAACGACGGTAGGATCAGAACGGCATTAGCAAATGGAACGGCTACTTCCACGTGAAATTCAACAGATTCATTGTCGAATTCACTGGTTGTGTTGACGGGCAGGACACGGCCACTGTCATCCAGATAAACCTGGCCGACGATAGTGGAGCCCGCTTCGGGTTCGAAGCCAAACGTATCCAGATAGTCGTTGACTGCGTCGATGGTTTGGTCTCGGGTCACTCCCTCAGTCATTGCGAGGCGACCAGCCCGATAGACCGCGTTCTGAACGGCGTGTCGAGCCAAGCTGAGCCTGGAGAAATCCAACAAGATCGCACAGAACAATGCGAAAATTGGAATGACCACGGCGAATTCTACCGCCGTCGCTCCTCGGCGATCCTGGGAACTTTCTGGTCGTTTTTTTAATCTAAATAATTTCAACATGATTATGGGTCGGTCATTTAGTTGATGGATAATCAATCAATAGGTCTATCAAACTCGCGCACCATCGTGACGGCCGCAGTGACATCGCGATTAGCCACGTGCTCAAAAATAGGCGTGGCATTACCCGCAGAGGGCGCCACAATGCGCAAGGTGATTGTGTCAAGGGCGTCAAGTTGCTCGACGGGTAATCCGCCAGGCGTGATCAGGAAAATGCCGTGTCGATCTCCCGGTTGAGCGAATTCGGTAGTCGAGGCTGTACCGAGGTTGATACCGCGGAATTCCAGAACTTGGGCCGTCCGAACCAGAATGTCGGCATCGGTTGTGCCTCGCCCAACTCCCGCTCGAACGCCTTCATAGGCAGCGACTGTCAGTGATTGCTGGGCAAGAATTCCAGCACAAATCTCAAGTGTGCCAAAGATTATCGGGATCAAAATTATCAGACAAAAAGCGCACTCGACTGCCGCAATGCCCGATCGCTTCGGCTTTTCTAACCCAGTACGACCCCGACTTGCAGTTCTAGGCTTCGAGGCGTGATTCAAACGATAAAACATGGAATTGTTGGTTCAATATAGAAAACGTGTTAACAGGTCGCCGGACCAAAAGGCCGACATGTACGATTCAGTTTTGTTACTTTGACTCAGTATTGTCATTTGAAACCTAGGATAATTTCACACCCTTAGCTGGAGGGGGATTGGTTTGGCTAGGCGATTAGCTCAATTAGGGAAAACAACAAACGATACAATCGCTACAAGAAGCCTGCTTTCTTGTGAGAATCATCCCGGCCAGATCAATCGGCAAAACTGTTACACAAGATTACTACCAAGAGCCCACGCCACCGCCCCCGTTCCAGGCCGTAAATCGACTCAGAGTCTCGGTGAACCAACCAACACTTTGAGTCTTAACCGCGAATGGAATGGAGGCGAACAATGCGAATTCTGATTAATTCGCGTCCATTGGGGGTTATTCTTGCCGATTGCAATGGAGGCTCTTTGGTAAGGCAAGGAGAAGCTTGCAAAACTGGAAGAAAGAATGTGAAGTGAGCCGAACAACCGTCGTTTGGCCTACTCGTCAAAAAAGGGGTTCTTAATAGCGCCTCTGGGGACGTAGTTTTGCTTTTGCGTCGGTTGTTTTTTGAGCACCGATTTGAGCCCCTCTTCTACTTCATTGCGAGAACAGTCAATAAACCGAAGCATTCCATGCCGGTCAATGATGTTGTATGTCGGGTAGGCTTTGACGTTGTAAGCAGCCACAGATTTTTTCTGCGAATCAACCGCAATCGGATATTCAATCCCGTGCTTTTTGGCGGTCGCCGTCATTTTCTCTCCGCCGTTCGTGCTACAGACACCGACAAACCTGACGCCTTGGTTCTTATACCTCGCGTAAATTTCGTTGTTGGCAGGAATTGCTTTGATGCATGGATTGCACCAAGTCGCCCAGAAACATAACACGACGATGTCTCCCTCCATGCCGGCAATACTTTGGGGTGCCGAGTTTTGCCAGTTAGAAACCGCTAACCGCGGAGCTGGCGTGGGTGAAGCGACTTCTTTTGGGTTCGGGCGGACCGTGCTGTTTACCTGAAAGGCCGGTACGATTGACTGACCCAATAAAACGGAACTACTGGCGGCAAACCACAAAACTACTGCCGCAATCAAGCTTCTCTTCATACTGTTAACCCGTTGGAGACACACCATTCCTATCCGAGTAATCGCCAATTCGCGATGATTCGTTTAACAGGGCTGGCCCTGGATTGGGTTGTTCGAATTAACGTGGCTGGAAGCCGCCAATTACGAGCGAACAAGCTGCGAGTTACAAAAAACGATCGCAAATTTCTCAAATACGCACAGCAGTCCGCTGGGTTTCGATCTGCTCCAAAGAGTAGAGCTTGCCTTTCCCCGAACCGGGGCATTCTTCACACGTCCGCTCCCAATCCTTTTCGGTCTTCAGGTTGGAGCCCCAAAACGGCCAGGTCTTGCATTGTTTAGGACGATGTTCGTAAATCGTGCAACCGCGTTTCTCGGTGTCAAAGAAAACACAGTCCCCATTGTCGTATTCGTTTAAGCTATATCGAATACCGATCTTGCGGGCGTACTTTGAATAGAATTCATCAACCGGCATGTCCAACGAATCGGCAATCTGCTTTCCTTCTTCCTTGTTGAACCAGACATAACCAGGCGCGCCGGTGCAGCAATCACCGCACTGCGAACACTTGAATCGCAGACCATCCTTGTACCATTTTTCCGAAGTCTTATCTGACATCGCGTTGCTTCCGACATGCTCAGTATGAAAGAGTAGCCCGCGATTATATTTGAGAGCCAGCAATGAACAACCGACGATCCCGCGCGTTATTCGGAGCAAACGAAATCCCGGTTGATGAAGGCCCTCCCATCCGGAGGATTGCCAGTCGTGACTTGACAGATCGATACATCAGCCATCTGACTGACCTTTTCTCGAATTCCAATCTCATCACCAACATCTGCCAGCTTGGATTGTCTGGTCAGCCTGACTTCTTTCAAATATTTAAATTTCGACAGATCAACAGCTTCCGAATCCTCGGTAGCCATTGAAATCCCGGTGACTCGATCAAACAGGGAAATTTCAAAACGTTCGACGATTGGCTGGAACCAGCCTGGACCACGATAGTCGACGACTACCTCGGGGGAATATATCCCCGTTTGTCACAAAAAGGCTCGAGATGATTCCCTGGTTACCCATGCCTGGTTCAGTTTGTCAATTTCACAGGTCTCAACCGCATGTCGATAATTCGCATCCGCCAACCACGCAACTAATCCACCCGCA
>CAZXLW010000120.1:0-12486 GCA_964641465.1 uncultured Pirellulaceae bacterium | reverse complement strand
CTTAAGTTCAACTGAACCAATGCTTCGTCGACCTCTTCACGAGCAATCAGTGCCTTGGCGATCTTCAACCTTGATTCGGCCGCGATGTAACCAGCGATTGGGCGATGCTGAATCGACTTGTCGATGGCCAGGAATAGTTCAAACAAGTCAGCAGCTTCGGTACGCCCCAGGTCAATAGAATTCTGTTCCACCTCCATATTAATCCAAAACTCGTATGCCATTACCTCAAGCGCATACGGGTTTGCATTGGTTGGTCGGGCTTCGATACATTCTTCGAGCGCGTCAACAGAATCGGCGAATTGCTGGCGGCATTGTTTGAGCAATGGAAGTTCCGGATCGACGGGAAGCCCCATTAATCGTAAATCAGCGAGCGTCAACTGCGCGAGCTGAATGCGACAACGACCGACGGCCTCAAGGACAGCTGGCTTTCGAATGTTATAAACATTTGTTAGCTCAAGCAACAGGTCCAGTGCTTCGGTGGTGCGAGTCTCGGCGAGCTCAAAGTCGTCCGACAAAAGCGCTGCGTTTCCGATGAATAATAAGGTTTGGGCATGTTCGAAGCCTGTATATTTGTTGCCGTTGTCTCTGTAGATTTGCGCAGCCTGTTCCAGTTCTTCAATCGCGGCATCGTATTGTGCGCTCTGCAGCTTTAACATTCCTTGTTGAAATTTGGCCCTGGCAACTAACAGTTTATTGGGGTTCTTATCGGCGGATTGCACCATTTGGTCAATCTCTTTGCTGGCCTCTTCTTCGCGGCCCAGCATTCTAAGCGTACCCGCCCGATAACTGTCCACATGCGTGGCCCATACGATGAGTTCAGGTTCTTCTCGAAAGGGTCCAATAATCTCCGCAGCCCGATCGAGCACCAGTATGGCGTCTTCGTAACGACCCAAATCGTATAGCACATGAGACAAACGGGTATTCGCGCGCGTCGTCAGTCGGACCACGTCCCTGTCGTCTGGTTCCGATTCCAGCAACAACTCCTGCAAATCGACAGACCGCTCCGCCATCGAGAGTCGCAACTCATCTGGCAAGTTGGGATCCAAAGCGACCTGGTTCACCATTTCATCAATGACATTCTGTGACATCTGTACGTGGCGATCGGCACGTTCATTTTGC
The DNA here is from genome assembly GCA_964641465.1 of uncultured Pirellulaceae bacterium. GTDB lineage: Bacteria > Planctomycetota > Planctomycetia > Pirellulales > Pirellulaceae > Mariniblastus. Next base: position 11,367 of record CAZXLW010000120.1, on the reverse strand, counting down.
GCGACTGCATTTCTCCACTGGAAAATCGTTCCGATCAAACCAGCTGTCATTGCAAGTAAAGCGGCCGTCAGTGCCGGATTGCGTCGGCACCATTTGCCCAGTTTCTCGACCGACGTTACACGCCGAGCTTTGACGGGAATCCCCTGCAACCAATTACGCAAATCTTCAGCTAGTTCGAAAGCCGAGGTATATCTGGCCGCCGGCTTCTTGTTCAAGCACTTCAAACAGATTGCCTGCAGATCCAATGGTACACCTGGATTCAAGCGGCGAAGCGGTTGGGGCTCATCACGCTTGACCGCAATCAACGTATCAATGTGGGACTTTCCCACGATCGGAAGTTTACCGGTTAGCAGTTGGTACAGGATCACTCCCAGCGAGTAGATGTCGGTCGAGGAAGTAATATCCTGATCGCCGGAAGCTTGCTCGGGTGACATGTAAGCCGGAGTTCCAACGATCGCTCCTTCGCTGGTTTCGAGAATATCGCTGCCCTGCATCGGCTTGGCCAACCCGAAGTCGGTCACCCGCACACGATCTGCGAATTTGTCCGCGGTCATCGACGATTGTGAATCCAGTTCACTTTGATCGAGCATCAGGTTGGCAAGTTTCAAGTCACGATGCAAGATACCACGCTGGTGGGCATGAGTGACGGCTTCGGCGACGGTTGCTACGATTGTTGCCGCAACTTTGGGTTCAGCCGGATTGTTCTGTTGCTTAAACCATTCTTCGAGATTGATGCCCGGGCAGTATTCTGAAACGATGAATTGATCGGATTCAACGGTCCCGGTTTCGAAAACCGGAATGATATTGGGATGGCTCAGGACCGCCGCCGCTTTGGCTTCCCGCTCAAACCGAGCCAAAGAATCCGACGAAAATACCTGGGATGCTTTCAGGACTTTGACTGCGACTTTTCGATCGAGGTTGGGATCGTAAGCCAGGAAAACTTTGGCGTACCCGCCCTGCCCTAACAAGCCTTCGATTGAGAATCGTCCAATCTGAGACGGCAGCGCTGATGGCTTGGGAGTGACTTTGTCATTTAGTGTCTCGCCGCCAACCGGCGTATCAAGCGCTGTCTGTTGCTCAAGGAAATCAAAATCGGTTTTAACCGCGTTCAAGATCCCCAGTGCATCCTGCACGCGTGCCAGCTCATGTTGATCGATTGCATCGAGATGTTCGTCACGCGACATCGGTCTGGCACCCTGGTCGTACTGTTGTGCCAATGCCAAGAGTTCATCGTTCGGCTCAATGCCAGGCTCAGGCTGGTTGTCTTGGTTATCCCGTTCCGATGTCATACTCGCGTTTCCGTTGATGGAATGAACACTGGTGACGCTGCAATCCACAGACGCGGATCTCAAACCAAATCGGACGAACTTTTTGTAATTTCTTAGACGTCCTCTTCGTCGGCAGATTTGAACTTTTCTTCAAAGTTCAAAATGGCGCGATACCAGAGTTTTGAAACCGCATCTTCCGACCGCCCCATCTTCTCGCCGATTTCCTTGAATGTAAGCCGTTCGATGTTGCGCAATCGAATGACCTCTGCATGGTCCTTGGAGAGTTTTCCCAATGCAGTATGAAATCGGTCAATACGTTCCTTAGCCATGGCCTGACTGGATGGCGTCGGCTGTTCATCCGGAAGCTGCGAACCAAATTGCCCGGTCAGCTGAGGTTCGATGCCGACCTCCCGTCCCGCATCACGCATTTTGGTTGCAAACGCTCGGCGTTTGGAATTAATTTCGTTGACGACAATTCGCTTCAACCAACCGCGGAACTCGATCGATGAATCGCCTTGGAATTGCTCAAACCGCTCAACCAGTTTGATCAAAGAATTTTGCACGATATCGGAAGTCCCGATCTTCTGTTGCAGATTGGAATCCATGTTCTGACTGGCAACCAGTTTCAGGAACCCTTGAATTTCACCAAGCAGCTGGTCGCGCGCGGCGGGATCACCGTGCTTACATTGAGGAATCAGAACACTGATCGTACTCAGATCGAAATTTGATGGTGCCGAACTAATTTTTTGTCTCCCAAGCCAATTTCATTGTAATCAGGAACGTTTGTCAAAGAAATTATGCGGTCGTTTCAATCTTTTCGATTTTTCTTTTTTTTTCACGTCGGATCATGCTGGTCACGCGAATCCATCAACCAGGCAAATTTATCCTTGAAAACTTGGGAAGATAACGATGAATTCAATGACAAACATTCTCACGCCAGCTGTACAGCTGCTAATACTATCACTCTGCGTTCCCATTTTCGGCCAGGAATCCGATTGGACTGGCGACAATGGGATCGAGTATTTCGACGCAGACAACTGGACCGATGGCGTCCCGGATCAGAACGTGACTGCCGGATTCCATTTGCCTGGACCATACCAGGTCAACATCCCTGCACTAGCGGAAACCAATGGTGTAGTCGTCACCAGTGGCCTTCCATTATTCAATGGCGGCGGAGAACTGATTTCGCAGCTCGTTAATGTAGAATCTAGTCTGTCGATATTCGGAACAGAGACGCGACTGCTCACTGACAGCATGACTGTCGGAGCGTTCGGCCTCCTGATTGCGGATGGCGAAGCAACGATCAGTGTCTCTAACACCTCGAATTTTTTCGGGGCAGGCCGTCTTTTCGTAAACAACGCATTTTTCACAAGTGACACGCTGAATCTTGGACATGGTGCTGCCGCGTCGTCTGGATCATTCACCGCCACCAATGGTGCTGAAATCAATTCCAGAATCGTTCGTATTGGACAAAATCCTCCTGCAGATTCTACGGCGTTGATTACCGAGCAAGCCACTTGGCAGAATGATGCGTTTCTAGTCATTGGTGAACTTGGATCCGGGCGAATTATTGTCTCCGCTGGTGCAGAAGTAAATTCGAATTCTTTCATTGTTGCCGGCAGACAGAATGGTTCGACTGGAGAGATCGAGGTTGTCGGCAACGACTCGCAACTTGGCTCCCAAAATTCCGAGCTCATCATCGGTGGCAACGGAACTGGATCACTGAACGTCTCAGACGACGGGTTTGTTTATGCCAACAATATGTTCGTCACCAATGGTTCGACAGCTCAATTTGACAATGGCGACGGAACCTTCGAAAGCGACCTCATAGTCAGCGAAAGTGAAATCACGGTGAATGACGGGAGTGTTCTCACGGCCAACGGGACCACCAATATTGGCGATGTCGATGGCGAAGGAACGGTGACTGTCGATAACGCTACGCTTACCACTGGATCACTAAATATAGGTGAAGATTCCACGGATGGCACATTGCGATTGCTCAACGGCGCCGTTGTAAACGCCGGCAGTTCACCTCACATCGGCCCAAACGGGTTCCTGAATATAAATGACAGCCAATTTTTGTACGACGAGACCAGTGGGCCTTTTACTATCGAAGGAACATTGCTGGCAACTGATTCTCCGATGACGTTTCCGGGGGAAGTCATCCTGACGCCAACCAGTTCCGTTGACCTGGGTGCTCGAACAACATTCGACGTTCTCAGACACAACGGCGATGAACTTATCATGTCAGGGTCAAGCGATTTTACAATCAATTCATCTTTCTCTGGTGCAGGCTCGTTCGACGGTAATGGTGAAGTAAATTTCAGAGGAACGGTATCGCCCGGTAACGATAGCTCTGGGCAACCTCATGCAAGCGTACGTGGCTTTGAGTTATTGTTTCAAAACACGGCGGTTGCGGTCATGTCGATTTCAGGAACGACGCCCGGGATTGAACACGACCGGTTTGTTGCGTCAAACGCTGCTTTAATCGACGGTGCCCTGCTGTTTTTGGACATTGCCCCGACAGTTACTTTGGATGTCGGAGCCGAGATTGAAATCCTGCGATGCAACAGCTCGATCGCAATCGTGGGTATGTTCTCTGGAATGCCAGAAGGTACTACGTTCTCACACTCAAGCGGTCACGAATTCCAGATCAGCTACGTCGGCGGTGACGGCAACGACATTGTGTTAACGGTTCTCGACGTCACAGATTCGTTCGGGCAACTCGATGGAAATGTATTGACTGTGCTCGCTACTGAAGATGACGATGAGATTCAAGTGGTGCGAACCAGTAACCCGCAACAAGTCATTTTGACTGTCAACGGCGAATCAGAAACGTTTGATGGTGTTCAAGACCTGATGGTACAAGGCCTCGCTGGCAATGACACCATTGATGTCGACTTTCCAGGAGCATTCGTTTTTGCCGGTGATGGCAACGACGTTGTTACCATGACCGCTCCCGGCGGCAGCCAGGTTTTCGGAGGGGCCGGCAATGACGTGATCACTGGAGGCCCAGGTCCTGACGAGCTCAGCGGTGGATTGGGTATGGACCAAATCGACGGCAAGGGTGGTGCAGACTCCATTTACGGTAACTCGTCCGACGACTTCATTGACACCAACCAGAACATCCTGGTTGGTGGAGATGGAAACGATACGATCGAAGGAACGAGTCGAGTCGACATGATCGACGGTGGTCGTGGTAACGATACCATTTTCGGCTTCCAGGCCAGTGACTTCATCGACGCTTTCCACGGGTCTGACTTTGTCGATGCAGGCTCGGGAGCAGACACGGTACTGGGAGGTCTTGGAAACGACGAGATCTTCGGTGGACCGGGCAATGACACGATCTTCGGCCAGGAGGGCCGAGATGAGCTGTTTGGCGGCACCGGCGACGACACAATTGTTGGTGGCCTGAACGATGACGTGATCTTCGGCCAGGACGGTCGAGATACACTGTCTGGCAACGAAGGATCCGACGAACTGTTCGGTGGCAATGCTGATGATCAGTTGTTCGGCGGAACCCAGGACGACTTCTTGAACGGGAACTCGGGAAGCGATGAATTGTTTGGACAGGCCGGCGACGATGAGTTCCAGGGCGGTCCCGGCTTCGACCTGTTCAACGGCGGCCCGGGCACTGATACGGGTATTGATACCGGAGAAGCCGGGGAGGTCAGCATCGAGAACTGATCTTGATCACTGATTTTCAGATGACTGGATTTCTACTAGGCACCATCGAATTCGATGGTGCCTGTTTTCGTTTAGCGACCGCATTTCAGAATGAATTCGTCGATCTCACCTACGACGATCCCGACAACGACGTATATGCATGCGCAATCAAACGCGGCGTTCCCTTTTTAGCATCTGTACGTCTGAGTTCAAATTGCTACGCCACTAAGCGATTATGCTCCTTGGAGCAATTCGACAAATGGTGCAATATCCAGTAAGTCGAGTACGCCATCCATATTGAGATCAGCCTCGAGCTGAAAGTCTCCCGATGTTAGCAGATCAACAAACGGTGCGACGTCCAGCAATGAAACAAGACCATCGAGATTGACATCTCCCAATAAGATTTCTGGCACTCTAGTAATTGTCAGGGTTGCGTCTGGTGAAATCAAATTGCTCGCCAAATCGAATTCGAAATCCGATCCGTCAGCAAAATTGCCAGTGACGACTACATCGCGCTCTAAAATGGTTAATTGTTCATTTTCCTTGAGGTCGACTAGCATGCCGTCAATAAAAAACAGAGTACCAAAAAGATTGACCGCGCCGTCTGCAGATGCGGTTAACCCGCCTAGAAATTCTCCCCCGCTGATGTCGGCGTTTTCGTTTTCGCGAACCAAAAAACTTCCGTGAAAAATCCCGCCGCTTATGGAGTTATTTGTGCCTGCTTCATAGAACAATAAAAATTCGCCGCCGCTAACACTAACAACGCAGTTTTCACGAGCTCTAAACCCGTAAACAAACGAGCCTCCGCTAATCTGAACGTAGCTACCCAGGTTTGCGCGGAAGCTCTCAATCTGGCCTCCAGAGATTGAAATATCCGCTCCTACAGCTTCAGCTCCAAATTTTACGATTCCACCCTCTATGTTGAGAACGGCGTCAGGTAAAACAGTAAAATTCTCTCCGAGAATTCCACCATCGCGAAGTGTCAGATGTTGGCCTGTTCTCAGGCCTTGCGGGCCAAGCGGATTGGCAGCATCTACGACGATTGGAGTCTGATCGATAGGTGGCAGTGCCACCGTGGTAAGCGTAACATCTTCAAGGCGATCAGTATCCTCCGTAGTAAAAATGAATGTAGACCCATCGGAAAGCGTACCGGAGAATACGTCGTTGCCTTCATTCAGCGTGATACTTGTATCCAGGAAAGGAGAATTATTAAGTAGAAATTCGCCGCCAATTAATTCTACTTGACTTCCAGGATTGGCTTCGAAGTCCGTTCCAAAGCTTCCACCACTGATCGTTACAATACTATTCTGATGGATACTGAAACAATTTCTTGTGTGGAAGGCAGCACCGGTAACAGAAATATTGGAGCCAGGGTTTCCCTGAAAGTGGCCATCTATAACTCCTCCGTGAATCGATACATTACTTCCACAAGACGCAACGAAATTTTGGCCAATCCTACCTCCTGTGATATTTACCTCAGCAAAAGCCACTTTTCCGCGTTCACCCATGATGCCACCTTCGATGTGAAGTGCTGCGTCAGGAAGCACGGCAAAATTATCATTCAAAGTACCACCTTCGCGCAGAGTCAAGGTTTGTCCTGAACGCAGCCCTTGAGGACCCACTGGGTTGTCAGAATCTACAACTATCGGTTCCAGGCTGAAGTCTGGAACAGTTGTCGTCGTCAATGCTACACCGTCCAGTTCATCGCCGAGAAAGGAATTAACCGGAGCTGCAAAAATGAATGCCGATCCATCGGATAGAGTCCCTGAAAACACATCTGTATCATTAAGATCAATAATTGGTTGTGTAAACTCTGTGTTGTTCAGGCGAAACTCAGCTCCAATAATTTCAACATCGGAGTTGTTCGCTTGAAAATTTCCGAAGCTTCCGCCGCTAACTTGGATCGGCCCGGCCCCGCCACTCGTTGAAAAACGTGATATGTCTCCACCACTTATGCAGGCTTCGCTAAATTCCCGCGCCGCAAGCCTTAAGTGACCGCCAGAAATATTCGTTATGCTACCTCCAAACGCCTGAATTCCTCCGAGTGATTCGAACCTTCCTCCGCTGAAATGACAATGCTACCGGAGCGGGCATTCAAAAGAGAACTGCCAAAATTGCCTCCTTGTACATTTATGGTACTACCCGCCCTAGCTTCAAATCCGATTCCAATCGTGCCGCCAACAATATTGACTTCTACATTGCGAGTCAGAGGGTCATTGGAGCCTGCATCAAAATTATCACCAACAATTCCAGAGTCAAACACGTTGAGCTGGGTGTCAGATCCAATAGATTCGTTGTCGCCAATTACCGTCGGAGGAGCGTTGATGACTGTATCGAATTGGGCGGTAACGGGCGTCGCGACTACGAAGGCCAATATTAATGTTGCAGAAAAAAAATGACATCTGAACAAACTGCTTCCGGTGAGTACTTTCATATGTCTGCCATGAAATTGAAAAGATAAAAATCTAACTTCATTGAACAGTCATTGTACCTGCGAATCTTTGCCCATCAACATTGACTACATTGAAGATCGTCTTCATTGGGCAAGCCTGTGGCAAAATCTTATTGCGGAACAGCAGGTTGTAATTGGCTAAGGAAATACCATGCTATTGGGCGAATCCAAACTGGGTTCGTCAGTTTCTCTATCAGTCTGATCGTCGTCTTCAGATTGAAGAAGAGTCTGTTTGCCAACGCATTCGCCCCGCAGTTAGAGCGGAATACGGGACATGAATTCCTCAGCTTCCCAAGGGGGAAGCGGTTTGCTGTAGTAGTAGCCTTGCCCCATGTCGGCACCAATCTGCCGAAGCAGTTCCGCCTGATGTTCAGTTTCGATACCTTCGGCAACTGTCTTCAGTTTCAGGCTTTTCGCCAGGCTGACAATGGTTGCTGCGATTGTCAACTCGCAATTCACCGGAGTATCGGCTGGAGCACTATCCAGCAAATCTACAAAGGATTTATCAATCTTCAAAGTATCAACCGGCAATTTCTGCAGGTAACTCATACAAGAGTAGCCGGTTCCAAAATCGTCGACCGAAACGCTAACTCCCTGGCTTCGGAGTTTTTGCAGACAGTTGGACGCCAAGCTGAAACTGTTCATAAACATCGTTTCGGTGACTTCAAATTCCAACAGGGTTGACACAAAAGATGTTTCCTTGAGAACAGAACGGACGGATGAAACGAAGTCCTGTTGCTCGAGCTCAACGGGAGATGCATTGACCGACAACGCAATTTTTTCCGTCCGCCCTGAATTCCAACGCCCTACTTCGCGGCACGCTGTCTTGAGAATCCATTGTCCCAGTGGGATGATCAATCCGGACTCTTCGGCGATTGGAATAATCTCAACGGGTGATATCTTTCCCAGCTCTGGACTTTCCCAACGCAACAATGCTTCGACGCCAACTGGGCGGCCCGTTTTCATGCAGATTTTTGGTTGGTAAACAAGTGATAACTCTTCTTCTTGCGAAATGGCGAATCGCAAAGCAGCTTCAAGTTCTTGTCGCCGGTGCGCTTTGTCAGCAAGGCTTGGCAGAAAAACTTGAAAGGCATTCTTGCCGTTGTTTTTCGATTCGTACATCGCCATGTCTGCATGCTTCATGAGCGAACCAGAATCCTGTGCGTCATCTGGAAAAACGCTGATTCCAATACTCGCTCCCACAAACAATTCACGATCACCGATTTGGAAAGGTGCCTGCAATTGCTCAAGAAAATGTTCAGCAATCTTGATTGCGTATTCACGATCTTTCATATCGCCGATTAATACGGCAAACTCATCACCACCCAGTCTCACCAATAAATCGCTGGAACTATTGATCTCCTGCAAACGATTGGCGACGGCGAGCAACAGCTGGTCGCCAGCTTGATGTCCCATGGTGTCGTTGATGTGTTTAAATCCATCCAGGTCGAGCAAGATCATGGCGCAACGAGTATCGTGTTCTTTAGATGCTGCAACGGTCTTGTTGAGGGCGGAGGTAAGCATGTGGCGATTGGGAAGATTCGTCAACGAATCATGCAGGGCCTGATGGTGAATATCATGGTTCAATTGGTGTTGTTGTATCGCCAACGCCAGGTGATTAGAAACCGCCTGCACCAGGCGTTTGTCGGCGGCGGAAAACGGTTTCTCGCCGTTGCGGTTTTCGATTTCCATGAATCCAACTGGCTTTTCCGCATACTGCAGGACAGCCTTGAATTGATGTGACAGCTGACTAGCGGCGTCGACATGGGGTTCGCGGAAGTTCGTGTATTCTGCAATGCACTCTGGCTTTGAGCTTCCGTTGATGACAATGCGGACTCGAGAACATTGGAGCGCATCCAAAGTCACACGACATACTTTCTCGTAGATGCTTGACGAACACTCCGCCAAATGAAAGATCTTGTTGATCTCATTAAGAGTTTTGTTGTAGCGTAACTCGACGCCGATTTTGGATTCGATATCTTTGAGATAAGTGATGTCGTGAGCGAGGCCCAGGACTAAAGGGCGTTCATTCAAAGCGTCATACAAAGGAATCTTGACGGTGCTGAGGTAACGCAGTTGGCCATCAAGCACGATGGGCTCAGATGGTATACGTTTCGTCTTGCCAGTCTCCAGCACCCAATCGTCATCGGCATAGAATCCTTGAATATTTTTCTCTGGATTTCCATAGGCGAGCTCTTCGTCGACTCCCAGATCGACCGACGTTTTGCCGAGCAGTTCTTCCGGAGACAAATTGTAGACGGATGAATACGCCGGATTGACACGCACGTACTGGTGGTCTTCGTTCTTCAGAAACACCCAGCTGGGAATTGCATCAATGATCTGGTTCAGGTGCGTATTTTCAAACTCCAGCTGCGTTCGGCGGGTGACATCGATAACGGTGCTTTGAAATTTCTTTTGCCCGTCTTTAGTATCTTGAACTTGCGTTTCAAACTCCAACCACCGTTCTTCCGATCTCAGTTTCACACAAACCGGCTCAACAGTTTTTTCACCAAGGCAAGCTGCAAAATGTTCGGTGAATGCAGTCCGATCATTCTCGCGCACGCAAGTCCCAAGCTGTTCGACGGGCATCCCTGGTTTGACAGATTGCAACCCTAGTTTTTCAACCGATTGAGAAACGCTCTCAATTTTCAGCTTACCACTTTCATCGACACACCAAAAAATCCACCCGACTCGCGACGTACCAGCCGCGAGTTCTTTGTCGTGTTGTTGTGAGAACACGAACGTAGAATCCGTCGTTGAAAGCGAGTTCGAAATCGGCGCGAAGTCGTTTAACATTTGAATTGGCTTTGTCGCACGGAACTTTTGCGCATCAGTGCATTGAGTGCAGCAAATGCTGTTTAGCTGTGGCAGAAAGAAATATTGAGGATATGGTAGGTACGCAAACCTAGGTCACGGATGGAGCATGGAGTGACAGTTGCTCCGGTAGTAACGCCTATCTGGGCCAAGATTTAGCAGGAACGTAAAAATTCGCGAGGGTGGCACTGGAAAACGCAGTCGAACATCTTGAGGAATGCTGAATTTTGCATTGGCTCCCCTCATCCCGCTCCCCATGATTCGGGTAGAGCTTGATGAAGTGGCAATGATGAAACCCACGTAAACGAGCAGTCCCTGCCGCTGTACTCCCAACAATACATGCCGTAGGTATCGTTGTATTAGGCTTTGTCCCAAAACAGTCAGTCATCGTCGCCTTTCACTCCGCGAACGCAGCGTTCTTTCACGGAGCGAAAGGCGGCTCCAGGGACAAATCCTAGTTCGAGGAACTTACCGTCGCCGGCAGCTTTTTGAGTTGGAGGTGGCGATATTCTATTTGCCCTCGGTCACCTTCCAAACCGATTGGACCTGTTTTTGGAAGTTTCAAAGCTTGTTCCAGAACTTCGCCGTTGCATGTGCAACTTGCCACACCGTCTTTGACGATGACTTTGATTGAATTCCATTCTTGTGGTCGGTAATGTTTCAGTTTTTTATACGGCCCGGCCACTAAATAGTCGCGACATTGAAGCTGAGGCTTGCGGATAAAGATGCCGCTATCCGCATTGACCGAAGCACGAAACTCCAGTTTCAATTCAAAGTTCTCCGGGAACTCGGCGACTGTGTACAGTCGAGCGGTCAATCGATCGCGTTCGTTTGGGAAGCTTACGATTAGCGTGTTGTTCTTTACAGAATAGCGCTGATCATCAGACTGAGTCTTGCCTTTCAAATTTTGGATAATATCACCAGGCCTGGTTTCCTTCTTGGGCGTCCTTTTGCGGAAGCACCAACCGGACAGGTCCTTGCCGTTGAATAGTGAAACGAATCCCGCATCAGGTTTCCACGCCTCATCTTTCGAATGCGGTTCTTGTCCAAAGAGCGGAGAGCCAATAATCACCAGTGCCACTGTCAATGTTGCCGTTCGCATTGAAATCCAATCAAATAAAGTTCTGTTCTTGTCACAGCTTAACAAACAAACTCAGGTTTTTCATA
>CAZXLW010000119.1:0-12673 GCA_964641465.1 uncultured Pirellulaceae bacterium | reverse complement strand
TCGCGTGGAGCTGTAGTTGTAGCGTTTATCAACAGGAATTCGCCAACGCTAATTAGCCGGCACCATCTCGGTTCTTGGTCAGCCGAACTTCGCGTCCTCCTTCGTTGAATTCCACTTTGTCCATGAACGCCTGAATCAATACCAACCCGCGCCCGATGCCGTCTTTGAATGATTCTGGATCTGCCGCTTTGGGAACTGCGGAAGTATCGAACCCTTGGCCTTGGTCTCGGATGGTAAACACGATGTCATCGTTGGAAACGATGACACGAAAATAGACTCGCCGATCCTTGAACTCAGGCTGCTGGCTTTTCTCATCCACGATATTGGGATTCACCACCGGATACTCTTCGCGAGTGATTTCCAAATTCCCGCGTAGCATCGCATTCTGCAACGCATGCTCAACAGCAACACACATTCGAACTCGATTCGTCGACTCCAGCAGATCCTGACTGGAGACAACTTGTTGGACCAGGTCAATCAACGGGTCGATGATTTTCAAATCGTTCTCCAATTCGAATTCGAAATCGACCTTGCGCGCACACCGCATCAGTTTCTTGTACCGGGCGTCCGAATCAGCCATCGCCAGGATGTGCATCACGGTTTCAACCAGATTATCGGCCAAGTCCGATTTGGGAACGTAACTGGCCGCGCCACTCGCCAAAGCTTGCGCGGCGATCACTTCGCTACCGTGAGCGGTCATCAGAACGACTGGCACGTCCGGGTAGTTTTCAGTGATCGAATTTACCAGCTCCAGTCCATCGAGATCTGGCATCTGCAAGTCGGTCAAAACCAGATCCGGAAGTTCGTTGCCAATCTGCAACAATGCCTCGTTTCCATTTTCCGCATAGCAGACATGGAGATCCGGTGCATTCTCGAGAAGCCCTCCAGCCAATCGGCGATCGACAGCCGTATCATCGACAACAAGAACGGTTGGCATTAATACACCTTTTTATGGTTGAGTCATTGTTCGCTACCGACGAGTCGCTGATTCACAGCAATCGGATTGCCAAACTTCAATTATTTGTAAAACGCTGAAACTCCGTCGTCAACTGTTCAATCTTGTTTCGCAGGTCCTGAACCATCGGTTTGGCATTGGCTATTTCGGAATCATCCAGCCGTTCGATTGCCTCGGACATTTTTGCCAAACTTGCGACACCCAGATGGGAAAACGTGCCTTTCAACGAATGCGCCGATCGACGAGCCCTTTCAAAGTCAGCTTGCTCAAGCCCGCTTTCCAGGTCACCCAACATCTTTTCGCGCTCATTCAAAAATACTTGTATCAATTCCACTAACAGCTGCCGGTCACCGCCGACGGTCTCGAAAGCGACGTTCCAATCAATCTCGCTGTTTGATTCCGACTCATACCCGCCAATCCCTGACGGCTTCTCCGTTGTACGACTCGTCATTAACTGCGTGATGAGGCTCAACAAATCGGCAGCCTTAAACGGTTTCGAAATATACTCGTCCATACCAGCTTCCAGGCATCGCTGTCGATCTGCGGGCATCGCATGAGCCGTCATGGCAATAATGGGAATGGACGAGTTCACAACAGTCACGGAGCTTCGAATCGTCTTCGTCGCTTCGATGCCATCCATCTCCGGCATTTGTACGTCCATCAACACGAGATCAAAGCTTTCCGACTCCAACGCGTCGACTGCCTTCCGACCGTTATCGACGACCGTGATATCATGCTCATGTTTCTTCAGTACGCCGACGGCAAGTTTCTGGTTAACCGGGTTGTCTTCGGCCAACAAAATCTTGAACGGCCCCTCCAAATGCGATTGCTCAAGTTGAGGACCAGTCGAAGGGGCAGTGGCCGGCTCAAGACATCGAGCGATCGCATTCTTGAGTTCCGAATATTTCACGGGCTGCAACAGACGTTGTTGCTCGTATCCCGATTCTTCGCCTGGCAGTTTCGCGGAGCTTGCGTTGATCAGCGTTATAAATGCCGGCGTTTCGATATCCGGGTCTTCACGCATGCGCTGTGCGAGCAAAGCGGCGTTGCACCCCCGCGTATCAGCTGAATCCGCCGAGCTTTCTGCCAAGACAATTTGAATCGGTTGCGAAGAGAAGTTCATCCCTTTGGCCAATTTAACGGCCTGCTCAACATCGCGAACACAATACGGCTCCATGTGCCACGCCTTAATATTGCATTCAAGGCTATTCAAGTTTGCCGCGTTCCGAGCCATGATCAGGATCCGGATGTCGCGGAACTCGACGGGAGCAACGGGCGCCGTGGAGTTGCTGCTGATCGGAAAGGTAAGCGAGAAACAAAATTCCGTACCGACATCCAACTTGCTGGAGACTTCCAGCCTGCCTCCCATCAATTCGACCAGACTGGACGCAATGGTCAGCCCCAACCCGGTGCCACCGTACTGTCTGGTCGTCGACGTATCGCCTTGCACGAACTCTTCGAAAATCCGGCTGAGCTTGTCTTCTGGTATCCCGATACCGGTATCCTGAATTCGGAACTGCAGCTCAACTGATTCTTCGCTACGATTCATTAATTCAATGTCGACCGCGATCTCGCCTGTGTGAGTAAACTTGATCGAATTTCCGACGAGGTTAACAATCACCTGCCGCAGACGTTGTGGGTCTCCAAGAATTGGACCCGGTATTTCAGGGTCAATATTGCAAATCAAATCCAGATTTTTGTGATGGGCCTTGAACGCGAGCGACCGCAGCATATCGCCGGCTCGATCTCGCAAATCGAACCATTCGGTGTCAATGTTGAGCTTACCCGACTCTATTTTCGAAAAGTCCAGAATGTCATTGATCAAAGTCAGCAACGACTGGCCGGAATCCTGAATCATCGTCAAGTATTCTCGTTGCGTATCATCCGCTTTGGATCCGATCAGCAAATCCGTCATCCCGATCACAGCATTCAACGGCGTACGAATTTCATGACTGACGTTGGCGAGAAAATCGCTTTTCGCCTGACTGGCGGCGATGGCGATATCCTTCGCCTTCTCCATTTCGATCTCCGCCTTCTTGCGGTCAGTCACATCCCAGAACATGCCCTGGATCCCGATCCGCCGTCCACCAGAAGAAGTCACCGGAGCTTTTAAGACTTCGACATACATCGTTCCTTCGCCATCCGGATGCGCTTCGATATCGTGGAACGGCAATCCGGTCTGCAGCACCCAGCGGTCGTCCTTCAAATACTTTTCTGCCAAATCCGGCTCAAAGAGATCAAAATCCGTGAGGCCGATCAGGTTCTCTCGCGACATCCCGATCGTTTCACAGTACTTGTTGTTAACGAAAACAATTCGACCGTCTCGATCTTTGCGAAAAACATTAATCGGCAAACTCTCGACCAGTGAATGGTAAATCGCTTTCGATTCTTCCAGTTTGAATTCGGCGCGGATTCGGTTGGTGACGTCTTTGGCAATACAACCGATCGCGACCAGTTCGTTGTCAGCACCAATAATTCGACGGAAATTGGCGGTCAGGTATCGGATGGTTCCGTCAGGCTGGACAACGCGAAACTCTTGTTCAAAGGTACGCTCCTGCCCGATCGATTTGATTTTTGCCAGCAACGGTGCCTGATCATCATCGTGGATGCATTCCATCCAAAGATTTTCTTGTCCGAGAATCTCGCTCAGCTTGCGGCCATAGATTACAGCAGCCGCGGAATTTGCATACAAAACTTGCCGGCCATCGGTAGAGACCGAGATGACAAGGTCATTGACCAGCTCAAGAAGTCGTGGCACGTAGCTGGCAAACCGATCCGAAGACGCAGGGGTTCGTCGCGCGGCACCATCGGCAGATTCGTTGCTGTTTTTGCTCACAAGCCCCTCGATTGCAATCGTCGACCGGCTCAATCTATCGACAAGTTCACTTTAGCGGTTGTGACATCTTATTTCAAAGCAAAAACGGGACAATGTGGCTAACTAACGGATCAACAGCTGCCGTTCAGCCGGGAACTAGGCAAACGCGACATTCTGATGCTGCTGTTGCGATCGTTGTCGTTGCACAGGTACACAAAAAAACTCACCCAATTCAGGTGAGTTCTTTTTTTGAAATCTGCTGCGGAAACAGCACTGCTGCGTCCAGCAAGCGATAACCGCTGCAACTGGCTTATGCAGTTTGGGCAACTGCGTTAAGAGCCGCATCGTAATCTGGTTCTTCAGCAATTTCTGGAACCAGCTGACTGTAGACCACTTCCGACTGATCGTTAATCACGACAACCGCTCGGCCGAACAGACCAGTCAGCGGTCCGTCAACGATCGCGATTCCGTAATCGCTGCCAAACTGGGGACTGCGAAATGCCGACAGGTTAGTCACGTTTTCAACACCTTCGCTGCCACAGAATCGCTTCTGAGCAAACGGCAGGTCCATCGAGACGTTGACAACAACGGTGTTATCGATGTTGGCAGCTTTCTCATTGAAAGTTTTGACCGAGACGCTGCAAACCGGAGTATCAACGCTGGGGAAAATACTCAAGACAACATTCTTGCCTTGAAATGAATCCAGAGTCACTTCGCTCAAGTCCGCACCGATTAGTGTGAAGCCTGGAGCTTTGGAACCAGCCGCTGGCAAGTCACCGGACGTGTTGCAGGCGTTGCCTTTAAGTGTAATAGAAGCCATTGTTTTATACCTTTAATTCAAATTTATGATTGATTAATAACCACCAGCTCCAACTGGCTCTTCTTCCTCTGCGGAAACACTACCTTCCTCTTCAGAATCGCTACCTGCTTCCGAAGGAACTTCGATGTCGAGCTCCATTCCGTCCGAGTCCATCATGTCGATTATCTCACCATCGATTTCGACGTTGAACATTGTCCGCTGGACCGGCTTTCCTGGCTCTATCACATATTCGACATTCAATGTACCGGAACCATTCGAACCGTTAAGAGGAACTGCATAAGTGGTAGTCATTGCCTGCCCCTCACCAGGTGTCTGTGTTGGCATCGCAAACGGGTCAGGTTGGATGTTGTCACCCAACTTTTCACGAACGGTTTCATTTTCCATCGCCGTTGACAAAGTCTCGGCATGCATTTGTCCCTGCTCGATGGCCATCTTGACGTAATCACCAGCGACGAAGTACGTCACAGCTGCTCCAGCGCCACAAAGCAAGAACAAAACAACGCAACCGATTCCGAAACAAGCAAACCAACTGCGGCCTGACTTCTGTGGCTGGTCATAACCAGGATTAATTTCTTCAACGTTCATTTGTAATTCCTAAACCTGTTATTTAATGCATTCGAGAAACGCAAGTTGGACCACGAACCGTTAACTCAAACTGCTAACATTTTGATGCTATCGTAGCAGTTTGGCTACGACGCGATAGCCCGCTGTAAAGTTGCCCCAACACACTTTGAGCGGCACTTTTGGCTGAAACCGAGTCGTTCCAAAACGGGTATTATCCAGACGCATTTTAGCGAGCGCGGAAATGATCCTTGCTCGCTCGCGTCGTCACTGCAGTGCCGGTTGCACTTTACCGTAGCGGCAACGGCGGCATTTTTCCAATCGAATCTGATGGATCAGCGTTCACCCCAGCGATACTCGCTCTACTTGTTCGCAGAAAACCGCGTCAGATTTGCGTTTTTCTCGACGAACCTGACGGCAAACCCCAAAATTCACAGCGTGCACTGATATGGAATATTGGCACCTACCGACCGACGGCATCCCCGAAACCGGACGCAAACGCGTACCGGCTGATTTTGATGCTACGGTCAGGACCGTTGCTCCCATCGAAACCGATGGGCGCAATCAATCAGGCAACCGGTTGCCACTCTGGGCAGACCGCTATGTACGGACCGCCATGGACCGTCATCGACGGGCCGACGGCGGTAGTCGTGTTAGCGAGGTTTGACTTCGACCGGGTTGCGGCGGAATCCAATATCTTCCAATGAGCGATACACTTCTTCGAGTGTCTTTTCGCCAAAATTGGAAATACTGAGTAACTCCGCACGAGTCGTATTGAGCAGATCACGGACCGTAAAGATGCCTCGCTCTTCCAAGCAGTTCGTTGTCCGAACTGTCAAGCCAATCTCCGCAGTGCTAAGATCAAGTTTTTCGAGCAGACTGCGTTGTTCTTCTTCAACTGCACTTAAAGGTATGCGTGTCCGAGCCATGGGGTTCCCTCCCAAAAAATGTTTGCGTCAATGCAGCACGACCAACTCGTGCTTGTCTGGATGAATTGAAAATAAAATATAACATAACCAAATCTCTGGCCGACCCGCCGACTCAAGAAATTCCAATCTGCTAGCGTCTACATGCCATCGAACGACCAACTACTATCGCAACTAAACCCCAGCCAGCAGGAAGCGGTTACGCACATTGATGGCCCTCTGCTGATTCTGGCCGGTCCCGGCAGCGGTAAGACGCGTGTCATTTCGCATCGTGTCGCCTACATGATCGCGCAAGGCATTCCGTCGCACTCGATCGTCGCCCTGACATTTACCAACAAGGCAGCCGACGAGATGCGGAACCGGATCCAGCGTCTGGCACCCGGTGGAAAGATGTGGACCGGGACTTTCCATCGGTTCTGCTCCCGCATCCTCAGACAGTACGCGCCGATGGTTGGGCTGAGCGAGAACTTCACGATCTACGATACCGGCGATGCCAAGAAAGTCATCAAGCAGGCAATTGCGAATTCAGAAGTTGAGCTTCAACACCACACACCAGCAACGATCTTCGATCGCATCAGCAAATTAAAAAGCGCCGCGATCACTCATCACGAATTCACCCCGCGTCCCGGCGATTACATGCACGCGATCGTGGCACGGGTTTACCCTGAGTATCAAAAGCTGCTGCAAATGTCGAATGCAGTCGACTTTGATGATCTGTTGCTATGGTGCGTTGACCTGCTTCGCCACAACCCGGAGCTGCGCGAATCGTTTGACATCCAGCATCAGTACTTCATGGTCGACGAATACCAGGACACCAACCTGACCCAATACCAGTTGATCAGACTCCTGAATCACAACGTCCGGAACCTGGCCGTGACCGGCGACCCGGATCAGTCCATCTATGGCTGGCGGGGAGCAAACCTGAATAACATTCTGGAGTTCGAAAATGATTACCCCAACCTGAACGTCGTCCGACTCGAACAGAACTACCGCAGCACCAAATCCATCCTGTCGGCCGCCGACCAGTTGATTTCGTATAACAAAAAACGAAAACCAAAGTCCCTGTTGACGGACAACGCGGAAGGTTCGCCCGTGAAGCTGGTCGCTTACCCCAACGCTCAACAGGAAGCGCAGGATATTGCCGAAACGGTCGCGATGGAAATCTCGAAAGGAAATCGCAGCGCCAGGGATTTCGCAATTCTCTATCGAACCAATCACCTTTCCCGTTCGCTGGAGCATGCGTTTCGATCCGCCGGAATTCCGTACCAGGTCTTGAAGGCGCTGGAGTTTTACCAGCGTCGCGAAGTCAAAGATGTGTTGGCGTGTTTGCATCTGATCAACAACCCCAGCGACAACGTGGCTTTCGAACGGATCATCAACGTGCCTCCTCGGCAAATCGGCAAAGTTACCGTCACGCGGATTCGCAACTACGCGATGCAGAAAGGAATCCCGCTGCTGCGAGCTGCCCGGGAATGTGGTTTGATTACTGAGATCGGCAAGGGAGCGGCGGTGAAAGTCGCCAAGTTCGTGGCCCTGTTCGACCAGTTTTCGGAGCGGGGACATGAATCGGTCGGGCAGCTGATGAACAACGTCGTGTTCCAACTTGGCTACCGAGACTGGTTGACGGCGGACGGAAGTGAAGAGGGGCACGAGCGAGCTTCCAACGTGGACGAACTGATCAATGCTGCTCAAGAATTCGATATGGAACATCCGGACGATGGAGGACTGGAGCGTTATCTTGAACAATCCGCACTGGTCAGCGACACCGATGCCTGGGAATCCGATTCGGATTTTGTGTCCCTGATGACTTTGCACGCCGCCAAGGGACTCGAGTTTCCGTGCCTGTTTGTTGTCGGGCTGGAAGACGGTCTGCTGCCACATGAAAGGAGCGGGCGGGATCCCGATCAAATCGAAGAAGAACGCCGGCTGTTGTTCGTGGGAATCACTCGTGCCAAAGAAGAACTGCAACTCAGCCGCTGCCTGAGCAGGTTCCGTAAAGGCAGCTTGTGGCCTTGTATCGCCAGCAGTTTCCTGATGGAACTCCCCCGCGAGTCGATGCAGGTTTTCGAGCCACAATCGGCAAACACTTACGAAGACGACCTGGACGATGTGCCATTCGATATTGATCCCTGGATGCATGATGGGATTGGCAACGATCCAGATGAAGCTGACTTCCGTGGCAACGAAGACGAGGAATTTGATGAGTCGAGCACACCAGCAACGGTTTCCAAAAAGACTGAAAACTCAACCCCGTCGTTTCCACGACTGATGACCGGTACAGATCTGGCAAAGAAACAGGAATCGACTATTCGTCAGCACCCGTCGATCTACAAAGAAGGAATGACTGTGGAGCATGATGAATACGGTACGGGTGTCATTGAAACTCTGTCGGGCAAGAACATGAAACGCACAGCAACCGTTTCATTCAAAGCCGGCAAGAAGAAGTTTCGACTCGCGTTTTCCGATCTCAGGATCGTAAGTCAGGCGTAAGGGGAATAGTAGCACGACTCTCCGAGTCGTTAATTCGGTCTTTCTTACGACTCGGAGAGTCGTGCTACTTTCAGGTTGCTACCCAAATGGGAAATGCGGCTCGTTATCGCTTGACGACACACGGCTCGTCCCACAACAATCCTGTTTTAAGATTTACACCACTTCACGATACGCGGGGAGTGGTTTTGTTTTTTGATAGGCACTGCCATGGAATCGCCAAAAATACGTCGGGCTTTAATTAGCGTCAGCAATAAAACAGGCATCGTCGAATTCGCCAAACGGCTGATCGAAGCCGAGATCGAGATCGTTAGCACCGGGGGCACGCAACGCCATTTGCAGGACGCGGGTATACCTGTCACGGACGTTTCAGACTACACGCAATTCCCGGAAATGATGGATGGACGAGTTAAGACTCTCCATCCAAAGATATTTGCTGGCGTCCTTTGTCGCCACAATCTCATATCCGACATGTCGATTATCGCCGAGCACGATATTCAACCGTTCGAACTGGTTGTCGTCAATCTCTACCCGTTCGCCGAGACCATTGCCAAGCCGGACACGACAACAGCCGAAGCCGTCGAGCAGATCGACATTGGAGGCCCCAGCCTGATCCGAGCCGCAGCCAAGAACAGTGACTTTGTCTCGATCGTTTGCGACTCATCGAACTACAACCGAGTTGCGGAACAAATCGCCGAGACCGGGTGCACAACCCCGGACCTTCGCAAAGAACTGATGGCGGCGGCCTTTGTGCATACCGCAGAATACGACAAGACCATCGCCAATTACTTCTCCGACGAAGTCGATCAAGACCGTTTCCCGACGACGCTCAACGTGTCGCTGAAAAAGAAAACGGATCTGCGATACGGCGAGAACAGCCATCTTGATGCAGCATTGTACGCTGCCGAAAACAACGGCGACGCGAACCTGATCAACGCCCAGCAATTAAACGGGCGGCGTTTGTCGTACAACAATTTGCTGGACCTCGACAGCGCGTTGGCGATTGTCCGCGGCTTGGAGACGCCGGCGTGTAGCGTCATCAAGCACAACAATCCTTGCGGTGCCGCGAGTGCCAAAGCTTTGCATCAAGCCTGCGAGCAAGCGTTTGCGGGTGATCCAGTCAGCGCGTTTGGCTCGGTCGTTGGCTTCAACCGAACCGTTGACGTCGAGACGGTCGAGTTCATGGCCAAGGGTGATACGTTCGTCGAAGCCATCGTGGCTCCCGGGTTCGAGCCCGAGGCACTCAAGATCTTGACCACGAAACCAAAATGGAAAAAGAATGTCCGCTTGTTGGCTGTTGGCGATTTGTCGCCGGCAAAACCGACTTGGGAGTTGCGACAACTGAACGGTGGGATGCTGGTTCAAGATGCTGACAATGGCAGCAACCATTCGGAAGGCTGGAAAGTCGCCACCGTCGACTCGATCGACGACGACACCATGGACGAACTGAAATTCGGTTGGCATATGGTTCGCTTTGTCAAATCCAACGCGATTACTCTGTCGAACAACCGTGCGTTGGTTGGAGTCGGGGCAGGGCAGATGAGCCGAGTTGACTCGGTGGAACTGGCGATCAAGAAAGCTGGCGACCGAGCCAAGGGCAGCATCCTGGCCTCGGATGCTTTCTTCCCGTTCGCTGATTCCATCGAATACGCGGCCGCAGCAGGCATCAAAGCGATCATCCAGCCGGGTGGTAGTGTTCGCGACGAAGAAGTGATCGAAGCGTGCAACCAACACAACATCCCGATGGTACTTACGGCCCGTCGTCACTTCCGGCATTAAATTTGAGTTGCAGGAAACAACGGCAGCGTTTTCCCAAAAGTAAACAGATGTTGGCCGATCAACACGGCACCAGAATGCAGCTTGTCCAGAGACTCCCACAACATCCAGAACGATGACTGAATGAAACGAACGGCGGCGATCATCGGTCCGACACCTGCGTTTGTTCGCTGGGCAATCAATCACGCCTGCTCGCTGCGCGAGCTTGATGCCGACAACCTCCCGTACCAAACGTTTCGTCAGCTGCGCAGCATCCGGGAGATATCCCTCGGAAAGCTGCAACAACGGATCGTAAACGGCATCTGCTTTCACAATGATTACGCGAACGATCCGGAAACGGCGCGCGGGTTTCCGGTTGACGAAGTGTTCCAACTGTCGGGAACGGGCGAAGAGATAGCGTCATGTTGCGATCGCTGCCCGGCGAATTCGGTGTTGGCAACAGACCATCGAGGCGACCTGCAACCGGCATGGGCAGGTTGCTACGGTTGGTTTCGATCGGAAGAAGGGGACATGAACCTGATTGACATGTTCGAGCAGGTCAGCAGAAGCACCGGATCGACAATATTCGCAGACGGGAATCCTGCCCGGGTCTGGTTCCGCATTTGGCAAAACCAGGTTTGGAGTGGCAAGCAACTGGCAGAACTGAATCGGTTCTGTAGCACGTTGCCATCAGCCGATTCTCTCAGCTTTGATTTCCAGAACTTTGTTCGGGCGATTCAAGCGTGCCAGGAAAACAGACTGGAGTTAGTCACCGAGTTGATTCCAAGCGGTGAATCCGATGGGAACCAATGGACAATCCGGGCCCATTGCCTCGATTGCCAATGCGAAATGGCAGACGATGCGCGACGATGTGGTGAATGTGGCAGGATCGGACATCCGGTTTCTGCGAATCGACGCAAGGTTCTGGGGTTGAGACCGTACATGCTGCTGAAAGAAATTATCGGAATCGAACAAACTGGCGAACTGCTGGATTTGCTGCGGAAGAATGACGCTGTCAATCGAAAGCCGCACAAGTGAACCAAACTTTGGGGGCAGGGAAGGAGATTAGCCCTGTGGCAGCAACAACACAAAACAAGCGATATCCAAGATTCACGATCAGCGTCCGGTCGATCATGTATGGCTCAACCGCCGATTGTTGACATTCCGCCATCAACGCCCAAAACTTGTCCTGTTATCCAGCCGCTGTCGGGGGCGAGTAGGAACGCTGCCATGCTGGCCAAGTCGGCGGGTGTGCCGGATCTTTTCAGTGGATACTTGGCATCCATCGCTGCTCGTTTTTCGTCCGATGAGAAAAATTTGCTTGCCAATGGTGTATCGGTCAGAGCTGGCGCCAGGCAGTTTACCCGGGTGTGCGGCGCAAGCTCGGCAGCCAATGCACGACTCAAACCTTCGACCGCACCTTTTGCAGCTGAGATCGAAGCATGCATCGGCAGCCCTTTGCCGACCGCGACGGTGCTGAACAGGACCACGCTCGTCGGTTGCTGGCTGGAACCACGTTTCAATCCCGCTTGAACTGCTTTGAGAAATTTGACGGCACCCATCGTGTTGACTTCGAAGTCGTGTCGAAAGTCGGCTAGTTTCAACGCACGGAACGATCGCAAGTTGATCGTCCCTGGACAGTAAGCCACACCATGAATTTCGTCGGGCAGTCCGGCGAGTTCAAAATCATCACTCGAAAAATCACAGACGTGGTGGCTTAGATTCTCATTATCAGAAATGGCCAACTCGCCGATCGAACGGGAGTGCACATGAACCGTCGCTCCGAAGTTAACTAGCTGCTGGGTCAACGCCAGCCCGATACCTTTGCTGCCGCCGGCGATGATGTAATTTTTATTTTTAAGTGAATCGTTCATTCGGATACCGGTTATAAAGAATTTTTGAAGACACGCTGGGCGATTATCAGAGCTAACCGAAAACCTGATAGCGTGATAACTTGTTAAGCGGATAAGAAAACCGCGCGAAAAAAAACTCTATTTAGCCGGTGTCGGGCAGCAATGCATTAGTCTCGACATGCTCCGAATCCGCAGGCGTTTTTTTTTAGGCGAAAACATGAAGTCGCTGCAACGGTTCAGTCTTCAACAAGTTCCGCGGTCACAATTTCCGGGCTGTCGCGTGTTGCTCTCCAGGTCAACCAGCCCGTCAACGCCATCAACCCAAAGGCCGATCCCAGGAGAAGCTTGGCAAAGAAGGGAGTTGAGACCGTTGCTGAACGTTCTGTTGTGGTTACCGGAGTAAATGCCGTCAGCTTGTAATGATGTTGAATGGCCAGCCGGGTGCTAACAGAACGGACGCCAGGATTGCTACGAAAAGCTTTTTCATGAATTCACTCCAAA
>CAZXLW010000118.1:0-12873 GCA_964641465.1 uncultured Pirellulaceae bacterium | reverse complement strand
CAACTATGGTGATCGAGTCTTCGCCTGAAGCGTTACCGATTCCAAAGACCACAAGAAAGAGGATTTGAATACCGAATAGGAGCTTGCGTAGAGGTTGCATTCAAGGAACCCAAGGTAGTGTTTTCAGAGCGGATAATTAAACGGCATTCAATGATATTTCAAAGCAACAACAGTATAGCCCAAACTTCTTCTATCCGACAATCAATTGCCGGATTCTGGTCCCATCAGACGGCAACCGGCAGGATTGTCGTGGAATAGGACTTTGGCTTTGTTGATGCCATTGCTCACAAAAACTCTAATCAATTCAAATTTCTAGTTACGTTTGCCGTTTTGAAAAGACTCCACTTATCGACAGCTACCAAACTCAATCAATAGGTATCAAGATGAAGTCGATCGCCTTCTTTTTTTCAGTTGCATCACTTATTGCGAACATTTCTTCTGCTGATGAAGTCAATGTATTCCACTACGAGGCCACTGAACTTGTTGGCCCGGGAATCGTTTTAGGAATGATTCAATTTGACACAAGCGTTGCGGACACATTGCCGAACCCGGAAGTTGGACTTTTCCCGGCCGCTGGAACCTGGACAGGAGATATTTTTGGCGGAGATCAAGATGGCTTTAGCTTCATTTTCGATGCACTCGACGTGACCATTATCAACCTCGACGCCCCACCAGTTGATAGTTTGACGATGAGCTTTAGTGGAAACAACTTTGTACTGTCAGACTCAAGCGGGATGGCATTGGAAAGTGACCAACTTCCATCAATTTTGAACGTCGATAGTTTTGACAGTGCCAGCTTTTCAATTAATGGCCAACCGTTTTTTATCACATCAATAACCGCCGTTCCCGAGCCAACATCAGCATTAATATTAGTTTCGGCAACAGCAATTGGCCTGTCTTCTCGAAGGACACGCCACTGATGCGGCGAAATCTACGCTTGCGGCGAATTCGACCGAATGCCCGGCAATTTCATCGAATCAACGGTGTTATACTATTGCCAGAATTCAAAAAACAAATTTTTACCGTTACACCTACTGCTTATCTTCGATGACCTTATGAGATGTCGGATTCCAACAAGAAACAGGTCGTGATTGAAAATGAGCTAATCGAGCGGGCTCGGTCGGGTTGCCGTGCCTCGATGGAATGGATTGTCAGGACCCATCAGGCGGAAATTCGCGGATTCATCGTCCGGAAAACGGGAGACCTGGCCGTCGCAGATGATTTGGCCCAGGAAGTATTCCTGGCCGCGCTGACCCAGATTTCTAAGCTCAAAGAATCTTCCCGACTGAGGGCATGGTTGTTTGCTGTGGCTCGGAACAAGGTTGTGGATTATTTGAGGCAAAAATCGTCCAAGCTCACAGGACATGTGGCTGGGATTGAAAATATTCTGATTGATGAAAGCATTGCGCGTTCGAGTAACGAATCACCTTTCGAAGATGAGTTAGTTATCAATGCGTTGCGCGAGTGTATAGAAAAGCTCAGTGGCGGGGCAAAAGCGATTGTCTCAGCACGTTATTTCGCTGGCCAGGATTCAAAGCAAATTGCGATTCAAACGAACAAAGCTGCTGACGCGATCCGCATGTCTTTGATGCGAATTCGCAAAGCGTTGGCCAGTTGCATTCGTCGAAAACTTAATAACGAGGTGTCGCTATGAGTGCTCGTTCTCTTGAACAGCTGATCGCCAGGTACGAAGATCAGGAAACTCTGACGGCGGCACAGTATACCGAGCTGTCTGATGCGTTGCTCGAGAATCCAGACCTGGTTGCTCAGATAACTGACGATAGGGCTGTCGATGGTATGTTGTCATTGATTGCTTTCATCGAGTCCGATGAAGATGATTTTGTTTCTCAATGCTTGAAGCGTGTTCCGATCGTCGAAGCGGGCCAAAATAAAGAAGAATCCGCTACACCAGTTGTTCATGATAATGTCGTGATTGACGTCGGCAGCGTTTCGTCCTCACGGCTTCGGACAAAGAAAACAGCACAGTCGCGATTTAGCCTGCGACTGTGGATTTCCATGGCTGCGTGCGTTCTTGTTCTCATTTCCGTCGGTGCAAGATTCCTGGTCAACTCGGAAGATTCCGCGTCGCTTCCAAACGCGAAACGTTTCGTGGAGGCCAATCGGAACGATGATTCGATGCCAAGACATGATTCAGGTGACGAATCAATTGGCGAAACAAAAACACCGCAATCTCCTGACTTGGAAACAAGTGTTGCCAATAGTGTTGAAGGCCACGTAAACGCTGAAGATCCAGCGGAACAACTAGTCCAGGTGGATTCAAACTCTGGCGAATACGAAGGCTCAAACTCACTCGAGGATGTCGTTGAGGTTAATCCAAACAGCTCGAACCCGTTTGCTGCGCCAGTCGAACTCGACCGTGGTATCGCAACGATCGTTGGTGAATCAGGGACCATTTGGGAGCCGAGTCTCGCCGTCAGTGGTGACAGAATGGTTGACGGCGAGTACCGACTCGTTAAAGGAAAATCGGCCATTCATTTTGATCATGGGGTTAAGGTGGTACTTCAGGCCCCGGCTGCGATCGTGCTTCACGGCAAGGATCACCTGCATCTCTCAAGTGGCAATTCCATTTTGGAAGTTCCTGAGCATGTCACCAATTTTAAGTTCTCCACTGACGATGGACATTTCTTCCAGCCAATCAACGCACGTATCCAAATCGCAGCTGATCCGGACAGCGGAACGATTGCATTGTTGACTCAAGGGAAAATCCAACAACGGTCGCTGGAATCGGGGAATCGACGTGGACTGCAGCTATCTGAGGACGGAGTATTCCAGTCAGTGATTCGTCCTGCTTCAAATTCAGCTGACGTCTCAAGGGTTACGATAGCTCGTGGCAACGACAAGTTCATCGGGCAAATTGGCGAAGGAGAAAACCAGCTGCAAACCAGTTCACCCGTTGTGATGGCAAATGTGCTGTCCGAAATTTCCGAACCATCCAGGGACCGGGAAGCACCGAATTCTTTGCTGGATAACTGGAGCGAATTCGTAAACGAAGTGAATCGTCGACAGTTGACGGCTCCGAACCAGTTGATGGAATTAATGAGAAAGTATGGTGCAAGCAAGAGACTTGTGTTTCCTGAGAAAAATCCAGGTTACACCAGACCGGAAAACTCGTCTTCCTTTCAAGGCAGTATTTCGATCAATGGTGAGACGCATTCTTTTGATTCGCCTGATGCATATGAAGATGCAATGCGTCGCCTCCATGGCCGATTTGAACTGCCAGATGTGAACCAAACCCGAAAACGATTATTCGATTTGCTGCCCGGCTTTCCGGGTGACAACCGGTGACACGTCGTCATGTTACCTTCGAAGTAAAATCAGAAAGAAGCAAGTTATATGGATTTTCGATTTTCAACCGCGGTTGCCTTTGTCGCCTTGCTGTCGATCGCCAACCCCGTAGTTGCTGATGGATTTCGAACTTGGAAAAGTCAAAATCAAAAACATACTGTACAAGCGAAGTTTGATGACTATGACGCAGACTCAAAACAGCTAACGCTGATTGATCGAGACGGGAAGACGATCACAATCAAGCTGGACCAGCTCTCGTCCTCCGATCAGCAACACGTTGTTCGTCGGCACAAAAGGTTAGTTGCAGAGAAGAACGCCGCAGACAACCCGTTCAAAGTAGCTGGAAATGAAACCACGAATAAACCATCTCGCTCAGGGCGCTCAGCGGGCTCAGCGCGAAAAGAAACACCCTCTGTCGCACGGTGGGGTATCGAGTGGACGCCTGGCCTGGAAGACGCTCAGACGGCTGCCTTAGGCAACAGCCGCTATTCCAAAGATAACAAACCGATCATGTGGTTTCGAGTGTTGGGAAATCTTGAAAAACACATGTGAAGTGCGGGCCATCGCATGAGAACCGTGACGTTCTCTCACCCCAAAGTTAATGGATTGCTCAATCAGGAATTTGTAAACACGTTTACCAATTTGGAAGGAGATCCTACCGCAGGCAAATCGATTCGGCATTCACCTGGCGACTCTCCCGGTTTTTGTGTTCGCGGAAACGGCAAACAGAATGTTCAAACGATTTTCATGACTCCAGCAGGCGAAATCTTTCACGCCGCATGCGGGTTCTTGTCACCAGAAGATTTCCACGAAGAAGCATCATTTGCGCTTGATCTCTTTGCCAAATTGGAAAAAGAATCCGCATCTGAAAACCGACCAAAGATGGTTGCTCAGGCGCACTTGGATCGACTGGATGACCTTGGCTTGGCCGATCAGCAAGTTGGTGTCGCTGGTATAATGCAATCCGCCCGGAACGGCAACGGTTTTCACCAGCCAAACCGGTTTCCGATGAATGGTAGTAGCACACGCAACAACGATAGAGGCAGTCGCAGTCGCAATAACTTTCGAAACAAAACTGGAAACCAAATGGTTGGAAACGTTCTTGGACGCCTAACTCGCGATCAGTTCATTAGAGATAATCGTTTCTCAGTAGAACATCCATTGATCACGTTCAGCCAATTAGAAGAAGATCCAACGAAGTTGGTCGGCGGAGGAACGTCTTTCTTTGCCAGTTCCTCCAATTCGTCCTCTAGGTGAACTTGTTCGCTAACTGCGTTTATCCGTTCGACCCTTTATTGGAGCCAAGAAATTGGCTGTGTCGAGTGAGTTGTACCAAGGCCTGAAGCCGCTCCGACTCGAATGCTCGGTGTCGAGCAAATTTACGACATCATCTCCGCAGGCGCCAGCTTCGTATTGGTATGACCACGCTCGGATGCAAACCGCTGAACTGTTCAGATCTTCCGCCGAACAGTTTTTTAAGGATGCAACCTAGTCGCTGACAGTGCACGCCAAACGCCGGTCGCCAAGACAATCATATTACATTTCGAAAATAGCGCATAAAAAAAGTGGCCGACGAATTCGTCCGACCACTTTCTATTTACTTTTGCTTCTTAAGGTCATCCTAGCGACGACGGCGAGCAACCAAGCCAATACCGAGCACTCCCAAGACTGCGAAAGAAGTTGGCTCAGGAATCGTTTTGGAAACATTGATATCCAGACTTGTACTTGCGATTCCCAGACCTGCAGTTCCGGGACCCAAGTCGATGAAAAACGAACCACTCTGGACATCAAACCCGAGCGCAACCAAATCAACAGCTCCACCAATCACAGACGCACCACTCGCATCAAGTGCATCAAAAAACGCAGAGTTCACAACTCCTTCTCCAAAGTCAATTGGAGGGGTCCCAAATCCAACATCTCCATAAAACACACCCACAGAATCAAGCAGTACCCCCGATCCGCCCGCAAAACCTGCCGGCCCTAAATCACCTCCTGTAGATGAAACTATCAACGTTGTGTTAAATGAGCCATCCATGTTATCCACTGTCAGATCGGATGACTCAATAGAACCGCCAAGAAGATCCGGGGCAATTACTTCAGTCGCATTGTTAAATGTACTATCCGTGGGAACCACACTTGACGCGAAAAAGAGACCGTCCACGGCGTTACTGAGGATAGGCGACACGAAATAGTCTCCCGTTGGAGACAATTGCGGCGTCCCGCCAAAACTTTGAATGTCGTCAATTGAAAATGAAGTAACGGTGACCGAATAATCGGCATTTGCGACAGGCGACAACGCCAGCACAAGTAAAGTTGTCAAAAACAGTTTTGCTTTCACAGGTTTCTCCCAGGTGTTCAGGTAATACAACAGATATTGAAGTTACCCAATAATTGACATTTGTGCCACGAATACATCCTCGGAATTGCAGTAACTTGAATAGAATCTCCACGTAATGGACTAAATTGGATGTTTCCGACAAGAAACAGCTAATCGGCCGATGAAGACAGCTAACTCGATTTGTTTGTGGCGGGCGGAGCGAACATCATCAAGCTGGCTTCCACCAGCATTCTTCGCAGCCGAAACAGAGGCAGGCATTGTGGTCATTTTTTTGCGACTCGCGTCATTCGTTTCTTTCGTGGTTCACGGTCGGTTGCAAACCGCTCCGACAAAACGCTGAACTGTTCAGCTCCTCCGCCGAACAGTCTTTGAGGATCCAACTAATGAGGATGTTGGGCTGTTGGTCAGGGCTTTATGTCAATAAAACCGCTGATGTCGTTTCGATCTCAGCTAACTGTTTACGAGCGTTGTTATGGAAAGTAGACGAAGGCTTCAGTTTTCTCTGGCTAGTTTTCTCTGGTTGGTTTTCGCAGTCGCGTGTTTTTTTGCTGGCAAGCATTTCGATGATTTGGCAGAGTTAGCAAACCTTCGAAAAAATCAGCAAAACAACCGGGTAGAGATTTTGGTGGGAAATTCCAGGACAATTAACACCAGTACTCGAATTCCAACAGTTCTGATAGATGATCCCTCTATTTGCGACATAAAGGTTCTTTCACCAACTTCAATTCAAATACTGGCTAAGAAGCCAGGGCCCGTGTCGATTTCACTTATAGACGAAGCGGGAGTAGAAACTGAACATCGGTTTGAAGTCTCTGGTAACTCTCGCCAGTAAATTCGATACGATGAAACGCGGTGCTTGGGAGAAACAAGGGCTTGGCTGTTCTCGTGATGCCATTGCTGATAACAACATCTGATCATTTCAGATCATCTGCTGCACCATTCGGATGGTAACTAAACCCTTCAGACAACCAACCAATTGTTTCCAGCCGCTTGCTGGAAGACTTGAGCAGGTAGCAAAAATGGTGGATAGGATGGCTTGGTGCGGTTGTAGATCGAGCCGCCTGTCTTTACTGACAATAATTTTCGGTACTTCCCGAACTTTTTCTCCCGTCTCGCTAACCATCGTCTTTTTTTGTGCGACGTGTAAAACGGCGTCTGGTCAGTCGTGATGGAGAATTTGATATGTGGGCCAAAACTTTTACCAATGTCGGCAAGTAGACATACTACCGTTTCCGTTACATAAATACTAAAGGCGAGTCCGGCCCTTAGACGATGCCATGACTACTGTCTAGAAAGTAATCGTGTTGGTGCTCTCTTCTCCCCAACCATCAGAATTTACACCAACACGGCATTTGGGCCGCGGCATTCTTACCCAGCCGCGGCCCTTTTTGCATCACGAAGTTCGAGCAGACAATGGTGCTTCCAAGCTGAATTGAGTGGTTGTTTCATTAGTTTTTGGGTGCCACGTTCTTTCTCGCCTTTCCGGGTTCCGCCTCGTTGCTGACGGTAATGATCAGCCGGCAATAAGCTAACTCCCCGCTACGGGATGCTTGCGCTAGGGATAAGGAAATGGTCGACGCGCCGTGAGCATCAACTCTGCAGGGCGAATCAGCGTTGTGAATTAAGCAGGCCCCTTTAAATGGTAACCCAACGCGTTAGCGAGGATCTCTACAGGTTCCTCGCTTACGCGTCGGGTTACCAAAACACTCCGCTTCAAAAACGAATTCCCCTGTCCCGCCCCTGTCCCGAATTAGTTTCGAATTCAGGCGATCATCTAATATCGTCAACGACGGAACGAGTTCTCGATTGGTCATCAAAGGCTTGTCAACGCCTGGCTGCCGTTCTCACGTGCAGCCGGAGTGCCATTATCATCGCAGGTTGAGCATGTTTAATAGGCCGCGACAGTTGATACAATAACGCTCCGATGCTGGAGATCTTTTCAAGCGTCAACATGACGATCCTCCGTGGAGGCCGCGAGGTACTCACCCGGAGGATCGTCGCGTTATAAAACGTCGGAAGAACAATTAAATCTCAGGCCGAAAAGAGAAACTGGCGCTGTCTAATTTCGATTCGAAGCCGATTTTATTGTCAGCAAATGATTTGTTGTTGCTGTGTAGGGAATCCCTTGATACCACTTGGGTCGTTGTAACTGCTGGTGAAATGTTGTGTTGCTTTCTGTATTAGACTGGTTGATCATCCTCGCCTACCTGGCGTTCGCACTTGGGATAGGAATCTATTACTCGCGCCGCGCTAGCAAGAACTCGGAAGAGTTTTTCCTTGCCGGTAGAACGTTGCCTTGGTGGGTGGTTGGTACGTCGATGGTGGCGACGACGTTTGCGGCTGACACGCCCCTGGCGATCACTGAAATGGTTCGCGGCAAAGGCCTTTGGGAAAACTGGTTTTGGTGGAATGGCCTGCTGTATGGCTTGCTGGGTGTGTTCTTGTTCGCTCGCTTGTGGCGGCGGGCGGATGTTCTGACTGAGAACGAGCTGTTGGAGCTGCGGTATTCAGGCAAGCCGGCGGCGGTCTTGCGGTTTTTCAAAGCCGGATATTTTGCCATCTTGTTTAACTTCATCGTTATGGGCTGGGTGCTTAACAGCATGGCGTCGATCCTGGCAGTCATGCTAGGCGACGGAGGTGGTCAGCTCGTGTCGCATACCACGATGATCTGGATCCTGGTCGTGATTTCGGTCGTTTACGCGTTGCTGTCCGGGTTCTGGGGTGTGGTCGTCACGGATGTGGTTCAATTCGTGATCTCCATGGTCGGTGCCATCGCGTTGGCCGCCATTGCGCTGCATCATGTTGGCGGCGTCGATGGCTTAATGGAAAAGCTGGATACGACGCTGGCAGCAAGGGCTGAGAATCTGCGTGCGGAAATTGCGGATCAGGAAAAATTGCTGGAGCAATTATCGGCGGAACCGCCGGATGTCGCTGAACAGTCGGAGGTTCGCAATTCGATTGACTCACTACAGCTTCGGCTGCAGCAACTGCCGAGCGACGCCGCCGAAGTCACCGGGATGGTGCCTCCGTATCCTCGCGACGTTCCGCTGTTTTCGTTCGAGTTTCTCAATTCACGATTCTTTAATTTTGTCGTATTGATTCTGGTCATGTGGTGGTCCAATCATGCCACAGACGGCGGTGGTTATCTTTGCCAACGAACGATGGCCGCCAAAGACGAGGATCATGCAATGCTTGCCAACCTTTGGTACAACTTCGCCAACTTCGCCGTCCGGACCTGGCCGTGGGTCATCGTTGCGCTCGTTTCCATGGTGATATTTGAAGACTTGTCCGACCATGCTTTGGGAGAAAAAGCAGGCTACCCGCTGGTGATGAATAAGTTACTCGGATCAGGGATGCGTGGGCTGCTGCTGGTCAGTTTCCTGGCCGCGTTCATGTCGACAATCGACACGCATTTGAATTGGGGGTCTTCTTATCTGATCCATGATATCTATCGAAGATTCATTGTCCGAACGAAAAGCGAACAGCACTACGTCCTGGCCAGTCGGATCTGCACTGTGGCGTTAATGGTGGGGGCGGCGTTGATAGCGACGCAAATGAGCAGCGTGGAAAAGGCCTGGAAGTTCGTCATGGCGATGGGTGCCGGGATTGGATTAGTGTTGATCTTGCGATGGTTCTGGTGGCGGATTAATGCCTGGTCAGAGATCTCAGCGTTGGTTGTTTCGGTGCTGGTGACGTGTGGATTCGAAGTGCTGACTGCCTTTCAGAATGGAGCTGGGTATCAGTTGTTCTCTGCCGATCCAAAGGTCCTGGGTAATCCGTTTCCGTTTCATTTACAGCTGTTGGTGATTGTCGGCAGCAGTGTCGTGACGTGGATCAGCGTAACGTTTTTGACTCGCCCTGAACCGGAGGAACACCTGCGTCGGTTTTACTCGCGAGTGCAACCCGGAGGTTGGTGGGGGCCGATCGCCGAGCAGGTGGAAACAACTCTGCCGCCAGTTGCACGAGGTTTCGTTTGGAACTTCGTTGCCGGGATGGCTTTTGTTTGGGGCGGGTTGTTTCTGATCGGCTTTTCGATCTTTGGTAACTGGGGCTGGGCGGCAGTCAATTTGGTTTTGATGCTTTGGGGCTCCATTCACATTTGGCGAAATTGCCTCGTGCAAGAATCCGTCGCAAAAAGAACAGACACGAATTCATGACCTCAATCATTCCAGCGCCGAAGCAAATCTCGGAAACGGCAGGAGTTTTCGATTGGAACGGTGAGCAGCCGATTACCGTTGGCCTGAAGGTCGATGCGCTGAGTTTGCCCGGTTATTCGACGGATGAATGCCGTGATTGGCTGGTCCAATTCTGTCAGCGATCCATGTTTGATCGGGTCGGGATTCCGTTTGAGATGGTGAGTGGGACGGACGCTGCGGTACAACTTGAGTTGCGACCGGATTTGCCACCCGAAGGGTATGAACTGACAATCCAATCGCGTGGTATCCGAATAGCGGCGTCGGAAAACATTATTGCGGGCTGGCAAGCTGGCTTGATGAGTTTGTTTCAACTGCTGTGGGACGCGAAGCGCGAGGGGAGGAGCAGTTTACCTGCCGTCGTGATTACGGATTGGCCGGAGTTTTCCTGGCGTGGGTTGCATCTGGATGTATGTCGCCACTTCTTTGACATCAATTTCGTCAAACGAATATTGGATCTGATGGCGATCCATCGCCTGAATCGATTTCATTGGCACTTAACGGAGGACCAAGGTTGGCGGCTGGAGGTCCCGTCGCTTCCTAAGCTCGCAGCGATCGCGGCTTGGCGCGAGCAGGGTGGGAAGCGGTATGGAGGTTTTTATTCGCGCGAACAGGTGTTGGAAGTGATCGAATATGCAGCAGCGCGGGGAATTCAAGTCGTCCCAGAGATTGAGCTTCCCGGTCATAGCGTCGCCGCGCTGGCGGCCTACCCGGAGCTTGCTTGCCAGCCGCGTGAGTTTGCGGTCGAAACCGACTGGGGCGTCTTCGAAGATGTGTACTGTGCCGGGAATGAGGCGACATTTGGATTTTTGCAGGAAGTGATGGACTACGTCATCGAACTGTTTCCTGGAGACGTTATTCACATCGGAGGAGATGAGTGCCCGAAGACTCGTTGGAAAACGTGTTCGAAATGTCAGGCAAGAATAAAAGCGGAAGGTTTACGGGACGAGGAGCACTTGCAAAGCTACTTTGTCGGCCGCATGGTCAACTATCTTGCCAGCCGTGGGCGACGGGCGATCGGTTGGGATGAGATCCTCGAAGGTGGCTTGGCTGATGGAGCAATGGTTATGTCCTGGCGTGGCCATGAAGGTGGAATTGCGGCTGCCAGGATGGGACATGATGTGGTGATGGCGCCGACCTCGCATTGCTATTTTGATTTCCGACAATCAGATGATCCTGCCGAGATGGGGTTTCATGGCGTTAACACTTTGCGGGACGTTTTTGATTTTCAGCCGGTACCGGCTGAACTTTCGCCACACGAGGCTCGGTATGTTCTTGGCGGTCAGGCGAATGTCTGGACCGAACGGCAGCTGCACAAAGAGGAGAATGTCGAGTACATGATTGTGCCGCGGATTTGCGCATTGGCGGAAGTCCTGTGGGGCCGCGCCGAATCAGCAGCAGATTGGAACGATTTTCTGCGTCGATTGCCTGGGCATTTTGAATTGCTGCTAAAGCTTGGCTTCCGCGGTCGGCCACTTGACTGAAGTTCGGAGCTTGGCCAACCAAACGTTAAATGTCTGTTCGGAATCGGCCAAGCGAATCTCATCAGCCTGCGGTCAAAATATCGACAAACGCATCGACATCTAACAAATTCACCACCCCGTCCTCGTTCGTGTCTCCTTCCAGCTGAAATGTTCCGGCTGAGATTAGATCAACGAATGGAGTAACATCGAGCAGATTGACGACTCCGTCTAAGTTGACGTCGCCCAGCAAGATCTTCGGCAGCATATTGGCGGTCGGCGAAACCAACATATAGACCGACCCATTGTTGCCATTCGCACTGTTGCCGTCATAAGAATTGGTTAGCAAAATGCTTCCTGGCTCGAACCCAACTAAAAACGAAATGTCAATAATGCCTGATGTCTCCGTCGATAATCCATCCGCAATCCGTGTTGCCAACCCGGATTGCGGATCAAGCAACCAGACATCATTCCCGTCGCCGTCTTCATTGACGTAAATGTTCCCGTCCGTTGACCATTCAACATTATCAGGGTTGCCCAGTCCGTCGTTGTTGTTGGCAGAATTCAAAATTGAAAACACAAAGGACGAGCTCTGCGTATCCAAAGTGCCATTTGCATTGAATTGCAAGTCAAAACTCAGGCGGTACACACCATCCGTCTGGACCGCGACAACAGCTTGGATCGGATTGTTGGGGTTCACGTGTACGTCTTCGAATTTACTTTCAACAAGAGGTTCCGGTGTGTTGATCGCGAACGTCCCAGCCAAGCTACCTGTTGCCGGTAACTGTGTTGTTGCCCCGTTTGGGTCAAACTGAAAAATCTGGCCTCCAACCAACCCATTGCGAGCCAGGAAATTGGCGTCCGCAGCGGTGCTCTTGGTACCGACATACAAATAGAGTTGATCAGTTCCTCCGTCGCTGCTGAGTAGCAAGGCAACCTGTTCCGTGTTGCCAGAATCAATGATGCAGGCGTTCTCCCATCGGCCGCCGGCGGGAGCAACGTCGGCAGCTTCGTACAGAACGTTCGTAGCAGTATCCATCACCCAAATACTGCCACCCATTCCTGTCGTGGTCAGGTCTTCTTCGCCAGTCAGGAACAGTTGATCCGTGAAGCCTCGCCCCGGACCAAAAGTATCAGGTTGCCAAACGTTGCCAGAACAGAAACGAGACAGCGGTGCCATGTTCAAATCCCTACCGCTGCCGCCAGTTACAACGTCGATCATCGAAAACGCCGTTCCGATCCCGGTTACTACTTGCCCCGGCCCTGGCCATGCTGTCCCTGTGGGAAAATCAAGAGCCCAAGTTTGCAAATTGTCCATGTTCACGTCGATGGAGGTAATCGTTGCGTCATCTGTGCCCTCGTGGTTAATCAGAACTCGCAAGTTATTTGCAGATGTCTGAAACGCCCCCAATCCATCCCAGTGATTGTGAATGCTGCTGTTCCAGAAAAACGTGCCCGATGGGGAACTGTTCCCTGGAGAATAGCTCTGGCCAAGAACGAGATCGGCCAATGAGTCGTTCTCGGTGATCAATTCAAACGACTTCCACCCGTTGTCTGGAAGAATCGCACCAGGATT
>CAZXLW010000117.1:0-12878 GCA_964641465.1 uncultured Pirellulaceae bacterium | reverse complement strand
GAGGATGCAACGTCGTTGCGTCGAAAACGTATTCAATACAACGACTTACAACCAAAATCCAACACAGATACAACACCCAATTTACAGCTTCAGGTTCTAGTGTCCTCACGGACGTGGAGGTTCAAATCCTCTCACCCGCACTTGAAAAACAAGGGTTTTCACCAGATTTGGTGAAAGCCTTTTTTTGTGCCAACTCAACAAGTGACGTTGCTGGGCTGCTATTGGGGAAATATTGATCACTGGGTTTCGTTGTTTTTGTGTCATTACGGCCCGGTTGCTCGTGCCTCGCAATTCTCGCTCTTTGCCATCCATCGCAACCGCTCGGATCCGACAAATCTTCTGAAGAAACAATGATCTTGTTTCAAATCAGACCTAGCGAAGCTTTTAAACGTTTGAATGTATCGTCCGCGTCGAAATGTGACTTGTTTTTTGTGCTGGCAGGAAATCGTGCATTGCGACGTAAATACAGGGGATGACGATCAGGATCAGGACGGTTGAACTTAGCATCCCGAAGACGATCGACACGGCAACAGGTAGCAGTACTTGAGCTTGTGTGCTTTGCTCCAGCGTTAGCGGCAGCAGCCCCGCCATCGTCGTAGCGCTGGTCAGCACGATCGCGCGGAACCGAAGTCGGCTTGCCTGACTGGCCGCTTCGAGCGTCGGCATGCCATAGCGGCGAGCATGCTTGAGAAACAGGACCAGTAGAATGGAGTCGTTCACGACGATACCCGACAGCGAAACGAAGCCGATCAAACTGGGCATACTGAGCGACATCCCCATCAGTAAATGCCCGAACACGACGCCGATCAAACCCATCGGAATCGCAAACATCACGATCAGCGGCTCCAACCAGCTTTCAAACTGATAACTCAGAATCGCATAAATGCCAAACAGCCCCAACAGGAACAAATAGATCATCGACGATCCTGTCTCGTCTGAAGATTCGCGCTGCCCGCCAAACGAAACGTGCACGTCGGGCAACTGTTCTTGCAATTTTGGCAAAAACTCGCGACTGAACACGCTCATCAACTGGGAAGAATTGACGATCTTGCTGTCGGTGTTGCCAATCAGCGTAACGGTTCTCCAGCCGTCGGTGCGGGCGATTCGCGACCAACCGTACTGGTAGTCAACCTCTGCCAACGAGACCAGTGGAACCTGTTTGCCGCCGGGAAGCATGAATTTGAAATCGGAGAAATCCTGCAAGCTGTCGCGATGTTCCTTTTCGTATTGAACGTTGATCTCGAATTGGTCGTTACCAATCTGCATGTCTTTGACTTTCGCACCCTGAAAAGCCGCGCTCAGCTGAGTCGCCATCGAACGGACATTCAAACCAAGTGCAACCGTGTCCGGCTTGAGCCGCATGCGAATTTCCTGCTTGCCCCGACGCATATCATCGGTCAGGTCGTAGACACCTTCATAGCGAGCCAGCCATTGTCGCGCCAATTCCGAAGCGGCCTTAGCGCGATCGAGATCATCAGAAAGAAAACGTACTTCGATCGGACGGCCGCCCGGGCCGATCACTTTTTCGGCAATCGAAACCGAAATCGCGTTCGGGATCACGCCGACCTCTTCTCGCAACGCCGAAATAAATTCGGGCAAAGTCGTCGAACGAGATTCCGGCGGCAGGGTTCGTATCGTTATGGTGGCCACGTGCGGGCCAAATTCAGAAGCGTCGGTGTTTTGGCTGAACGTCGAAACGGTGGACAGAACCAGTTCCGGTGAAGTCGGCGTCTCGTCTTCAGTTCCGGCAACCGATGGCTGGTCGGGAAACCGTGCATTCGTGCGTTCCAGCGCTTGGTTGATTTGCCGCACGATTGATTCTGTCTCGCTCAGCGGAGTTCCTTGCGGAAGCAAGATCTTCACGTCGACCTCGTCACCTTCGACTTCGGGAAAGCCGACGAAGGGAACGAAGCCGCCGGTGAACATCGCGATCGCCAGCACGAACGATCCGATGGTTGCGCCGATGGTCAAGTAACGCCAGCGGATTGCCTGATCGACCAGCGGGCCAAATAGACTTTCGCGTACCCAGTCGACGGTGCGATTGACGCCGCGGCGAAGGAAGTTGACTTTTTCAGGATCGTGGTGGCTCAGTGAGTGGCCAAGGTGAGCCGGCAGGATCAAAAAGGCTTCGAACAAGCTTATTCCCAGCGTCACCATCAGAATGATCGGGATCACGCTCAGAACTTTGCCGAGATCGCCGTTGAGAAACAGCAGAGGCCCCAGCACACACACCGTCGTCAGAAACGAAGCCACCACGCCACCGGCGACTTCGGTGACTCCGTCGATCGCTGCCCGCATCGAGTCCTTACCCAACGCGATGTGGCGAGCGACGTTTTCACCGATCACGATCCCGTCGTCCATCAGCACGCCGATTGCCATCAGCATGGCGACCGAAGACAACATGTTGACCGTCTGGCCGAACAGGGGCATGAGAAAAAAAGCAGCCATGAACGAGACGGGCAGACTCATCACGACCCAAAAGCTCAGCCGCAAATTGAAGAACAACCACAGCGTTAAAAAGACAAGTATCATGCCCTGCCAAGCGTTGGTCAGCAGCAGACTTAGTCGTTGCGTGATTAGTTCAGAAGTGTCGGAGGTCACGACCAGCCGCAGGTGCGGGTTGCGAATTCGTTCGGCTTCAATAAATTCGTAAAGCGGGCCAGCGACTTCGATCGTGTCTTGCGATTTGGTCTTTTTGATTTGGAGAATGCCAGCGCGCTCGCCGTCAAGCCAAGCCTGATCCTCCGCGTCGGCGAAAGTGTCAATGACTCGCCCGACGTCGCCCAATCGAATCTCGGATTTGCCCGGCACACCGGCAACGATGATGTCTTCGATCTCTTGCGGGTGCTGTCGTTCTTCGACAAAACGAAGCAGGATATCTTCGTTGCGGGTTTCGACGGTGCCGACAGGCAGATTGAGGTTTTGGATTCCGACGGTGGTGGCGATGTCGGAAGCGGAAAGCCCAAGTCGCGAAAGCGCATCACTGTCGAGTTCGATGCGAAGTTGCCGGTCGGAAAAGCCTTCGACTTCGACCAGCGGGCTGAGCGGCAGTTGACGAATTCGGCGTTTGAGGTCTTCGCAGTAGTCTTTTAAGTCTGCCGCCGGCATCGGGCCGGTCACTGCGACGGTCAAGACCGAAACGCTGCGATTGAGCTGGGTGATGATGGGATCTTCGGCACCGATGGGAAAGTCGGTGATGGCGTCGACTTCGACTTCGATGTCGCTGAGAACTTCTGCGACGTCGGCACCGGCTTCGATTTCGATCGTGATCGCAGCGCTGCCTTCCTGCGCGATCGACGTGACTTTCTTGATGTTTTGTACGCTGTCAATTGCTTCTTCGACACGCAAACAGATTCCTTGCTCGACATCTTCCGCCGACGCACCACGATAGATCATGGCGACCATGACTTCCGATCTGTCAAAGTCGGGGAACGATTCTTTTTTCAGACCCGGCAGTGCATACAAACCCAATCCGATGAATGTGAGCATCAGCAGGTTGGCCAGCGTGCGATGGTGTATTAATTTTTCCAACATTGAATTTTCCAGCGTAAGTTTTACAAGCGTTCACATCGAAACTGGTTGGTTGAACGCCAAGGGTTCGAGATTGCTGCTGTGTGTGAAGCAAACTGATAACTCGGAGGGTTGGGATTCGCTAACAACTCGGAGAGTTGAGCGACAATGTCGCTCGACTCTCCGAGTCGTAAGCGCGTTTGAATGTCGCCCAACTCTCCAACTCTCCGATTCATAAACAACCCTTCACTGCACGGCACCTTTCAGCAAATCCAAAATTCCACTCTCTTCCACAGCCTCAATCAAACTTCCTTCCACCGCAGGCGAAGGATCAGCGATGACGACTTGCTCACCCACCGAAAGCCCATCAGCAATCACAACAACATCTTCCTGATGAAAATCAACCTTGACCGCGCGTTTTGCCAGCCGACTGTCTTTGTCGATCACGTAAACGGCATCTCCGTGCAGTGACACACGAGGCACAACGACTCGTTCGCCGATCGATTCGCCGCGCAATGTGACCTTGCAAAAAGAGCCATCCAGTACAGGAGGACGGGGGCGACCATCGGTAAGCTTCAGCTCGTTCGTCACGCCGATCACCACGGCTACTTGCCGAGTTTGCGAATCGACTGCCTCGCGGACACGCAAGAACCTGCCTTCGTAAACCATCGTGGACTCGCCCCCCGAAATCTCAACGATTGGTTTGACTCGGAATCGGTTCCGCATCATCTCCATCGTCCGTTCTTCCGGCGGCGTATGGTTGGCCGGTGGGAGCGACAACAACCGAGGTATGTCCGTTCTGGAAATTTGAACTTCGATTTCGATCTCGGAGTCGCTGATACCTTCAAAAAGCGCTTCGTTGGCCCCAACGAACTGATCGAGTTCCAGATCGACGTCGCCAATCCGCATCGTAAAAGGGGCTTGGATCAAAGTACGTTCGACGTCTCGCTTTGCCTTCTCCAATTGAGCTACCGTTTGCCGGACTCCAGCCTTCAGCACTTGAATCTGCGGGTCAATCAACGACTTGTTGTTTTCCAGATCCTGAATGACTTTTTGTTGAGCAATCAGTGAGCGTCGGGCTGTGTCGACAGTCGACTGCGATTCGGCGCGGCTCGCCACTAATGTTTGAATTCGCTTGAGTTCTTTTTTCAACAACGCCAAAGCCGATCGTTCTAAAGCCAGAGTCTTGTCGTAGTTGGATCGGTTTTGTTCAAGCTGAGAAATCTCGGCCTGTTTTTGTTCAATGAAGGCAGTAAGTTCAGCAGCAGCGGAGCGATAGTCCGCGTCGTCGATTTTGAGTAGCGTCTCTCCAGCACTGATAATCGCTCCCGGCCGAAGTTCTGGGTGAACCTGTTGGATGCGACCTGTAACTTGCGCCACAGCACGCCACTTTTTCGCGTACTTTGCAGTGCCAAATCCGACGACACGTGGCTCGATAACGAAAACCGGAGCCGCGATCACGCTGAGCGCACGTGCGGATTCCGATTCCGTTTTGATCTTTGGCGGCGGACGGGTCTGAGTCAGATAAATCAGTGCTCCGATTGCGAGTGCAATGGGTGGAATGATCAACAGTCGACTTCCCCAGACTGTGAGGAGGCGTTTCAGTCTTGCGTAAAGTTGTTTTTTTGTCATCGGTATGTATTGGTGATCGAGATATTTGGCGGGCGGAAACTATGTTTGGTTGGAGAGCCTCTGTGGCCGCTATCGGTTCGGAGAACCGAGCGACAATGTCGCTCAGCTCTCCGAGCTGTTAGCGATTCTCTATAGCGGGATACCACGCAGCGATTGCGACCTTACAGGAGATCCGGAAAAAAGATTCCAACCCCGGCTTTAAAGGCACGAATTCAAGTATTCGCGTCTTTAATCGACGTACTTAACCGTCGATTTTCGGCGGGCAAAGCGGTTAGGGAGCAATTCCGGGCAAAAGCGGGCTCGTTATCGGTCCGCTTACGGTTCGGAGAACCGAGCGACAATGTCGCTCAGCTCTCCGAGCTGTTAGCGTCTGCTGCAACCAGCCAATCCTGCAAAATTTGGCAAACGACCTCGCCGAGCAATTGCACCGCCCGCTACTCCGCACAAAAAATGATACTCAAAAGAAGACTGCCAGTTTGTTGCGTCCCCGTACACGCACAGCTCAATCGAGGAAGCAGCATGGACCTCAACGAAGGACAGCTATTCGATCCGTCCAGCGATTTTGACCAGTGGGATCGAACGCGACCGCATCGGCACCAGCCACTCGCAGTTTGCTTCCTGACCATGAGACTCAACGATTCTATTCCCAAGTCGGTGGTGCAATCTTGGCACCGCCAACGACTTGAGTATCTTGCACGTCATGGCGTTGATTGCTCTGGAGACTGGAAGGTCGGACTCCAAAGCATGACGCCTGAACAGCTGGAAGCTTTCAACAAGCACTTCTCCCGGCAGCGCGAGTCCATGTTGGACAATTGTCTGGGGCAGTGCCAGTTGGCCAACCCAGAGGCGGCAGAAGAAGTGACAAAATCACTGCTGAATTTTCACGGTGACCGCTATTGGATGGGCGACTTTGTAATCATGCCAAATCACGTCCACTGTTTGGTGGCGTTCAAGAGCGTTGAGATTGCCAAGACTCAGCCCGGCGGCTGGATGCGGTATTCGGCCAGGAAAATTAACAAGTTGTTAGGTCGAGACGGTAGTTTATGGTTTCCCGAGCCGTTTGATCATCTCGTCCGAAGCAATATTCAACTGGAATACTTGCGGAAGTATATTCGTGAAAACCCAGAGAAGGCTGGACTCGTGGAAGGGAGGTTTGTTTACCGAGCTTCGGGTGGGAGGTTTTGAAACGGTGTGTGGTTTAGAGATAAGGGAAGTGGTGAGGTAGGTCCGCTTACGGTTCGGAGAACCGAGCGACATTGTCGCTCAGCTCTCCGAGCTGTTAGCGTACGCGTGTCTCTCCGAGCTGTTAGCGCACTTAGCCCTCGCCCAACGCTCCAAAACTAACAACTCACTTCGCCCTGTCTTCCAAAGCACTCATATCCCAAACTCGAATCGTACCGTCGCGGCTGCTGGTAGCGATGCGATGCTTGGCCGGATCGAGCGCAACGTTGTGGACCGTCGACGAGTGACCGTGAAGCGTGGCCGTCATGGAGCCATCTTTCAAATCCCAAAGTCTTGCGGAGCCATCCTGTCCGCCAGTTACCAAGTTTTCGCCAAGCGAGCAGAATTCAACGCAACAGTTATCGCCTGCCGCACCTTCGAGCT
This sequence comes from uncultured Pirellulaceae bacterium, assembly GCA_964641465.1. Classification (GTDB taxonomy): domain Bacteria; phylum Planctomycetota; class Planctomycetia; order Pirellulales; family Pirellulaceae; genus Mariniblastus. The sequence continues at coordinate 6,131 of CAZXLW010000117.1, read as the reverse complement.
GCATCACCTTGGCGCCCGTCTCCACATTCCAGACAAAAATATCCTTGTTCCAACCTACGGTCGCCATCAATGGTCCCTTGGGCGCGAAAGCTACGTTGTAGATCGGCCCTTCGTGTCCCGAAAAACTCTGCCTTAACTCAAACGTATCAGTATCAAAAACGCGGACGATTTTGTCGCTGCCTACTGAAGCAACCGACTTTCCATCAGCCGAAAAGCCAAGCCCAAGAATCGCGCCGCTTTGAGAATGGGTCGCCGTCTCCTTCCCAGTTTGAAGGTTGTAGACGTGGAGCTTGCCATCACGATCACCGGCAATCAATGATTCGCCGTCTGGCGAGAAAGCGATTCCCCGCACGCTATCCCCGGCACGCCATTCCTGTTTCAAATCAAACGTCTTCGAGTCCCATAGTTTTACGGTAGCGTCATCGCCTGATGTCGCGAACAGGTCAAGTGTTGGATGAAAACGTATGGCCCACGCTACGCCACGATGCGCGTTGAATGCTTTGACGACTTCCTGCTTGTCAATATTCCAAAAACGAACCGAGCCATCTTCGATCGACGCCGCAATTGAACTTCCGTCCGGTGAGAAATCGACAGACCAAACAGTACCCGGATTTCCTTCCAACAAGACCGATGGAAAACGACTGGTCGCATCCTCGGGCACGTTGTTCCCGTCGAGCAGTTCGACCTTCACCGCATTTTGGGCATCGTTGTCAGCGATGTTCTTCCCGGTCAGCCTTGACCACGTATCACCCGTTAGCATCGCGATGCCGAGTGTCGCAAGGGTCAGGCCCGCGAGCACCCAGCCGCCCATCGCCCAGTACCGCGACCAAGCGGAATGTCGGCCCGACAATTTTCTGACTTCCGAAGAGGCAACCGTGGGGACTTGCAAAGGAGAAATGGGCCCGAATTCGGTGACGATGCTGGCCAGCGCTCGCGTGACTTCGGTCGCGGAATCGGGCCGATGGTCTGGCTTTTTGGAGATCAACTTCATGATCAAATCAGAAAGTGGCTTGGTCACATTGGAGTCGATTTTATGGGGTGCCAAAGGACTTTCATCCATAATCCGCTTCATGACTCCCACGGCGGTCGGTGCTTCAAATGGGGCTTTTCCCGTCGCCATTTCGTACATCACCGCGCCCAACGAAAACAGATCGGATCGCTCATCGGTTTTGTTTCCAAGTGCCTGTTCAGGTGACATGTAGAGAACCGTTCCAGTCAGCATTCCTGTTTGCGTCAGCTTGACTTCCTCGGCAACGCGAGCCAACCCGAAATCCGTCAGCTTAACACGTTCCGTTTCCTTTTCGATCAGGACGTTACCTGGTTTGATATCCCGATGCACCATCCCACCTGCGTGGGCGGCTGAAAGTCCAGCCGCCATCTGCATCGCGATTCGAGCTACTTCTTTCGGCGGAAGCGGGGAAGTCTTCTTCAACCGGTCTTCCAGTGTTTCGCCTTCGATCAACTGCATGACCAGAAACGCAATCTCTTCTTCGTCAAGTCGCGCGACTTGATACATCGGAACGACGTGTTCGTGTGCGATCGCCGCAGCTGCACGGCCTTCCCTGCAAAATCGCTGCCGCGCGATTTCGTCCTGCTGGAATTTGGGGTTGAGCACCTTGATTGCAACTCGACGGTGCAGGTGGGTGTCGAATGCTTCCAGGACGACGCCCATGCCTCCTCGTCCGATCACGCGCGCGACTTCAAAATGTTGTAATCGTCCAATGTAAGCCGGATCATCCGACGGCGACAAAAACGAAAGCTCATCGCTTGATAGATCACCGGCATCAGGAGTGACTGATGTCGAGTGACTAATTGCGCCGTTTGTGTTGAGCATCTGAGTTGCCCGCAGGTTGGTAGTCAGATCGTCGACCACTTTCCAGTAAGCAGAATCTCGCGCCGGCTTGGCGCTTGCGGACTCTGCGGCCAAGCCCTCAATTGGAATTTCCCCTGTCGCGATCGTTTGCATTGTATGTTGGCAAGTGGCGCAGGTGCCGATATGGTCCGTCAACGCATCTGCTGCTTCGGCAGGTAATACTCCGAGAATCAAATCGCTGAGTTGGTTTGTTGGAGGGCAAGTGCTCATTGTTCTTCATCCATCAAGCGTTCTACTTCGGCGCGAAGCTTGGCCGTCACACGACTTCGGGCAACGTATACCGCTCCTCGTGACATGCCGATTTTCTCTCCCGCTTGCTCAGCGGTCAGCTCTTGCATCGCAGTCATCTCAAAAGCAGCCCACGTCTTGGGCTCGGTGTTTGGTTTTACAATCTCGATCGCTTTTGACATCAATTGACGCTGGTACTCGCGTTCCCACAGTTCGGTTAATTCTTCGGTTTCATTGGGAACCTGATTCAGCATCGCATACTGGGCGGTGTCGTTGCCAACCGGGTTAGTTCGTTTTTTCTTTTTGAGAAACGTGTTCAAACAATTGCGAGTGATGGTAAACAGCCACGCGCGAAACCCACCTTTTTCTTTCGCATACTCCAAACGTTCAATCGAACCGCCAACGCGACGAAGCACTTCCTGAACCAGATCCGCCGCATCAGCATCTTGCAAACCACGACTCCGAACGAATCGAAAGATCATCGGCCCATACATATCGACGAACTCCATCCATGCTTCATCGTCAGCTCGATCCTTCAATCGAATAACCAATGAAGCTCGAGTTAAATTTGGATCCGCCAAAATTCTTCAACCTGCTGGTGGTACATGCAACCGGAGACAGATTGTACCACCACAGCTTGGTTTGACGATTACTACGATGAATACCTAAGCTTGAGCCGCGTCTTACAGAGGTTACCCTGGAAATATGAAATTTTCTGGGCAACTCGTCCGCCAATGCGCTGGATTGGACAAAGTCGCTCGGTTCTCAGAACCGTTAGCGCCGGAAATGCCATCAGCTTGGAAAGCTGAGCGACAATATCGCTCAATCCTTGGTCGCCAGACAAAAAACACTGCAAATTTTTCTGCGGACTGTAAGACCAGTCAGAACCGCGGGTCTTCTCATCTGAAGTAACCAGTGTGAGTCTTCTCATCTTAGGATTCAGCGAGGGCAGACACGCAATGCGCACAGAAACACCATGCCCGGATTTGTTGTTCAGGAATGAAGGTAAGAAGTCGAACGCGGAACTTTCTTGCCGTGATCCCAGTCGCTATTTGCATAGCGGGCTGCTGGCAAACAAAGCCAATTCCAAAGATGCACCCGTATCAACGAAACAACAATCCTAAATGGAAACACAAAATCCCAATGCGTCTATTGCTCCGAACACCTTTTCCGTACCAGAACAGTCGGCAAAAACTGCTGCAGAAAGAGGAAGTGCTGCAGTTCGATAGCTTGCTACTGTCCATTGTCTCGAACGATATTATCCTCGATCTGGTTATCGCCAAAATCTCCAATCCCGGCGCCAACGTTACAACGAATAACGTTTTCGGACACAAACGTGTTTACGGTCGTCGAGTTCAACAAGATTCCAGTTCCGCCGTTTTCGAAAACGAACGAATTGATCACGGAGTTAGAACTTGCCCCACCGCCGATCAAAAATCCGTGGTTGCCGTTTCCAGTGACATTATTGTCGTCAAAAACGTTGTCAGAGGAATTGTTCCAAACTCGGAAGCCATGCGTACCATTGAAACGTGACCGATTGTCGAAAACTGTACATCCACTGGCGAAATCAAACGTCATCCCATGCGAACCGTTGTCCCGCGCCAGGTTATCGAACAAGAAATGACCGTTTCCACGTATCACCATCCCTCGCAGAGCATTCTCTGTCGAGTCGTTGTTCACCACGGAATGCCCGTTACCTCTCAGATCATAACCATGAAGGTTATTCGATTTCGAAAGATTCAACATCAAATTAGCGTTATCTGACGAGTTCAAACGAATACCATGACCGGCATTTCGATTTGAAAAGTTATCCGTCAACGTCAGGCCGTCACAATTGGTGGCTCGGATACCGTCGCTGCCGCAATCTCGAATCTCGGTATTGCTGATCGCCAAACCATCAGCACGCGACTGTGCCAATATCCCGACGTTGCTGGCGTCTCGCACAAACAAGTTTTCGATTTCTACGTCTTCCGAATCAGAACGCACGACGACTCCCTGACTGCCGCCGATAATCGTGAAGTTCTTCAGGACGACGTTGTTGGCATCAACGATTATCGTCGCCGAGTTTTCATTCGATGGCTGGACGACAACAGACGAGGAAACCCCCTCAATGCAAACACTCTTGTCAACCACCGCGTTACCAGTAACTGTCCCGGAGACTTGAATCACATCACCATCGGACGCCGCGTCAACAGCCGCCGCGATGCTCGCAAACTGGCTTGGAACCAGCAGTGGTCCGTCGCCACTTGGCGGTGGATCGGCAGGTGGATCAGTCGATCCGCCATCACCAGGAACGGTGATGACAAAATCATCGAAGAACGCGACTTCAGCCTTCGAAGTACTCCAATCGGAACCGCCTCCAAAAAACGTACTGAAATACATTTGGTCGATCGCAAATGCGTCGGTCAAACGGTAGCGAAGGTCTTGCTCGTTAATGACCAGCACACCGTCTACCCAAATTTGTTGGATTCCATTGAACTCCCCAGGCGTATTCATCACGATCCGCTGAGTAATTTGATACCACTGATTGGAAACAAACTCAGTTCGTTCGCCGTCGGGATTGAAGAACGGGTTACGGTCTTCCTGTACGCCATCCATCGAAAACCCGGAATCCGTGTATTTGGCATAGGTGATCCCACCTGAGGTCAGTTGCTGAGGCTGCCCAGAAACGCCATTGAATTGAGTCCGCCACATGATTCGCCCAGTCCAACCATTAAAGCCAGTAGCCTGGGTACTTCCGGTTGGTGATGTTCCACCGGCAAGGCCAGGTAGTTTCCCACCACGGACGAAGTCAAACCCGGCACCGAAACGGACGCGGTAGCTTAAGGTTGCTTCTTCAAAAGAATCGTCGAACGAGAGTCGCCATTGAGCACCAGTTCCGCTTGTTCCGAAATCATTGGCTGGATAAGTAACCTCTAAAGCACTACCGTTACCGCCGAACGCCGCCGCGCCGCTGACGACTCGAACTCGACCTTCGGTCACTCCGTTGTTGAAATTGGGTTCGTCAAAATCCTCATCCAGGTCAGCATCCGTATAGGGACCTGCAGATCGACCGTCAAAGTTGTTTTGAAAGATAACAGTCTGTGCGAGCACGGGAGCGACGCTTGCGAAAAACAAAAAACCCCCAACCAATAATGCTCGCATGTACAAGTTGCCGTTTGGCCGAAAATTCATCTGATGTCTCCAGTTGCAAATCTAATTTTGGTCTATGCCAACCAAACATTTCATCGGAATGACCGGGCACTCCCAAGTCGCGGAATCAGCCCAAACACCCCATGCTGCGCATTTAGACCAAACATGATGGCATTGCAATTTGCAATGTCAATCCAAAAACACAATCTGGGCAAGAACCACGTATTTCAACGCGAAGATTGGATACTATCGCACAAAACACAAGCGAATTATCGAATTATGAGTATTCGGCGATCAGTCGCAGTGTTGCCGAGAAGAACCAGGTTCAGCTCTTGGACCTGCGAAACATCTTCAAGGATCATCTGCGCTCACACAATCCGCTGGATCGCAGCCGCAATATCCTGACTACCGATGGAGTACATTTAAACAAAGCTGGCAACGATTTTCTGGCGGAGCAGATGCTGATGGGCCTTGGATTCAAAGACTACCGATCCAAGCTTGCCAGAAAAGTGATGCAGCACATCGTTCTGTTCAAATTCAAATCGGAAGTCACCAAGGAAGAGATTGAAAAGATCGAAACCGAATTCGCTGGCTTGAAGGACAAAGTCGATCAGATCATCGGCTACGAAGCTGGCACCAACGTCAGCCCCGAAAACTTGGACAAGGGATTCACGCACGCGTTCGTGGTAACATTTCGAGATGCCGCTGGACGGGACAAGTATCTACCTCATCCCGCCCACAAAGAATTCGTTAAACTGCTCGATGGAAAACTGGACGAAGTCCTGGTCGTCGACTTTGAATCGGCCCGTTGAAACAGATTCAATCGAATGTTGATTCTGCTAACGTCGTTGAGAGCTTCTTTAGCCCGCGGCGGAGCAGTGACACCACGGCATCCGAA
>CAZXLW010000116.1:0-13046 GCA_964641465.1 uncultured Pirellulaceae bacterium | reverse complement strand
CGCGCTCTCGGGATGGAATTCGGCGGTCAGGAACAGTTGCGAAACACGATCGAGAACATAATCAGCCGCCGCTAATGGTCCTCCAGCTGAATTGACTAGTTTGTGTCCTTGATTTGCGTCCCTGATTTCTGGGTGCCATGTTCTCGCCTTTCCCACAATAAGCCAACTCTCCGCAACGGCATGCTTACGCTAGGGATGAGGCATTGGTCAACGCGGCGTGAGCATGCTTGGTCGTCGGTACGGCACATATTACCGCCACCGCTCGCGTAAACATGGCACCCGACAATTCAGGTCTGACAGACTATTCGCTAATCAACGACCTGATGCGGCATTGACGACGTGTTGCAAGCGAACACCTTCATGATTTGACAGCGGTTTCTTTCTACCACGAAAGACACGAACTACACGAAAGAGGACGGGCGTAGGCTTTCGTGTCCTTCGTGTATTTCGTGGTTGATCTGAATGCGTCGCCGTATACGTATTGGTTTTGATGACAGCGTTGCCCCGGTGAAGCAATATCATTGGGCGATTGATCTGAATAAGGGGAACGAATACAAGGTTGTTGATTTTTGGGGCGAACAAATTTGGACCACTGAACAATATCGCCAAAAACATCGAAATCGTATGTGCCCCGGAGTGACCAAATCGTTCGGGAATCGCGATTGAGTGCAGCCTTGTGAAGGGTTGTTTTCGATCCCACGCACTGATTTGAATTTGCAACGAGCAACTGCAATAATACGCGCAATGGCGGCGGTTGTATTGAGAACCTCAGGAATTGCGGGATGGACGTTAAGCACTTTTGGGAACTAAACGCTGGCCTTGTAGCAGAGCGCGCTGTGGAGCAGGTTCGGGATCGTTTGTCTGTATTGGAGCCGGAAGAGATTGAATCGTATCAAAAGCACTTTGATCGTGTTTTTGCTGCGGCTTATGTTTGGGATCTTTGGGCGGCGGCTTATATCATTGACGGCGGTTGCTCGGATGACGGATTCATGGACTTTCGGTATGGATTGATTCTTCGCGGCCAGAAAATATTCGAAGCAGCCATCGCAGACCCTGAGTCGTTGGTGGATATCGCGGACGACTCGGATGGTGGCTGCATACCCAACGAGAGCTTTGGGTATGTCGCGAGTGAGGTTTACGAATCTGTGACCAAGCAAGAAATGCCAGACAATGATGTCGTTCATTCATCCAGTCCAAGCGGCGAGGAATGGGATTTCGACGATGAACAACTCTGCAAGCAAAAACTCCCCAAGCTTTGGGCCAAGTTTGGAATGTAGTCGGGAATTCGTCGGCCCACTTATAATTTGAACGGGATGTGCGCAATGGAATTCAACGTGAGTACAACTTCGTAGAAAACGCTTACCACAGAACTGGATACAAAATTGGCACGTTACATTGACGGATTTGTCTTTCCAATCTCACGCGAAAATATCGACGAGTACCGGGTGGTGGCTGAGGCAGTTGCCGCTATTTACCGAGAACATGGAGCACTCGAATACGTTGAATTTGTCGGTGACGACATGAACCGCGAGGGTACTCAAACTTTCATGGATCTTGTCGAAGCGACGGAGGATGAGGTGGTCGTGTTCGGTTGGGTAGTCTTCGAGTCTCGAGAGGCACGCGACGCCGTAAACGCAAAAGTAGAATCCGACGCAAGAATGGCAGATCTAATCGCACCGTTACTGGACCCGTCCAATCTGATTTTTGACGCAAAACGAATGGCGTACGCTGGCTTCCGGCCGTTAGTTGCTTCTCGCTGTGATAACACGGTGTGACCGGGGACTGATGACTTTGCGGTGGTAGAACACTTTGTCTTTACGATTTGGAGTCGCCAATGCCTGAAAATGAGAATCGTCGCGAAGTCCTTTCTGCCATTGCACTGTTTCTACTCTTCATTGTGGGGATCGGCTCGTTGGTCGCATCAGTCTTGTTGCTCAATGCAGGGGCGACACAGATTGACAGCAGTCCCCTCACTATCCCGGCATCGTTGTTTGCAATTGCATCAGCTTACTCGTTCGGGCAACTCGTTTCAGCATTGAGACCAAGCAAGTGATCATTGCCGCTGCACTTACAAAGGTTAGAAGTGTAAAACTGCCAAATTTACGCCGCGCCTTTGTGCAGAAATCAACGGGTATGTAATCGGACTACTTGCTCAGCCTTGGTGCATCTTGATCATTTGCCATGCTGATTCGATGTCGGCTGCCAGCGGTGCTTCGAGTGTCAATGGTTGTTCTGTTTCCGGATGAGCGAACGAAATCCTTCTGGCGTGCAATGCCTGCCGGTCGAGTACAACCTGATCGCCGTTGTTGGCTGACCTGTCCAAATCGGCCACCGTCAGCTGGCTCCGTCCGCTATAAAGTTTATCTGCAATGACCGGACATCCCACATGAGCGAGGTGGACTCGGATCTGGTGCGTGCGACCAGTCTTCGGCGTTACCAGTACTTTCGCAAATCGTCCTGCTGTTTCAGCCACCTCGTAAAAAGTGCTGGCGTTGCGACTGGTCCGGTGGTCGGCCCGAATCGCCATTTTTTCACGTTGGTAGGGATGAGCACCGATCGGCTTTTCAATGCGGTCTCGATCCCGATCAGGTCCAGGTGCCACGACCGCAATGTATTGCTTCTGTACAGTTCGCAATTCAAATTGCTTTGACAACCGCGAATGAGCGGTATCCGTTTTTGCAACGATGATGATTCCGCTCGTGTCTCGGTCAAGTCGATGGACGATGCCTGGCCGCGACGTGCCACCAATCGAGCTGAGCTGTTCGAAATGGAACGCGAGTGCAGCCGTCAGTGTTCCAGACCAATGCCCTTTGGACGGATGGACGACCATCCGAGGCGGTTTATTGATCCCAATCAAATGCTCGTCTTCGTAAACGACGTCGAGAGGAATGTCTTCCGCGATCGGCGACTCAGTTTCGACTGGAGGCAGCTTGAAACTGACTTGTTGGCCCGGGCTCAAGCGAAACGATGCCTTGCGAACGACTTCATCAACAACAGCGCCTCCTTTGTTGATCGCGCGTTGAATCTTCGCCCTGCTAAACTGCGCAAACTTTCCGACCAGAAACGAGTCGAGACGTACTTTGTCGTCCTCGTCAGCGACGTGAAGCTGGTGAACTTGGTTGGGCTCGGTTGTGTTTTCTGAATCAGATTTGGTCATCACATGGATACGAAAGTTGTGTTTTGTTGAGAGTTTAACAAGAAGCGTGGTGAGCGCATGTCCAAATATTGGAATTTCGAGTTGTTTACGTTACCATAACGGAATCCCCTAAGAGACTCTCATGCCCCAAGGTTGTTACAAACTCGGCTACTGCGACTACTGTCGCCGCAACGTTCACCACTTTCGTGGTCGGAAGAGCTTTCGTGCGCGCGTCGTCGATTTTTTCAGCCTGTTTATTGTTAACTTTGGTCCTTGGTATTGTTCGCAGTGCGAGCGACGAAAATTGTCGCTGCCCTGGATTCGAAAATCAGAACCGACGATTCAGCGACTCGACGATGGGCACGAGAAGATCGGCAATTTTATTCGCTCCGATGGATCATTGGTACTGCGAAAGAAACGATCGAGTCGCTATTCGAACAAGTTTCGTGAGGGGGTAGTGCTACGATTGCTGAGCGGCAAGACGACAATGGCACAATTGACGACTGAGCTGAAAGTTTCCGAAGCCGACATCCTGTCGTGGATCTCAGAAGTTATCAGTTCGCGTGACAATCGAATTGACGAGCTGACATCGTTGTTGAGGTCGTATCACAAGGCTGCGGCAAGCTTGATCGGAATTTCAGACGAGTCGATGCAATTCGACGAGGATGAAAATATGATCGATGCAAAGTTCGAACGGCAAGCGCCCGTCGAAAGACCGCTGGACTCTCCGGTCGATTCAACCGTTAATGATCAGGTTTAGCTTTCCAATCATTGTAGCTTTCGATCTGACACACGTTGAGCTCATCGAAGACTTTACACACAGGAAGACTTGACACGCAGCTGAAAAATTCTGCGATGTATGCTAAAATGAATTGTTGAGAGGGCAGTGTGCAAAAATGCAGATTCGCCATTAGCAATTCTTTTCAAAAATGATTTGAGGAACAGAAAGTGGGACAAGGCAACTCGATGAAGTTCATTGAAATGACGGGCAGTACGCTGTCTGATATCGTGAACGATAATGAACTACACGAACAGAATCTTAGTGGTTCTGGAATCAACAATGAATCAATCGTAAGAGTCAATCAGCATGGGGACATCGAAGTCCGCAAGGCAAACAAGTGGTCGATCATCGGAGGCCTGCTGGGACAATTCGAATCTCGCGTCAAAGAAAAGACCGGGCTTGATTGGGTCTAGGCATGCAAATGGGCATTCAATGACTGTTGGTTTTGGAGTTGACCAACAGCGGAAATCTGCGTCACGGAGCGGCGGTAAACCAAACACTTTACGGCGATAAGCGAAACGCTTTAAATTGGGCGGAACACAGCGAAACACAGCGGAAATTAAGTGAGACTCCAAAAATACTCTGCGTTCACACTCGTTGAACTACTGGTCGTGATCGCGATCATCGGGATTCTGATTGGCATGCTGCTGCCTGCCGTTCAAAGTGTCCGTGCGGCAGCTCGTCTTACAGCGTGCAGCAACAACTCTCGCCAGATTGCGATTGGCATGTTGAACTACGAATCGGCGATCGGTGCGTTGCCGCCGGGGATAAACGTTACTGCTTCGGATCGAACGACCACGGTCCGGCATCACTTGGGGCGGTTCAGCTGGGGGACGTTTATCCTGCCGTTTATGGAGCAGGCTAACGTGTTCGCTGGATTGCGACCGCAGGACGGTACACTGACGGAGCAGCTGAATACACCTGAGGGATTGGTTGCAGCTCAAACGCCGATACCGGCCTTTCGTTGCCCGGCTGATGACGGGCCAAGGTTGAACAACGCCCGACTCATTCAACAGGCTGGAGGCGGGAACCTGATCGCGACGGCCGTCTCCAACTACGTCGCCAACAACAATGCCAGTCTGCCGATGTGGGACCAGGTCGATTTTGGCAACGACGGGATCGCTCCCTGGGAAATGCTCCACGGTCCATTCGCCGGTAGCTCTAATGGTCGCGGGATTGGACTGGTGAAATTTTTTGACGGAACTTCGACTTCGATTTTGGTGGGCGAGCGGAAGTACCATAACGGATATGTGCCTGGCGGAACCGAAGAACATGTTGCCGCAGCGATTCCGCGCGCGGCTCTGTTGTATGGCTCCCGAGGAACTGGGCATACGATTGGCAACCCCATCGACTACAGTACCTGGCACGGCATGATGGATGTTGGATTTTGCGGGATGTCTCCGATCAACGATTTCTCACTCTGGCACAAAGATCGAACGGTCAGCAGCAACCACAGCGGCGGAGTTGTGTTTGCCTTCGCAGATGGCTCGGTAAAGTTCGTAACGGATACGATCGAACACATTCCCCGCGGAGCAGTTGATTCAGTCTATGAGCAGCTGTTGGCGATAGACGACGGATTAGCGATCACCAGTAAGTTCTAGCCGTCCGCCAGGCGCCGAACTCCGGACTCGAGCTGCCGCGACAACTGCGCTATCCAGTCTTCAGCAGACGGAATAGCGCACGCAGGTTGCCGGAGCGGTTTTACTAGTCGTTGCGTCTCTCCTACTGAACAATGCCCTGATCCAAACCGCGAAGCATTTGCAGCAATGGCAACTTTCCGGTGACCAGAACAAACGAACCCTCGTCGCCCGATTGAACCTCAACCACCGCTTGGCGCAGCCCTTGCAGGTTTTCGTCTGGTTTAGATTTTTCGTATTCATCGGCCATTTTCGGCAACAGCTGTTCGACAAGTTTCGCTAACTGGTCGGCAGTTGTTTCGCTGACAGGTTCTAAAGCCAATCGCATGTGCTCCAGTTTTGGAGAATCGGACACGTCTACGCCAACGGCAATCCCTTGTATCAGTTGACTGGCAACCAGCAACTCACGTTCCCACTCAATCTCCGGCTCGTAGTCCCGTTTATTAAGTTCAGGATGCGAACTCATGTCAATCAACAGCGCCCCGATGCCACCACTTACCCGGTTCCACATCGCCGAATGGATTTTTCGCTTCAGCGATTGAGGGGAGCCCACGATCTTTGGCGACGGCGATCCGTCAAACAATCCAAATCTCGAGATCATCAACTCGCGTCCGGGGACCGCCGTTGCGGCCAGATCTTTTACGAACATTTCCCCAACCTCAGCGTTTGCAATGCTGGTCAAATCCAACTCGCCGACTAGTGTCGGCCAATCAACCTCATGTTCGGTTGAAATCAGCGTGCCAGATCCCATTCTGATCGAAGCACTGCGAGTGTGCCCACTTTCACCACGCTCCGATTCAGCAAGCTCCCGGACATGAACGTTGATCGTAGTCTGAATACTGGACAAGTTCTCGATCGGCAAACCTAGTTCGGTCAACGACTGACGCTTGCCGTCGGGCTTTTTCAGGAAGTCCAGCGCATCCCATGCCACAGGTAGAGTTTTGGCCAAAAAAGGGTGGTCAAGCATGGCGGAAACATTGACTGAAACGTATCCATCGGCTGCGTTCAGCTTGTCCCATGGCTTGTGCACAGTTCCCGTGAACGGCTGCCGTTTCGAAAGACTGGTGTGCGTCTTGGTGGCCTGGTTTTCATCTTGTCCGGCGTCCGTCGTTTGAGCTTCAACCGACCAACAACAGAGCCACAAACATACTGCCAGGCTAATACCCATGGCAAAAACACGTTGACCACGTGAAGCCATGGATGGTTTACCTGAAAATCCATTTAACATTTTGATCCTCCTGATCAATGAACTTGAAGAAACCGAAACTCCGGAATAGTAGATTAAGCGACTTGATCGGCTGGCTTGAACGTCTAAACGAAGCGCCAACGCCGAAAGGCCTTTTCGATATTTGTTCCCCAGTGCGATCACGGCTAAACGATCCGATGACAACTCCTGAGCAAGCGTCAGTTGCCAACGAACCAGCCACATCAGCGGATGCCAACAATTGACTGTCCAGGCAACCTGTGATGCCACACGCCAGAATGCATCGCCTCGTTTGATGTGTCCGAGTTCGTGAGCTATCGTCGCGTTTTGCTCATCGGCAGTCCATGTTTCAAACCCGACTGGCACGAAAATGGTTCTTGGTGATACCCAGCTAACGCATGGACTGTTGAGCGAGCGACAAGTTCGCAGCTGCAAACACCGCCTGACTTGCATTTGAATTGCCAACGACTTCACGCGGGAATAAACTTCGCTGCATTTGAGTATCGAACTGCGGATTCGCAAATGTAGCAGTCCGATAGTTCCAAAAAGAAATCGAAGCAACAAAGCGATACCGACTGCGGAAACAAAGTGAAAGATTGGGCCGCAAGATTGGTGTTGATTCACTGGAGCATGTAACCATGGAGCATGCAACCATGAAGTGACCTGAAGTCCAAGCGAATTGATCGAGTACTCAGTCTGTCCATGACCGTTCGCTGCTCGGTCGATGGCGACAGAATTCGACTGGAACTCCGATTCCGGCAACGTCGCGAGTTCGGTTGGAGACGTTCTTTGCGGTGCCAGCTGTGGGTATTGAAATAACCAGAGCCTTGGCACACCAAAAACAGTAACAATAAACAGACAGCTGCCTGTCAAAATTGATATTGCGGTAACAGTCGAAGCAATGTCGGGGCGACGATTCAATAGCAAGCGGCCAACAATCAAAACCAACACGCTAAGTAGCGTCAATTGAGCTGCACAAAAGATAAACTGTGAGAGGGCGAAGTTAAGCATCACTCGACTCCTCGCAATCCTGAAGAACTTCCTGCAACAACTCTCGTTCTGATTGCGAGAGCTTTTTCTGCTTCAGTATATTGACCAGCATCGCCTCGCGGGATCCTTCGAACAGTTTCTGAAGAAAATTGCCAACCAACCGGTTGGAGACGTCTTCGAAAGTTCGTGCGTAGCGGTAGCGATAGGGACGTTCGCGAAAAGTTAACTCGAGAAAGTTCTTGTCAAGCAACCCGCGAATCACATTGGCGACTGTCGTATATGCCAATTGCTCATCGCGCTCGTCGTTAAGTTGTTTTCGAATCGCTTCAGCCGTGGCTTCGTCGTTCCGCCAGAACACTTGCATGACCGCCAGTTCCCGATCGGTCAATTCGCTTGATTTCGGCCGCACCATTTTGAATTCCTTTTCATCCGGCTAACTGTGATTTGTTAATTCAAATTTGAATAATCAAATTTGGTTATGCGAAAGTTAGAGGATCGCAAAAGACGGTGAAAGAGCAGTATTTGATTAATCAAATCTGCTAGCGGATGAAGTCACAAACTCAATTGCGAGCGTGTTTGCAGGCGGATTATTCAAGTTCGAGCAGTTCTTCGATCCAGATCCGAAAATGAGAACTAAGGTCGACCGAAAGAAACTGTTCTTCCATTTGAGCCAACAGCCTCTTGGTAGAGTCTTCCGGTTCCGATTCCGCAGCCAACAATGCGGCGCAAAGTTCAACCAATTGGTGGGTAGACTGGCCGTTGGTGTTTTCGGCATTGTCGCCCACAACGCCAGTTTCCAAACTATCCAGCAACAATTCTTCCAGAACATTTGGTAACGCACGCTTCTGCGCAATCAACTTGTCAAAATCACCCGCGCTGTCGAACAAGCATCGTCCAGTCAACAACTCGATTGCCATATATCCCAGGCTGACTAGATCACTCGCCTCCGTTGGCTTGGCACCTTTGAGCACTTCGGGTGACGCGTACGCAGGTGTGCAAGCTCGGCACTGTTGTTCGCCATCCGCATCCATGGCAGAACCGATATCGATTATTTTGGCGCGACCGGAACGTTTAACCATAATATTGGCTGGCTTGACGTCCCCATGGACAATCTGTTCGGAGTGCAGTGCCGCGAGGCCTTTCAGGCAGTCTCGCACGAGTGAAATCGCTGCGGCCGGTCGCAATCTGGGCTGCACTGGTCCCGCCGTGACCAGGTTTCGATTGAGTTCCTCCCATCGCTTGCGGCTCACGCGTTCTTTCGTCACTCCGTACATGCGAGCAGTCAGCAGACGCCGTAGATCGAATCCTTCAATCCACTCCATCACCATTATCCGAATACGATCGCGGTTAAAAAAATGATCGACCGCGAGCAGGTGGTCGTCCTGGATCGTGGCAACTTGCGCGGCCACTCGCCCCATACGAGACATGTCGGCATCGTACGCTGCGGGGGAGCTGTACTGTTCAGGCGAAAAGACTTTAACCGCTCGCGGCATGGTGAAATTATCCGAGCCGGTACGAATCGCCAGGTAAACCGTCCCTTGACCGCCCGATCCAAGTGTTTTTCGGATCTGCAGATTCGTTGTCCAATCCAACCGTTTGTTGGAAACAAGGTCATCGTATTGAGCAACCAGATCGGCGCAGCCGGATGATTGGGAACGGTCCTTGGCAACGATTTGCGTGAGCCCAATGGCAGTTGTTTGTTGCATGTTGTTAAGAGTTTACAAGACTTGGAATACACGCATTTTATTTCTTCCGGGCAAATCACGTCTACGCCACTTCTTGAAAGTAGCACGACTCTCCGAGTCGCAACCGGCGATCAGAATCAACTCGGTGAATCACGATAAAATCACGGCCAAATCGCTATGTCGAAGGCAGTTGTATTTGACCATACTTATCAACGGTCAAACGATTCTCAGGTCGCGGGTACTGCAGTTCTTTATCCACTGCATTGATCAGAACATCGCCACTCGCAAAACGTAACGAATTCAGGCAAAACAGTTCCGTTGTCGACGAAATCCTCAATGCCGATTGGGCTCCGACGTGCGGCGTGATCAATACGTTTTCGAAACTCCACAACTTGTTGTCGGCGGGGAGTGGCTCGGGCTCGACGACATCCAATGCCGCGAACTGAATTCGACCATCCTCAATCGAACGGACGAGAGCTTCCTGATCCACGACCGATCCTCGCGCGACATTTATAAAGTACGCACCATGTTTAAGTTTCGAAAAGTGATGCTCAGATAGATACTCCTGCGTCGAGCTAGTCAGCGGTAGCGTCACAATCAGCACGTCTGCTTGTTCCAACAATACATCGACTTGGTCCGGCGAGTAGGCATTAACGTAGTCGGGAATGTCGAACTCCGGGAATTGATCGCTGACCTGGATCTTGTCGACGAGTCCGTTGAGCAATTCAGCAATCCGACGTCCGTTCCCGCCAAAACCAACAATGGCAACCGTCTTGCCATGCAAATCGTCTGTTGGCAATCGCTTAAACACACGCTTCTGTTGTGCTTCGACAAACGCAGGCACACGCCGAATGGCACCCAACAGGATCGCCAATGTATGTTCAGCGACCTGGTTAGCGAACAGAGCTGAACATCCACTGACGAGAATTTCAGAATTGATTACCTCCGGAACCAGGCAATGGTCCAGCCCGGCAGCCGAAGATTGAATCCACCGCAGACGATTCTGCTGGACGACGGCTTCCCAGTCGACTGGAACTTTGACATGCCCGCAAAAGACATCCGCCTCCAATAAATCGTCAGCGATGTTATCTTGCCCGGAGACCAGGACCGAGTACTCCGGGAACGCAGCTTCAATCCTGGTGATGTCAGAATCCGAAACCGGATAGCACAGGACAACTTTTTTTTCGGTCACTTTTCGCTCACACGCTCACAATAGCTGTCGCACCAATCAAAAATTCCGGGCCGACTCAATCGAATCAATGTTGGCTCGATTCTGCCTGCCTACCGTCCCCCTGCCAGCCCAGCGGCAAGGCGATAGAATTCAATATTGGTGGTTCACAACGGATGGACAAGTGCAATGACAACTGAAATGACATTATCAGGGGCTCAACGGGCCGTTGACGACTGGATCCAGGACATTGGTGTCCGGTATTTTTCCGAATTGACGAATTTGGCCCAGCTGACGGAAGAGGTCGGGGAATTAGCCCGGCAGATGTCCCGGATCTACGGGGAGCAGAGTTTCAAGGCGGGAGAGTCGAAATCTGATTTGGAATCTGAATTGGCTGATGTCATGTTCGTGTTAATATGTATTGCCAATCAAACGGGAGTTGATTTAAGTGTTGCACTTGAGAACAATCTTCGCAAGAAAACCGAACGGGACTTCGATCGGCATCGCAACAACCCGAAACTGCAATCGCCGTCTAACTGAATGCCAATGAACATCACTGTAGTTCGACAAGTCAAATTTTGTGCTGGCCACCGATTGTTGGGGCATGAAGGTAAATGCGCGAACCTGCACGGGCATAATTACACGGCTCAATTTTACGTGACCGGCAATGAGACGGATGAGCTGGGGCGAGTCGTCGATTTTGCCGTGATCAATAAGCTGTTCAAAGGCTGGATCGACGAAAATTGGGACCATGGGATGTT
The DNA here is from genome assembly GCA_964641465.1 of uncultured Pirellulaceae bacterium. Taxonomy (GTDB): domain Bacteria; phylum Planctomycetota; class Planctomycetia; order Pirellulales; family Pirellulaceae; genus Mariniblastus. Next base: position 1,684 of record CAZXLW010000116.1, on the reverse strand, counting down.
GGTCTGGGATCAGGACCAGGAAGCGATCACGGCAGTATCTGCGATGAGCAAGAATCGCCTGTTCTGTATGCCGTACAATCCGACTGCCGAGAACATGGCTAAATATCTGCTATGTGAAGTGGCCCCTGACTTGGTCAAGCAGATTGACGACTACGATGTCTCGGTAACCAAAGTAGTCATTTGGGAAACCGAAAATTCAGCCGCCATCGTTTCGAGCAATCCATCCAGCCCCGACGGAATTTCGGTCGAAGCTATCTCAACAGCTGGCAATATTTGACACGCGGTACTGGTTTGGTCGACCAGTTGAACCGTGTATGTCTGTGCAGCCGTGGCTCGCTCTCTTGATGGATTTTTTTGCCACCGATTCACACAGATCGACACGGATTTCGGTTGGTCCGTTGGCGTTGTACAATCCTCGCTAGTTCATACTCGCTCGAGTCGTTAGGGCGGTAACGCGGAAAGATCCGTTCGGTGGACCTGGACGAATGGCGAATGGTGATTGACGATGGGACGCATTCTCGCAATTGGAGACGTGCACGGATGTCATCATGCATTGGTAACGCTGCTCGATGTCCTGGCACTCACATCGAGCGACACCGTTGTCTTTCTTGGCGATGTTGTTGATCGTGGTCCAGACTCAAAACTTGTTATTGATAGCATACTGTCTTTACGGGATATCTGTAAAGTAATCTTCATCACTGGCAACCACGAGGAAATGATGCGGGGTGCGATTTCGGGTCGCGGTCTTGTGAACCAGTGGTTGGAAGCGGGCGGGCAGGCGACGCTGGACTCGTACGAAGGATCGCTGGAAAACGTCTCGCCGGAACACATTCGGTTCCTGGTGTCTGGCTCGCAGTTCTGGGAATCGGATTCCGATATCTTCGTCCACGCAAGCGTCGAATCTGGCATCTCGCTCAACAATCAAACCAGCGATTTCCTGCGTTGGAAACATATTGGCGGCATGGAATCACCTCACGTATCCGGAAAGCGGATTGTGTGTGGTCACACCGCTCAAACAGATGGTGTGCCGTTGGTCTTCGATGGATGGGCATGTATCGACACCTACCCACACGGCGGGCAGTGGTTGACTTGTCTCAATTGCGAAACGGATCACGTAGTCCAAGCGTCACAGGATGCCGAAGTCCGCGAATTCCCGTTGTCCAAGTATGCCTGAACGTTTTTTTTGCCGCGATTAGATTCCTGAAATCGCCGTCGTGGTTGTTTTAGGATTGCGGAGCAATGCCTCGGTACGGATCCAGACACTACACATCGAAGGCAGTGAAAACATTGCCGTTTGTCCGGCCATAATCAGCGAAGTGATGATCCAGCCAAGATGTTGATACTTGTCGAAGCGAGTCAACGTAATCGCAATAATGACCATCACGATATACAAAGTTACCCGCGCAAGATTCAGATCCCAGAGGTTGCGATCGACGCCAGCCTTTAACGCTTGCCGCTGCCGATGATAGGTGTACCTGTTGAGGTAGTACCCCGCGATCGCTCCGATTGCGACCGGACCGAACAGTAGCCAGAAGATCGGTTTGAGGGCATAAGCAACCGGCCATAGGAAGGAGATGAAAGCTGCTGGATGAGCCGCGAAAATGTACACCGAAAGGAACGTCGACACACTTAGCACGCAGCAAAGTGAAAGACAAAATTCCATTTTTTCTGGCGTGTCCATCGT
>CAZXLW010000115.1:3104-13645 GCA_964641465.1 uncultured Pirellulaceae bacterium | reverse complement strand
AGACAACTAGTGGTCCGACCGAGCTGAATTGACCAGTTAGTAGTACCGGCAATAGTGATTTGTGCGACTTAGCCGGAATCCGCCTGAAGGCGGTACTACGAACCACTACAGCTGTGACGAACCACCAACAAGATCGTACGTGTACAGGAATCGGCGACTAGATGATTGAACTTAGAGGCTTCGGAAAAGACTACGGAACGTTTACGGCGGTCGAATGTCTTGATTTGAAAATAGATGAAGGCGAGATGTTCGGTTTTATCGGGCCGAACGGTGCCGGCAAAAGTACCAGCATTCGATTCCTGGCGACGTTACTGCGTGCCAGTCGAGGCGACGGTTCTGTCAACGGTCACAGTGTTTCCCGCGATCCGATGTCGGTCCGCCAGAGCGTGGGCTACATGCCTGACGCGTTCGGTGTCTATGACGGCATGAAAGTCTGGGAGTTTCTGGATTTCTTTGCGGTCGCCTACAAGATTGGGCGTACCCAGCGAAAACGAGTTATCCGCGACGTCCTGGAGCTGCTCGATCTGACATACAAACGAGACGATTTCGTCAACGGATTGTCCCGCGGGATGAAACAGCGACTTTGCCTGGCCAAGACATTGGTGCATGACCCTCCCGTCTTGATTCTTGACGAGCCAGCGAGCGGTCTTGATCCCCGCGCTCGCGTCGAAGTCAAAGCATTGCTTAAAGAACTGCGCCGGATGGGCAAGACGATTCTGATCTCCAGCCATATTCTTACCGAGTTGGCGGATTGTTGTACTTCGATCGGCATCATTGAACGCGGCAAGTTGTTGATGCATGGTCCGATCGAAGACGTGTACCGTCGTATCCGCGGGAATCAGATCATTGATGCCCGAATGGGAACCAATCTCGACAAAGGGCTTTCGATCATACGTTCCAATTCCGAAGTCCGCGACATTCAAGTCGATGGTGAGCGAGTGACGATCGAGTTTGCTTCCAGCGACTACAACACGGCAGAAATGCTAAGGGAATTGGTCACCAACGAAGTCGAAGTCAAAAGCTTCGCCGACAAAGAACCAACGCTCGAAGACGTCTTCATGATGGTGACCAAAGGACTGGTTTCATAGCGAAATCAATAGCGTGGAATCTCCATAATGTTCCCTGCCCAGTGCTGCAACACACAATAAGACGCGCGAGTTTGCTGTATCCTGCATTGCTTAATTAGTTGTCTACTGATCCTTGATTGTTACTGAGAAACCGATGAATCGACGCACTTTCGTATCCGGCTGTTTAACCTGTAGCGCGCATATACTGGGGCTGGCCCGATTCTCTCCCGGGTTACTCGGAAACGTATTCTCGCAACAGGATGAAAAGAAGATCGTTACCGAGGAAAAATGGGGTCGGATCGAACAAGTTGCCGATGGTGCCTGGGCGATCATTTCGACTCCGTTTGAAACGCGAGATTTCACGACCGTGTGTAACGGAGGCATCATTGCTGGCGAGAAAGGTGTGTTGGCAATTGAGTCATTCATGCAACCCAAAGGCGCAACTTGGTTGGCGCGTCAGGCGAAAAAGTTGACTGGGAAGTGGCCCACCGATGTTGTCTCCACACATTTTCATGCTGACCATACCGCCGGTCACAAAGGATACTTTGTCGACGATCAGAATCCGAAAGTCTGGTTGACTGAGAATACCCGTACAGCCGCTGAAAAATCGTTCACCGAACGCAAGATGGAAAACAATGCGTTCCAGAATGTCTCCGTGATCAAAGACTCGGCGGAGATTGATCTGGGAAATCGGTCGGTAAAGTTGATCAATCGGTCCGGGCATACGAACAGCGATGTGACTATCGAGCTTGTCGATCCGAAAATCATCTGGTGCGGGGATCTGTTTTTTAATCGGATGTTCCCGAACTATGGAGATGCGATCCCCAGCCGACTGGAAGAATACGTCGACAAAATAGCTCTGGCCAAAGACGTGACCTATGTACCCGGTCATGGTCCAGTCGCGGATGCCAAAGCGTTGAAGAGCTATAAGGAACTGCTTGGTTTTGTTCGCGAAGCAGCGACCAAGTCGTTCGAAGCGGGCGATGAAGTTGTCGCAGCAACGAAGTCCTTCAAACTCCCGGATTCACTTTCGGAATGGTTTATCTGGTCGCCGGACAATGCAAAACGCGCGTATGCGGCCTGGTACAAAGAGCTCAAGACTCCGGTAGCCGGGAAAAAATCGTAGGCTCTGGCCGCTTCAAAATTGCCTGAACTTTTGGCCTCGTTCCTGTGTCCAGTTCTCATTCGGCGCTGGAGCCAGATGGTTAGGCGACTGCCTGCAAAGCAGTTCTAAGTGGGTTCGAATCCCACCGGCGTCTCTTAGTTGTCTCTATTTCTGACAGCCACGATCTATTTGCGAATTAGCGAATTTACTGCGGCGGCCGGATTTTCGAGACACGAAGCAAGGACTGACTGGAGTTTATCCGGCGGCAACGAGCGTCTGGCGATAGCTGTTGAGGCTCGTTGTACCGTGAACGGTTTCGAAATGGACATCAGTTTGTAGCTCGAGGAGAGCACCAGCCCACCAATCTGGAAAAGCGGGTTCGACTCCCGTCGTCGCTGGCGAGCCAGCACACGTCTTTGGAACGTGCCAAAAACCGGAGGGTGGCAACCGAAAGTAGGTCGGCTGACTATGTCGAGATGTGCGAGTGAAGCTGCTTCGGCAGTGAGCTCGCCATGGAAACGTGGTTGGCAGCAAGAGTCAAAACTTTGCAGTTTGTGGATACCGTGTTCGACGACACGGACCTTAAAGCGAGGCATTCCAACTGAAAAATATCAGAATCAGCGCCGCATTGGCGGACCGCGATTCTGGTTGACCAGTCAGAACAAATCGTGGCAAGTCCGTGTCAACGTGCACTCAAGCAAACTCCGTATTGGATCTTGTGACCCGCGATCGAATTGTCACCCAACGGTTGTTTTTTTGTCTGCTCGAATTTTCATTCTGCAGCGAACTTCCTGGTTGCCAAAGCATCTCATTATTGAGGCCAATTACGTCTGCGGCAAATCGCGGACTCAGACAGATTCACGTGGATACGTGCCAAACCGATCACCCAATCTTCAGACCACCACTTACTCTAATCACAGGAACACCATGCTAAAGCGAATCAAGATTCGAAGCTTCGAAATCGGACTTCGATTCCACGACAACGAATTCAAGTCGTTAATGGACCCAGGTCGATATCTGGTGTTCGATCCACGAATGCGCATCAAGGTACAGATCGTGTCGCAGCGAACGCCGTGGATTGAACATGATCAGTTGGACTTGATCGTGAAGTCGGGTGCACTCAAGGGCCGCGCGACGGTTCTGGACCTGAAGGACCACGAGCGAGCGCTGGTGTGGTTGGATGGTCGATTCCATCGCGTGTTGGGCCCAGGTCAGTACGCGTACTGGAACGGTGGCCGAGAAGTCCGAGTAGAAATTGTGGATGCCCGCAACGTACGATTCGAGCACTCGGATTTAAAGGTCATCGCCCGTTCGCCGGGCGTTACCGGTCTGCTGGACGTTTGCGAGATCAAGCGTAACTGCAGCGGTGCACTGTATATCGACGGCAAGTTCGTCGATGTCATGGGCCCAGGTTATTACGCGTTCTGGAAGGGAACGGCGGAAGCGCGACTGGTCGAAGTCGACATGCGCGAGCAGATGGTCGACGTTGCAGGTCAGGAGATCATGACTTCCGATAAGGTTACCTTGCGGATGAACGCGGTGGCGACGTATCGGTTGGTGGATGTTGAAAAGTCATTCAGCTTGTCTGGTGACTTCCGACAGTCGCTATACCGCGAGTTGCAGTTGGCTTTGCGAGCAATCGTGGGAGCCAGCGACCTCGACTCGTTCCTGATCAACAAGGACGGCATTTCGGAAGAAATCGAAGCGTCCGTTCGTGAGCGATCCAAGCGATTGGGTCTGGAAATTTTGTCTGTCGGTGTCCGGGACGTGATCCTGCCAGGCGATATGAAGGATCTGATGAACAAGGTAACCGAAGCCAAGAAGGCAGCGGAAGCCAACTTGATCGCCCGTCGTGAAGAAACGGCCGCCATGCGCAGCCAAGCCAACACGGCGAAGTTGTTGACGGACAACCCAACGTTGATGCGTCTTCGTGAATTGGAGATTCTGGAAAAGATTGCATCGACCGGAAACCTGAACGTAGTCCTTGGCGACAAGGGTCTATCGGAAAAGGTACTGAACCTGCTGTAACAGGCTGCGTTCAGTTGTATTAACCATTGCCCTGGTAGCACAAAAAGCTACCAGGGTATTTTTCTGCGCCGACCGCGAGCACTTGGCTAGTTACTCCCGCGCTTTTCGAATCCAATATCAGTGAAATGCCGACGCTTGATTTGGGATGACCACGAGACGATGGAATCAGGGGCTCAATCAGCCAATGCCATTTCGAAATTCAATCGAAATGGAACTCTAGACCGTGGACTGGATGATTCGGCAAGTTCTAGATTAGTTTCAAGATGGTCCGAGCGATTTCGTTGATATCCCAAACGAGGCTCACAAACTAAAGCTTGGTCGAGGGTCGAATCATCGGTTGATTCTTGAGTTTGCAATAGATTCTTCAAGACTTGCAATCGCTCGGTCGCTTGTTCGAGCGCCATGTCGACGTTGTCGGTTAAACCTTGCCGCTGTTGGTTTTGGGCCAGTGCAATAGCCAAACCAATTTCGTCGATCTGTTGGCACAGTTGGTCTTTTTGTTGGCTCTTGATGCTGGAAAAATCGGAGCTTTGCGAAAGTGAATAAATTGGCTCGAAGTCTTCCTGTTCAGCCAACTCGTCGCGTAACACGCGGATTTCTGGCGGTGCCTCAATTCCAACACGGACTGTGTTGCCTTTGGTTTGGATGATCTCGACTGAGATTCCAAGATTCGGGAACAAGATCTTTTCGCTAGGGCGTCGTGATAGAACCAACATCACGGTCTCCTTTCTTGTTAGACGAGTTGCAAGCTTTATTTAAGTTCGTTGCTTTCGTCCTGGCTAAGAACACACCGATCGTTTCAACAAAACGGGTCCACTGCCGGTTTGTCAAAAAAACCAATGCTGCGCCGACATCTTGCCGATCGCCAAATGCTCGAAGAAATCCGTTTCGGGCATCCCATGTTGGTTGGTTATCCACATTTCAAAGACCGGGTCAATACCAGATAGTGATCAAACAAACACTACGATAACCGGACGCTATCGAAAATTCGTCAACTCGTTGGTGAAACTTGGCGTGCAGTTCCAGTTTTGCGAGTTGATCGATGGTTGGCTTGGATGCTCTTGCCGAACTTGGGATTGTGATCGTCCTTGTTTCGGCAGAAACCGGATCCTCACTTATTCCAAGAAAAAGAGGCCCAATTGTGGAAAAATGAGATAACGATTTCAAAACATGACGCCTTCGGCAATATAATCTCATTCACTCAATCTATCTTTTGAAACAGCATCAAACAGCTTTATCTAGCCAGCAGAAATGGGATACGAAAACCGGGACTATGCGAGAGGCGACTCAGATCGCGGTGGCTGGGGACCGATCGGTCACTCCGGCGGCGGTTTTCGTGATTGGCCGGTCTGGAAGAAAATCCTGGCGATCAACGTCGCAGTCTTCTTGTTGCAGATCTTCTTTGTTCGACCTGCCACGATGGAAGATTTTCCGAAGTCCGAGCGTTTCAAGGACATGGACGTCTCCGCAGCTCAAATCCTGCAGGGACGACAGGTATCGGTTGTGCAGAAATGGTTGGAATTGGACAGTCGAAAAGTTCTGCAGGGCCAGGTTTGGCGAGTTGTCACATGCGGTTTTTGTCACAACCGAATGGGCATCTGGCACATCGTCATGAATATGCTGTTCCTGTTCTGGTTCGGCAGTCGCCTGGAAGCTCGCTACGGAAGCAAAGAGTTCGCGGTGTTTTATTTTTGTTCGCTGTTGTCAGCCAGCTTTGCCTACATCGCGTTGGATTTGTACACCGGTACCATGATCCCGGCGATTGGAGCATCCGGAGCAGTTTGGGGGATCACCGCCCTGTACGCACTGCTGTATCCGCATGACACGATCCGGATTTACTTTTTGTTCCCGGTCCCGATTTGGCTGATGGCGTTGGTCTATTTTCTGTTCGACTTGCATCCGGTGTTGCTCGCATTGTCGGGGCAAACCATCTTCAGTGGTGTCGGGCACGCGGCCCATGTTGGTGGAGCTGTCTTTGGCTGGCTGTATTATCGCAATGATTGGCAACTGGTCAGCTTCTTGGGTCGTTTGATTGGACGCAAGCCTACGTTTGCCAATTCTCGATCGAGCCAGAATCGTCAACGAATAATTCCGATGAATGGACCTTACGCGGAAAAGCAGGAACGAACCACCGATCGAGTCGATCAAATTCTCGAAAAAATTTCGGCGGAAGGTCGAGAATCACTGACAGAGGAAGAAGAGCAATTCATGCTGGACCAAAGTACGAAAATGCGACAGCGAAGATAGTACGCCTTTTTGCATCATTCTTTGTCGAAATTGGGTGCCCTAAAACAGCGTCGATTCTTCATGTTCGAGTAACCATTTCTTCCGCCAGACCTGACCGCCGTAGCCGCTTAGACCTCCGTCGCTGCGGATGACTCGGTGGCAGGGAATGATGATGGCGATGCGGTTGTCTCCGTTGGCTCGACCGACCGCGCGTTGTGCACCTGGTTTACTGATCTTGCGAGCAATGAATTCGTAGCTGCGAGTCTTGCCGTACGGGATCTTGAGCAGCTGTCGCCAAACCTGTTGTTGGAACTCGGAGCCCTCATGAGCGATCGGGACGTCGAACGTTTCCCGCTTACCGTCAAAGTACTCATTGAGTTCGGCTTGTGTACGTTCGATGATTTCATGTTCCGAGTTCACGAACGTTCGCTGGTAGATCCGCCCCAGTCGTTTGAACTGCGTTTCCAACATTCGTCGGTCCGCGAATTCGAGCAGCCCCAGTTGGTTGTCGACAACGGCAGCGACCATTGGGCCGAGTGGAGTCAGGATGCGATTCATCGCGATCGGGAGCGCACCGTCTCGTGACTTGGCCGGTGCCAGGCCTGACCATTTCTTGAACGCTTCGTTAAATCCGCTGAGCGATTCGTAGCCATTACCAAACGCTGCGGTGGTCGTTGCTTTACCGGTTTGAATTTGGCCCATTGCCATCGCTAACCTCCTGGAACGCATGTAGGCGTGAAACGTCATACCCAGATGTTTTTTGAACCACCGACGAATTCGAGCCGGTTCCAAATCGTTTGCGCGAATGTCAGCATCGGTCCAACGACGGCCGGGGTCGGATTCGAATTCGGTTAACAGTTCCTGCAGCCAATCCGGCATTGCCCCGAAAGTTTCCAATGGCCGACATTTTTTACACGGCCGAAATCCGGCAGACAACGCATCGTTTACCGAGCGATAAAAATCGACGTTTGCCCGCTTGGGTTTTCGGGCCGAACATGTCGGTCGACAGAATATCCCCGTGGTTCTAACCCCAACGAAAAAAACACCTTCGTATTGGCTGTCCCGATTGCACAGCGCATCGTACATTTCGTCGACGGGTGGCAAGCTCACGGACCTGGAAATTGCGGTGGTCATGGCAGTTATTTTAGAAAGCTGCGATAATGTGGCGACCGATAAATGAACAGGTAATTCGGAATTTATTGGCGTGGCAATGACTCCGATGCTCGTAGTGCCGATATTGCTCAAACGAGTTTAGATGCCTAGTGAGGATCCAATAGTAGCACGACTCTCTGAGTCGTGAATGGTATCGGATACGACTGGGATGCGGTTGGATACGACTTGGAAATGCTGTGATTTTATTGGCAAGGGGACGCGTGAGCGAGGAATAATGGGAGTCATTCGAGGTTCCTCGCTGACGCATCAAATTTCCTCGCTGACGCATCGGGTTACCATTTGATTCCAAGCATTTGATAAAATCACGGCCTACGAGAGTCGTGCTACTTTCCGCCTGAGGGCGGTACTACCAACGATCATTCGATTTCACATAACCAACGAGATATTTTTCAGGTCGAGATATGAATACTGCTGCAGTTGAAGAACCTAATGTAATTCGCCTTCCTGATCGAAAAGACGTATCGGAATCCGATACCTGGGACCTCTCCAAGCTGTACGAAAGCGATGAGGCGTGGGAGCAGGCATTCACCGAGTGGGAAGCCATGATGCCGGGTTACGAGTCGCACCAGGGAAAGCTCGGCGAGAGTGCGCAACATCTTGCTGATTGTTTGCAGTTCGATAGTGAGGTCAGTCGGATCGGCGAGCGGTTGGGTAATTATGCGTTTCTGCGAACGGCGGAAGATCAAGCCAACGGTGACTACCAGCGGATGATGGGTCGGTTCCAAAACGTTGCGGTCAAAGGCGCCGAGCTGTGCAGCTACATCCGCCCTGAGATCATGGAGATTGAATCGGGTACGCTGGAAGAATTCATCAAGCAACCGGAACTCGAATTGTATCGTTTGATGCTGGAACGGATCGTTCGCTACAAGCCACACACGCTTAGCGAACGAGAGGAACAGTTGATCGCGATGCAGGGCGAGATGGCGGGCTCGACTTCGAAGATCTTCCGGCAGCTGCACGATGCTGATTTGAAGTTCGGTAACGTGAAGAACGAACAGGGCCAGGAAGTTGAACTTTCGCCCAGCACGTTCTCGCAGTTCCTGATCTCGCCGGATCGAGAAGTACGCAAGACGGCGTTCCATCAGTTCTACGAGCAATTCACAGCCCACGAAAATTCACTGGCCGCGATCCTCGAAGGCTCGATCCAGAAAGATGTTTACTATGCCAAAGCCCGCGGCTACGAAAGCGCGCTGTCGCAGGCGTTGTTTGCGGATAACGTGCCGCAAAGTGTGTACGACAATTTGATCGAGGCTGTCCGTAAGAACTTGCCGTCGTTGTTCAAGTACTATGATTTGCGGAAACGTAAAATGAATCTCGATGCGATCCATCAGTACGATACTTACGTGCCGATCTTGACGGATCTGGAAATCGAACGGGATTGGGATAACGCAGTCGAAACCGTCTGCGATTCTTTGCACCCGTTGGGCGATGATTATGTCTCCGTGCTCAAGGGTGGACTCGGCGGTCGTTGGTGTGACCGGTATCCGAATCAAGGCAAGCAAAGTGGTGCGTTCAGCTACGGGACGTTCGATGGCGACCCGTACATCATGATGAACTACAAGCCAAAAGTCCTGAACGATATGTTCACGCTGACGCACGAAGCCGGGCACTCGATGCATACCTATTTCTCGTCGTCGTCCCAGCCATACGAGTATTACAATTACACGATTTTTGTGGCGGAAGTTGCCAGTACGTTCAACGAACAACTACTCAGCAAGCACTTGTTGGAGAACGCGAAAGACGATCGCGAGCGGGCGTATCTGATCAACAACCAGATCGACGATATTCGTTCGACTATTATTCGCCAGACGATGTTCGCCGAGTTCGAGAAACTGACCCACGCGATGGCAGAGGCGGGAGAGCCGCTGACGCTTGATGCGTTCCAGGCGACGTACCGTAAGTTACTGGAGGATTACTTCGGCCCCGAGTTTGAATTGGATGACGAGTTGTCGCTGGAGTGCTTGCGGATCCCGCATTTCTATCGTGCGTTCTACGTTTACAAATACGCAACAGGCCTGTCAGCCGCGATCGCGCTCAGCCAACGGGTGCTCAACGGTGGTGAGTCGGAGCTGAATGATTACAAGAATTTCCTCAAGGGTGGCTGTTCGAAGTACCCGTTGGATCTGTTACGAGACGCCGGTGTCGACTTGGAAAGCCCAGAACCAGTCGACACAGCTCTGCAGCACTTTGGCAGTCTGGTCGATCAACTGGAGGAGTTGCTGTAGTCAGCCAATCGTTGACAGAGCAACAAAATGAACCGGAAGCAACATGCAACTGGTTCTAATTCGGTCACAATTCGTTTTGTTCGCTTTGGCTAACTCAGGCGGGTAAACTGGAAACTGCCGGTTCGTTCCATCAATTCATGAGGTGCCGAATGAAGTTCAGACTCTCAACACTGCTTTGGGTTCGAGCTTTGCTGGACCACGAAAATGATTCCTGACGAAAATCGGATTCCGACGGAAAACTACCCACATGAACGACCGTGGACTAGATTGGATCAAAGAATACGCTCCGGGAGATTATGGTACGATCGAAAGCGAGAACGTTTTTGCTGGTGAGCAAAACCTTTCGTGCAATCAGCCTTTGGAGTTGGTGAAAATTCGTGGCAAGAAAAAACAGGGCGACAAGTTTGAGTCGGTTGACGGTGCTTCACCGGGCTTGATGATCTGGCTACGCGAGAAGAAAGAGTAAACAGGTTTATACAGACTGTCCGCTTGATAGTCCAAGAAACATGAGCACAGCTCTGCGAGATATTTTGATTGCCTCCAGTCAAGATTTCGAGAACAAGCTATAATTGAAAAGGCAATTCACACTCGGAATCGGTATGCAATTTTCTCTTACGGCGATCAAGAATCTCTGCTGGATTGCAGTTGTGTTGTTTGTAAGCGGCGACCTGCTCGCGCAAGAAGCTGAGCAGAAGAAAAAAGAATCGCCGGTCGAAT
>CAZXLW010000115.1:0-3004 GCA_964641465.1 uncultured Pirellulaceae bacterium | reverse complement strand
CCTGCTCGCGCAAGAAGCTGAGCAGAAGAAAAAAGAATCGCCGGTCGAATCGCCGATCGAATTGCAGGCGGCCCATGATGAGCTCAACGAAGATCTGATTTACGAAATCGAGAAGCTGCTGGAGTGGTGTCAGGAAAACAACCTGTCACACGCGGAATCGCACCTGCAGAAATTCACTATCAAGCGAGACCCGGATCGGCAGTATCTGTTCATACTGTCGGAGTTCAACCAACCGGCGAGTCGTTTCCCGGCAATCTGGCCCGACGAACTAAAATCTAAAACGAAAAAACTGTTCCAGGCACACATTGATTCACTGCTGGAACTGGCCAAGCGCAATGTTGATGCTGAGCAAGGTTCGAAAGCTGTCCGATTGCTGAACGAGATCCTGTTCTTTGACCCGCAGTACGGATCGGTTCGCAAAATGCTTGGCTATCAGACCAACAACCGCGCGAAAACGCGCATGGTGGTCAAGCCGTCGCGGAAACAACATCCTATTTTCAAATGGGAAAAAGGGTCCTGGCATCTTGCTTCGACGCCTCGATTCAAAATCGACTCAAGGGCGAATAAGGAACAAACCGAACAGCTGACAGTAAAAATGGAACGTTGGTTGGAAGTTTGGCGGCAGCTATTTTTTGACTACTACCGACCAGTCAGCCAGGTTGAAAAATGGATGGCGGGCCGCAGCAGCCAACGACCGGCAAGTCGTCGATTCGACGTTGTGTTCTTTGCCAGTCGTGAAGAGTACATCGCGGAACTGTCGCCCAGGATCCCCGGCATCGAAGCGTCGACCGGTTATTATGACGGCCAGCATAAGACTTCGTTTTTTTACGCCAGTGATGATCCGCTGATCGAAGATACCTGGCGGCACGAGTTCGCGCACCAGATGTTTCAGGAATCTCGCCAGAGTGTCAAATCACCGTTCGATGAGCAATTCCTGTGGCTGGGTGAAGGAATCGCGATGTACTTCGAATCATACATAGATCACGGTGGCTACGTTACCGTCGGTGGTTTCGATTCCCGGCGTCTGCAGTACGCGCGGCTACGAAGACTGAAAGAGCAATTCCGATTCCCGCTGGAAGAACTTTCCAAGCTCGGTCGCCAGGAATTTCAACGGTTGCCGGATATTCCAAAAATCTACAGCCAGTCAGCCGGTATCGCGCACTACTTGATGGATTCGAATAACGGCACGCTGCAAAAATCGCTGATGGAATTCCTGGAATTGGCATATCGGGGGAGACTCAGGCCCGGTACTTTTTCGAAAGTTATCGGCCAGTCTTCGCAGGAGATCGAGGAAGCTTATGCGGAATACCTGAAAGTCGATCCGAAGCAGATTGCCAACCTGATTGCGGCCGAGAAACGACGCGAACTGGCATTGATTGGAGTTCGGTTGGACGAGGACTCGCTGGATAAACTCTGGCAATGTTCGAAATTGGATTGGCTGGAACTTTCTGGCTCTGATGCCCGCGGCCAGCGATTGAAACCGCTCAAGTCATGCGAATCAATCGACCAGTTATTTCTAACTGGCTCAAAATTAGACGACGCGGCTGTCGAAATTCTCAAAGATCTCAAAGTCCGAGACTTGGATCTGAGTGGTACAGACTTGAGTGACAAACAGCTCGGCAAATTGATCGAATCGAAGACGCTCCGAGTCCTCAATGTGGCAGGTTCACGGGTCTCGTCACACGGCGTAAGAACTGTTGCTTCCCAGCGCCCGGATATCCAACTCGAGTCCAATTTCAATAGTGGTCGTAATTAGTAGGATTCTGAATTCCGAACACGCCAACCTTTGAACGGTTGTTCGCTGAGCGAGAAAAGATCCTTGGTCCGAGCACTGTCTGTCAGGATATCTAATGATCTAACGGGGCCAGAGTGCCGGGTTCGGAGTCACGTTGCCCTTGTATTCATTGTGCGGAAAAGATTAACAGCCATACAACCAATATTTGGTAACGATAACCTTAACTGCGTTGACCCTACCCTGCTCTAGCTTTACAATTTCCGCTCGCATGGTGGCTGTAGCTCAGTTGGTTAGAGCACTGGATTGTGGTTCCAGATGTCGGGGGTTCGAATCCCCTCAGCCACCCTTTCAAAACCCGCCGGAATCATTGGTTCTGGCGGGTTTTTTGTTTTTGAACATCGACTTGCGAAGCTTCGCAGTCCTCGTTGCTGTCACAGTTTGACACTATTTGTCGACAACAGTCGCCAGTGGGTGTAACAGGCCAAAACAAACAGCTATTGTTTTGCGTTTGCAATTAGCCAGTCAACGTTCAGTTCGGTTTGGTCGATTGAATTTGACGTGCCTAATAGTGAAGAATTGATTGTCTGTTCGGCAATTTCGTATCCGAAACCAGACTCTGATCTGTTTCCAGCAGCAGTTGCCATCGCATTCGAATTGATGACAAAAGGCAGGAAGATCACAACTAATTTTCGGAAAGCGCCCGTGTTGTTTATGCCACTGGACGATTATGGAGTGATCACATTGCGAGCCTGGGCGAAAAAGAAACGAGACGGAAGCATGGAATCGGCTGACGAAGTCCGCGCGAAGCTGAATGCGTTGATTGCTGATCTCGATCCTGAGAAAATCGTCCAATCATCGACTCAGGGAAAAATGCAATTGGCCTTTATTCTGGATACGAAACCCATTCCTGATGCGGCGTTGCGGAACAATCTTTACGGAGCCGCGTTTGGGATTGCACGTCGAGATCAACTGGGAATCGTTGGCTCTGATCTGGCACAGCGGCTGGACAATTTGACGGTTGAACAAGTCACCGAATGTCTCGAGAAACATTTCGCGAAGCCGAAACGATCGGTAGCGATCGTCAAATAGTTGGTTAGCCCGGCTAGTGCTCGTGGTCCTTCCAAGCTGAATTGAATAGTTTGTGTCCCTGGTTTTTGGGTGCCATGTTCTCGCCTTTCCAGCCAGAAGCCAGCTCCCCGCCACGGCATGCTTACGCTTAGGATGAGGCAATGGTCAACGCGGCGTGAGCATGCTTGGTCGGTGCGGTAC
>CAZXLW010000114.1:0-13672 GCA_964641465.1 uncultured Pirellulaceae bacterium | reverse complement strand
TAAAAAGATGTCGTGCTCTTCGCTCTGATTTCACTGGCCAAGGGGGGGTAAAAAGGGGACACAGCACTGCGTCCCCTTTTTCCTCCAAAACGTTCCGTTCGGCTTGAGACATTTTCGGATACCCGTAATCCAATCTTCGCACCAGCCCAGATACTCATCGGCCCCTCGTTCATCTTCGTGGACATCGTACTCGTAACCGATGTTGAACGGCGGATCGGCGAAGACGAGATCGATCGAGCCAGGCTCAATTTGCTTGAGCAATTCAACACAATCACCCTGATAAAGTTGGTTGGTCGAAAGCGTTTGACAGTCCGTTGTTACGTTAGCCATGGAATCCGTACGATCACATTTGGGATTAATTTCGGACAACAGTTTAGCATTTGGAATGGTATAAAATAGATCATGAACGCAGCAATCAACGAATCGAATCAGGCTCCGGAATTTGATTCCACCCAGACTCAACAGAACTCCAGACATTCCTTGGCGCCGGCAATTCTTATTGCCGTACTCTCATTGATCGCCATAACAGGCATCATTGTTCTAACGGCTGTGTTGTGGGACATGCCTTTGGGTTACGGAACCCGACAGATTTTGCTGTGCATTGCTCTTGGTCCATTCCTGGCAATTCCTTGTCTGTTGGCGATTTGGTGTTCTCTCGGAGAACAAACAGCCATTGTTCGGATCACGCTTTCGATGGCTTTGGCGATTCTGTTTTATTTCGTCTACGTTGGCACAATCAAAACAGTAGGAATCGGTAACCTCCCAGTTTTTGCGTACGTCCTTTTCGGATCCATTGCTATTTCAACAATCGTTTTGGTACAGATACCATTTTGGCTTTTCAGATTAACGACCGGGCAACGTTTATCGCGCAGAAAGGACTCTGCAGTGAATGCCATCCAATTTGGCATCAAACATCTGTTGATTATTACGACACTGGTTGCATTGATTGTTTGGATAGCGAAGTATTCCGTGTCGATGGATAGATTGGGTCCCAACGGAGCCCCGCCGCTGTCGACGATGATCAATTTTTGCGCACTGTTTATTGGTTTGATATGGGTGCTGACTTTGCTTTGTTTGCCGGTAGTGTTTTCCAACACATTGCGACAGCGAATATGGACCGCCGTTTTACTGTTAGGCGTATTGATCATTGTTCCCTATTCGTTAGCTAATCCCGTTGAACAAATCATCTATTTTCGGGGTCGACCAGTAACGGTCGACCCGACAGTTTTTTGGGACGTCACCGCTAACATCTTCGCTTTTTCGACTTCGTTTGCTGTTGCCTTACTCGCGGTACTGATGGCGTTCTATTTGATTGGCTACCGACTGAAACCAGGCGGACCGTAGCTGGACTCGCCAACTAAAGCACGATAACGACGACTTGCGATTGAACTCAACAAAGAAGAAAGATAAATCACGAGAATCGGAAGTGGCGCAGGTATTCTCAAGTACAAATTCGGAATTTACTTGGAATGGATCGCGTGCTTTGTACCTTGTGGGGTATCTTGGTCGGATACTTAGTTGCTGATTTCGGGACAGGGTCACGTGGTTTGCTGTGGTTTTACGGTAGTTACGAACGAGATCGCAACTTGGTGTCGTGGGTGGCACGGCCATAGGCTTTTTTGCTGGGTTTGCGATTGACTTGTTTTCGGCAAGAATTAAATATCGTGAACAGCTATTGAACGTTGGTTGGCGTTTACTTTACTGGGTCATCGGAATCTATTTGTTTTGGATCATGTTTATTCCGCAGGTACATTCAGTACGGGAGTAAGTGGACTCAATTTCAGTTCATGCAATAAATTATTGCGTGACTGAAGTACGTACAGTTCCATCGCTGCATTGGTGAATTCAATGACACCCTGGACACTTCAATTCATTTAATTAAGCGCCCGTTCAAAATCTGAGAGCAAATCGTCAGCAGCCTCTATACCAGTAGCAACGCGAATCATTCCAGGCTCGACGCCCTGTAACTTCAAGACTTCGTCATTCAATCGCCCGCCCCACATTGCCGCTGGTTGAATTGCCAACGTGCCGACACCTCCCAGGCTGCCAGCGTTTTGAGCCAGTTCCATCTTTTCTGTGAATTTAGCACCCGCGTTGTAACCATCCTTCAAAATGAAACTGAGCAAGCCACCGAATCCATCCATCTGTCTTGCCGCCAACTGATGCTGCGGATGATCTGATAACCCTGGATACAAAACTTGTTGTACGGCTGAATGGTTTGAAAGCATTTCAGCCAATGCCAAAGCGTTTTGATTGTGCTGTTTGATCCGCAGCGCTAACGTTCGGATCCCCCGCAGCGCTAGCCAGGAATTAAACGGTGCGCCGATGGCGCCTAGAACCATACTGGTATCCCAAATCTGCTGTAGGTTTTCTTTCGAACCTACGACGCAACCTGCCAGCAAATCGTGATGGCCGCCAATGTATTTAGTAACGCTGTGACAAACGATATCGATGCCCAATTCGATTGGTCGTTGATTCACGGGTGTAGCAAAAGTATTGTCGCACATCGATACAACGCCAGCGTCTTTGGCAATCTTTGCCACAGCGGCCAGATCGGTAATGTGCATCGTTGGGTTTACCGGCGATTCGGTGAGCAGAATTTTAGTGTTATCACGAATAGCGTTTTCGAATTGTTCAGGCGACCGTTGATCAACCTGTGTCACTTCAACGCCAAAACCGGGCAGCATCTGTGTGAGCAAATTCGTTGTTCCCATGTAGTGATTGGTTTGTGCGACGACGTGATCACCTTGCTTGACAAATGACATGACGACTGATGATATTGCTCCCATTCCTGAAGAAAACATCATTCCGGCTTCCGCACCCTCCAACTCACCAATAACCTTGGCGACGCGCGAGCTCGTGGGATTGCCGTGGCGAGCGTAAAACGAATCGAACATTGGATCCGATGCTCTATGGGCAAAGTCCTGCTCGTCATCGGCAAAATAGGTCACACTTTGAGCAATCGGCGGAGCAACGCCATGATTGGCTTCCATGTCGCGATCACAGTGCAGGGCCAGGGTTTGAGGGGCGTAGCGTCGTTGCTGATTTGATGATTTCATGTTTACCGCTTGATTTCGTTTGATTTTTGGCTGGTTTTGCAATGATTATGCAGAAATTCTGCCAAGAAAAAATCACGCAGAACCGAAAGAATTAGACCTAAAGAGAATCTACAAACTTTGATACACTGTTTGGCTTGAATCGGTGAACTTGGACAGGCGCTGTTCACCCCCGCGAGTAATCAACCAAGCTAATAGAGAAATCCAATACCGTTTTTGATTCGAATTCAAAGACGGTATTTTCATGCGCCAGTTGTTGTGGCTGCTCTAACAAGTTGTTTTGCGGAGAAGACCTACCGCCCTACACCAACCGAGTTTGACGTATCCGAGACAAAGATATACGGATGCATGTTGGAAAGCTTCACCTCGCCAATCCCGAAGATATTCAACAATTGATCCGTCGTGGCAAACGGGCCATGTTGCTCTCGATACCGCACGATCTGTTTCGCCAGTTTTTCGCCGATACCAGGAAGATTGGCCAACTCCGGCCAGTTGGCTTTGTTGATATCCACCAGGTACTCAACTTGCCGCGATGGCAGATCTTCAAAATCAATCAACCCGCTATTGGTGACCGAACGTTGCCAGAAATAGAGACTGGCACCAACAAGAAACACCAGCACAATGAGTGCCATGACTTGTTGATCATCGCGACCGGGCAGCAGAATTTTTCGAATGGCCATATCGAAAACGCGGTGTTGAAACAGAAGTCCTCATGATAGAGAAAGATGCCCAGTTCCAACGCGAAAAAAACGATCAAAAAAGCAATTTGATTAAATGCCGTGCCATTCCTTTTCGGTAATCACACCATCATCGTTCCGGTCTTTGGCTTTGAAATCATCGACCTTTCCATCGTCCCATTCGTCTGCAAACTCGACCATCTGAAGTTGACCGTCACCATTTGCATCCTTGCCGCCGAATACATTGTCCGACGAATTGTAGGACTTTCGCGCGCTTCTGCGTTTGCTATCTAGCACCTTCGAACGCGACGAAGATTTCTTGACCGACTTGGAATCGTCACTTCCAGCACCGTCTTTGCCTGATTTTTTCGTCACCGAGGCCACTAGTTCGTTTTGGTCAACGAAGCCGTCTTTGTTTGTATCGGCGTCCTTAACCGGTCGCCGCATTTCGCTCATCTCTTCCTTGCTGAGCTTCTTGTCTCCGTTCTTGTCATAGTTCTTGATCAATCCTTCAGCATATCTGCGGTACGCGTCGCTACCTTTGCTGAACCCAGCCGATTTGCTGCTGCTGGCCGTATCGCCACGAGAACGCCCCCGGTAGCTGCTGGACCTTCTCGAATCCGATCTTCCTCGGGAGCGACTTGACGTCGTACCTCGCGCCGTACTAGTGGCAGTCGCGCGGGAAGAGCGAGAAGAGCGGGACGAGGTAGTCGCGCGGGAAGACTGGGTTGAATTCGATCGTCGAACGCCGCGAGTCTCGAGCGAGGCCGTCGAACTGCTAGTTGATCGCCCTCTGTTGAGAGCCTTGTCCTCGCGTTCCTTGTATCGGTAAGCCAACTCCAGACGAGACAAATTCCCATCATTATTCTTGTCAGACTCTTCTAACGAAGGATTATCCCATCGAGTTCGTTTCTGTTCCGTCCCATCAATCAACCCGTTCTTGTCTTTATCGTAACGCGTCATTGTGCGATCGACATTATTCATGATGGATTGGCCGAACCGCTTATTCATTGCTTCGACTGACATGCGTTCTTCGCCGGTCGGAGAAAAATCTCTGATATCTGGTGGATCACGATCTACGCCAAACCCGGGCACCTTACGCTCAACCGATGCATTCGATGACCCTTCCGTGTTGTTGTCGGTCTTCTTGTTTTCCAGCTTGT
Organism: uncultured Pirellulaceae bacterium; assembly: GCA_964641465.1. Taxonomy (GTDB): domain Bacteria; phylum Planctomycetota; class Planctomycetia; order Pirellulales; family Pirellulaceae; genus Mariniblastus. Next base: position 8,776 of record CAZXLW010000114.1, on the reverse strand, counting down.
TGGTAATCGTGGCAATCGCGTGGGCTCGATTCGGATCGAGGCCAGCTCTGCGAACAAACTCCTTGGTGCGACCAGCCATCTCGCTTGGTTCAAGAACCCCGTTCTTGTTGGCATCAATCTGTTTGAGAATCGACGCAACATTAAACTGCGAGCCGCCACCACGTCTGCCACGTTGTGCCTCAACCGTTTCGGAAACACCCACAGCGAACAAACAAAATGCAAAGACATGAAGCAAAGCGAATTTCGAAGATACAAAAGTCATCGGTAATGGTCTTGGTCTTGGTCTTGTCGAGGAATCAAATGAACGTTTTTGGCCGGTTATCCTCCGGTATCAAAAACCAATGGTTGGCTCTCCGGAGGCTTGCCCGAGCACTTAAACTCCGAACCAGCCTCCAGGTTTCGAAGCGAAATCGGATACGCCCATTTTATCGAGAAATCCGGAGTAAATAGCCAAAATGCCGGTCAAAAACCGGCATTTTTGAGGTCTACGCAAGATCTGCCCGCAAGACCGATACAACTCCTGACACACCGGGAGTTTCAAGCTTCATAAGCCATCCCGGCGGTGACCGGTTGCTGTTATGGGAAGTTTGGTGGTGACGCTGGGAATCCATCGGCAGCAAAGGCAAACTCCTCAGCTTCGATCGCTGGTTCAACAAAGTTGCCGAATCCGACTGGCGTAACATTTGCCGGTAACGGATTTGCGAACAGCGGACCATTCGTGAATCCGTCCAACTCCACTCTGAACGCGACAGCAGCACCCATATTCACGAACAGTGAACTGTCGACAGAGTTATTTGAGAACGCCAGATTCAGTTCGCTGCCAGCACCGTCGTTCGTACCGAATACGTCCGGCCCAAGGTTGTTGCCAAGATTGTTACCGACGACCAATGCATTAACAACCGCTGTGTCGTCGGCAAACGCTCCGAGAGCATTCCCTAGACCACCTGTTAGATTGTTCGACGTGATGCGAGCACTCAGGACCGATTCGCCAGTCGCATTCAGGTCGATACCGTCTTCGAACGGTGGATCAGGCTGCATGGGCGCCATCACGTTCACCACACCATCTCCGTTGTTCGATATGACATTGCTGTTGATGTCCGCGAGCAAGTTTGCGTCGCCGGCACTGTTAAGTGATACTCCGGCAAACGTGAATCGGTCGATCGTATTTCCTTGCAACAGGAGTCGCGTGCGATTGTCGACTTGTGGATTCGTAATGCCGCCTGCACCAACAGCATTGATCGTAATACCTTCTCCAAAGCCACCGTCAGGCAACATGTTGGGGTTCACGCCGTCCAGAACTCCGTCGGTGTTGGGACCGCCAAAGATCGTGTTGCCCAGGAATGGATTGCCAAAGTTGCTATTAGTAATGGCCACATCGGTCAAGGTTCCAGTACCGGTGTTCAACAGGAAGCCGTTAAACACGTTATCGTTGACGTCAACGTTGCGAATGATAAGCGTGTTGATGCGACCGCCACCGTTCGTATCAATGTTGAAGTTGAGTCCGTTGGTATTTCCGCCGCCAACAAGTAAACCAGCTATCGGATCGGAGTCCGTTCCAATCACCGAATCCTCAACCAACAGTGTCAACTGACCGTCGTTCAACACCTGACCAAAGATTCCGTCGCCGCCGTTGACAGTCGAAAACACGTTGCGTATCGACGCTCTCACGCTGGAATCGCCTTCAATCAGGAATCCAATTCCATCGTTGCCGTTACCAGCAACTATCAGGTTGGCTCCATCTGTCTGATCGACAGTTACATTCAACAAGGCGCTGCCTTGCGAGACGAATCTCAAACCGTCGGCGTTGTTTCCTGCGAATGATTGATTGTCCAACACCATGACGTCCAGAGTCGTTGCTGCTCCCCCAGTCGTATTCGCCGATGCCTGAATACCAATTCCGTTGGCATCAACCTGATTGCCGGTAATCAGTGCCTGAGCAAATCCTTCATTCAACTCCAGATTGATACCTGCGCCGGCACCACCACCGTTGTCGTTAATCTCGTTGCCCGAAATCAGAATCAGGTTGTCACCGGGCGTTGTGAAGTCAACGATGTTGATTCCAGGACCCAGGTTTCCAGTGAACGGTTGGATGTCACCAGGAAGGAAGAATGTGTCGTTAAAGTCTGTACCAATGATCGAGTTGGTGATCGAGATATTTCCCGAACCGCCTTCAATACTGATACCTGAACCCGTGTTGCTGCGTGCAGTATGCATATCAAATGCGATCTCCACACCAGCGTTCGGGTCGCCCTTGAAATTCTGTAACAACACACCGTTTTGACCATTGCCGTCAGTCACGTTGTTGTTAAATATCACTGCAGTAGCATCGTAATTAATCAACTCGATACCGTTACCCAGCGTGTTGTTGCTGACAATGTTGCTGTCAAATGTAAACACAGAATCTGGATCACAAGCGTTGATCAGCGAGATTCCACTGAATCCGTTGTTCTGAATATCATTCCGTGCGAACGTCCAGTCACCTTCCAAATTGTTTACGCTGACACCACTGAGGATCGCTCCGAAGATCGTGTTGTCTTCGATGATACCACCGTCGTTGACAACGCCAGCACTTCCAAAGATTCCTGTGGACATTCCGCCAGGTGCAGCGGTTCCATCAATCACAAAGCCTCGAACAGTATTGCGACTGGCAAGTGTGACTGCTGCACCATTGTTAGTTCCCGTGATCGTTGGACGAATCCCATCCTGATCGTTGCTCAACTCAAACACGCTGCCAAATTGAGGACCGTTAGCAATCGGAATCAGGTGCCTGACACCGTCGCCAAGTAACAATTGCCCGTCTTGCAGAGCGATACCGGTGTCGTAGTTGTTGGCCGTTCCGTCACCCTCATCAACAAAAATGATATCGTCTTCCGCAGAAGCTGCTTCCGCTTCTGCCAAACTTGCGAACGGCGATTCGAATGAGCCGTCGCCAGAAGGATCAGCCAGATTGTTTACGTGAAATACGTTGTAGGGGGCCCCGGTATCCGGGTCGATGGCCAGAATGACGTCTTGATTGAATCGTACAATGTGGTCGTTACGTACGGTTCGATCGAGATCTCTTCCAATCGCCGAGTACTCATGTCCGCGTGCGTTGGCACCCCACAAGAAGGTGATACCGACCAAACCCGATACGTCGAAACGGTCGTCGTAGTTGATTTCACCAGAAACGATGGCTCCGCCAAGCAATTGCATGTTCAATCGCAAGCGTCCACCACCAAAGAAATCAACCAGATCTGACTGGTAACCATAGCCACCGAAGTCAAACGAACCGTTCACGAAAGCCAGTTGTTCCGGCCGCGTGCGTAATGTTACGTCGAAACCTTGCAGGCCACTATCGATGCCTGGGACCAGTGCAATACTGTTTCCAAAGAATGATGAGGCACCGGTTGGATCTCCCAATGTAGAATCCGATCCACCGATCGGAAAGTAACCATTGGCAATCAAATCAAAGTTACGCGATTTGATTTGTGCGGTGACACCAACTGCCTCAAGCGTATCGGCGGAACCGAACCCGTTCTGGTCGTCGTCGTAGTCGAACCAGGCACCGAGGCTGACGTCTGCGTTGGCTGCTTGAACGGTAAAGACGCGTTCCAGACCAAAGTTACCAAAGAAGCCACCTTCTTCAGAGATATGTCCGCGACCTTCAAACAACCAGCGACCATCAAGCGAATCTTCGAACAGTCGGGTCTTGGCACCAATCGTTAGATAGGAACCTTCGAAACCGAGCCCTTGATCAGCGTAATTTGCACTAAACCATACCCTGCCCGGCCATCCGAGAGTTTGCCCCAGCTGTGCATCGACCGCTCGAAAAGCGCCCGGTTCATAGAGAGGTCCGCCACCACCGACAATTCCTGTCTGTGCGTAAGCGGTTGGGGTGTTGGCCATTGGCAGGAGCAGTAAAACTGCCCAAACCAGAACAAAAATGCCCGAACTTTTCTTCATTGATGTCCCCCGAAGCAGCAGATTGCCTGCCGGCTATTTCGGTCTTTTCCCATGCGGATAACAATTCGAGCGCACCTGAATATTCAGTACACTCGGTAAAGAGGATCGACACTGCAAGCTCTAGCTCATTAGAATTTTCGTTACGATTCGGCTAATTAGTAGAGTTTGCCAAACCGTGATTGTTTAGACAGCAATCGGAATACCAGCACCTGACGCCAGCGATTTGTCCAACGACGATTCGCTCACGCATGCCGTGCGTTTTGATTAAGCAGTGGTTTTATTGAGCAATAGAAGGCTCAGTTATTATCCAAATCGCAGCACAGCGTATTTCTTCTTACCGCGACGAAGTACTATCATCGTCTCGCTAGCAAGATCGGTTCGCGCCAACCGACCATCGATATCGGCGACTCGCACGTTATTCACGTACGCTCCACCTTCCTTGATCGCTCGCCGCGCTTCGCCCTTGCTCTTGCAGAGTCCCGTCTCAGCCAGCGCGTCGATGACGCTGAGGCCTTCGCCCTCCAGCGAGGAAAAGCTGAAGTCACTGTTAGGGACTTCGCTAAAAATCTCGCCTAGATCATCGTCAGACAACTCGTTGATCTCAGCGCCAAACAGGATTTTTGCGGCCTGCTGCGCTTTAGCCAAGCCAGCATCACCATGAATCATCCGCGTGATTTCTTCGGCGAGTCGTTTTTGGCTTTCACGACGGCCTGGCTCTTCTTCGCGTGATTTATCCAACGCTTCGATCTCATCGCGTTCCAACTCCGTCAGAAACCGCAAGCACTTCCCGGCATCCGCGTCATCAACGTTAAACCAGTATTGGTAGAACGCGTAAGGGCTCGTTCTTTCGGACGATAGCCAGATCGCACCCGTTTCCGTTTTGCCCATTTTGCTGCCGTCTGATTTGGTCAGCAGTGGACAAGTCAACCCGTACAGCTGAACGCTGTTCATTCGCCTCCCGAGATCAATACCGGCAGTGATATTACCCCATTGATCGCTGCCACCAATCTGCAACTCACAGCCATGTTCCTTGTTCAGGTGCACAAAATCATATGCCTGCAGCAACATGTAACTGAATTCCGTGTAACTCAGCCCGGCTTCGCTGGAAAGGCGGCTTTTGACCGAGTCTTTGGCCAACATCACATTGACAGGGAAGTTCTTGCCAACATCCCGAAGAAAATCGGTGTACGAAAATTTTGAAACCCAGTCATTGTTATTCACCAGGACCGCAGCTTGTTCGCCGGCATCAAAGTCCAGCATCAATCTCATCTGTTTTTCAATGCCAGCCAGATTGGCAGCCAGCTGATCCGCTGACAGCAGGTTCCGTTCAGCGCTCTTGCCACTCGGATCCCCAATCATACCAGTCGCACCACCGGCGATTGCAATCGGTCGATGACCTGCCTTTTGAAATCTTCGCAACATCATCAGCGGCAGCAAACTGCCAACATGCAAGCTGTCTGCCGTCGGATCAAATCCCGCGTACACGGTTCGCATCTGAGCGTTCAACCAGCCGGGCAATTGTTCGTCGGCAGTAGTCTGATGAATCAGTCCACGCCATTGCAAGTCAGAGAAAATATCTTTCATTGGCCTTCTTCGTTAGTCGTTGAACTGTGGTTGAGTTGATCGGCGTTCGGGATCGTCGTGTGTGCAAGATATGGTCGTGATTTGCACCACCAGTGCAAGTGGGGACCGCTCAGACTACTTGCTGGTTCGCGCCAAAAAACAACCTGCAAACGTCAAAGCAATCACACAGCCCGCAATAACGAGCGCGGGAAGAGCGATCGGAACTCGTTCCAGCACTAGCAAAGGCAAGGCTATCGTAATCATGCCTCCGCCAACGAACGGAGCTGACAACGGTGCTGCCAATGCATAATCCTGCGCCGCGCCCGATTTCAGCTCCGGGTCCACCATCCGCAGCAAGACAAACCCAGTCGCCGTCGTTCCTGTCGACATGCCGTAGTTGATCAATCCCAACTGAAACCAATATTCCTTAGGAAGGATCCACCGCGCGATTAACAACAAACAGATCGCCGTCCAGATCGCGCCACAAACGAACAAGATCGCAAACGGGACCGCGAGCTTGGCGATGACACTCAAATTCAGAGACGCGATCGCCGCCACTACCAGAATATCCATCGCCGCCGCAGTCAACCTGCTGATCGTGCGATTGTCAATCAATCCTTCGCGACCGAACATCGCCAGGATTTTTCTCACCAGCAATCCGCCAAACAACGTAAAAATGAACAACGGGAAATCGACCACATTGGAAACTGAAACTCGCTCTGCCAATTCCAAATGTGCGCCCTGTACCTGATCTCCCGACGCGAGCCACGCATCCAATATCCCCGCCCGCCACATGACGAACCATTGAGCAAGCACACCAACACCAAACGCTAACGCGAGCCAGATAACCTGTAACAGCAGCGGATCAATTGTCTCGCTGCTTACCTTGGCGTGACCAATCGGCTCGCCCTCGGGATCTTTCGCCGGCTTCTTTTCCAGCGCGCTTTTTTCGATCCAACCTTTTCGGACTCCCAGGTTGATCCACAGGATGCCCGTCACGATTCCGTAAACCAGGCCGAACGTGGCCATCAACATCCCCAGGTCTTTGCTACCAGCCAAACCGATCTGAGGGTCGGCGAACACTTCGCCCATCGCCGCAGCAGTCCCGTGTCCGCCGGCAAAACCAGTTTCGATCAACATCCCGATTGAATTGGGAACATCGTAAAACGGCTTGATCAGCAACCACGTCGCCAATAACCCAATCGCCGTCTCGCCCAACACAATCACCCAGACCATGATACCTTGGCGAGCGACCCGACTGACACTCTCATCATTGCTCTTTTGTTTCCGCTCGAGCAGCATGCCGGCAAAGACGACGGCGATCAGCCACCCTGGCCAGCTCGACAGCACAGCCCCAAGCTCATCCGCCCACACGCCGTCTGCGGCCTGTTGAAAGTAGATCAGAAACGCCAAGCCGGCGAACCCAGCTATGACGGAAGCTGGAATGTACAACCAACGGAACACCGGAATGTTTTGGCGCAGCACGACGCCGACGAGCAATAACAACGCAACAAATAAAAATGCGATCGTCATGAATAGTTTTTGAAACTAAACGAGAATACTCACAAAATGCGTAGCATCGCGAGCGCGGGTATTCAATTTGTGGAAAACTTCGTATGTGCTTCACACTGTAGTACATTGAGCCCTGGGCAGCGCAGAGCTTTAGGACGACAGCTTACAGCCAACAATTTCCGGATAACGGTAGCAGTTTGACCTGACCGTCGAAAAGGGGCCGACTCTGGACAGAAAGCTTGTGTGGCTTGGTCCCGGTTGTCGATCATAGAATATGTCCGGCTTTTCACAACTTTGACGCCGGTGCAAAATGAATACGACCTGAGAATTTAGTTATGGCAAATAATTCAGCTGGCCAATTTGACTGTGTGATTATTGGTGGCGGACACAACGGGCTGATCGCAGCGGCATACTTGGCGCGGGCAGGCAAATCGGTTTGCGTGCTCGAACGTCGGCATCTGCTGGGAGGTTGCTCCGTGTCAGAACCGCTCTGGCCGGGTTACAAAGTCTCAACCGCTTCGTATGTGGTCAGTTTACTGCTGCCCGAGATCATCAACGAACTCAAGCTCAAGCAAAACGGCTTGAAGATTCTGCCTCGTAACCCTTCTTCATTCACGCCGATGGCAGACGGACGCCATCTATTGCTTGGTCCTGATCAATCCGAAAACCAGAAACAGATTGCCAAGTTCAGCCAACGGGACGCGGATGCTTTCCCCCGCTATGAGAAAATGCTGGCACTGGTGGCCGAGCATCTGGAACCGATCCTTAACGAGTCTTCCCCGGATCTGCTTCCGTTACCTCGTTCGTGGCGGCGATCGAAACTGGGCAAAAAATTGCGTGACATGCGGAAAGGGATGCGGCTGTTCAAAGCACTCAAAGCGTTCGGCAATCAGATGCCGGAAGCACTCGAGTTATTGACGGCTGCCGCGCGACCGATTCTCGAACGCTGGTTCGAAACGGAGGTGCTCAAAGCAACACTGGCAACGGACGCCGTCATCGGTGCGTTTGCTTCGATCTCGTCTCCAGGGACCGCATACGTGTTGCTGCACCATGTCATGGGCACCGCCGGCGGCGCGCGTGGGGTTTGGGGTTACATCGAAGGCGGCATGGGTGGACTGGCCGATTCAGTCGAGAAAGTTTGCGATCAACTTGGCGTCACGATCGTGCGTGAAGCAGAAGTCGACAAGATCGAAGTCGACAATAACCGAGCCCGAGCCGTGACGCTGACTGATGGTCGTACCTACGAAGCCAAAGTCGTTGCTTCCAGTGTCGATTGCAACCTGACGTTCAACAAATTCGTCGACCGCAATCATTTGCCTGTCGAGTTTCATGACGCGATCAATCGAATCGATTACAGCAGCGCGTCTGCCAAGATCAATATCGCCGTGGGCGAGGCTCCCAATTTCACTTGCCTCCCTGGCACCGAAGTCGGGCCGCAGCATAAAGGGACCATGCACATCGGCGAAACCATCGACTGGGTCGAACGCGCTTACGACGATGCCAAGTATGGCATGCCCAGCGAACGACCGATCCTGGAACTGACGATGCCGACCAGCGTCGACCGAACCATCGCACCGGACGGAAAACATATCCTGTCGATGTTCGTTCAATACGCACCGTACAACCTGAAAGATGGTGTCAACTGGGACGACATCAAAGAAGATTTTGGGATCCGTTGTATTGAATTGCTTGGTGAGTACGCACCCAACGTTCCCAACAGTGTCGAGCATCTCCAAGTCCTCAGTCCCGTTGATCTGGA
>CAZXLW010000113.1:0-13777 GCA_964641465.1 uncultured Pirellulaceae bacterium | reverse complement strand
TGCGAAATCTGGTGGGACGGTTTTGAGCCTTTCAAGCTAATCAATCAATGCCCACATTTCATGGGTAGTTTCCAAACCTACAACCCGTCAACAATAATTCGAACCGTCAATCATTTGCAGCCTCTGAAAAAAGAAAGAGTCATCGAAATACTTGACGAATACACTCACGTTGCACCGGGAGAATCATACCCGCTATTGTCGAATAGCGAACTTGGCGGTTACTGCCAAACCAAGCTGAGGTCAATCATGTCAGTGTTGTTTGTTCCGAGGGCTCCTGAACAGGGAATTCCTCAAAGACCCAAAGGTTCATTTTTTCCGTACGCCATTAGTTCTGAATGGCCGCAATCCTTAGTAGCACTGTCGGGCGGTATCCCATTTCAAACAATACAGATAGGCGTTCGAACAGGAGAACCAATCGGGAGTTGCCGTTTTTTACTTGACTGGGCCCGCGACAATTGCGACCTGCGAGAATCCCCACTCGTTCCAACACACCAACCCCGCGTTGCTGCGAAAGAACTGATTGAGAAACACAACATCAGATACCCGCAGGCTTGGAATAAGCTCAAGGCCGCAGATCTTGAAGTTCAGATCCAGAATATGTTGAAGCACATTGATCAACCATGCAACAAATTCACGCGGGATTCAGACGAACAACAATACACTGGGCTCAAGTAGTAGCCGGAAATTGTCCTTAACAATGGCAATTTCAATGCGTTATGCATCCGTACGGTGGGATACTGTCAAACAAAATTATGTCAATGTGGACTCAGACCGATAATGACTCATGAAGCCGTTTTTGTTGCTCCAACCGACGATCGGCAAGCATTTTGCTATGAATAATTTGCTTTCAATTGCGGTATAATTGGAAGCAAATAGAGAGAACAATATGATCAAAAACAACGACAGCGAATTCACAATCTATCTCGACGGGAAGCCTTGCCCGGCTTCGGCAGGCGAAACCGTCGTCGACGTTGCCCGTAGGGAAAATGTCGAGATCCCCACTCTGTGTCATGACACGCGATTGGATCCGGCGGGAGCGTGCCGGGTTTGTCTGGTCGAAGTCGAAGGGCAACGGCGGTTGCAGCCAGGTTGTGCCTGGATCGTTCAGCCGGACATGAAAGTAACGACCCAGTCTGAGCGGATTTCGCGGCACCAGCAAGTCTTGTACAGCATGTACGCTGCCGATCATCGGACGGACGAAAACGGCATTCCGGTTGAGACCGGAAATTCGAATCAGTTGCGACAACTGTGCGAGCAAACGGATCTGATTCCTCTCGAGCCGGTGGATGCTCCGCGAGTGGGCAGGCCGGGAGACAACAACCCGTACATTCATTTTGATCCAGAGCTTTGTATCCTGTGCGCGCGTTGCACCAGGTACTGTGACGAAGTCGAAGCGGTCAACGCGATCACGCTTGCCGGCCGCGGCAGTGAGACAACGATCTCGACAGCGGGCGAGCGCAGCCTGCTCGATACGACTTGCGAGTTGTGCGGCGGTTGCATTGACACGTGCCCCACGGGAGCACTCGTCGAGAAGAAAGCCCCTAAGCTCATGCCGCTGGAAACAACAACCACACGGACGACTTGTAATTTCTGCGGGGTTGGCTGCCAGATGGACCTGCACGTTCACAATGATCGGTTGGTCAAGATCACCAGCCCGGATCCGGGCGAAACGATGAACGACGGAAACTTGTGCGTGAAAGGTCGATTCGCCTACGACTTCGTGCATCATGAAGACCGAATCACCGAGCCATTGATTCGAGACAAAGACGGCAAGCTGAACCCGGTAAGCTGGGAGGAGGCACTTAAGTTCGCCGCTGATGGTTTGAACCGCGTGAAGGAAAAACACGGCGCGGATTCGCTGGGCTTCATTTCATCGAGTCGCTGCACGGGTGAGGAAAACTACCTGATGCAGAAACTCTCGCGGGCTGCGTTCGGCACCAACAACATTCACCAGTGTGCCGCCACATGACACGCTCCTACCGTCGCCGGTCTGGTGACAATGTTTGGAGCAGGAGCAATGACCAATTCGATTCCGGAGATTCGGGATACGGATTTGATGTTTATCATTGGCTCGAACACTTCCGAAGCGCATCCTATCATCGCGATGGAGATGAAACGGGCTCGGAAGCGAGGTGCGAAACTGATCGTTGCCGATCCGCGCAAGATCTTCATGGCCGAACACGCCGATCTGCATTTGCAATTGCGACCGGGGACGGATGTGTGGCTGCTGCAGGCAATGGCTCACGTGATCATCAAAGAAAATCTGATCGACGAAAAGTTCATTGCCGAACATACCGAAGATTTCGAATCTGTAATCGCAGCTGTTGCGGACTACACGCCTGAAGAGGCGGAAAAGATCACCAGCGTCCCGGCCGAAGACATTCGAACTGCCGCCAGATGGTACGCGACGACGCGAAAAGCCGGCATCTATTACACGCTGGGGATTACTGAACATACACATGGCACCGATAACGTTTACTGCCTGGCCAATCTGGTGCTGATGACAGGGCACTTAGGCGTTCGGTCGGCTGGAATGAATCCGCTCCGTGGGCAGAACAATGTCCAAGGTGCTAACGACGCCGGCGCTACGCCCGTGTTTTATCCTGGCTACCAGAACGTTACCGACGATGCAGCCCGCCAGAAGTTTGAACAGGCATGGGGCGTGCCGCTGTCGCCTGATAACGGCTTGAACCTGAATGTGATGATGAAGGAATTGGCCAAAGGCAAAATGAAAGGCCTGTACGTGATGGGCGAGGACATCGTGATTTCCGAGCCAAACGTGAGCCAGGTGGAACTCGGTTTGAACAAGTGCGAGTTCCTGATCTGTCAGGAGATCTTTCACAACATGACGACTGAGTTCGCGGACGTGATCTTCCCGGGCGCGTGCTTTGCCGAAAAAGACGGCGTGTTCACGAACAGTGATCGACGCGTTCAGCGGGTGCGGAAGGCAGTTGATCCGCCGGGCAATGCGCGAGCTGATTGGGACATCATCTGCCAATTCGCGCGAGTTGCTGGCTACGACATGCCGGAATATTCGGGACCGGGCGAAGTCTACGCCGAAATGGCCAGCCTCGCGCCGAAGTTCTCTGGCATTTCCCACGAAAGACTGGAAGAGCGCATCCGAGGCTTGCAGTGGCCCTGCACAGACGACAAACATGACGGAACCCCGACGCTGCACATTGGTGGTCCGTCGGTCGGCAAGGCGCCGTTCCAGGCGGTCGAGTATCGCCCAAGTGCAGAGCTACCCGACAACGATTACCCACTGGTACTTTCGACTGGTCGAACGTTGTATCACTACAACGCGGCGACTCAAACGCGACGAGACCCCGGCCCAGTTGCCAAGCAACGAGGCAACTTTATCGAGCTGCATCGTTCGGACGCAAAAAAGCTGGGCGTGACGCATGGCGAGTCCGTTAAAGTCATCTCCCGCCGTGGCGAAGTCGAAGCCGAGGCCTGGGTATCGCCGCGTGTGAAGCGAGGTTGTATCTGGATGCCAATGCACTTCGCCGAATCACGAGCGAACCTGCTAACCAACGACGCCGGCGATTGCGTAACCGGAACCGGCGAGTACAAAGTCTGCGCCGTTCGCGTCGAGAAACTAATCAAGTCGGACGATCGTTCAACTGTCGGGCACGAGGGCACTGCAATCCGTCAAAACTGATTTTGACCCGACATACACGCGTGCTGATCGTGCGAGAGCAATCACAGTGAAGCATGGCATGCCGTCTCTGGTTCGCGCGACCACTCTAACAAACCGGTAAACCTGAATTACTGGACCGCCGAGCAAAATCAGGTGGACGGCGCTTAGCCGTCGTTGGCCCATCTGCTACACCAACACCGCAGGCTGGACGCTTCCGCACTGTATAAAGTGAGGTTAACCCTATCGAATAGTCCGTGCCAAGAGCCTGTGGAGGCCTACCTTTGTTTGGAAACTTGTACTTTTTTGAGGAACCTTTTCATGCCTAACCTTCAATCAAACGTCCGATCCGATGCACGGATCTTCGTAATCGATGATGAACCAATTATCACGTCGGTTCTGGAGGCCTATCTTGCAAACGTCGGCTACAACAACACGCATATTTTCAACGACTCTGTCGAGGCAATTGAAACGCTCGAGAAAACAGGCGCGGATTTGATCGTCACTGACGTAAACATGCCTGAGCTCGGTGGCAGGTTCCTGGCCAAGCTCATTCGCAAGGACCCTCGTTTTCAATCGACTCCTATCATCGTTGTAACTTCTGAAGGGACGCCGGAATCGATCCAAAGTCTCGAACAGTTCAACATTTGCCAAGTGCTGACCAAGCCGATCGACGGGCAGGAATTCGTGACAAAGGTCAACATTGCGATCGAAAATTACCGCGATGAAATCGAACGGCAAAAGAACGAGCAATCAGCTGCCCGGCAACTTACCATGGAAAAGACGCTTCGATCCGAACAGAGCGTACGTGCTTTGTTCAATCGCGAGAAAACCACCACCTAACTGATTGAATGAATGGTATCCTCAAACAATTAAGCAAGCCATTCATTGATCAGCGCGACGGTCAACCAGTCATCCAGTTGGATCGCAAGCTCCTTCATGGATGACGTCCGGTCGCTAGCACATTTAGCGAGTGTATTCAGACAGATGTCTTCCAGGTTGGCGTCTATTTCCAGACCTTCGTAGTCGGAAAGTCGACTGGGTGGGCTCCGCAACGCAACCTGGATGTCCTGCTGTTGCTTGATTGAGAAGGGCCGTGTCCCAGTAAGCATCTCGTATAACAAAACACCCAAACCATAAACATCACTTGCAGGTCCGGGAGTTCCGTATGCTTCATCAAACATTTCTGGTGATGCATAATCGGGCGTTCCAAATGCGCATCCACCGCCTCCCAATTCCTGCAGGTTCGAATTTTCAATCGACATCGCCAAGCCAAAGTCAATCAGGGTTGGCTTACCCGAATCCGCAATCATGATGTTCCCTGGATTGATGTCAAAATGTACGCAACCAGAACTGTGGATCGAATGCAAACCGCAGGCAATTTGCCGTACGATCTTGACTGCTTCGATTGCAGTGAATCGGTCCCGCCCAGACAAGATTTCTTTGACTGTCTTCCCAGCTACCAACTCCGTGCAAACATAAGCAAATCCATCTGTACTCCCCGAACCCAACAAGCGGCAAACGTTCGGGTGTTCAACTTTTGCAAGAATACTGGCCTCATTTGAATCCGATTTGAAGAACGGCATTTTCAAAGCGCATGGCGTTTGACTATCCGCCTGCTCGGCCAAATAAACGACCCCCATGCCTCCCCGCGCCAACTCACGCGAGACCCGGTGGCCATGAATGTCAGTTGGCAATGGCCCGAAACGAGATGTAACTGGACAAAAGTTACGTTTGAAGTCCTTTAGCACCTGAGCATAGATTTTTGGAATCTGGTGGACCAAATGCGGGAAATCAAAAAAGTAGTCCTCTGTATCAAACTGCTCGCCCAACGACATACGAATCTCCATGTCGAGAGCGATGAGCTCGATCACCAACATCGAGTCGTCGATGCGTTGCGTGTGGGTGAAGTCCGCGACCGAATCGTTGTTTTGACGACGATCGTGTTCAAACTTCAGCAGCAATTTGTGGTGGGAGTTACCGTTGGACACGGCTGTTGTTGCCCGGAGTTATACAAAAGGAAGATTGCGAAAAGGGGTTCAAACCTGGCTTGAGTAACGCCGCGCCAGATGGCTGAAGCTTGAACAAAAACAGTGAGGATGGGTGCAAATCAAAAAGCGGGGATGGAAGGTGCCTCCTTGTTTCGCAGTAAGAATAGAATCGAACTCTCTAGATGATATCTCTATTGTAAATATCGTCAATCTGGATAGCGGTCGGCAATGGCGGCTTTGATCCGTGCTACCATCAACTGGACGGTTCGAACAGCAATGCCAAGCTCACGACTGATTTCTGCATTGGCCATTCCCTTTATTTTCAACTCAGCTACAGCCCTAAGATCTTCATCGTCTAAAGACTGCAACAGCGATTCACACTGCTCTAACATTTCCAATTGCAGGTCGGGGCGTTCGTCAATGGCCGCTACCTGATATTTCAAGCTATCAAGAGAGTGCAGTTGCAACTTGCCTCCTCGTTTCTCGGCAGCTTCGTGTTTGCGAAAGTCATTGGCCTTCCGAATTGCAATCATTGACAAGACCTGCCAAAGCTGGGTCCGATCAGAAACATCTTCAAAACGACTGTTTTCTATCGCTTTGCATAACTCGTAGAACGCATTGACCGCAATGTCGTCGGCATCAGAAACCCGTAGATCTTTGGCGAATTCTTCCATTCGCTTACGTAGCATCGGAAGAAAATGGGTCACCAACTCGGTAGCCGCACCATCGACGCCCTGGCGTAACGAATTCAGAATTTTAGTTACAGAACCACTCATTAGCCAAAACACATAGCGATTCACGCTACGTCCTCGTACAGCGAAGTTCAAAGTGAATAGATCAAGTAGAAACATAAAAAAGAAAGTAGTTGGATGATTAAACAGAATTGTATCTTAAAACACAACAGCACCTTGAAAACAATATCCAACCGAAGAGGTAGCAGTTTGTCTCGCAAATTAACAGGTAGAATGCCCATCACATTTTTGCACTCGTTTTTTTTCCAAGAATCTTTGCGCGAGGCAATTCGTTTTTTCCAGTATTCATATGAGGGATTACTTTTCGTCTTTTCATTCAGACAATATCCCATGGAGGGGAACTATCGTGTCTAACGGTAATATATATCTGGTATGGCAGAACCATCTAACAAGGGATTTTATCAATCAATCCTTGGCAGAGGCTGCACCCAACGCAACAGTCATTGAATGTGACAGCAACTCATCTGATACAATAAGAATTGCCAATTCAGGATCGTGCGAAATCGTAGTGACTGACAATTTCATTGCTGGCAATCACATAATAGAATCAGAAAAATATCTTCCAATCGTCAGCGTTTGTTCTGAATTGAATCCAATTCAGAATCGCCCTCATCTGGGCAGCCAACCACTGCGATGTTCAATGGCAGATCCGGCCGATGTCCGATTGGCCATCCAGGAGGCGATGGCTTCGTCGAGACTGTTCATCAAGCTCAAAACAAACCAAATTAAACTGTCTGACCTGAATCCACGAGAACGTTCAGTCGTCATGATGGCGGCCGAAGGAGTTCCCAACAAAACGATTGCAAGAAGGCTTAACGTCTCGGTGAAAACAATTGAGCATTGTCGTCGCAAAGCCTATCTAAAGCTGAATGTTACGTGCTCCGCAGAAGTCGCAAGCCTGGTAACTTTCGATCGTTTCTTTTCTGCATTTGGTTCGACGGCGAGTACTGTCGCCGCGGTGTAATGCAAAAAAACTCACGGGTTTCCCCTCGTTTGATACGGTTTCGTTTTCCGTTTGCAGGGGCAGACACCGATCCAACCCTTTAGACGAGAGGCCAACTTAATGTAGCAATTGAGCAATGCACACAACACGTTATCAATGACATGTGTTTGCCTCCTGTCGGTATCAAGTTGTGACGGAAGAAGAAATAAATTTCGATCTTTTTCGCCGCAACGGCGTTCCCAGATCGCCAGTTGCAAGGGCTTGCTTGTTCGCGACGTGAAGGGCGAACAGCCATGACATTGCAGTGGCGTGGTTGCAAACATCCACCTTGGCAAAACGCAGAAGCAAAATGAAGCAACACCAAACGGGACTGGCGTGTGAGGCAAACCCTAACGCGAATTACTGGGAACCCTCGCCGTGCCGAACTAATAAACACGACCAACCTAACTTTTGGCAATCAGTCGAGTTAACTCGCATTCCTTTCCAAAACGCCATTAGTTTCACCAACGAAGGAAGTAGGTTTAACCTGTAACTCTTCTACTCTCTCCGGTGCCTAAAGCACCACATCTCCTCTTTTCAGAGAATCCGCCGCAAGGTCGATCTGATCTAACGTGGATTCCCGGTTCTCTCGGGCTCTGGCAAATATCCTTTTCTCCGCCAGAGCCCTTTTTCGATCTAGCACGGGGCTCTCACGGATGCGTTGACTCCTGCAACACCGGTGTCAAGATTCATTCGTTTCATTTGTTACAGTCGCAGCCTCAATCCGGCGAATCTTCAGGCAAATAGATTGCAATGTGGCCGAACCAACCGCCAATTGGTTGAAGCCACCAACAGGCTTGGGTAGAACGGGTAGATCATTCCTGGCCCCGAACAGTTACCTCAATGAAACGCAACTCAATCGCCCTCGCAATTCTGTCGGTTTTCTTTAGTGGCCTGATCGGATCGGCTCAGGACAGAATCACCGGTCGCCAATTCGCGAGCCGCTCAGAAGTCATCGCCAAACACGGCATGGCAGCTACTTCGCAACCGTTGGCGACACAGGTCGCGATTGACGTTTTACAACAAGGCGGCAACGCAATTGACGCGGCGATCGCAGCCAACGCCACTTTGGGACTGATGGAACCAACCGGGAACGGGATCGGTGGCGATCTGTTCGCAATCGTCTGGCTCGAGAAAGGGAAGAAGCTGTACGGTTTGAATGCGAGCGGTCGATCGCCGAAAAGCCTGACACTCGAAAAACTGAAAGCGGAAATCGGTGATCGCAAGCTGATCCCGTCGCATGGCCCGCTGCCGGTGTCTGTCCCGGGCTGCGTCGATGGCTGGTTCGAATTACATGACAAGTTCGGCAGCTTGCCGATGAAGGACGTGCTGACACCGGCCATCACCTATTGTCGGGAAGGGTTCCCGGTTTCCGAACTGATCGCGTACTACTGGAGACTTAGCGAGCGGCTCAAAGCATTCCCCGGATTCGAAGACACGTTCTTGCCAGGTGGCAAAGCACCTCGCAAGGGTGAACTGTTTCGTAATGAAAAACTGGGCAACACGCTGGCTGCCATCGCAAGCGGCGGTCGCGATGCGTTCTACAAAGGTGACATTGCCAAAACAATCGACAAGTTTTTTGCCGAACATGGAGGCTACCTGTCCTATGAAGATCTGGCCTCGCACAAATCGGAATGGGTCGACCCGGTTTCAACTTCCTATCGCGGCTACGAACTCTGGGAACTGCCACCCAACGGGCAGGGGATTGCCGCGTTGCAGATGCTCAACATGCTCGAAATGGTTGACTTGAAAGCCGCCGGGTTCGGCAGCGTAAAGCATGTTCATCATTTCATTGAAGCCAAGAAACTGGCATTCGAAGACCGAGCCAAGTTCTATGCGGACCCAGCGTTCAACAAGATCCCTGTCGATGAGTTGATTTCCAAACCGTACGCTGAAAAACGATTCGCACTGATTCAAAATGACGCTGGTAAGTCCTTCGACCCGGGGAATCCAAATCTGGAACACGGCGACACGATTTACCTGACCGTTGCCGACAAGGATCGCAACATGGTCTCGCTGATCCAAAGTAATTACCGCGGATTCGGATCGGGAATGTGTCCGACCGGTCTTGGGTTCTGCCTGCAGGACCGGGGCGAACTGTTTGATCTTCGCGAAGGGCAATTCAATTCGTACGCTCCCAACAAGCGACCGTTCCACACGATCATTCCGGCCTTCATAACGAAAAACGGCAAGCCACTGATGAGTTTCGGAGTCATGGGCGGAGCGACGCAACCACAAGGACACGTTCAGATCCTGAGCAACATTGTCGATTTTGGCATGAACGTTCAGGAAGCCGGTGACGCGCCACGCATTTTGCATTCTGGCTCATCCCAACCAACCGGAACCAGGATGCTCGATGGAGGCACCGTTGCGCTGGAGGCAGGGTTCGATCCCCAAGTCGTTCAGGAACTGAAGGACCGCGGGCACCGCATGAAGTACGCCAAAGGTGCGTTCGGTGGCTACCAGGGTATCTGGTATGATGCCCAAAACGATGTCTACTATGGTGCATCGGAATCGAGAAAAGACGGAATGGCCGCAGGCTACTGACAGGAAAAACTTGACAGGATGAACGACTCACACGATCCGGAAACGAATCCCAATCAACAGACTTCCGCCCAACAGCAACCAGCCGATGCATCACTAACGCGGGCGGAGTTCGAAACGCTCCTTGAGAATCGCCTGGCGCAATTCCGATTCCAGTCATGGGAAGACGACCTTTCCAAGAATTCGCTCGACGTTCTGCCATTCGAGAATCAACCTCCGATCAGTGAACGGCTGAGTGAACTGGAAGGACTGGGAATTTCCGGCATGAGCCGTGAACAGGTCCGTGCCATGGCGGAGCGAGATTCGTTTCCGATCCCCAGCAACGAAGATCGAGAACGGTACAGCGT
Organism: uncultured Pirellulaceae bacterium; assembly: GCA_964641465.1. Classification (GTDB taxonomy): domain Bacteria; phylum Planctomycetota; class Planctomycetia; order Pirellulales; family Pirellulaceae; genus Mariniblastus. The sequence goes on along the minus strand of CAZXLW010000113.1, from coordinate 3,524 downwards.
CGACAATGATGGCAAGTATTGGATTTCCGGCCTGCGTGATTACGTCAAAATCACCAGAGCACTGGAAGACCATTCGATCGAAGCGAATCGTTATTTTGATTTTGGCTGCGCGTCCGGACGCGTCGTTCGTCACTTCGCAGCCCAATCCGATTTGCAGGAAATCTGGGGCAGCGATTTGAATGCGCGGCATGTTCGCTGGCTTTGCAAGTTCATGCCTGCGACGGTCAAGCCGATTGCCAATCACGCGCTGCCCATGCTGCCGGTGGCGGACAACCATTTTGATCTGATCACGGCGTTCTCTGTCTTCACACACATCGACACATTTGAGACTTGCTGGCTGGCCGAACTCCGTCGCGTCCTCGCGCCCGGCGGCCTGGCATACGTAACCGTTCACAACGAAGATACCTGGCGAGTGCTGCGGGACGAATTAGACAACCCGAACAATCGACTGATCCAATCCATGATTGCGATCGAACCAGACGTCAAAGCGCAAATTGAAGCGGGGCAGATGCCGCCAGGCAGAACGGTATATCGGTTTACGCACAAAGGCCCTTACCGCGCGCAAGTGTTCCATACGAACGACCATATCAAGAACGTCTGGGGACGCTTCTTCGAAGTGGTCGACATCCTGCCTTGCCACCACGTCCGCCAGTCGGTGGTCATCCTCAAATAGAATCGTCTGCAAACTTGAAAACTCGCAGAGCATTCGCAGTCGTCTGGGCCGCGAATTCTTCCAGGCTCTGCCCCCGCAAGTCAGCCAGGCACTGCGCCGTATGCTGAACCAGAGCGGGGTGGTTTGGGCGTTTGCCTCGATGAGGCTCGGGAGTCAGGTACGGAGCATCCGTTTCGATCAAAATGCGATCAGCCGGAACCTGCTTCGCAACATCACGGATGGCTTGCGCATTTTTAAACGTGACCATCCCGGCAAAGCTGATATACATCCCGTAGTCCAAACAGGTTTGGGCCGTTTCCCAGGAACCGGTAAACGAGTGCATGATCCCGTGCACTTTCCCGGAATCATGATTGCCTGCGAAAGCGTCCAGGATCTCCTGTTCCGATTCACGCATATGAACAACCAGCGGCAAGCCGTTTTCATGCGACAAGACTATCTGTTTAACAAACCATTGCTTTTGAATGTCGAGTGGGCAATCATCCCAATAACAATCGAGACCACATTCTCCGATGGCGACGACTTTTGGCCGCTTGAATAATTCGAGGACCTCTTTCCAGCGATGCTCATTGCATTGATGGCTGGAATTGGGATGTACGCCTGCCGAGGCAAACACATGTTCGTTTTTCTCAGCGATTTCGACGCATTGTAGGCTGGATTTCAAGTCAATTCCGATCGCCATCATCCGTGTGACCTGGGCTTCAGCCGCAGACTCGAACAATCCCGCCCCCAGTTTCAGCAGCGACGGATCGTTTAGATGGGCATGCGTGTCAAATAGTTCAATCATCAGAGTTTACGGAAATTCCAATCCCAATTGGGGTGTATCCAAGGAAGTGTCCAAGGTTAACGCAAACACAATCTGGACAAAATGGGCAAATTTTGACGTATGTGACATCAGGGGCTAAGCGTCAGATTCGCATTAAAATAGGTCAATAAACGGAGTCATCATGATCAAAAACGCTGTTTGATTCTAAAAACTTACAATCGTTGTCAACTATTTGTTGACTATCGGTTAGCAGGTCGTAGATTGAAATGTGAGAATACGTGATTTTAGAGTGTCAACCCCCTTGCAATAAATTTGAGGAGCCTCGTTTCGGCCCCAAGTGGGTCACTTTGCTCAAAGGAATGTCAGATGTTAGTTCTATCAAGAAAGAAGAACGAGAGTATCGTCATCAACGACGACATCAAAGTGGTGGTCGTGGAAATACGTGGCGATAAGGTACGACTGGGTGTGGAAGCCCCCAAGGAAGTGCCAGTTCACCGGCGAGAAGTCTATGACGCGATCAAGCGTTCGGAAAACGGCGAAACAGCTGAAAACCAGTCAGGTTCTCACGATTCTGCTGAGTAGCTCGGCCAAATAGCGAATTCCAGAGAGATAATTCTCTGGCTATTGTGAAATTCGACATGACGTACTAATCTATTGGCTCGGTTTTCCCGAAGAATTCAATGCGGCCCCTTCGTCTAGTGGTCTAGGACTCCGGCCTTTCACGCCGGCAACACGGGTTCGAGTCCCGTAGGGGTCATATATTGCATTAGCATGCTCCGCGAAACGTTTGTTTCGCGGAGTTTTTTTGTTTCTGCTCTCCGATGCTCCCTCGGTATCGTGCGTCGTTTTTTACGTCACGTTCATTTTGACGCTCAAATTTGTAGTCCGCTATGAAGGAAGGACCCTTGCTTGGGAGTTCTTATCGCCATATTGCGGATGTACTTCGTTTGAACGTACTTACTGCGCAGGCCGGTGTTTCTTGAAATTCTCGGCCTGCTCGTAGATCTCTTTGTAGACCTCGTCTCGGTCAACGGGCGGGTAACCGTGATCGGCCAGCACCAGAATCAAATCGACCTTCAATTCGGCTTTGATATCCCCGCGTTGACTCCAATCAGTATATTTGGCTTTATCATCGACAATCACTTTGACTGCTTTGGCAAGTTCGATCAGCTTGTCTTCGGGGTAGGTGAAATCGTATTTGATGGCCAACTCTTTCAGGATGTCGTAGAACGCCTTTTCTTCGAGGTCGATTCCCAAATCTGCGAAGGATCCTTGCTCCGTTCCAAGAGCACGAATTAGATCGACAATTTCATTTGTAATGTCCTCATAGACTTCGCCGACATATTCTGTGTCTTCGTTTCGCTCATTGTAGCGATCAACGATTGCCTGAAACTTTTTGGAAAAGTCGATGCCCTTGTTGCGATTCACCTTTTTGAATTCTTCGATCGCTCTGGCCAAGAGCTGTTGCAATAGCTTGATCTTGGTATTGGGTAGCTTGATCTTCTTGAGCTTTTCCAGATAGTCATCGTCGAAGATGTCGACTGCGTCTTCCGCGTTCTCCCCGAGTTTGATGATCTCCTCGACTCCGTCGCTTTTGAGAGCCTCGGCGATCATTTCCTGAACCCGTTTGTTCATTTGAGCCGTGTCGGGGGCGTTTCCTTTGGTCAGCTTGAAGACGATCGAGCGAATCGCGAGGTAGAAGTGGATTTGGTCCCGCTCCTGTTGGCTCAAGCCCTCACTACCACAACAAATGTCGTACGCTGCCTTCAGTCGTTTTACCAACGCCATGAAACGCTTTTCTGTTTTGTCGGTGACCATCACGTACTCGGACGCCCGGTTCAAGCAGGCCAGCTGTGCCACCGAGTCGCCAGAGAAGTAACCTGACGAATCGAATTTGTGGAACGCCTTGTTTAGGAGATCCAAATGATCTTTTACTGCAACAACCGAGGCTGCAATCTCTTCAAAGTTCTGTTCGTCAGCTTTGTTGTATTGGGCCAGTGCCAGATTCATCTGCGTCTTGATGCCGATGTAGTCGATCACCAAGCCCTTTTGCTTCGACTCGAACTTTCGGTTCACACGGGAGATGGT
>CAZXLW010000112.1:0-14159 GCA_964641465.1 uncultured Pirellulaceae bacterium | reverse complement strand
ACGAGCACGACCATGAACACGAGCACGACCATTAACGCGGACATTGATCTCAAAATCAAATAGGCGTCGTCGCCAGCGGACTCCCTTGACGGGTTTCATATCTCAGGTGACGGGCAAGCGCCATGCCTACCTCATCAAGATGTCGGGTGCCATGTCTCTCGCTTGCGTGAGGGAATCCGGTAATTATTTGTGTTTCAGAATGAGCACACATTCGCCGGCGTAAATTTGTCCTTCTTGTTCGAGCTTTGGTTCCGACACACGACATCTGGCGTGCCCCCATAACGTTTCCCTTTTTGTCGTATCTGTAGGAGACAGTCTGTCGACCGGGAGTAAACTCCCGATGCGTCGCATTTACTTTGCGATACATCCTGGCAAGTTCATCCGGCCCCTTTTCACGCGCCCATAGTGGGATTTTTCCATCGAGTTGAAATCTCTGTCGAACTGATTCAACTAATCGGTCGTCCTTCCACGCAAAGGTCTCAACATTGAGGTGATCGTCTTCAGTTCGTCGAAGCGTGTGGGCCCTCCGACTGGGTTAGTGATCTGTGCGGAGAGCTTGAGGTTTCACTCATTGCCTCGATGCTTCCAGGATCAAGTTCTTCATTTCCCGAACCGCTGCCTGGAAACCGACGAAAATCGACCGGGCAACGATGCTATGGCCAATGTTCAGTTCGGCCATATTGGGAATCGCGGCAACGGGCTGCACATTGGTGTATGTCAGCCCATGCCCGGCGTCCAATCGTAACCCACAGTCCACCGCAACCATGCCGCCTTTGACAACTTTCTGCAATTCAAGAGCTCGAGTATCGTCGCAACTGGCATTCGCATACGTTCCCGTATGCAACTCAACGATGTCTCCACCGATGTCTTTCGCAGTTTCAATTTGACGCTTGTCCGGGTCTACAAACAGACTCACCAGGATACCGGAATCGTGCAGCTTTCCGATCGCTGCCTTCACCCGTTCACGGTTGCCAGCAACATCCAAACCACCTTCCGTCGTGATCTCTTCTCGTTTTTCAGGAACGAGGCAAACTTGATACGGCTTCGTTTGACAGGCAATATCTAACATCTCGTCGATGCATGCGCATTCCAAGTTCAACTTGACGTTCACAGTCTCGGCCAACAGGCGCAGGTCGCGGTCCTGAATATGTCGCCGATCCTCCCGTAGATGCGCGGTAATCTGATCAGCACCGCCAAGTTCAGCCATCGCGGCCGCCCAAACTGGATCAGGTTCTGTGGTTCGGCGGGCTTGCCGAACTGTTGCAACGTGATCAATGTTCACTCCGAGCTTGACCATCTAAATTCCTTTTGAACTTAACTAAAATTAATTGTAACCATCTGAGACAGCACACTGTCAGTTTCGCGAAAACAGTGGCAACGAAATGGGGCAAAACTTGAATTCCTGAACATACCATTTTGCCACAAGTCACGGTTTGGTGGCAGGCGCCAAAGATCCAACTGAAATCACAGCTCCCCGATTGTTCGCTTGAGTAATCGAAATCTCGATCTTTCCGCCCAAGTCTGCCTGGTACTTACCAATCAAGTAATTGCCGAGTTGCTCAGCGGTTTCTGCGTTTTCGGTGATCGAAAACAGGGCAGGGCCCCAGGAAGATTGCCCGACAGCAGGCACCCCGAAGGACTGGATATCTCTGACGATGCATTCGCAAAGTTCACTGTGGTAACAACCGTGCTGATATTCTTTGAAATACTCACCGCTAATTTCATTGAACTCAGCAAGCGGTTCGCCTAACGCCTGGTAGTCACATGTGCGAATCGCTGGAACAATCTGCTCGCGACACAGAACGGAAAGTCGCTCCCGATTGGCCTCACACGCAACCAGCTTATCGAACGCTTGACTCTCCAGTTTGCCATGTACACCTTGCACTGCACTTGGTCGGGCGATCACAATTCGCCATTCATCCGGAAAGTCGCAACGAAACTCCAGTGGCGAAATTGATTCACCCGGCCCAATCCCCGAGTCAACCAAAAATCCACCCTGGGAAAACCCATAGCTTCCGATCGCTGACCGCCGCCCGCGTCCCATTGCCCCAGCGACTTCCTCAACCGCCGGCACAGTCAGCTCCATCGACCGAAACAGCGCATGGGCAACTGCGAATGCAAGCTGTGTGCCAGACCCGAATCCGGAGTGACTGGGCGGGCATGATTGCAACTCCAATCGCAACGGCAGGTCGGCTGCCTGCGAAATCTGTGGGAAGCGTTGTTTGAATTTCTCGAACCAGCGATCAACCAATTTGGCAACCGTGTCGCTGCGAGGACCAGCAATCTGCAACTTGTCAGCCGGACCAATTTGAATTGCGGTCTCCGGCGAATCGATCATCACGCCCATGCCACCGAACTGACGCTCGGCACCTCCGATCGAAAACAAGCCAAAATGAATTCTGGCCGGGGCACGGACTATTAATGAATGGTCGGTCACAATCTACGGTTTTGGTTAAACTCGGTCGCCAGCAACGGCGTTCAAAACGTTACAATGCAAACGTCCATTGTTACAAACCATGTCAGAATTGGAATTCCCATGAACAAAGATCTTTCCCGTCGCTCATTTGGACTTTCGGCCGTTGGCATGGCTTCGGCGACACTTGCCGGGCTAAGCCTGCAAGAAAAAGAGGCTAAGCAAGAAGAGACGAAGCCCCGATCACCCCGCGAAGCTGAGTTTGAACGCGATTACGAGGAACCGGGATTCAAACCATCCTGGAAGAATCCCCAGATCAACCGAACTATGGCTGCAGACTTTGTGATCTACGCACATTCAAACCTCGATATGGTTAAGAAACTGTACGAGCGTGAACCGGGCCTGTTAAATGCAACGGTCGACTGGGGAGCAGGTGACTGGGAAGACGCTTTGGGCGGTGCTTCTCACATGGGACGGAAAGACATCGTCAAATTTCTGCTAAGCCACGGCGCCCGGCCGAACATCTTTTGTGCCGCAATGATGGGAATGACGGAGGCAGTCAAACAAATGCTCACGATTGAACCGAAACTGATCGACGCCAAAGGCCCTCACGGATTCACGCTCCACTTCCACGCTCAGGTCGGACAGGAAGATTCTAAGGAACTTCTCGATTACCTGCAGACCATCCGGGAAGAAAAACTGCGGCCGATTCCATTCTTGAAGAAAAAGCAATAGTTTGGCGTGTGCAACCAATTGATTCCGGTTTACGAGCGACCATCGGATGTTTGGCCTGATACGAACCCCTGCAAGACATCGAACAAGCGCAACTCTTCCTGGCCTCCGGTCTTGTTCACAATCGTTTCAAATGTGGCAAACTGAATAAGGATTTCCTGCTGAGGAATGAGACCAACGCGGGTTGCGAGAATCGTCGCTTCCAGAATCGCATGTCTAGCTCGATTGAATCCATAAAAGTCTCGGGCCCCTTGTTCACTGTGAACAGTTCGACACTCGAAAGACTTCCTTGGACCGTCGGTCGGATTTTCAGTCGCTTCAAACTCAAACCAGCGACAACAATCTTTCAAGACTTCACCATTGATATGCGTCGAACGAGACAACGCGGGAAGCTCTTCCAATTGATTGATCGCGCTGAGTGCGAATAGCGAAATATCATCGGTAATGTGCAGCACGCCACACGGGTTCTCGCACAGGTTTTGATAGGTCGTCGAAGTTTCAAACGGCCGAAGCTCAAATCTGTTGTCTCCCTCAATGAAATGCGGCCCCATCGGTGTGAGGTTGGTTTTCCCGGCCGCTGAAATCGTCGTTACGATGCCTTCCAAAATCATCAGACACAACCCGTTTCTGTTCGCAGCTGTGATTCGATTCCAACAACGCTCAGGAAATTATGCAGCAAGCGGTAACCATGTTCAGTCAACACCGACTCCGGATGGAATTGGACCCCAAACAGCGGCAACTCCCAATGTTCAATCGCCATGATCGTATTGTCCACGGTCCATGCCGACACACGAAAAGCATCGTCTAAGGTATCCCGGTCGACGATCAGCGAATGATAACGCCCAACTTGAAAAGGGCAGGGCACTCCAGCAAACAGCTGACTGCCATCATGAACGATCTGGGAAGATTTCCCGTGTCGTGGATCGTCACTGCGAACAACTTGACACCCAAATGCCTGGGCAATGATTTGATGCCCAAGGCAAACTCCTAACATCGGAATCCGTGCTTGTTGTTCCGCAACCAAATCCAACGCTAAATTTGCTTCGGTCGGTCCGCAAGGCCCCGGAGAAATCACAATTGCCTTGACGTCGTTTTCCTGGCAAAAACGGGGCGGAAGCTGGTCATTTCGAATCACTTCGACCGGCTCCGAGGTAAGCTGCCGAATGTAACGAGCGAGGTTGTAGACAAAGCTATCGTAATTATCGAGAACCAAAATCATACGGCTGGCAACTCCCGGGTATCGCTGGCGATCGACGGTTTCTCGGGGCGATTTTCGATGTTCCGGTTCCTGCTGATCGCACGCAGCATACCCACTGCCTTGGCCCAGGTTTCTTCGTACTCTTTCTCCGGATCGGAATCACTCACGATGCCACCACCGACCGGGATCTGCCACCAGCCATCCTTCGCGGTAATAGTACGAATGAGGATGTTGAAATCCATCACGCCGTCCGGGCAAACGTACCCCAACGAACCACAATAGGCTCCACGAACCGTCGGTTCCAATTCCGAGACAATCTCCATGGCTCGAATTTTCGGCGCTCCGGTGATGGAGCCACCGGGAAACAGGCTCGCGATCAGATCAATCGCATCGAACTCTTCAGCCAGCCGGGCTTTGATCGTCGACACCAGGTGAAATACATTTTCGAACTGTTCGATACCGCAAAGCTTGGAAACGTGGACTGAATCCGGTTCGGCGACGCGAGAAAGATCGTTTCGCAACAAATCGACGATCATGGTATTTTCCGCCCGGTCCTTTTCGGAATTCAACAACGCTTCGCGGGTATCGAGATCGACCTCCGGGAAATGGGTTCGTGGCCGAGTCCCTTTGATCGGACGAGTTTCGATTTCCCGTTTGCTCATGCTGACCAACCGCTCTGGCGACGCACTGATCACTTGCCCTTCGCCAAAATCGAAATAAGCTGAAAACGGAGCAGGGTTTACTGATCGCAAATCCAAATATAGTTCCGCAGGAGACTTAGTCGCCGGGGACAACAATCGCTGCGATAGATTCGCCTGAAAGATATCGCCCGCGCGAATGTAGTCCACGGTCTTCTGCACCATTGCCAAAAACTGCGCACGAGAAAAATCGCTGTACAACTCAAAAGTCGATTCAAGCGGATTTAACACGTCTTCCGAAAGCTCGATTCTTTGCTCCAGTTTACAGTCTAGCTCGACTGGATCTTCCATTTCAATCAACTCACGGAACTGACGCAGGCGACTCACCGCACATTCACGTCGCTTGGAAGATTCGGACTGAGGCCAGCCCTGCGAAATTAACCACGCCCGATTCTGCGCGTGGTCAATCGCCAGCACTACGTCGTATACGAACAGCACCAACTGCGGCACTTGAAACTCGTCGACCTGCGCAGCGACAACCTTTTCCAATCGCGAATTGAACTCGTATGCAATCAGGCCCGCGATACCGCCTTGAAACGGAGGCAAACCACCCACACGATGGAACGGGTATCGCTGATGGAGTTCCCGGAGCTGCTCAAATGCGAACGAATCGTTACGATCAATTTTCAGTTCGGCAATTGGTTCAGCCGCCAGATACGAAAACCGGTTCAGCTCCTCCTCAACTTTGACTTCACCGCAACCGTCCAAAAAAATCGGATTGGAGAGCTGGGTAAATCTTCGGAACAGCGATTCCAGGCGCTCTGCTCCCCAACCACCATCGGTCGAAAGCTCGTGAAATTCAGGCTCAAAAACAGATTCAGGCATCGAACGAAAGCTGGGAAGGGAACGCTCTAACTGTATTTTGCGTCCGAGCTACTTGGCAAGTCTTAAATCTCTCGTTTGCGCTTTTTCGACAGTCGATGACGCAGCTTTTCCTCGACAGTTAGATGCCCCCACTCCAAGGCCTCGTCCTGAACATAGTTTTTACCCAGCTGATTGGCGATCATTGCCTTGCACATTTCAAATCCCAGATAGAATGCGTGCGAGGCATCCAGATTATCGGGCTCCGTGGCAGCCAACGCATCGAAAACGGCAAACGGGTCGGTACCGGAAAACTGCTCGCCGGAGCCCAGCAAATGCAAGTTTCCATCATTCGCTAAAATTCGGTAGTTATGATCCCGAATTTGCTCTGCCAATTGCTCAATTTGCGATTCACTAAAATTCAGCAGCCGGGAATCGCGGAGCACCACCAGTTGCTCCGACAGATTTTTTGGAGGCACGCGGTTGCGACACGCGTACGCAACCATTCGTCGTGCAATATCACACTCAACCACACTGGACCGCGCCCAATTGATAACTTGCGTCGTCAAAACAGTGCGGATCCCTAACTCCTGGCAGATCCCCAGCAGCATGAAGTTAACACCAGCGGAATCAACGTCTGTCAATTCGGTCAAGTTTCCGATGCCCATCATCATTTCGCACTCAGGAAACTCACGTCGCGTTTCGATGTAGCGACCAAGGCTGTTTGCGAATCCCAAGCCGATCGGCTCCAGAATTGGGTCAACTCGAAATTTCACCTTGCGATTACCTAACAGCTCCATCGTCTCTCGCATCGAACCAAGGTCACTCGGCTCGTCCGGAATCACGACCACTTCGCATCCCCAGTCAGCGGCGGCTTCACGATTTGACTGGTTCACCGACAGCACCAACTCGGCACCAGCTCTTACTGCTGCCGCAATTTCCTCAACTTCAAGACTGTCGATCGAAACTCGCAACCCTTGATCGCGAACGGCCCGCACATAGTCCGCAATGTTCGGGGAAACGGTTCCCGGTACGCCACCAATGTCAATTAAGTCCGCCCCATCCGCAGCCAGAGCTTTCGCCATTTCAACAACCTCGTCGATCGTCTTCAAAGGCGCATGGTTGATTTCGGCGATGATCTTAATATCGTAAGTCGACAAATCGGGCGGCGTGACCTGCTTGCCAAAGAACTGCGGCAAACGGCGGACGTCTTTTGGCCCAATCTCGACGGGAACTCCCAGTTTGTTCGCCAGGCCCGCAACATCGCCCCGGCAGTAACCGGGCAAGATAACCCGGTCCGTTTGAGCGGGCACTTCAATGCGTTTCGAGATCCAATCAACCGACATCAGCGCCGCAACGGTGATCGGCATCACCTGGACGGTGTACTCGAATCCCGCTTCCGCCGCGAGCGGATGCAGGATTTCTCGCAAGGCAAGTTCGGCCAGTCGGCCAGTGACGAAATGGATTTTTTGCTCACCCATGCGTGGTGATGCCGCTCGTTCAGATTGATTTTTGATAATTTTGCCATTCTGGCGGTAGATTGCGTACTCTTCAACGCTCCTGCCGACTTGAATATGTTTACAATGGTTGCAAAGCCGCTCGCCTGTTGAGAGGGAAGTTACTTATCGCACACCCGGTCGTTGATGAAAGCTCTACGGTACGCCAGAAGACTAATCGAATACAACTCCGTTAGCCACAAATCTAATCGGCTGGTCAGTCGGTATCTGGAGGCAAAACTGACCAAGCATGGCTTTGTGGTTGAAAAGCTCCAATACAAAGACAAGCAGGACGTCGAGAAGGTCTGCGTGGTTGCGAAAAAAGGTGTCGGGACTGGTGGCTTGGCGTATTTTGGGCATAGCGATGTCGTTCCCGCCAAGACCTGGTTCTCGAAAAAGTTTGGACCGTTCGAACCAAAAGTTGGTCGAGGCCGGCTATATGGTCGCGGAAGCTGCGATATGAAGGGATCGATTGCTGCCATGCTCGCTGCCGCACAACAGTTTTCCTGGGATGAGCTCAAGCAGCCGTTTTACTTCGTTGTGACTGCCGACGAAGAGACAGGATTCGACGGCGCGAAATTTGTTGTGGACGAGAGCAAGCAGTATCGAGAGATGGTTGCGGGGCAGACCAAAGCGATCATTGGCGAACCGACGATGCTGGATGTCGTCCACGCCCATAAAGGCGCATACAAGATTGTCGCGAAATCTTTTGGCGAAGCGGCTCATTCGGGCACCGCAGAAGGGAAAAACGCGAATCTCGCCATGATTCCGTTCCTGGCCGAAATGAAGGCAATCATTGACGAAACTGAAAACGATTCGAAATGGAAAAACGAACTGTTCGATCCGCCAACCATGAGCTGGAACATTTCGTTTCGCGACAATGCTCGGGCCATGAATGTGAAAGCTTCCAAGTCGACTTGCGTGATTTACCTGCGAACGATGCCCGAAGTTGACGTGGAACCACTGCTTGAACGAGCCCGAAACTGCGCCGAGTCCCACGAGGTGGCGATCAAGATCTACAACTATGGGGAACCGTTCTACGCCAGTGCCAACTCGAAATTCGTTGAAGCTTCACTCAAGCTGGCTAACCGCAAGACAGCCAAAACTGTCTCATATGGAACCGACGGCGGGTTCTTCACCGAGCTGGAAGACAAAATCGTGTTTGGCCCCGGTAGCATTCAACAAGCGCATACGCACAATGAGTGGATATCACTGGAACAGTTGAAGCTTGGTACAGAGTTGTACCGAAAGATGATCCAGCACTGGTGTTGCAGCTAGCCAACACAAGATCACAGATTCTTTTTTGCCCGCGATAGAATGAACCAGAGCGAAACCAACATCGATTCTCAACTAGAAATACGGCAGGTCAGTCACGAACACGGCAACCAAGTAGCCGAATTCCTGCAGCCGTTCATGGATCAGAATTTTCTGTTGAAACGGGAATACGAAGAAATTCTCATTCTGATGGAACACGGGTTCGCTGCATTTGACGGCGAGAAAATTGTTGGGTTTGCGGCCGTCGAGGTTTATTCCCGCAAACTTGCCGAACTTCAATGCCTTGCCGTATCACCTGACTATCGCAGGATGGGAATCGCCAAATCGTTGGTAACCAGATGCTGCGAAGTGGCGACGAAAGCAGGTGTGAAGGAGTTGCTGGCGATTTCGGCTTCGGATGAGCTGTTTATTGCCTGCGGTTTCGACTATTCGCTACCCAACCAAAAACGGGCACTGTTTTTTCATCCGGAGTAAAACGTGCGAGCATCGCGAAGATCCTACCAGACCTGAAGGGCAGTTTCGATCTCTACGTCAAGTTGTTCTTTCACTCGCTGCTGAACCTGCTCGATCAGGGCCAGTACATCAGCACTGGTCGCGCCTTTGTCGGCGACAAACGTGTTGGGCTCCCGGTCTGAGATTTTGACGTCACCGACACGGGTCCCTTTGAGCCCGCATTGTTCGATCAGATCACTAGCGGATTCGACCGCCGTATCCTTGAACACGTAAATCGACGAATCAGATACCGGCTGCGCCGCACGCCGAACGATCCAAAGTTTCTGCATCCGTTTCGTCAGCGTTTCCGGATCCTCCCGTTCGAACTGGAACTTCGCGGATAAGATCGCCAATTCGTCCAAACTGCTTTGGCGATAGGAAAACGACATTTCGGTGCGGTCTCGTTCCAGAACCTCTCCAGTTCTGGTCATCACTCGCGCAGAAACAAGACTCGAGCCAATATCATATCCACTGCTGCCGGTGTTCTCGTGCAAGGCACCGCCGATGGTTCCGGGGATCGCGACGAGGTTTTCCGGGCCGGTGAAACCTTCTCGAACAGCAGTCGCCACAAAATGCGATAGCCGAGTACCGCCAGACGCGGAAAGATTGTTACCATCGACCGATAGCTGGCAGAACTCAGGAGCGGTCAAGCTAATCACCAAGCCTTTGACGCCTTCTTCGCGAACCAAAACGTTCGAGCCACCACCAAGCAGACGGACCGGCAACTCCTGTCCGGCAGCTCTCTTAACCAGCTCAACCAACTCAGCTTCATTCGTTGGCTCGGCAAAATACTCAGCCGTCCCTCCGAGCTTCAACTGAGTGTAAGGAGCCAGTGGTTCATTTTCGCGAACAATGTGTTCGAACCCAGCAGTAATCGACATCGCTTCCATCCGTAACGTCTACCAATATCTTTCGAGTACAATCTGGCCGGGCGACTTACTGCGATGCTTTTTCATTTCGCGTTCCCCCAGCTTCGATTCCATATCATCAAGCATCGCTGGGTTTCCACACAGCAACACTGATGAATTGTCTTTGTTCATTTTCCAGCCGACGAACTCTTCGAGCGTGCCGTCCTCGACCAGATTCGGAATGCGACCGTGCAGGACGCCATCTTTATTTTCGCGTGTTAACGACTGCACCAGTTTGAACCGACCAGCAAATTTTTCTTCCAGCGTTTTTAGTTCTTCTGTGTACGCCAAGTCAACTTCGTACCGCACGCCGTGTACGACAACCACCTTCTCGAATCGCTCCCAAGGCTCGTCCGTTCGCAGCATCGCGATGTAGGGAGCCAACCCCGTCCCGGTCGAGACCAGCCACAGGATCTCGGCATCCGGCGTTTTCTTCAACGTGAAACTGCCGGCGGCCCGTTCAGATACATCAACCGAATCGCCGACATCGAGGTTCCACAAACGTGGCGTCAATTCACCTTCATCGACACGGACAATAAAGAACTCCAACTCTTCCCCATGCGGAGAAGCGACCGAATACGGCCGATTTACTCGCTCTGCTTCGTCCCCCAGGGCCAGATGCAGGAACTGGCCTGCTGCGAATGGTTGGACACCATCCGTCTTAATAGCCAACGTAAACAACCCATCCGTCCAGACTTTCTTGGCAGCGACCACCGCCGGGCACCATTTCGGCATCTAATCTCTCAACTCTCTGGGGAAGTGTCGTCGAAATGTCTTCTCTTCGCGAACCAGCAACTCAAGATCATCATGCATTTTGTCGAAAGTTGCAAGAAGTAGCCTGAAGCTGCGTGGTCTATTCGAATTTCTCGCCGAACTTGCGAAAACATCCCCTGATTGAACCTCGCCAGCCGGGAACTGTCTCCACTTCCAGCATTCCCGAAAACCCACAATTGTCGATACAATGTCGGCTCCAATTTACGGCAAAAACTGAATCGAAACGAATCCCTATGTCATTCAATCCTCAAGAGATACCCAACCGTTTTGATTTCGCCAAAGCCCAAGGTCGCATTTACCAGATGTGGCAGGACAAGGGCTATTTTCATGCAGATGAAAACTCTGACAAGAAACCATACACGATTGTTATCCCTCCGCCGAACGTTACCGGCGCATTGCACTTGGGCCATGCACTCAACAACACGTTGCAGGATATCGTAATCCGGATGAAACGGATGCAGGGCTTCAACGCCCTTTGGATCCCTGGAACTGACCACGCAGGAATTGCGACTCAGGCTGTTGTCGAACGACGGCTAAAGGAAGAAGAAAACAAGACGCGTCATGACCTTGGCCGCGAGAAGCTGGTTGAGCGAATCTGGAAATGGAAAGATCAATACGAAAAGAGAATCCTCGGCCAGCTCCAACAGATGGGTTGCAGCTGCGATTGGGAACGCACCCGATTTACTCTCGACGACACTTGCGCCCGAGCCGTTCGCCACACGTACTTTGACCTGTTCCAAAAGTCATTGATCTACCGCGGCAAGCGACTGGTTAACTGGGATACTTTTCTGCAGACTGCTGTTTCTGACGACGAAGTGTTTTCAAAAACCGTTAAGGGAAATTTCTGGCATTTCAAGTATCCGATCATCGACCCGAAACCCGGTGAGCCGGATTCTGTCATCGTCGCGACGACCCGCCCGGAAACGATGTTGGGCGATACCGCCGTTGCCGTTCATCCAGACCCAGAGGCTGCGCTCAAGAAGTTCGAAGCTGAATTGCAGACCAAGCTTGATAAAGCTACCGATGCCGAACGCGAGTCCGTTGAGCAGGAAATCGAAAATGCTAAACAACGTCGAGATGAAATGTTGGGTAGCCTGATCCAACTTCGCGACATGGCGAAGGATGGTCGGAAACTCCGGCTGCCATTGATGGATCGCGAAATCCCTCTGGTCACCGATGCCTGGGCGAAGCCAGAGCTTGGAAGTGGTTGCGTTAAGATTACACCCGCACATGATCCAAACGATTATGAAGTCGCCAAGCGTTGTGACTTGCCCATGATCAACATCATGAACTCGGATGGAACGTTGAATGCCGAAACAGGCAAGTACCAGGGGCTGACGTTCAAGCAAGGCCGCAAAAAAGTCGTCGAAGATCTCGAATCACTCGAATTGCTCGATCGCATCGAGGATCGTGAGATAGAACTTCCGCATTCAGACCGCAGTAAGACGCCGATTGAACCGTACCTTGCCGACCAGTGGTTCGTCAAAATGGATACGCTGGCTCAGTCGGCAATGGATGCCGTTTCTGACGGCCGCGTTTCGATCAAACCAGAACGCTACGAAAAAGGATACCTGGATTGGCTGAGTGAAAAACGCGATTGGCCAGTTTCTCGTCAACTTTGGTGGGGACATCAGATCCCGGTCTGGTCACTGCCGTGCGAAAAGACGGGTGAGCTTGAGGCGACGGTTGAGAAAATCAAATCGGCGGCCGGGTTCATCGAATCAAACGCCGCGATTCAAGTTGAAGACTGCCATGAAACTAACGAAAAGAAGCGTGCGGAACTTAGATTGCCCGATCACACCATTCACGTCTGCATTAAGGATCCTAGCGAGGAACTTGAAAACGCACTCGATGCGTTGGGCTTTGTTCGCGAAGAAGATGTTCTCGATACCTGGTTCAGTTCCGCACTTTGGCCACATTCTACGCTGGGCTGGCCAGAACAGACCAAGGACATAGCGGCCTTTTTCCCAACCCAAACACTGATCACCAGCCGCGACATTATTACGTTGTGGGTTGCCCGGATGGTTCTGGCGTCACTGAACAACACCGGCAAGATTCCGTTCAATCAGGTTTACATCCACCCGAAAATCCTGGACGGGTTCGGCGAAACGATGTCCAAGTCCAAGGGCAACGGCATCGACCCACTGGATGTCATCGAAAAATTCGGCGCTGATGCGCTCCGGTTCGGGATGGCTCATTTGACCACCGAAACACAAGACGTTCGCTTGCCAGTCCGATTCGAATGCCCGCATTGCGAAGCTCCGATGGAGCAGACCAAGAAGAATCGGATTCTTCCTGCGATCGAATGCAAGTCATGCAAGAAATCGTTCTCGACTCAATGGGCTGAGACTGAGGAAGACAAAGCTCTTCCACGCGGCCCCGTTGTCAGCGACCGGTTCGAAGTTGCCCGCAATTTTGCGAACAAGCTTTGGAACGCTTCTCGATTTGCAATGATCAACCTGGAAGATTTCGCGGTCAAACCGATCGACGAATCGCAACTGACGCTTGAAGATCGCTGGATCCTGAGTCGTTTGTCGACGGTCACCGCCAACGTCACAGAATATATGGAAGGATTCAAATACGCCGAAGCGACTCGTGAGTTGTATGACTTTGCCTGGAACGAGTTCTGCAGTTTCTACGTTGAAATGCTGAAAGATCGTTTTAGCGATAGTGAACAGAAACCGCATGCTCAACGGATGCTCGCCTTTACACTCGACGTTCTGTTGCGGTTGTTGCACCCAATTATTCCGTTCATCACCGAAGAGATCTGGCAAACGCTGGCGCTCGTTGCACCGCAGCGCGGATATGACGATCCCACTGCTGCCAGCGTAAGTCTGATGTTGGCTGAATGGCCAGTATTACCGGAAGCCTGGCAGAATGCTTCTATCGAAAGTCAGTTCGCAGAATTCCAATCAGCGTTGGGAGCGTTGCGAGAAATTCGCAGCGGACAGAATCTTACTCACAAGACGGAAGTCGATTTTCTGGTTCGGTGCGATGCCAAGCTGGCCGGTTTATTACAACCAATGGCTACCTACTTCCAGTCGATGGCAAATGCAACGCTGGTCGAGATCGGCTCGGATACTCAACCGCCAAAGATCAACGCGACGATTAACAAACCAAGCATGGAGATCTTCGTTGACCTGGCGGGTCATATTGACGTTGATGCAGAGAAAGGCCGATTGAACAAAGAGAAAGAAAAGCTGGTTAAGTCGTTTGATGGAATCGAACGAAAGCTTGCCAATGAAAAGTACATTAGCAACGCACCAGAAAACGTGGTCCAGGAAACGCGCGACAAAGCAGCACAACTCAAAGAACAAATCGCGAAAATAGAGAAATCGTTGAAGGAACTCGATTCGCTATTGCCGTCTTAGA
>CAZXLW010000111.1:0-14168 GCA_964641465.1 uncultured Pirellulaceae bacterium | reverse complement strand
TAGTTAGTTCATGTTTGCAATTTGGGTTACCAGTTGTTCGAACACATCGCTTGGTACTTCCAGGTTTTCTGAAAGTGAACGAAGGATCTGGGTTTCGTCTTCGCTGACGCCACCGTCCGCTAAGGCTACTTCCAGAACTGCGGCCAGGCATTCCTGCGGATTTTCTTTCAGGATTCGAAACTGTTCCTGGTGAAAATTGGGATCGCTGGTTGCTCGTTGTACCATTGCGGCCAGTGACGCTTTGCCAACGCCGACTTCTTTGGCCATTTTCGCCAACAAGTGCAGTTCGTTATCTTCGACAACTTTGTCAATTCCAGCGACGCAGCAGGCGGCGCGAAGTACCTCAACTTTTTGCATAGGTGTCATCAGGTTTGCTCCAGTCTTCCAGTCAATTTGGTTCTGACACAATTTAACAAATCTGGTTACCGCCTAACAATATCAGGCTCGCCCAGTATGGGTCCATGGTTTTCCCTATGCGGTTGGGCTGTGGGAATCTGATTCAAGAGCGATCCTGAGTCCGTCATAACCAAGTTCGATGTTGTCCGGCAATTGCGAGTTTACCGTTTCATAGTCCACCTTGCAGGCGCAATGTGTGAAATAGGTTTGTCGTGGTGCGAGTTCCTGAGCGATTTCGACAGCTTGATCGATGCTCAAATGAGTAACGTGCCCGCCGGGTCGGAGCGCGTCCAGTATGAGCGTATCGAGACCTTGTAACAGCTCGCGGGATTCGGGCGGAATTTCGCTGACATCGGTGCAGTAAGCTACGTTTCCGATTCGGAATCCCAGGACGTTGAAATGGGGACCGTGCTTCAATGGGATAGGAGTTATCGTGGCTCCAAGTACCTCGAATGGCTGTGTGTCAATCGAATGGATGGTGACTTGCGGAGTTGCACCGGCATGCGTGGTTTCCTGGTCCGAGAACGCATAGCTAAACGCTTCTCGCAATCGAGCTTCGACCGTCGCGTTGCAATACGCAGGAACCGCGTGTCCCAGGTAAAACTGGAACAGCCGCAAATCATCAAAGCCCATCACGTGATCGGTATGTTCGTGTGTGTAGACGACTGCGTGAACGATGCCGATCTTTTCCCTGAGTAACTGGGTGCGGAGATCGGGAGACGTGTCAATCAACAAGTTGCCTTCCGGTAGTCCCAGAATGGCACTGCACCGCGTTCGTTTGTTGCGCGGATGATCGCTGCGGCAAACGGCACAACCGCACCCGATCGCAGGAACGCCAACGGACGTTCCAGTCCCCAGCAGGATCATCTCGCCACTGATATCAGTTGTGTACGGTTGTTTCTTCAATGCGTTGTTCAAAAAATTTGATCGCTAGACGCTTGCCATGCCTTGAATTCTCCGCCATGCGCTTAACTGCCCCAAGTGCAAATTTTCATGCAGGACCATCAGATAGGGGAGCGCGACGCCGGCATTCTTGAACGTCTCCTTCCAGCGAGGTAGTCCAATTGGCTGATCAAAGACATCGTCGCTGGCATTCTTCAATACACTCGCAACGGCGTCGTGTCCGTTAGAAAACGTTTCGATCAACTCTGACTTGCTGGCGTAAACTGAGCCATCCGGCTCGGGCTTTGACAGCATTCCAAACGGCTTTTCTTTTGGATCTTCGAACGGCTGGCCTTGAACGATCGATTCGATGATTGGCAGATACAAATTCAAATGGCTCAAAATCCAAGCCGCGTGATTGGCCGGTGAGCCGGACTCGGGTGCTGGCTGCAGGATCATCTGGTCGTCGGACAGATCGCTGACCAATCGCTCCGCGTAATTCTTGTTCTTTCCCCAGGCAAAAAGTAATCCGTCAATAACCGCCGACATACAAACAGTCCTCAAAACAGGCTTGGAAACGAGTTGAATGTTGATTCGCCAGAACCAGCAGCCCAATACTCTACAAATCCGCTGCAACTTCATCTATATGGTCAGGATGGCGTTTGTAAAATCAAGAGTCGCCATTTTCGTTAGCGGGAGGGCAAAAGACGCCGATAGACCGGTGGTTGATCGGGAAAGTCAGGCCGGTCACCGGAGGCTTGGCGTCGTACCGCTAAATAGCCCAGTTCAACAACTTGGGCACGTAGTTTGCATGAAAGATGGGTTGGTCTGACTCGCGGTTCGATCCGTCATGACCGGCAGGAGGCTGGAGATGCCGGAAATCCCCGAAAAAACAGGCGTATTTTGCGAGAATGATCTCAGTTGACCCTGTTTGCTCGGGATTATAATCTTTTACGATCAGTGAACTTACGGCCAATCAGTGAATTTGCGGCCGAACAGACCCAAACAAATGACTCAATTCAAGGCAACTGACAGGGCACAGCAAACCGGCCCGTTTTTGTCTGCTGGCGTACAGCAAGAATTGCGTGCGCGAAACGAACGACCTGACAAAACTGCGGATCACTCGTAATCATGGAAAATATGGAACGATATTGGGACTCGATTAGCGACTTCTTCGGAGGTCTCATTCGTGGTTTCGAACGGACGATCACGAATTTATTCGGTTCGTCCAACGCCCGATATATCAAGAAACTGCAAACGAGAGTCGAAGCCATCAATTCGCTCGAATCACGGTTCGAAGCGATGACCGAAGAACAACTGCGCGAGCAGACGGAGTCGTTCAAGGAACGTTTGCGCAACGGTGAGACGACGGATGATATCCTGATCGAGGCGTTTGCGGTTTGCCGAGAAGGCGGCAAGCGATTCCTCGAAATGCGGCACTACGACGTGCAGATGATCGGAGGCATGGTGCTGCACAGTGGCGCGGTTGCCGAGATGGTGACGGGTGAAGGTAAAACGTTGGTCGCGACTTTGCCGACCTACCTGAACGCGCTGGAAGGAAAAGGCGTCCACGTGGTCACGGTGAACGACTACTTGGCGCGTCGTGATATGGAATGGATGGGGCCGCTGTACATGGGGCTCGGTCTGACTGTTGGCGCGATTCAGAGCAACATGAAAGCCAGCGAGCGACAAACCGCATACGCTTGCGATATTACTTACGGAACGAACAACGAGTTCGGTTTTGATTACTTGCGCGATAACATGCGGCCGGCGGCTCGTGACGACGACCGGTTCCCGAAACGTTTCCAACAAGCGCAAGGTAAATTGGCGTTTGCGATCGTTGACGAAGTCGACAACATCCTGATCGACGAAGCCCGTACACCGTTGATCATTTCCGGTCCCGCGCACTCGGATATTGGCAAGTACGCTGATACCAACAAAATTGCCTGCAGCCTGAAGAAGGATCTGCACTTCACGGTCAACGAGAAAGATCACAACGTCACGTTGACTGACGAAGGTGTTCGCGCGGCGGAAAAACTGGCTGGTGTCGAAAGTTTTTATACGGCTGGCAACATGGACTGGCCACACATGATCGACAACGCCTTGAAGGCGCATCACTTGTACAAGAAGGATGTGAATTACGTCATCAAGGACGGCGCGATAGTGATCGTTGACGAGTTCACCGGTCGTTTGATGGACGGTCGACAGTGGAGCGATGGTCTGCACCAGGCGGTGGAAGCGAAAGAAGGCGTCAAGATCAAGGAAGAGACTCAGACGCTGGCGACGATTACGCTGCAGAATTACTTCAAGCTGTACAACAAAGTTTGTGGTATGACCGGTACTGCGATGACTGAAGCTTCGGAGTTCTGGAAGATCTATGAGCTGGATGTTATTGCCATTCCGACAAACCGACCGTTGCAGCGGATTGAGCATCCGGACACGATTTTCAGCGGCGAGAAATTCAAATGGAAAGCGATCGCTGATGAAGTCGAGAACTGCCACAAGCACGACACCGTGTTCCTGAAGAATGGCGAATACTTTGTCGGTACTGTCAAAGACGAAACGGAAGATTCCGTTTCGATTGCTTCGAAGCAGGACGGGTCCGTTGAGACGTTTAAACGCAACAACGTGGACCAAGTGCAATTCGCCGGTCGACCAGTGCTGGTTGGTACGACCACGATCGAAAAGAGTGAGCTGCTTTCGAGCATGTTGGCTCGTCGTGGGATCAAACATGAAGTACTCAACGCGAAGAATCACAAACGGGAAGCCGAGATTGTTGCCCAGGCTGGGCGACGTGGAGCGGTCACGATCGCAACCAACATGGCCGGTCGTGGTACCGACATTGTGCTCGGTGGTAACCCGGAAACGATGGCTTGGGCGCGGTTGCAGGATAAGTACCCGACGAGACTGGATGTGCCGCCGGAAGAATGGGACGCGCTGATCGAAGAAATCGACAAAGAACACGATATGACTCCCGAAGGCGAACGGGTCAAGGCACTGGGTGGTCTGCATGTGATTGGTACCGAACGTCACGATGCTCGCCGAATTGACTTGCAGCTTCGCGGTCGTTGTGGTCGTCAAGGTGACCCTGGCAGCAGCCGGTTCTACCTGAGTCTCGACGACGATCTGATGCGGATCTTTGCTGGCCCGTACGTTCGCCGTGTGCTTGAGTTCGGCGGATTCACCGACGATGTGCCGATCGAGAATAAGATGGTTTCCCGTCGTCTGGACGGTGCTCAGAAGAAACGCGAAGAATACAACTTTGAAATTCGAAAGAGCTTGCTTGAATATGACGAGGTCATGGATGAGCAGCGAAAACGAGTCTACAAGTTCCGCCAGAACATTCTGGATGGGGCAAGCTGCCGTGATCTGGTCACGGACATGATCGCCGAGCAGGTGGAAGTGAATCTATCTACGATTCTTGAGCCAGATTTTGGCATCGAGTCTTTCGCGTCGTTCGCCGGTAAGAGGCTGTCGACTTCGGCATTGGATCCGCGGATGTTCAAGAACGTGACTGCGGACGAGGCGATTCGAATCGCGATCGACGAAGCGGAACGGATGGCGGAGACCGAGGTACTGGGCTCGATCGAAGAGAACTTGCCGTTGTCAGAGGACGAAAGTGAATGGAATTGGGAAGCGGTCGCCAAGTTCGGCAATGTCCGCTGGGGACTGGACCTGCGTGATCGCGAGTTGAAAAAAGTCGGTCGTGATCGTGTTGACGAATTGGTCATCGACAAAGCTCGGGCCGCGATCCAGAAGATCGACTTGAGCGAAGGTTCGCAAATTATTGATCCTGACTTTGGAGCAAGAACAGCGCTGGCGTGGGTCAAAGCAAAGTTTGGAATCGAGATCGATCTGGAAACAGTGAAGTCGTTCCATACCAACGAAGAGATCAAAGAACTGGTCATTGAAAAGGCGACCAACAAGTACGACGAAAAGGAAGCGGAATACCCTGTGATGGCTGGGCTGTACCAGTTCGTGCAACAGGGAGCCGGTTCACGGATCGACCGCGAAGGTTTGGTGCAATGGGCCAGCCGGCGATTCGAAAAAGAACTTTCGCTAGAGGATTTGAAGAACAAGCAGCGGGATGAGATTCGGCAATTGCTCGTGGATCAAAGCAAGATCCATCAGCAGCACGCTCAAACCGTGATCTCCAGTCTGCAGACGCAGGTGGCTGAGCTGTCTCAGAAAGGAGCGGTTCCGCTTCTCAATGGTAATGGTGAGGCAAAGTCCCTGTCGAACTGGTTCAAGCAGGAATTGGACTACGACTTGCCGATGGAAGACGTTGAGCGTCTGGAAAAAGATGACTTGGAACAGCGGCTCGAGGCGATCGTTGAGGACCATTACCATCCAGAAATGCGACGGATGGAACGGACGGTTCTACTCGAGATCGTGGACTCGGCATGGAAAGATCACTTGCTCGCGATGGATTACTTGCGATCGGCCGTCGGTCAACGCGGGATGGCTCAGCTTGATCCCAAGGTTGAGTACAAGCGCGAAGGTATGCGGATGTTCACCGATTTGTGGCGGAGCATTGGCGAACGGGTGACGGATTTGATCTTCCGCATGGAACAGATGAACGAGCAGTTCGTCAGCAACACGCTGGTCGAAACGAGTGCTCGACACGATGAAGCTCCTGAAATGAGCCCCGGTGATTATGCCGAAGAACAAGCGGATATCGCTAATCGGGAACAGGGTAAGGCCAAGATCGAGACGATTCGAAACCGTGAAATCAAGGTCGGACGAAATGAGCCCTGCACTTGTGGTAGCGGACGGAAATACAAATCCTGCTGTATGAGAAAGCGGGAACGCTAGTCCAGTCGCCACGGTCAGCGCTTTGAACCGAAACGGGAAAGGAATCCCTGCAAGTGAAGTTCGTATTCAATCTCGTCTACTTGCTATTGCTCACCGTGCTGTCTCCATGGATTGCCTGGCGGATCGTTGTGCAAGGCAAGAATCGCCGCGGTTGGAAACAGAAACTCTTCGGAATGGGACCTGTTCGCTGCGGAAACAACAATGGCGGGAAGCCTTGTGTCTGGATCCACGCGGTCAGTGTCGGTGAAGTCAATTTACTGGGTCCGTTGCTGTCAGAAATAGACAAACGCTACCCCAATTTCGAGATCGCAATCTCAACCACAACGGAAACCGGGTTCGATTTGGCGACCAGGCAGTTTGCTGATCGGATTGTATTCTTTTGTCCAGCCGATTTTTCCTGGGCGGTCGCCAATACCATCTCGCGACTGCAACCGAATTTGCTGCTGTTGACGGAGCTTGAGTTGTGGCCGAATTTGATTTCGGTTGCCAAAAGCCGAGGAGTCAACGTTGGGTTGATCAATGGCCGTGTTAGCGAGAAGAGTTTTCGCGGGTACCATCGGCTGAAGATTCTCGTCTCGCGTTTGTTGAACAAACTGAGCGTCGCGTGCGTGCAGACCGAATCGTACGCTGAACGTTTACGTCAGTTGGGAATGGAACCCAGTCGCATTCAAGTTTGCGGGAACATGAAATTTGATTGCGTGTGCCCTTCGACCATTGGCAACGGCAGCGATGCGGGTCAGGCCAGCAGACTGGCGGTACTGGCGCAAGCGGCGGGTATTGAAAGTAACCAGCAAGTGTTTCTCGCCGGGAGTACTCAGGAGCACGAAGACAAGCTCGCGATCGAAGTCTATGAAAAGCTGAAGCCGCAGTATCCTGAATTACGACTAGTACTCGTACCGCGGCATCCTGACCGTTGTGGCCGGCTAGCCTCGTACTTGTCGAGTAAGGGGCTTTCTTTTTCGCTAAGAAGCCAATTGAACAGACAATCGAATAGCCAAGTGGAACAATTGCCAGCGGGGCCTGTTGGCTTGGAACGATCAATCGTAGTCGTGGATGTCATCGGTGAATTGCGAGATTGGTGGAACTTGGCGAGCGTTGGATATGTCGGTGGGAGCATGGGAACTCGCGGTGGCCAGAACATGATCGAGCCCGCATCATGCGGGGTGCCGATATGTTTTGGACCCAACACGGAAAACTTCCGAGATGTGGTGGAACAGTTGCTGGACGCCAATGCTGCGAGAGTTGTGACAGATGCTGACGAGCTGTTGTCGTTTGTCAAAACGTCTTTGGATGACTTGAGCATTGCAAACGCGATGGGCGATCGCGCGAAACAAATCGTACAGACGCAAGTCGGCGCAACCGACCGGACGATCGAATGTTTGTCGCCATTGTTGCCAGGACTGGATGTCAGCAACCACCCGCGAACGAACGCAGCGTAAGCAAATAGTAGCACGACTCTCCGAATCGATCCCTGCCGGATGCGATCTTTAGCCACAGCTTTCATAATGGTGTTTGACGAGGCTTGCAAACATTTTCTGTATACTGACTTCTTGGGCCAGAACAATTGAGAGGTGCATTCCTTGCTGCGCAAGTGCATCAGATGCCCAATGCCACACAGGGGCGCAATTGGACATCTGACGGAATCTTCGGACAAAAATAGCGGTGTATTCCACGATGAGCCTGTTCTTTCGGTGTTTTTGCCTAACAAAGACTTGCGGTCTACGTTTGCCGTAGAGACCGTATAGATACAGGGACTGATTGGTACGCCGGTTGCTCAGGTTAGGTCTGCTGCTGGGTTTATCATTGTTCGGGTTCGTCGTACGTGCGTCGTAACCCTCATGACGTTTTAAGAAGGTGATTGACATGCCGGAAATAGTGCTGGTACTGCTATTCGTTGTCGCCGTTCTTTTTTTCGCGCTCTATGGATTCATCGCATTCCTGATCAGGCTTTTCGATAACAAAGAAGAGCGAGTGCAAGAGCCCGAACGTACTTCTCCACGCCCGACGCTTAATCTGGATTTACGAGACGATGTCCATGGAGCGGCTCGTTTGCTCAATCACCTGTTTCGCACCGAGAAGTTGGATCCGAAGACATATCGAAAGACTCGTGAATTCCTGGAAACAGAGTTCGCGGAGTTCACTCTGGATCCAAAAATCGAAACCCGCAGCGATTCCGAAACGGAGGAATTTCCGGCTGTGGAAACGATTGCCAATGACACCGTTGAAGTTGACGGCAATGAAATTGTCGATGGCAATCTAGTCGAAATCGTTTCTGATCCCAGAGCAAGCAATCTTACAGGGCAACGATCAGAACGGGTTGCCCCGTGGGACCTGCCGGATCCGGATCCAGAACCACGCCGGACGCTTAAAGAGATGCTGGCCAGTTTTATGCTGGACAAGAACATTCGCATCGGGGAATTGGCCAGTGGAATACTGATTGTCGGTAGTGCTGTTGGGCTGGTGATTAGTTTACGGAACGAGTTACAAGACGCGATTCCCTATTTTTCTGCATTGTTGTTTCTGTTGATTACCGCTGCCATCCACGCTGCTGGAATCTACACACTGAAGAAATGGAAGCTCCGCAATACGAGTCGCGGGACGTTGTTGATCGGGTTTCTGTTGATTCCGCTCAACTTCCTGGCTGCCTGTATCCTGTCCAACGAGGAAGCCCAACCACGCGAACTGACGGACCCATTGCTTTGGACAGCCATCATCGTCGGGTTGGTTTCGTTCGGAACCATGACTTGGTTCTCCGGGAAATGCCTGCTGCGCAAAGGCCAATTGCCGCTGACGTTGGCGGTGATGGGCGGTGCCATCGGAACGCTGGTAATCAATCGAACCGAAGGGATCGACGAGTCGACGTTTGTGAAGCTGGCTCTTTCATTGATCCTCGTTGTCAGTTTTCTGGCCGGGACAACGTTCATTTTTCGTCAGCAGTGGTTTCGTAAGCGGTGGCCACGCCGAGCGGCATATCGAATGCTGATCTTCCTTGGCATTTCAGGCTTCGCGTTTATCAACGGTGCCGCGATGTTGGTCATTCGGGCGGAATACAATCCGCCGACCTGGGTTGCATTGGCACCATCGTTTGCAATCGTAGCACTGGTAGGAGCCTGGTTCGGGAACATCATCTGGAAAGGTGCTCAAGCCAATCGGCATGAGGACTCCAAACCGCTGGAGATTGCCGGTTTGGCGATGTTGATCTTCGGCTTAATGGTGGTTGCAGTCGCCTGGCTGGGTTCGTTTGCCAACCCGATGGTGTTACTCGTCACATCTGCGCTGATGACGCTGGGGCTGGTGATGTTTGCGATACACCAACATCAACCCAAGCTATTGATCGCTGGGTGGGTTGCGTTTGGTTCGTTCGTGTTGTGCTGTGTTAATTTGTTGGCTGGTCAATTGCCGTGGGATGCCTGGACCAGTTTGCCTCAGTTAAGCCAAGCAGTATTGAGTGGGCGGAGTGGTATCAGCCTGTTGCTTGTCGGGGCGGGGATAATTGGCGTCCACAAGTTCTTCGATCGAAAGACGTCGGTTCCAGATTCCTTTCGAGTTGTGGGGTTTGCCAGTGGCGGCGTCGTTTTCGCCGTCGGTCTTGTTTTGGCGATCGCGGCGAGTTTCGTGAATCGCGACAATGTTTTCGACAACATGACCGCTACCAGTTTGCTCGGGTTGGCGACAGGCTTGAGTCTTGTCGGGTGTGTTTTGCAATTGAGGCCAATGAGAGAAACAGGCGATTCCGATTGGTCGAATGCATTGAACGAACGATCCAATTGGCTGGTAGCCGGCGTTGCAGCAATCCTGTTGGCGTTTCTGGCCCATGCGTTTGGCTGGAACCCGGTCCTCGCCGACTGGCTTAACCAGCTCGCGTTCTCGATACAAGCCAACTGGCCGTTGATCTTCACAATGCACGCGGTCGTTTTTGGAGTCGTGGCAGCGATCGGTTATTCATTGACAAGGTCGCAGCCAGGTTTATTGGTCGACGATACTTCACGACGTCGGCTTGATAGTTATACGGAATGGGTCGTCGGTATTGCCTGGTTCACCGGCGTCATTGCTCTGGTTGGAGCTGTTCTTCTTATACCGCACCAGACGGGTGTGGCGACGATTATCGTGTTGTTGATTTCCGTTGCCAGCCTGTTATCCGCCTGGTCGATGCAACGTCATGAGATGAAAAAGTTCTGGTCGACTACGTTTACGATGCTCACGGCAGTTTGTGTCAGCGTGTTCGTGATGGAACTGCTGACGAGAAAGGACTGGTGTCCGGCCATTGATCATCCACGGCATTGGCTGATTCAAATCGCAGCGCTTGCGATCTGGTATTTGGTTTGGCTGATTGGGGCCTGGGTTATTGGTTCCGGCAAACGTTTCCGATTCCTGGACATGGAACGAGAATTGACAATTGCGATTGGAACTGCGTTGGCCACAGCGTTTGTCGTTATGACCGGACTTTCGCTGGCTTTTGAGTCCAATGTCGAATTGTTCCAAAACGCGTCGGTGCCGCCATATTCGATTGCCGCAGAAAATACGTGGGCGTTTGGAGCTTTGTTTGTCTTGGCGTTAGCGTTGTTGGTGGCTGTATTCAAGGAGCCATCGAACAGTCTCGGGGCTGCGATGATAGTTGTGTGGTCGACTGCCTGGGCGATGGGATCGTTCTATTTTGCCGACGCGAAAGCGGTCGCGACTGGGATGCGCTGGTTGATGCCGATCGGCGGTGCCTTCGCCGCGATTGGGATTGCTTCCCGGAAGCCTGCGGTGTTGGCGTGGGTTGCGGCCCGGAATAAAGCTGGTTTGAAAGGACGATCGGTTTGGCCCGGTTCCACAACGCAGCAGTTGATCAACCTGTCGCTTGGGATTGTGGTGCTGGTCGTGATGAGTTTGTCCACGATTGCGATCGTTTCGTTCATGATGTTCGGTGGCGCGGAAGCGTTAGGTGGCCCGATCAAGGGAACGCTGTTTGGCGACATGAAAAAAGATGTTTCGTATGGTCTGCCGATCGGAATCATCGTGAACACGTTTTTGTTGTACGCAATCTCCGAGCGCAGAAAATGGCTGGCCACGGCTGGATCACTGGTTTTTCAATACTGCGTGATCTTGTCGGTGATTCTGTTGTTTGTGTCTCCGCATCCCAAACTGGCATCGAGTTGGTTCGTCAATATATTGCAAGCCGTTTCCGTTGGCATGACCGGCTACGGGTTTGTCTGGTGGTACTTCCACGAGCGAGTCGAAGGATTCGCACGTACGGCCGCGACCGCTGCTGATTCGGGCGGCAGGAAAAGCCAGCTTGAAATTCACACGCTGATCAACGGACTGTTGGTCACGAGCCTGGCGGTCCTGGTGATGACACGATTCTTCCGCTTCCCCACGGAGTCCGGTGACTGGATCAATTCAGTGGGCGGGCCGCTGGGAGTCGGTGCCTGGGCGATGTTCGCGGTGCTGGTTTATCTGGTTTGGAAGTATCAACTGAGACAGTCACATCGAACATCGAGTTGGATGTGGTTGTCTTGCTGGTCAGGCCTGGTTCTAGTCGGGATGGTCGCAGCTCTGTTTGATCGGAATTTGTCAGCTCAAGAGAACTATCAGGCTTGGAATACATTCAACTTGATCCTGTGGGGTGCGGTTCTTGTTTGTCTGATCCAAATCGGCATGTTGTTTTTTGAACGGCGGCCAGTTTTGTCTGCAGTTGCGTCTGACGAAGGCGCTGCAGGCACTGGTGCTGAAATAGCCAACCATCTTTCGATGAGTGCGACGGGCGCGAAAGGCAATTCGAGTCAAACGACAGGCTGGTCAATTCGCAGCGATCAGACGATCCCGTTGCTGTTTGCCAGTCTGGTTGCGCTGTTGTTTGCGGTTCGAGGCATGTTGGATCCGTCGAACTTCTGGATTTCTTTTGCCGCGTCGGTTTGCCTGGTTGTCCTGCTGACATTGGGTGGCTTTTTACGCGAAAGCAGGCTGCTCGGATTTGTGAGTGCCGGGTTCGCCAGTGTTGGATCCTTGATGTTAGTCGCTCAAGACCCGAATGCCTGGTTTGTTGCGTCGCAGCCGTATGCGGTCAACGTACTGGCCGTGGTGCTCTCGATACTGGCGATGGTCTGGTGTGTTTACTACATCGTCCAGACTGTATTCCGCAAGCAGCCGGCCGATCCACGAATGATGTGGATGCCAAACTTGATTACCGGGCTCGTTGCACTCTGGCTGTTATTGGGATCATTGGTACAGTTCATCATGGAGACCGATTCGGTTACCGGAGTGAGTTGTCTGAAGAATGGTTGGGGATTCTTGCTGTTCTTTACCGCTGGTGCGCTGTGTTATGTGCAATTGTGGAATCGATCGCGCAAGGGTTTGGTTGCGGCAGGCTGCATGTGGTGGTTTGGTTTGACGTTTTTCGTTGTTGCGGTGGGCGTCCGCGGTTCAAGCAGTCTGCATGCTGCTACTCTGGTGTTTGCTTTGGGAGTCGCGGTTGGTTTGCTGGGAATATTCTGGCGCAGCCGTCAGCGTTGGTTGCCTGCCCTGACGAAACTACAAGCGCCGGAGTTGGGGAAACTGGAGTCGTCGCTCTACCGCCAGTTGCCGGTGTGTGGCAGTCTGGTCGCAATTCCTTTGTTAGTTGCGGCATTCTTTTCCAGTATGCACCTGGAGGTCCGTTTCGAACGGTATTTGGCAGCGTTCAGTCCATTTGGTTTGGCGATCGGATTCGGATGCTGGTCCGACCTGGCCCGCCGTCGTTGGGTGCAGATGTTGAGCCTCGCGTTGCTGACGGTCGGGGCGATCTTTGTTGCCTGGGCTGATCTTGGACCCGCCGCTATCCACGAGAATTACTCACGCCTGTTGGTGCGTGCGTTGCTCGTTCTGGCGACGGCGATGTTCATCTACGGAGGACTGGTCAGTCGATTTGCCCGTCACCATGATTCCTGGTTGAGATCGTTGCGACAGATGGCGGTGGTGACATGTGGATTGGCGCTGGGCTGTCTGGTGGCGGTGGTTATTCATGAGTTGAAGGATTTCGTTCCGGACGTAGGTTGCGGAATGCCGTTGTTTGAAGCTGCCGCTGTTGCTGTCGCGGTGATCGGAATGATCGTTGGCTTGATTGTGATTGCTGTCCGCCCGGAAAACGATCCGTTTGCGTTATCGTTGCAAGGTCGGATGGGATACGTCTACGTCTCGCAACTGGTCATTGCGTTGCTGGTCATGCATCTCTTTTTCACGATGCCATTTTTGTTTCGGATTGGCATCAAGGACTATTGGCCATACATCGTCATGTTGATTTGTTTTGGTGGAGTTGGATTGGCAGGTCTGCTGGAAAACAAGAATCTGAAAGTTCTGGGGGAGCCGGTTTTCAATATGGCTGTGTTCTTGCCGTTGGTAGTCGCAGTTGCTATTTGGGGAATTGATTCCAAGGCAGACCATGCGTTGGTAATGCTGGTCGTCGGGTTGGTGTATTTGATGATCAGCTACACGCATTCTTCGATGTTGTTTGGGTTGGGGGCAATCCTTTTCGGCAACCTGGCGTTGTGGTTGTTCTACGACAAATTTGACGGATTCAGTTTCCTTGACCATCCTCAGCTGTGGCTGATACCTCCGGCAGTATCGGTATTGGTTGCGGCCCAGCTCAGCAAAGCTCGTTTGACCAGTTCGCAGTTGGCTTTGATCCGCTACATCTGTGCGACGACTATCTACCTCAGTTCGACCAGCGAAATATTTATCAATGGCCTCGGAATCAAACTGTGGCCACCGATGGTACTGGCGGTGCTTTCACTTGGTGGGATATTTGCCGGAATGCTGCTGCAAGTACGGGCGTACCTGTATCTCGGTGCACTGTTTTTATTGATGGCGATGGTGACTATGGTTTCCCATGCCCATCAGCGATTGGAGCATGTTTGGCCCTGGTGGGCATTTGGTATCACGATGGGGATCGCGATTCTCGTGATGTTCGGCCTGTTCGAGAAGCGCAAGAACGATCTGAAACAAGTCGTCGATCGGTTGCAGCAATGGGAACTCTGATGGTAGGAAGCGTCCCGTGCGGGACGCGACAGCCAAACCAGTTGCATCCTTCGCTTCTTCGTTGCTGTTTCAATCCACGC
>CAZXLW010000110.1:0-14251 GCA_964641465.1 uncultured Pirellulaceae bacterium | reverse complement strand
CTAGAGCGTTTCAATTTTCGGTGTAGCGGTATCCACAGTGCTTGAAGTAATTTCGGCACTCCGTTTCGGTGAATTGATCCAGGGTTTTTCCGCAGAGATTCCAAAGCTCATCGACGGTTCGCTTGGCTGCGTCTCGTATCAGTTTCTTTAGCTTGGAAAATGCCAACTCGATTGGGTTGAGATCGGGAGAATAGGGCGGAAGATATCTAAGCTCTGCACCGGCAGCTTCGATGGCTTCGCGGACTCCCTTCACTTTATGACTGGAGAGATTATCCATGACCACGATGTCTCCTGGTTGCAATTGAGCGACCAGATGTTGTTGCACCCAAGCCAGAAACAACTGACCATTGACTGGGCCGTCGATGGTCAAAGGTGCTATGAAACCCGTGGCTCTCAACGCTCCGACGAACGTGGTTGTCTGCCAGCGTCCGTTGGGAACTTTTTGGATAACCCGGGTACCGATTGCGGAACGACCATAGGTTCGAGTCATATTCGTTTTGGCCCATGTTTCGTCGATGAAAACGTAGCGCTCCAAATTAAACTGCTCCTGAGTCGCTTGCCATTGCTTTCGTTTTTCAACAACATCTGGCCGGTCTTGTTCCTCGGCAATCAACGTCTTTTTTTTCGACTCAATCCGAGCCGACGACAAGCAGTGCAAATCGTCATTAAACAAACCTCTTCTTGTTTCTCTTGCTGCAACGCTGACTGAAGCTCGTGCAAATAAATATCCGGTTGAGTCTCAATCTTTTCTCGCAACCAGTCCGCCCAGGCAAGCCATTGAGGTTGGCGAGGGGCAGCTGTTTTCGGCGCCACTTGTCCGGTTTCACGACGTTGTTGTTTGATTCGGCGGATCCAAGATTCTGATACGTCAAAACGCAGGGCGACAGCTTTGGTTCCTTCACCACTATCACAATGAGCCAATACTTCGGCTCGGAACTCTCGACTATAAGGCTTCAAGGCAGTCCTCCTCTAAAAGACACTGCCTAAATTACTCAATTGACGCAGATGGCGCTAGACCCAACTGTGAAACGCTCTAGTTCTATTTGCGAAACTGATGAATCTGTTCGATCGTTTCTGGCCAATTACCAGTGAATCGGATGGCTCGGTCATCGACGTAAACGAACGCGGGCGGTTTGGACGAGCAGACTTCGTCGACTTCGATTCGATGCTTGGCCAGCCATTGTTCGATGGCAAGTCGGCCATCTTCCGTTTGGCAACGGGCTGAATAGACAACAACTCGAAAGTCCTTACGCAGTTTGTCAATCGCTCGATCTACGCCGTGGATCGGTGGATCGACGATCGTCGTGGCTCCTTTCCAACCGGATTGGTACGAATGAATAACACCATCAAAGTCAAGACAAACCGTACGTACGCGTTTCTCGATCCCGTTGCTGATCAGTAAATCCTCAGCAGCAAACCCGGTCGACAGAACGGCATCAATTGCTTCATGCCCGTCCAGCCAGGGAGTCTCGGCGTACGGCTCATCATTCCAAACTCGCGAAAAATGTTGCCGCGTATGATGTCTGCCGAAAATCCGCAGCCAGCTGCCAAAGTGATTCGGCCCAAAGTTGCCCGGAAAGATATCAGGCGGATCGTCCAAGCCCTGCCTCTCGTAATCGGACACGAACTGCTCGCAAAAACTGCGAACCGATTTTGAACTCATTGGCGTTTCAAAGAAAACAAACAGGTGGTAACCACCTTTCCCATTGGAATCCATCAACAACGGATCGAATCCCAGCTGTCGCAGCTTGGTCCACCATGCTTTGGCGGCGACAAAATTGCCTTCGCGAGTTACCGACAAATCATCATCGTCATGCAAGTCGATGTCGATCGCGAACCAGCGCGAAGTCCCGTCACTGCTGCTGGAATGCAACCCGAGAACTCCGCCACCATCCGATGCTTTGAAGTGCTTTTCCAGTGACGAAACCTGCAAGAAGATCTTCCCGCGCTCGCGCGAAAACGGGGCAGTGATCGCTTTGTTTTTCTGCATCCCCGTATTCGACTCGCCGCGATACTTTTCTTTAAGATAACGGCCCCAGATATCGGTGCGGTTGACCATGTGCGTATCCACCCACTCAGCCAAATCGGCCGCTCGGTCCGCCCACTCTCCCGCTATTCGCTCAAAGTAATCGGACATTCAGTCATTCCGTCTGTACAGGCTAAGGGCAAGGGCAGGGCAGAGGGCAGGCTAATCGGTCACTTGATTCTGGGATCGAAATTCGCTTTCAATCCTTTTCGCATCCGCAACGACTTCGTTCCAAGGCCGACGATAGTCAATCGGGTCTTCCAGTCCGAGTTGATCGAACGCCAGGATCCGTTCCACGTCCGATCCGGTCAGACCACTCGACCTGCCAAGATCATCCGGAGAATAGCTGGTCAACGTATTGCGAAACAGCGTTTCGAAATCAAGCGACAACAGAACCGCAGATTTCTGAGCGTCTTCCAGAATCCGAGCTTTATCCAATTCGATGTACGGCAAATAGAGCTCAACGGAATCGCTATCCCAGTTGCCTTCATGAAATGCACCGATCAACTGCCGGTAGAACTCAGGCGTGCAATCGGGATAAATCGCGTGGTCACCGGCATGGACACCCAGCGACAACATCACATCGCATTCCTGCCGTTTGCTGATCGACAACGCTTGTGCGTACGCAATGGAAGCAAAAATCGAATTCCGGTTAGGAACAACCGTTTGCTTCATGTTGTCTGATTCGTAATGCCCCTCAGGGACTTCCCAATCATCATCGGTCAAAGCCGAATGAAGCAGCGGAGTCAAACTGGAAAGATCGACGAGGTTCCATTCGACAGCATGGCCCGCTGATCGCAAGTATGCAAGATTGTCCTGCAAACGTTGCAGCTCAAACTTGTGCTTTTGACCGTAGTCAAAACTAACCCCGAACACCTGCCTGCCTTGAGCAAGTAAATGCAACAACAGGCTGGTCGAATCCATCCCTCCACTGAGGCAGATTACGGCTGGGTCAGGAGTTCTCATTCGAAAAACGGGCTCGACCTAATCGATCGCCATCTTACCGCTGATCAGCGTGATAAACTCTTCGTTGGTTTTGAATCTACCAAGCTGTTTCGTCAACTGCTCCATCGCATCGACATGATGCATTGAAGTCAACGTACGTCTCAGCATAGTAACGGCATGCAGCGTTTCCGGGGAAAGCAGCAGCTCTTCACGACGCGTTCCCGACTGCGAAATATCAATCGCAGGCCAGACACGGCGATCCGCCAATTTGCGATCCAGTACCAGCTCCATATTACCAGTACCTTTGAATTCCTGAAAAATCAGTTCATCCATCCGGCTACCAGTATCAACCAAAGCAGTTCCCACAATCGTAAGTGAACCGCCTTCTTCGAACGACCTCGCAGTCGCGAAGAGTTTCTTTGGAATATCCATCGCCTTGATGTCGACACCGCCAGACATCGTGCGGCCAGTGTTACCGACCCACTTATTGAAAGCTCGAGCCAATCTTGTGATCGAGTCCATCAGCAGGAACACGTCCTGCCCCAATTCCGCCAATCTTCGGCAGCGTTCAATAACCAACTGCGATAGGCGAACGTGGCTTTCGATGTCTTCGTCGAGGCTACTGGCGATGACTTCGCCTTTCACGTTTCGCTTCATGTCCGTGACTTCTTCCGGACGTTCGTCAATCAGCAAAACCATCAGTTTCGAATCGGGATGATTCTCAGCGATACCGTGACTGATATGCTGCAACATCACAGTTTTACCGCTACGTGGCGGAGCAACAATCAACGCTCGCTGACCTTTCCCCAAGGGCGTCAGCAAATCCATCACCCGCGTTGTCAACGGCTCTGGACCGGTCTCAAGTCGATACCAGTGGTCTGGGTTAACCGGAGTCAATTCGTCAAATCGTTTGACTTCCTGATACTCTTCCGGGGTCAAACCATCCACGTCCACGATCTCTCGCAGCCGAGGGCCTTGCTGACGTCTGGCTGGTTGAACCACGCCTTTCACCATCACGCCCGGACGTAATCCGAATTTTTCGATCATCGTGCCAGGCACGAAAGGATCCGTTCGTTCGCGAGAATAATTGTTTTCAGGGCTTCGCAGGAAACCGTAGCCGTTGGGGTGCAACTCGAGCAATCCGACGCCTTCGAACAATTCCGACTCGTCGACTTCAATGGGCTCGTTGCGATCTGAATTTCGACGCGGTCCATTATTTTGGCGATTGCCAGAATTATTACGTCGACGACGACCGCCTCCGCCACCACCGCCGCCTCTGCCAGAGGACCTGCCTCCAGATCCGTTAGAACTACCGCCGCCGGATCGAGAACCGCTACGGTATCGTTTCTTGGCCATATGACACACCTAAACCATCAGGTACGAATAAAGAAATAATCTCAACCAGAACCACTGCCGATCCCATCGTGTTCTCGTGGAATCCCTTTGATTGCTGGTCAAAGTGTGATGCATTCAACTGAATGCCAAATGTAAGCAACTCTCTAGAATGAATCTCAATGTGACCGGCAAGAATACTCCGGTCGCTATACAAGAACCATCCGCTTGTTTCATCCACGATTCGCGGTTGCCGAGAATCCTACGACAAATTCCGAGTCCCAAACTCGTTCCTGAAGACGTAAGCAACGCTTACTAAAAAACGGTTTGCAGGAACTGTGAAACGGCTTAAAGCAAATAAACCAAAATCCCGCGTGGCAAAAACCACAGATTGAGCGGAAAGCTCTACTTCTCGAAGTGTTATCCATATACTCGCCCGTGTCAAGCGATTCTGGACACATTAATTCTTTTCAATCATCTATTTTTCGCGACTGGCGCCACTGGCAATGGCATCAAAGTACGAGCCGTCATTTTTCAAATAATCGGTACACTTTCGCCAAACTCGCTGGCCAATTTTGTCGATAAATCTATACGAGATAGGAGATTTTACCGCTGTAGGTACGTAAATCACGGAAGAATTGAATGAATTGGCTCGTAAAAATCGCTTCATTTTGTGTCATTTTGGTCAGCAGTTTGCCCGTTTTTGGACAAACTGTTAACTGGGAAACCGACTTTGCGTTCGCTCGCAAGCAAGCCAAGCAGCAGGAGAAGCTCATGCTGTTACATTTCTCAGCCAAATGGTGCCGTCCCTGTAAACAACTGGAAACATTTGTTTTCAGCTCGGAACGTGTCGCCAAAGCGATCAACGAAAGCGTCGTTCCAGTTTACGTAGACACCGACGATTACCCCGAATTGGTCAAGGAATTCTCGGTCGGCGAAATTCCCATGGACGTCATCATCACGGAAGCCGGCGAAGTCATCACCAAACGCAACAGTCCCAAAAACGCCGACAGCTACATCCGCATGATTAAGGCGCTGCCGGGTATCGAAAACGCCAGGAAGCAATCTGCTAACGTCGTCAAGAAAAAAGTCGAGAACCTGGTGGCTGCCGTTAAGAATCCGAACTCCGGTGACAAGAAGAACCTGTTTGCTCCCACGCGCCCCACTCACGTGCAACCGCCAGCTTCGAAAGAGTCACAGCAACTCGTCGCCAAGAACGAAGCGCACGCACGTCGCGATCGAGACATCGTGCCAGCGATGGCACAAGAGGTTGAAGAGTCGCCTTTGACTCCTCCTCCAGCCAACCAACCGAACATTGCACAAGCTGGTCCCAATCGAGCCCCCGGAGCCTTGCGAGTAATTAATGACAGGTTCTTCGCCGAGAAAACAAACGCACTGCAAGACCGTGTCGCGACTCGAAACGTAGCTCGGGACAACGTTCGGCCCAATCAGTTCACTGCAAGAAGCGAAGCACCCTCGGTCGCACGAGGCATGGCAAACGCCGACGGCCAGGTCCGCAGACCGATGTCTGTCCAACTGCCAGACAATTCATTTCGGCCACAAGGATTCCAGCCGCAAGCGGTTGCCGCCACACCGGCTATCCCCGCCATACCCGCTGGTGCCCCGCGGGCGGTAGAACCAGTAAACAGGTCACAAGCTACAGCACAACCAACGCCGAACAATCTGGTTTTACAACCGCCAATGAAAACGGAGATTCAGCAACAAATTACACCCGACAAGCAACCGATTGCTCGGGCGAAAATCAACAATCCGTTTCGACCAACTGAACAGCCAAAAGCTCGCGATGAGAATCGAACCGCTGCTCGTATCCTTGAACCAGACTTCGAAAAAGAACGGCAACTGGCAGCCATGAGAGTCCAGCCAACCAAGCCTGCGATGTCGACAATGGCTCAGGTCAGGCCTCGCCCTTCATTTGACAGCAACGCAACTCAACCGGAATTACGCGAACGCAGTAAAAACGTGGCATCGCTACTCAAACCGGAATCGGCACGCATGCCGGTTGCCCAAACCGCGGTCGCATCTGCACCGAGCCAGGCCGAACAACGACTTAATCCGAAGCCAGTTCAACAGAAAACCGCACTTAATTTCGACGCCCCAAACACCAACACTGGAGCGGTGGCCAGCAAAGTCACCTTCGCGCCAAGAAAACGACCAGCGATTCCAGCGACAGCCGCGAAGGCTGCCGAAAAACAACCGACCGAGTCATATGTCCTGGGTGGCAAGTGCCCGGTGACGTTGGTCCGCGACGGCAAATGGGCCGACGGCGACAAACAATTTGGCTGCGTGCATCGCGGACGAGTCTACTTGTTCACGAGCCAGGAAAATCTGAATTCTTTCCAAAAAGCTCCCGAGTCATTCAGCCCGATTCTCGCCGGCTACGATCCAGTCGTCTTTCATGAACGTGGAGAGCTAGTGGATGGCAACGAAAAACACGGCGTTTTCATGGGCAAGTCGCCGAATCACCGCATCGTACTTTTCGAGTCGGCGGAAACCCGAGCGAAGTTCCAATCCGCTCCCAAGAAGTTCATGGCCACGATCAAAATGGCTGTCAACCAATCGGACCGTAAGCTTCGCTAACGCACGGAGCCGTTACGGTTCTTGAACGCCCGGTCTGCGGTCTTACAATTGTCAACGACCAATTTTGCCGCAAACGGAGCGACTATGACTTCAGATACCGACCCGGGCCGCCAGCTGACGGACCGAGCTAAAGAGATACTCAAGATTGCCGATGAAGAAGCACAGCGTCTTAAAGATGCCGTCGTCCGCGGTGAACACATGCTGCTGGGTTTGCTCAAAGAGGGCTCCAACGTCGCCAGCAATGCCTTGAAGAATATGAACGTCGATGTCGACTCGCTCAAAAAAGCGCTCGACCAGAAAATCGAAGAACGGCAAACCGAGAGTTCGCCAGGCGACCCGGTTAACGAAACGGCCGATGTATTGAAAGCGGCTGACAAAGTTGCCGAGGAACTTGAGCACGAACACGTTGGCTCTGAAGACCTGCTGCTTGGGATCCTTCGCAATACGAAAAGCGTTGCTGGGGAAGTACTGGAAAATTTTGGCGTCCAGTTGGAAAACGCTCGGGAGGAAGTACAGCGGATCCTCGGTCAGAACAATTCGCCTGACTCGCCGAAGACAGAACCCAAGCGAGAACCAACACGCGAACCCAAGCGCGGCGAACCGACTCAAGACGGCGGCCAGATTGAGCTCAGCGAAAAAGGGCGGGACGCGAACGGACAGCCAATCTCGCTCGATCGTCGACTGTTCATGCAGTTCACGGCATTCTCCGGGCCTGCCGACGAACTTATCAGCGCCTTCCAAAGCGCAAGCATCCAGGGCGTCGTTTATTCGGACATAAATGACTCGGCGGGATTCGGTGTAATGACCTTTTTCGAGGATCCGGCCTACATCGTCGACACGGTTCAACCATTGCTCGGCAAGCTGCACGAGGTCGAACAAAAGCCAGAATTTACGATGTTGGGGCGGACGTATTCAATCGGATACGAAAGCAACCTGGAAGAAGCATTGCTGCACAATCCGATCAAGCGAGTTTGCGACCCGAACACTCCGTGGGCCGTCTACTACCCACTACGCCGAAGTGGCATGTTTGAACGTGAGCCAATGGATTCGCAACGAAAAATGCTGATGGAACATGGCGGTATTGGCCGAGCCTTTGGCAAAGCCGGCTATGCCACCGACATTCGACTCGCCGCTCACGGGCTCAACACCGAAGACCATGACTTCGTTATTGGCTTGTTGGGAAAAGAACTGTTCCCGCTTTCAGCGGTGGTTCAACGCATGAGACGCACACGACAGACATCGGAGTTCATCGAGAACATGGGCCCGTTCTTTGTCGGCCGCGCGATCTGGCAACCAGAAATGGAAAAGCTGAATTTGGTTTAGCTCATCGACAGGAACTAAACATCGCGAATTTATGTGTCGTGCGTGAAGTGCTTGCTCTTTACAGCACACACTCGAACTTCCATCCGGTCAAGAAATAACCTTTTCCGAATGGCCGACACCAGAGGCATTTCGAGTAAATGGTGTGCTCTGAATTTTCGAGTTCAATCACCAGCTCACACATAACGCCAGTTCCTATTTCACTGGCCGCAATGAGTCCCATGCCACATGACGACAAGTCTCGAGACACAGCGTCGATTTCCCGCCCGTCAGCGAATTGCATGGTGACGGGAAGCGTCAGTTTCTGTCGATTGAACTCACGACTCTCGCGAGTCTGGCGAATGTCCTCGCATTGAATCTGACTGATCAAACGAAGAACTTGCTGCTGGACACTAGTTTGCGTAGACATGGTAGGACCGATTGAGCGGCATAAGGGATAAGGGACTGAAACCGAAACTTCACTTCTTAACTTAAAACCGTACTTTACGATTTCGCTACGTGAGAAGTTTTTTTGGATATTTCCCTAACGAATCACAGCATCTACGGCTGATTATTGCGACGAGTAATTGGTCACTTCGGTTGATTGCGACTCAACCCGGTCCCGTGGACTGTTCGACGCATTCGA
Organism: uncultured Pirellulaceae bacterium; assembly: GCA_964641465.1. Taxonomy (GTDB): domain Bacteria; phylum Planctomycetota; class Planctomycetia; order Pirellulales; family Pirellulaceae; genus Mariniblastus. Next base: position 5,405 of record CAZXLW010000110.1, on the reverse strand, counting down.
TGCGTTATTTACCGCGTAGTAGCAAACGGCCCCGATACCCAGGACCAATACAAAACCCAGAATCTCGACGCGACGCGTCCACAACACCCGATAACTCCATTGTGCGATCGCACCAAGAATGGATGGCCGGACCGTAACCCCTGATTCACCGTTAGTCGGATCATAATCCAGAAACATGAAGATCTTGTCCTGGAAACTCTGCGGCCAGGAACGACGCCTTGATTCACGAATATGTTCTCGCATTTCGTTTCTGGCCTGTTTGTTTTCTTTTCGTTGGGCCAAAAATTCACGAATCGGCATCAAGGTGTTAAGTAGATTCATTTTAACATAATTGCAAAACCGACCGATCAACGAAGGCTTGAATCCCGACTCGTCGTCATCAAAGTTAGGCATGAGCTAAGTGGTGGGATACATGGTGAATACAGATACATAATCGGTTTGTTCTCAGGTACCTTTCATTGTAGTCAAATATGACAAGAATATGTAGTTTTCGTTTGCACAAGCATTTCCCGCAGATCCGATAGAATTACTGGAAATCAGAACTTTATCATTCACACACGGCATGTGGCTTCTCCAGCCCGGCCCTCTTCCATATATAAGAGACAAACATGGCCAAAATCATTTATACGTTCACGGACGAGGCACCGGCTCTCGCCACCCAATCTCTGCTTCCAATCGTTCAGGCGTTTGCTGGAGCTTGCGGAGTTCAAATCGAAACCAGAGATATTTCATTGGCAGGGCGAATCCTGGCGAACTTTCCTGAGCAATTGACGGCCGATCAGAAAATCGGTGACGCACTAGCTGAACTGGGCGAACTGGCAAAAACACCAGCCGCCAACATCATCAAGCTGCCCAACATCAGTGCTTCCGTTCCGCAACTCAAAGCCGCCATCGAAGAGTTGCAAGCCAAGGGCTACAAAGTCCCAGACTACCCGGATGATCCAAAGAACGACGCCGAGCAAGAAATCAAATCGCGATACTCCAAAGTCCTGGGTAGTGCCGTCAATCCGGTCTTGCGAGAAGGTAACTCCGACCGCCGCGCTCCGAAAGCAGTCAAGAATTTTGCCAAAGCCAACCCACACTCCATGGGTGCCTGGTCCAGCGATTGCAAGAGCCACGTATCGACTATGCCGAGGGGCGATTTCCGCTCCAACGAAAAGTCGACCTGCATTCAAGCCGACGGTAGTCTGCGGATTGAACTTCACCAGGCCGACGGGCAAGTCACCGTGCTCAAGGAATCCGTTCCCGTGCTGGCAGGTGAAGTTGTCGACGCTTCAGTCATGCAAGTTGCTGAGCTGCGAAAGTTCCTGGCGAAGCAAATCACTGACGCCAAACAACAAGGGGTTTTATTCTCGTTGCACATGAAGGCGACCATGATGAAAGTCTCTGACCCGATCATCTTCGGCCATGCCGTTAAGCAGTTCTATGCATCGGTTTTCGAGACGCATGCCGAGGATCTGAACGCTGCCTGCGTCAACGTCAACAACGGGCTGGGGAATCTGCTCTCTTCGATTGACGATTTGCCAAAAGCCAAGCGAGATGAAATCCTGGCAGCCGTTGAATCGGCGACGACCGCCGGTCCGGATTTGGCCATGGTCAACTCCGACAAAGGCATCACCAATCTTCACGTACCGAGTGACGTCATTATCGACGCTTCGATGCCGGCCATGATTCGTAGCTCCGGGCAAATGTGGAATAAGGACGGTAAACAGCAAGACACCAAAGCCGTTATTCCGGATAGCAGCTACGCTGGCCTGTATCAGGAGACAATTGAATTCTGTCGAAAGCATGGCGCGTTTGACCCGACGACAATGGGTACCGTGCCGAACGTCGGACTGATGGCTCAGAAGGCCGAAGAATACGGCTCGCATGACAAGACTTTTGAAATTGAGGCCGAAGGAACGGTCAAGGTTGTCGACGATTCCGGCAATCAGGTTTTTGAACACTCCGTTGCCGCTGGTGACATTTGGCGAATGTGCCAGGTCAAAGACGCACCGATTCGCGACTGGGTAAAACTGGCGGTGACGCGAGCTCGCAAACATGACGGCGGCAAGGGTGCACCGGCAGTCTTCTGGCTCGACAAAACCCGCCCACACGACGCCCAGCTAATCACGAAGGTTGAACTGTACCTAAAGGAACATGACACCGAAGGAGTCCAAATCGAAATCTTGTCTCCGATCGAAGCAACTCGATTCACACTCGAACGCGTTCATGCTGGGCAGGACACGATTTCGGTTACCGGTAACGTTTTGCGAGATTACCTGACTGACCTGTTTCCGATTCTGGAATTGGGAACGAGTGCCAAAATGCTATCCGTCGTTCCGTTGATGAATGGCGGAGGTTTGTTTGAAACCGGGGCAGGGGGGTCGGCTCCTAAACATGTGCAACAATTCCAATCAGAAAACCACTTGCGCTGGGATTCGCTGGGCGAGTTTCTGGCCCTGGCAGTTTCGCTCGAGCATCTGGCGGAAACATCGAACAATACGAAAGCTCAAATCCTCTCGGAAGCACTCGACTGGGCAACGAACGAAGTACTGGCCAACGGCAAGTCACCGTCGCGAAAAGTCAACGAACTGGACAATCGCGGGAGCCATTTTTATCTCGCAATGTATTGGGCCCAGGCACTCAAAAACAAATCTTACCGCTCAGATTCGGCTGCAAACGCGAGCCGAACCGCCGCGGAAGACGAATTAGCGACAATTTTTTCTCCGTTAGCGGATGAATTAGCCGGCAACGAGGCTAAAATTGTTGAACAGCTGAACTCGGTGCAGGGAACGGCTCAGGATATCGACGGATATTACATTCCCAACATGGACAAAGCTGCCGCTGCGATGCGGCCCAGCGAGTCACTTAATTCCGCACTTACCAATATGACCACTACGGCGACCTAACATGAAATCGCGACTATCTTGTTTATTGTTGATGCTTGTTGTTGTTGGTTGCGGCCAAGACGAATTGCAGTTGCAAACTTCCAATAAGCCCGCACAACAACCCACGACGACTTACCAGGAACTGCGCACCAAGCTGGACGCAGATATCGCCGTGATGAAGGAACGGATTGAGGCAACGGAAACCGACGCTGCCAAGCAAGAGCTTTTCGATGAGCTTAATCCGATTCCTGGTTACATCGACCAACTAATCGAGTTTGCCAGTTCCAACGGCAAATCCGACGATGGCCTGGCAGCTGCGTTGGAGGCAGTTGCCAAGAGCTCTGATTCACAAAAAGACCGAGCGATGGATTGCCTGATCGGCAACTATGCTGCACGGTTGGATTACGACGAAATGATCACGACCTGGCAAGGTGAGCTACCCAGCAATCAAATCGAAACCTGGTTCGGTATGTTGGTTGAGCACGCTCCCGACCGCCTGACAAAGGCAACGGCGATCCTGGGGATGGCAAAGTACGTTGATCGCATTTCCGAATTCGCTGCTGGCTTTGAAAAGAACCCGCACCTCCTGGCGAAGCTGCCTCAAAGCCAACAGGATTATCTGTTGCAGCCCCGATCCGAACAGCAGGATGCCAAACTCGCAGAGTCGCTTGAGTTTGTGGTCGCAAACTTCAACGAAGATGAATTCGAAGATGGCATGACCTATTCGGAAATGGCAAAACAGGAACTATTCGAACTCCAATTCCTTGCCGTCGGTAAGCCAGCCCCGGAAATCATCGGGAAAGATTTGGACGGAATCGAATTTAAACTTAGCGACTATCGTGGCAAAGTTGTCATGCTCGATTTCTGGGGGCACTGGTGCCCGCCTTGCCGAGCTATGTACGATCAAGAACGAGAGTTGGTCGACAAACTGGGCAGCGCGCCATTCGTTCTGCTGGGAGTAAATTCTGATCGCAAATTGGATTTCGCGAGGAACGCTGTTCGTGACGAAGGTTTAGTCTGGCGTCACTTTTGGAACGGGAAAGACGGAACCCAAGGCAACATCGCCGGGCAATGGAATATTGAATCCTGGCCCACAGTTTACTTGATTGATGGCAATGGAATTATTCGCCACAAGAATCTTCTGGGCAAAGACCTCGATCTCGCAATCGAACAATTGCTCACAGAAACAGAGGACACGAAACCTTAAGTAAGTTTCTGAGCAACGCCGATGAGGGCTCTATTCCGAGCACTTCTACTGGAAAATAATTTATTGAGCGAAAGCGAGACTCGGTTTAACGACGAGCTGGAAGGCGACGGCGTCAGCGCCGATGTCGTGTTAGCGCCATTAGCTCGAGGATAGAGCTAGATCAACGTTGCCTTCTTTTTCCAACAATAGAGCAAACTCCTGTGCAGACATGGGACGACTGAAGAAGAACCCTTGGTATTGTTCGCATCCGAACTCAGACAACAAATCAAGCTGAGCCCGGGTTTCAACGCCTTCGGCGATTACTGTTATTCCCAACGCATCAGAAAGCGCGATGATACTCGAAGCAATCACCCCGTCATCGGCGTGAGGTATGTCTTTGACAAACGCACGATCAATCTTCAACTTATCGATTGGAAACTGTTTCAGGTATGAAAGCGAAGAATATCCTGTTCCAAAATCATCGACACTGATTCTCACGCCGAGTTCATTCACCTTTTGCAGTTTCCTTGTCACGGCATCCACGTTTTCGACAAGAACTCCTTCGGTAATTTCCAACTCCAAACGAGATGGATCAATCTGATACTCTTCCAATTGTGTCGTCAGGTTTTCGACAAAGCATGGTTCCTGGAATTGGATCGCGCTAATATTCACGGCAAGACGGATGTCCAGCCCGCGTTGTTTCCACTCTGACAGTTGTCGACAAGCCTCACGCGCGGCCCAGTCACCCACGTCTACGATTTTTCCAGAAAGCTCCAGCAGTGGAACAAATCGGTTGGGAGAAATCACATCCCCGTTGTGCCGCCATCGCAATAGAGCTTCGGCACCGATGATCTTGTTCGTCGCGATATCAACCTGAGGTTGAAAAACGAGGTGAAATTCATTTCTTTCGAGCGCCTCATCAAGGCGATCGTTAAGTACTCTGGTTTGTTTTAATTCTTCGGTCATTGCTGGCTGATAGTGTGCGAGCCTTGAACGATTTCTTTTGGCTTGATACATCGCGGTATCAGCGAATGATAAAAGTTCATCAAGGTTGTCGGCGTCATCGGGAAATAGTGCATACCCAATGCTGGCACCCAACGAGACGCTAAGTTCTTTCAATACGAAACGAGCAGTCAGCACTTCATGAATTTCGCTTCCGATAGCGTGGGCGTTGTCAACGTAATTCTTGCCAACGAAAAGAAGACAAAACTCATCGCCACCCAAACGGGAAACGATTGCTCGGTCGGCAAAACGATCCTTTAACCGCCTGCCAATCTCAACAAGAATCGCATCTCCAGAGGCGTGCCCCATGGAATCGTTGACTTCTTTGAAGCCGTCCATATCAATCA
>CAZXLW010000109.1:1744-14335 GCA_964641465.1 uncultured Pirellulaceae bacterium | reverse complement strand
AGCTGCACGCAGACATCCGCAGCGACTACGCCTTCCAAATCAGAGACCTCGAGCTTTGACCTCGGACGTTGTCCAGCGGACTCCATTTTCTGCGCGTGACGCAATTGGGCTTCAAGTTGTTGCTGGTCTGTCAGATCCCGAATGAGTGCACAGTTTGAAATGCAAGCATTTTGCGCTGCGAACGCGGCACATTCAGCAATTTAATTGACAGTAGCCATCGAAACCAATAGCCTGATAAGTGGCCTGTTTCCCCAAAATCGCTATGTGCGTCAATCTTTTTAGGTCGCTTCCCCAACCTTGCGGAGAATTTATGTCAAAGAAAAAAAGTATGTGTCAAATGTTTTTGGCCGTCGCTCTATTGGTTTTAGGCGGTGTTTCTGCTGACGCTCAGCAGAAACAGAATTTCTTGAAATCCATGGGGCTTTCCAATGGCGAAGTTGTGAAACTGAACACGCAGAACCATGTGCCAGGAACAAGCTTTTCAAATGTGGTTTCCATTGCAGGACAGCAGTACACTCTGAATTTGCAGCCGCACAGCATTCGATCTCAAAATTTCAACGTTACGGTTCAGCTGGCAGACGGTTCGTATGTGCAGAGGCCGCTTCAAGCGACTCGTTTGATGAAAGGATCGATTCAAGGCTTGCCAAATAGCCGGGTCGTTGGATCCGTTACGCAATCAGGCCTGATGGCTATTGTCGTAATGCCACAAGGTGAGTCTTTTTACATTGAACCAATTGCGTCAAGAATCGAAAATGCGAACGCCGGTGAGCATGTTGTTTATCGCAGCGCTGATGTTGTTGAGGGCAATTCAACCTGCGGTGTTATCAGCCCAGCCAATCTGCGTCGCGGATTGGTTGACAATCCTCTGGATAGACCGGGGACACGTACCCGCGCCGAATCTGCAGGTCAGAATCCGGATATCGCCGCAGGTACGATTATCCAGGTCGCTGAATTGGCAATCGACACCGATGTTGAGTTCTTTAACTTTTTCGGCAGTGAACAGGCAACCTTGGATCGTATCGAGCTGGTTGTCGGTATCACGAATGATCAATACGAGTCTCAGGTTGGCCTGACCCACGAGCTCAGCGAGATCATTATCCGATCTGCGGAACCAGATCCTTATACTGCGTTTGATGCCTTTGATGCGTTGTTTCAATTCGTCGAATACTGGGAAACCGAACAGCAGGATATTCAGCGAGATGCCGCTCATTTATTCACAGGAAAGGATCTTGGCGGTATCGGGGGAGTCGCTTTCCTGAGCGGAATGTGCACTCCAAGTATCAATTACGGTCTGGATCGAATCGACTTTAATGGCATGTTGGTTTGCTCAACGGATTTGTTGGCTCATGAATTGGGTCACAACTGGAGCGCAAATCACTGCAGCTGTCCCAGCAATACGATGAATGCAGGATTGACTTGCACGAATGTTTTTTCGGAGCCTTCGATTCAAAGTATAACGAGCTTTGCGAATTCATTGGATTGTCTCAGCGACCAAACAGACGTTTTGTTGGGTGATGTGAATCAGGATGGTTTCGTCAATTTGCTGGACGTAGGGCCGTTTATAGATCTTCTCAATAGCGGTGGATTCCAATTAGAGGCCGACGTCAACGAAGATGGCGTTGTCAATTTATTGGACGTGGATCTGTTTGTCATACTGCTAAGTGGCTAATTCCAGATTTCCGTAGCACGCCAATTCGGGATCATGCACGCATGGTCTCGAATTTTTTTTTGTCTAGCCCGACAAGCTCTTGAGCGAAGGAAACAGGCGACGGAAACAGGGACCACCCATCTAATTGAAGATACCTGGCTGAACAACAACTTAGTTTTATCTAAAGGGGTAGTTTTTACGGCCTTACGCGGCTTTTATTTCTCTCGAAACAGCCTGGCAAAGCTATGTTTTATTTTCAAAACGAGCTCGATCCACAAAAGCAATTGCGACTATGTCGAATGACAAGTGTTTTTCTTTGAAACTGCCGCGAAGAGAATCCGCGGTCTACGGCTTGGCATGCGTCGCAAAATCCAGCCTGTCGATCGCCCTGGTCAATTTTGCTGTTTCAACGGTTGTCAACACGTTCCTGAACGATACTGTCATCAGTGCACTTACTTTAGCACCGTGCGCAGTGTTCTTTTGCATCGGTTGCTATTGCGTACTCAGATAAGGTACATGTACCAAGATTGTTTTGGATTCAAAACGGTTGGTTGCATCCGAAGTTCCGTTTTCAGAAAACGGTCAGCTCAGCCGGTTCTTTAGCTATGTATTGAAAAGCCAAGTTTGTGAAATTGATTTGAGAGACCTGGTTCTACTTACTCTCGAGCCCTCAAGTGACGGTCAGGGACTTTTCTGGTCTACATTTTGTTCCAATGTTTGCACGTGCTCCGGGATAGTTCAACACCGAGACTCTTCGACAGAAATCAACAGTAAACCAAAGCGATTGTCTTTGTTAGCGCATGGTCGGAAGTACAACCAGTTTAGTATTCTTGGAACCGTGTTTTGTTCTGTTCCATCAGAAATAGCTCGAAGCGTCGCGGAAAGAATTGCAACAAAAACTAATGTTGATTTCAATGATGCGACACGAGAACAGCCTGCTGTTGTTGTCTACCGACCAGGCGTTATTGAATACAAACAACCGTTAACGACGAATTGAATCAAACGTATTCATGCCGCTTTCGGAAAGCCCGTATCAGTCGCAGTGCGTTAGCACCCGGTTCCGAGACCAATGGTTTGGGCGTGGCGACGGGTTAGCCGTGTTTCGTTGCTCGCATTGAACCAGAGAGCGACCAATAGCCCAAAACCGGACGCTAACGCGTTGCGGCTGATCTTGTTCGCAAATCAATTGCAACTACGCGTTGTAGACGTTGACGAATTTGTTGGTCAGGCCAATGTCTGGGAAAATCTGTTTGACGTGATGCTTTAAATGCTCCACGTAGTCGGGCATAATGAATTCAAGTGTGAACGGTCCTGTGCCTTCGATGACGATTTCGTGCGGATAAAATTTCGGATCAATCGTCTCGATCAGATAGGCAATGTGAAAGTTGTAGCAACTCCATAAACGAACCATCGCTGACCAATCGGCTCCAGCCCAATTCTGCAAGTCTACCCAGTCATCTTGAGCGTATCCCGGGAACTCAAGTCTTGAAAATTGCATCAGCCGCACAAATTTTTGCTGGTTGTTACACGCAGAATCAATCAGGTGTCCGAGGATTTCTTTGCGACTCCATTTTTCAGGCATCGGCCTTAACGCCAACTCCGGGTCATCGCCAATCGCTTCCAGCATGGGTGTCACATTAGTGACGATGCTTCTCAGTTCTTCGGCGACTTCTTTCATTGAATAGCTCATTTCGTTGTAAGTTGTCCGATAACTCAGACCGACCCCAAACAGCGCGCGATCTGTTAGTGAATCTAGATAAACACGCGGCGGTTGTAGATGTACCACTCGAGTAACAGGACAATCAGAGCCAGCAGGATAACCCACGTCCAGTATTCCTGGCGGGCTGGAACCGATTCGATTGTCTGTTCGATTTCTTCGTAGCCGATGTTCAGCTCGTCACGCACCGTCAAGTTGCTTTCGCGAGGGTCCAGCAAATTCACGGCCAATAGCTGGTCCAACGATTTCGATTCGTTGTTGGAAACGGTGTACACTCCAGTTTCACTGGCAGCCGCGTAGATAAACGTGTTGTCGTTGCGTGGCTTCAGTTTCACCGAGCGGCCCTTTGGGTTTTCAACGCTTACTGACTGTGTTGGCGAATGAGTCCGGAACGTTATCAACTCGCCCGGGGTCGTTCCGTTGTTCGCGCTGAATTTCGAGGCACCGCCCAGCCATGATAATGCGTTTTGCATAAATAACGGGAAGCTCAGATGCTTGGGCCAGTCGGAATTGATCAGTGTTTCGCCTTCGTCGTCCAACTCAATCAACGAGAATCCGACAACCGCGTCCTGAAACCCGGAGCGGGACGCGATCGAAAGAATGCTTCCGTACGTAGAGTCCATCAGACTAATGGTCCCCTTGGGCCCGGTCAGTCCCGTGCCCTGCACGATCAGGACATTGCCCATTTGCACAGCATCCATCAACGGATGCGTGACGAGCGTGTCGATTACCGTCGTTGGGTATTCCGGTTCCGTCGCAGACCATCCCTCTCCCGGTGGCAACGCGCCAAAGAAAAGCGTGTTGCAGTCCGGTTGTTGCTCCGGCGAGCAGCGATCGTAAATAATCAGGTCGTACGTCGCCAAGTTGGTGGCCTGCAAGTACTCCTTTTCCTGTAAAAACTCTGGCCTGCGGAACTCCACATTGGCAAGTTTCCCGATCCGCTCGGTCCCCATCGCCAGTTCGAGGAAGTTGTTCCCTTGCGTAACCACCAACGCACTGATCTTTCGCGGCGGTTCAATCGAGCCGAAAGCGAAGTTGTCGAGCATGTAGATGTCTTCGTTCTCGATCCGAACTTCCACCTCGATCGCGCTTTCGAATTCGGCCAACAGCGGCGCCAGGTCGAAACTCATTACGGTGGAGCCTTCCTTTGCAATCGCGACCCCAGCCTTGGCATCGAAGACATCACCGTTGGCAAACAGACTCACATCAACACTATGATCCTCGTCGTCGAAATTCTGCAACCGTACGAACGCCTGGACCCCGCTTTCGGTATCAACTTCGCGGCTGATCGAAAAAGCCGTAACACCGACGTTGTGTGGAATATCGAGTGAACCGACGGGACGATATTCGGCTTCCAGATTCCCAAGCGAGAATCCGGGGACTTCCGAAACGCCACCGTCACTGAAAATAAACATCTTGGCTTTCAACGCGTCGGCGACCTGAATATCAATCGCCGATTCTTTGTCGCTCGTACGACCCGGGTTGGCTAGTCCCGAAGCTGCCGTCAGCGCTTCGGTCATGTCGGTCGTTCGCTGCGTTTGTTTAATGCCTGACAATTTTCTTTTCAACAACGACTTGTTTTTTGTGTACGACTGAACGACATCCGATTCGTTGGAAAAACTGATGATCATGGCCGAAGCCTCGTTGCTCATCCCGTCGATCATGTTTCGAATTTCCGTTTTGGATTTTTCGAGTCGCGTTTCGCCACTTGGCAAATCCCTGGCCGACATGCTGGCTGAGTTGTCGATCATGAAGATGAACCGGTCGCCGACCAGATCAGTCCCTTCGCAACCAGGTTGCAGGCAGGCCAACAACAACAGGAACGCAAGCAGCAATTGCAACAACAGCAACAGGCTATTCCGCAGTCGTTGCCAGATGCTGTTGACATGCAAATCCTCAATCGTCCGCGTCCACAGATAGGTACTCGGAACTTCGACTGGCGTCCGTCGTAGTTTCAAGAAATACAAGAGCAGGATGAGCGGCGGGACCATCGCCAACACCACCCAGCCAATCGCAGGGATCGCGCTTGAGAACCAGTTCAACGCACCAGCCCTCGTTGTCGTAAGTAGCGGGAAACCAGCCGATCGACAGGTCGTTCGGTGCTGGTCATCATGTAAGCGATATCGCGCCGCAGGCAGAAATCTCGGGCTTGCTCAATGAATGCCGCCAGCGTTTGCCGGTAGCGGTCGATCAATCGTTGACTGACACTGATCTCGGCGATGTCGCCATCTTCGCAATCGAGCAATTTCAAATCACCATTGATGTCCGGATCAATCTCGGGCTGCGACAGAACCTGGATCACATACACATCCAGATTTTGCGATATCAGATACTTCAGCGCTGATTCGTAACCGGTCTTGTCCATCAAGTCGGTGATCAGAATAAGAATTCCCTTGCCGGAATTTCGCAGGCAAAATGATTTGATCGAATCGTTCAGTGTCACATTGGACCCGCACTCCAGTCCGTCCAGGTACTCCAGCATTCGCCACAAATTCTGGCGGCCACGTAACACCGGAGCCGTGTTGACTTTGGCATCGTTAAGCATTTCCACTTTGACTCGGTCAGCCCGGCAGAGTCCGATGTAGCCGAGTGCAGCCGCGAGTTGCTTGGCGTAATGGAATTTAGTTGGCTCGCCGAAACTCATTGACATGCTGCCGTCGATCAATGCGTAAAAGTGCAGATCTTCTTCCTCCAGGAATAGCTTGAGGAACAGCTTGTCGAGCCGTGCGTACAGATTCCAGTCGATAAACCGTAAATCATCGCCGGGAACGTAATTGCGAAAATCCGCGAACTCAACGCTCTGCCCTTTCCGCTTGCTGCGCCGCTCCCCTTTCATCCGCCCGCGAAAAATCTTGCGGCTGACCAGCTCCATACGCTCCAATTGAGCCAGCAATTCTGGCGACAGCAGCGGTTCGTCCTGACCGGTTTTCAGTTTCTTGGCAACTACAGACATATCAACTCCAGCCTATGATTCCGTCGCAACGACAGGTTCGTCGACTTTTTGCGAAACCTGATCGAGGATGTCAAGCAAGACTTGGTCCGTTGAAATACCTTCCGCCTGGGCTTCGAAGTTTGCAACGACGCGATGCCGCATCGCCGGCAAATACACGCGACGAACATCTTCGAAGCTGACATTGAATCGCCCTTCGAGCAACGCTCGAACCTTGGCCGCCAACACCAACGTCTGGGCACCACGCGGGCTACTGCCCCAGCGAAGATACTGGTTGGTGATTGACGCGGCGTGTTCGCCTTCCGGGTGCGTCGCCAGCGTCAAACGGACGATGTAGTCGCGGATATGATCGGCCAGGATCACCTGGCGGACCAGTTGTTGCATTTCCAGGATCTCGTTGCCGCTGATAATTTGCTCTGGCTCGATCGAGATCCCTTTGGTGGTGCGATCTATAATCGTGCTAAGCTCTTCGCGATTCGAGTATCCGACCACCAGCTTGAACAGGAATCGGTCAAGCTGCGCTTCGGGGAGCGGATAAGTTCCCTCTTGTTCGATCGGGTTCTGAGTCGCCATGACGAAGAACGGTTTGTCGAGTTCATATCGCGTGCCGCCAACGGTCACCGTTCCTTCCTGCATCGTCTCGAGCATGGCGGATTGAGTCTTCGGGGTGGCCCGGTTGATTTCGTCCGCCAGGCAGATCTGGGTAAAGATCGGCCCCTTTTGAAACTCGAAGGATTTCTTCCCGTCCGGCGTTTCCACCACCATGTTGGTGCCCAAAATATCGGCCGGCATCAAGTCGGGTGTGAATTGAATCCGATTGAAATCCAAACTCAACGCCTGCGACAACGTTCTGACCAGCAGGGTTTTACCAAGTCCAGGAGCACCTTCCAGCAAGCAGTGTCCGCCAATTACCAGGCAAGTTAAAACACCGTGAACTATTTCGTCGTGGCCAACGATGACCTTGCCAACTTCCGTGCGGATCTTGTTGTACTTTTCCCGAAACTGTTCGGCTTGCTGCTCGAAGTTGTTTTCACTGGCCATACGCTTCCCTGATAATTAACTAATCGATTCTGTGACTAATGTTGATGAAGATCTGCTGCAACGAGAGGACCCGATCTATGGACACCCTTCGAGCTGATCTGATGTGTTGATTGCCGTCCGTTCGTTGATTTTTTTCTGAAGTTGCTTTCGCACCTGCTCTCCCGAAGCAAGGTTCACTCTAGCCGGAATTTCCGCCTGAAGGCGGTACTGCAATTATGCATTTAATGAATCACTAGGTCTCGTTTTGTTGGTCTCCGTCACGCTTCTGATTCTTTTGTGCTTTTCGTTTGGCGTCCAGCAATCGCGAGGTGTAACTCTTCTCTTCTTCGTTGACTTCCAGTGACCTGTCTCGCTTCTTCGGCATCCTGCGATCGGCTGATTCGTCGATCTCGTCGCCAATCACCTGGTCGAGTTTTTGCTTGCCCGAAACATTGTCGTCGACATCTGGTGCGAACCTGGTGTTGGAACGCCGCATCTCAATTTCTTTTTCGACCTCGGCTTTACGGCTCTGCAGTCGCGATATATTTGATTCAAACTTCGATTCATCCGGTTTGGTTCTAAGTTTCTTGATATAGTCGCCAATGAAGTCAAAATTTACTGCAACGCGGCGAACAAAAACATCAGCAAAGAAAATACTCCCGCACAGAACCACCAGGAACGGCCAGATATCATGGATGCCGACCTTGTTGGACAGCGTCGGGCGGAACGCGTTGACTGCCAGGAGATCGTCCAGTCCCGCCTCGGAAAGTTCGGCTTCGATCAGTTCGCCTTTCTCACCACCAGCGACGTCAAATTGTACCAGTGAATCCAGGAAGGCCTGGTTCGATTCCCGATCGGAAAACTCAGACGAATAGGGAACGTTGACTCCAGTCGTCAAACGTTCGTATCCTTCACCAGGAAAAATCGAGAACAAGTAATTTCCCGACTTGTTCACATCGACCTCTGCCGCATATCGACCGGGCGCTACTTGGGCGAAGTTTAAATCGAAACCCTTGAGATCGGGCGAAATGCCGCTGGCGTTGATGTTCAGGAAATTCAGAAACTCGTCGTCGTCGTCCAACGCGTTGACGACGATTTCCGCTTTGCCATCTTTGACTTCCGTGCCGATCGTGAAGTTCGCACTTTCGGTGATCGGTCGCATGGAATGGCGGATCATCTGAGTGAACAGCTTATCGTACATCTCGCTGCCGAGCCACTCAGCCGTCCATTTGTGTCCCGCGTCGCTGGTAAACACCGTCGCGCGGCCGAGCCCGTAGCGCCAGGTCGCCAGGAGCGTAGTGTTTTCCGTGTTGTCTTTCGGATCGTTGCAGATCGCAAGTTGTTCAACCAAAGGATTCTGTTTGACCGTGGTCATCACGTAACCGAAAATACTGGGCAACTCTGTTGGGTCAATTCCCTGTAAGATCTCGTGGCTGCCTGACATTGAGTCCGTGATAATACTCATGCCGTTGACCGATTCCTTGATCACCGGCTTCGCCACCCGTCTCGCTTCGCGCTGGAAGATCTTGGGTAACGCTCGGGGGTTTGTTTTCGGGTAGTACATGCCGCCGGTGACATTAGCAATTCTCTGCATCGGCGTCGTCAGCGAGTGATTCCCGATCAGAACCGTTGAGATCTTAATCTTCTCTTTGACGAAACTTTGCAGCAGCCGGTTCGATGGCGGAGTCGGGTCACCATCGCTGATGATGATCATGTGTTTGACAGACGCTTTCGTGTTCTTCAGGCCATTGAGAGCCAGTCGCATCGGCGCATTGAAGTCTGGCATATCGCCCATCTGCATCCGACCGACCATCCCCATCATCATGTTTCTTTTACCGTGCACCCGCAGAACGCCTTTCCACAACCATCGGGGAGCTCCCATATTGCTCCACTCGACGACGCCGCAGTAATCCATCGGGCCCAGTACGTCGATCGCGTTGCGAGCGATCTTTGTTTGCCAGAAATTCCCGTCCGCCATTTCGCAAGCATGCATCATCAACGCCAACGCGCCGACGGCGTCGATTTTGTCGTTCTTGATCTGGAAGTCGACTGGCAACGCCTTTTCCAACTCGCTGTTGGACCAGCCACCGGCTCCAAATGAGCGGTCGCCACCGAGCATGACCAACCCGCATCCCATCTCTTCGCAATTGCGAACCAACATCCGAATCTGAGAGTCGCTAAACGCCTCCGCCACACCCACACCGTCTCCGGTAGAACGCGGGACATTGGCCAGAATCACCGAATCATATTGCAACAACTCAGCAGCACTGGAATAAAGTTCCGTGGACGGCATGACTTCGACTTCGATCGCATTCGACTGCAGCCGTTCGACAAGTCGGCCAAACTCGCCGGTCGCGTTACCGTCTTCGATCAACAATACGCGCCCTTTGCCGCGGACATAAGTGAACGCGGACGCTTTGTTGTTTTGTTCAACAGCATCGGCCCGAATGTCATCCGGCACAAATTCAGCTTCGATGGTAAACGCGTCGGATTGTTCGAGCTTGTGCACAAACGGAAAAACGTTCTTGCCCGGATCGAGGGTCACGGTTTGTTCCGCGATCAAGACTTTGCGTTGTGTGCTGGTTCGTTGTGTGCTGGTTTGCGAGATCGTCAGCTTCCCAGTGACCGGGCGAGCTTCTTCTCCGCTGGCCATCTCGGAATTCAAGACGACGCTTGCTTCGAACTCCTGACCGCGTCGGATATCGCTGGGCAAGCGAACTTTCTCGACGGAAACTTCTGAACTCGCATTCAGTTCAACCAGGATCACGTCCAGGCCGATCCCGTCTTCGGCCATGGCCTGGGCGATCGACAGTCCGTCGCCAAGATTCTCGTTGCCATCGGAAACGATAACGACCCGCCGCGAAGTGTCTTCCGGGAACGCCGCTTTGGCGAGTTTGAAAGCCGATTCGAAACTGGTGGCGTCTGTGCGGAGATCATGTGCCGATTCAATCCGCCCGATCGAAGGGAACTCGCCCTCGAATGGAGCGGCTTCGATCTTGGCGTTTCCACCAAAGACGATGACGCCCGCCATATCCTTTTTGTTTTCTCGCCGATGCTTGTTTACTGAGCTGTAAACGTACTCCAGCATGTACTCCCGTTTTGCCTGCGGGATGGAAGCACTCTGGTCAAGCAGATAGACAACCGTCATCCGGTCCGCCGTCCGCGGCCATTGAGCTTGAGCCAGCACAAACACGAGCAACGTGTAGACGATCGAACGCAGGACGAGCGCGAAGATGCGTCGCCACTTGCCCAAGCCCGCCAGTGAGTTGAAACTCATTACCCACAAAACGGGCAGCGCGATGAGCAAAGCGAGAAACGCAGGTCTGCCGAAATAGTCGAAAACATTCATGGACTTGCGTACTACCCTGTACGCCCAATTCTTGCCGCGTTATTGAGACTCAATATATCACGTTTTACTGTAAATTCGAAAAGTCAACGGCTGTATTCGTAGTCCATCTGACAAAATCCCCAAAAATCGTTTGAAAACCGACTCTAAACGATTCAGCAGTTGTTGAATCTGATGCGACAGTAAAGCAAAATTTCGGGTAACCATCCGCTTTGCGGTCGAATCGGAAAATAACGAATGTGGCAGATAAACCGCCGCTGTGACCCATAGTTTGGCCTACACTTCAGTTAGCCCTTTCGGTTAGCCCTTATTAATAGGAGTAGGGAGCTTTCAAAGGGAACTTTCTCAGGAGAATCATAATGATCAATAATCGCCGTACTTTTTTCGCGTTCGGAATCTCGCTGGCCATCGTGCTCAGTGGATCTTCGTTCGCATCGGCTCAAACTTCGGCTACTGCTCCCAGTGCCGATCAGATGAAGGAAGCGGCAGCCAAAATGGTTGCGTCTAAACCGAAATCTGACTTCCCGACCGTCGACAAAGTGACCAAGGGTTTTACCGAAGTCAAACCTGCTGACGGCAAGACGCCATATTTAAAGCTATGGATCAGCGACAAGAAAGACGGCCAGATGCTGGCTCAACTGCCTCGCGACTACGCCAGCTCCAAGCATCGCACATTTATCGCCACCACGGTTTCCAGCGGTGAACAATTCGCTGGCCTGCAGCAATCGGACTTCTATATCTACTGGAAAAAGTACGGTAAGCGTTTGGCGCTGATTGCTGAGAACGTTGGCATCCGCGGTTCGGACGCTGAGTCAAAATCGTCGGTCGACCGAATCTTTACTGACCGCGTGCTGCTCGATGTCCCAATCCTGACGATGGTTCCTCGCGGTGGCCCAATGATCGATTTGGATGATCTGTTGGTTCGCAACGCCAGTGTATTCTTTGGGCCGGGGTACCGATCCACCAAGAACCTGATCGGAATCAAGAAAGCAAAAGCCTACGAAAAGAACTCGGAAATCGCATTTGAGATTCCGACTGCTGGTGGTGGCCTGAAGACACTGCATTATTCGATTAGCAAGATCGAAGGCACGCCAGGATACAAACCTCGCAAAGCTGACGAACGAATCGGTTACTTCACGACGTCTTACCGTGATTACGGTAAGTACGAATCAGACGATACCAACATCCGATTTGTTAATCGTTGGAATCTTGAAAAGCGCGATCCCAAGCTGACTTTGAGTCCGCCTAAGAAGCCAATCATTTTTTACATTGAGCATACGACTCCCGTACGCTACCGACGTTGGGTTCGGCAAGGAATCCTGAGTTGGAACAAAGCGTTCGAGCAGGTTGGAATTCTGGATGCTGTCGAAGTACGCCAGCAGGATAAGCAAACGAACGCACACATGGACAAAGATCCTGAGAACGTTCAATACAACTTCGTTCGCTGGTTGAATAACAACATCAGCACCGCAATCGGACCGAGCCGCGTTGACCCGCGGACTGGTGAGATTCTGGATGCAGACATCGTTCTGACAGACGGTTGGATTCGCGCGTTTGAAAATCAATTCGATGAATTAATGCCGAAAATCGCTATGCAAGGCGTCTCTCCGGAGACTCTGGCCTGGTACGCGGACAACCCAAGCTGGGACCCACGTGTGCGATTGGCTCCTCCGTCGCAGCGTAATTTCATTCGCGAATCAATCCAGCAGCAAGCCAAGCAGCAGTACGCTGGCCATGCCTTGAGCACGGTTCAAACAAAAGCGATGGGCGACGAGCCTTTGGATGGTCTGGCTAATCGAGTCAGCCAAACAAACGGTGCTTGTTTTGCCGCTGAAGGTAAGTCCATGGACGTCGCGTTGATGCGAATGATGAAGACGCATCTCCGTTTCAACGACGATAAGGACGAAGAC
>CAZXLW010000109.1:0-1644 GCA_964641465.1 uncultured Pirellulaceae bacterium | reverse complement strand
GACGAAGACGACAAAGAAAAAGACGAAGAGAAGGACGACAAGCCCAAAGAACAATTGTTGGATGGGATGCCAGAATCGTTCATCGGTCCTCTGTTGGCTGATCTTGTTGGACACGAAGTAGGCCATACGCTTGGTTTGCGACACAACTTTAAAGCGTCCAGCATTTACACATTGGCGGAAATCAACAGCGATGAGGTCAAAGGCAAAAAGCCGTTGGCTGGTAGCGTTATGGATTACCTGCCGACGAACTTCAATTTCAAGAGTGGTGACGTTCAAGGTGACTATGCCATGATCGGCGTCGGTCCTTACGACATGTGGGCAATCGAATACGGTTACACGCAAGACGACAAGAAGCTCAAGAAAATCTTGTCACGCGTCGCCGAGCCGCAGTTGCAATTCGGTACCGACGAAGACACCAGTGGTCCTGACCCGTTGGCTCGCCGTTATGACTTCAGTAAAGATCCGCTTGACTTTGCCAAGAACCAACTGGGTTTGGCGAAGTACCATCGTGAGCGAATCCTGGAAGAGTACGTTGACGACGGTGACAGTTGGTCGCGAGCTCGCGATGGCTATTTGCTGACACTTGGTTTGCAAAACAGTTCAACGGGCATGATGGCTAACTGGATCGGCGGTACTTTCATTAACCGTGACAAGAAAGGTGACCCCAACGGTCGCAAGCCGGTTGAAGTTGTTCCAGCTGAACAACAACGCGAAGCTTTGAAATTCGTCATCGAGAATACGATGTTTGACGATGCTTACGGCCTGAACCCGGAATTGCTGTCGCATATGACCAGCGACGCCTGGAACCGAGGTGGTTTCTTCTTCAATGCCAGTTCGGATCCAGCATGGCCAGTCCACGATCGTATCCTTGGGATGCAGTCGATGGCTCTTAGCCAGTTGCTTGATCCGACCAAGTTGCGTCGGGTTTACGACAACGAGTTCCGCGTCGAAGGTGACGAGGAAGTGTTGACGTTGTTTGACATCATGGATTCGGTAACCAAGGCCGTTTGGCAAGAGGTCGACAAAGCCCCTGAAGGCGACTTTGACGAACGAAATCAGGCGATTTCCAGCCTGCGTCGTAACCTGCAGTCTGAGCACCTTGAGCGATTGATTGATTTGTCAAAAGCAAATCGTTCCAGATTCGCTGCGGCCATGAAGCCGATTTCTAATCTCGCTTCGATGACCTTGCGTGACTTGAAGAAGAAGATCGACAAGTCAGCCGAAAACAGCTCGTATGATCCGTACACGTTGTCACACTTACAAGACGCTGCCAAGCGGATTGAGAAGTGGACGGAAGCAACGTACGTGATGGACTAAGTCCATCAGGATCTCAATTAGGTAGGTCCGTAAAGGACCTTGATACAAAAACAAAGGCCGCCCGGTTAACTGGGCGGCCTTTTCTATTTGCCGACGTTGTTTCGAGGCAAAGGCATCTGATTCCTCGTTTTTTTGCGAACGAAGTGAAGTCCCACTTGGCGTACTTGCAGTGAATCACTATCGTATGACCAAGCAAATTCCCGGAACAACTTCTTCAGGCCGAGTGGCGGAATTGGCAGACGCTCAGGATTTAAAATCCTGTGTCCTTACGGACGTGCGGGTTCAAGTCCCGCCTCGGCTACTTTACCTCGCGATTCTATTTCGCAG
>CAZXLW010000108.1:0-14626 GCA_964641465.1 uncultured Pirellulaceae bacterium | reverse complement strand
AAGAGGCTGTGATCATGGCCTCCGTCCAGCGGCGGCTACGCACATCAATCTCACCCACGATCAGCGGTCCCTGTTTTTCCTCGCTACAGTAAGTGACAATGTTGTCTTTGAGAATTTCCTCGGCGCGGACGGACCTATGAAGATCTGTCAATTAGATCACGTTGCTATTCATGTTAAAGACGTCGAAGTCAGTCAGAAGTTTTATCGCGATGCTTTAAAGCTAGAGGACTTGCCACGTCCGGCTTTCGATTTTCCGGGAGCCTGGTTTCGATTGGGGACTACCCAGGAGCTACATCTGATCGGCAACCGTAAGAAGGAAGTCACGTCTGCCCGTCGTGGCGATCATTTTGCGATGCAGATAGATGATCCAGATATCTGGGAAGCACACTTGCAACAGCAGCAGGTCGAGTACATTCGCAAACACCGACCCGACAATACCCACCAGATCTTTATTCAAGATCCCGATGGGCATTGGATAGAGCTGTGTTGTCCGTCTGAACTGCCTGAATGATTGTCGCTCAGAACGGCTTGATAAAGGTCATCGGGTAAGGCCAAACTTCTCCGTTGTTGGCTTTGATTCCGCCGATGATGGCGAAGATCACATGGGCAATGGTCAACGCGATGGCAAGGAGCGCTCCGATAAAAACAAGAGCCAGCGGAATGCAAATCAAGTAAATCACCAGTGCGGTAATTAGCCAGTTGGCAACAATCTTTCCGTGTATGTCCAGTCCCGGTAGATCATTCTTTTTCAATTGCCAGATGAGCATCGGAGCAATTATTCCGCCGAAAGGAATGATGTAATTCAATAGCTGCGAAAGATGCAAAATCATCGCCCACATGTTCGTCTGCGGATCGGCTGACTTGACTGGTTGCGTCGGCTCAAATTCGTTCATAGTGTCTCCCAAACTCATTGCGTATTGACCAGTTTACTGTTCGCTCGGCAAGTCAGAATATTGGATGGAAAAACCTGAAACAATAGAAGCGAACTGGATTCAACGGCGCAAAAAAAAGGCCGGCGCGTCAGATGACGCCCGGCCTTGAATTCAATCTGCAAAATCGAGCTTAGGCAGCAGCAGCTTTCGAATCAACGAACGATTCCTGAATCTTGAATACGATTGCTGCCAGAACACCACCGATAAATGGACCAGCAGTGTGCAACACAAGATTGCCCATGGCTGCTGGATCACCACCGAGTGTGCCTTTGATGACGTTCGGGCCAATACCAACGGCCGGGTTGAACGCGCCTCCGGAAATTGCTCCACCGGCAAACGCACCGACTACGACGGTAAACCCGATCGCCAATCCGTAGTACGAATTGCCTGCTGTTCCCGACGAAGTAGCAACGTTGAGGACAACCAATGCTAACGCGAACGTGAACAGGATCTCGATCAACCATGGGGCTGGGTGAGTCAGCGAGAACCCTTCGCCTGGAGCAGGCCCAAAGAACGCATCAGGTTTAGTTGGTTCGTCATCATGAGCCACGATTGCGGTGCTGACGTACGCTTGATCGACCTGTACCATCGCCGTCGGCTCAGAGGATGTCTCACCAGTTTCCGTGTCCATCGCACCACCGCCGATACCTCCAAAGATGAAAGCAACAGCAGCAGCAGCAGCGAGCGAACCGAGGACTTGAGAAATCCAGTAAGGAATCAAATCCACCGGACTCATTGCGCCGCGAATCATCGCCGCCAGCGAAACTGCCGGATTGTAATGAGCGCCGGAAATGTGTCCGCCCATGTAAACCATGATCATCAATGCACAACCAATTGCCAAAGGTGCCATTGCAACGCCTTGGCACACGGTCAAGCCGATAGTCAATACAAGAAAAAACGTACCGATAAACTCGGTTAAATACTTAGCCATTTATGTCTCCAATGATTAAGAGAAAAAAGAATACGAACCGGTCCCGTTAACAAGGCACAGGGTTAGGCTTGTAAATGGGAGCCGGTTGGGAGGGAAAAATCGTTTGGACTTCGACACCACAAGAGCGTAGAAGGTCCGTATCGCTATTCGGTGAAATAGCTTGGATCTTGTTTCAAATGACGACTACGGTCATTCATAACCGAAAATAGTAGGCGTGCTACCACATTTTGGTCAACAACAGTTGAACTGGCTGTCCATCGAGATCTGCCGAGGAACCGCAAATGTCGTGCAAAACGCACTGCGAATAATTTGACCGTCAGTATTTGAAATAGAAGTAGTCATTGCCGATTTTGGTTAGTTTGGCAACAACTGCGATTATTAAGCTCAGCTTACGCTAGCTCATCGAGACCATCGAATCCGCATGTTCTTTGATGCCACTTTCGACATGATCGACGCCTTCAGCAGTGATCGTCAGCGTTCCACCTTCTTCACGGAACAGCCAGTTCTTTTTCTGGAAGTACCATAAATGGAAATCCAGCATGGTACGAGAACACTCAACGACGCCATCGAGACTCCCAAACGCCAAGCCTGGGTTTCTGGAATCGGACCTTCTGCGTTCGTAGAATTTTCGCATCAACAGGACACGGTCGTTCGCTTCCTTGTCGAGGTCCAAGTTTTCCAATGTAGCATCGGCTGGTACTTCGTCACGTCCGATCGCCCCGACGCCTCCATGGTGTTCCAGATAGAGGTCGTCATATTTCTCGCGACTTTCAGGAATTCGTAGTACCTGAAATGCCTGCATCAACAGATCGAATTGCTCCTGGCTGCCAGTCTCTGGAACATCAGGATGGAACTTCTGTCCCAAGGCAATAAATTGATCTTCAATTTCCTGTTGATCAGCCGTCTGATCAACTTGCATAATCTCGTAGAGGTCTATGAAGGTGCTCATTTTTTCCCAATAGAAATTCCAGACGCTTTCAATTCTGAAATCGGAATGTCGTTGACGGCAGGACAGCACTTTTCCAGATGCAAACATTATCGTTTCCGAATACAGTCAGATCGCTCGTTTGGAGTGAATGAATCGGTTGTGACGACGCTCATTTTCCGGTCCTTGCAGAATAATTAAGCCCAGAATCGAGCACCAAGATGCCAGAAGGCCATACCATCCATCGAATTTCACGGGATCACGCCAAGTGGATTGGGGGTCAAGTGATCAAGGTTTCGTCACCGCAAGGAAGGTTTGCCGAGGAAGCGAAACGGATCAGCGGCAAGCGGTTGATGTCGATTGAAGCTCACGGCAAACACTTGTTTTACCAGTGGAGTCCTCGACGATTCATGCATGTGCACCTGGGGCTCTACGGGAAGTTTCGCCTGCATCAGAATCCTCCGCCCCTCCCCCGCGGTGCGGTTCGAATCCGCATGCAAGCCAAAGAACGTACGATTGATCTGAATGGACCGAACTGTTGTGAGTTGATCGACGTCGCAGGCTATCAACAGATCAAACAACGACTTGGCGAAGACCCGTTGCGCGAAGATGCCGATGTGAAAACTGTTTGGAATCGCGTTCGAACCAGCCGGGCACCCATCGGGACTCTGCTGTTGAACCAATCGGTTGTTGCTGGAGTGGGTAACATCTATCGAGCGGAGCTGTTGTTTTTAGTCGGGGTCCATCCCAATCGACGCGGTTGCGAATTGGAAAAACCAGTTTTCGATGCGTTATGGGGACTTACGGTGAAGCTGTTGAAGGTTGGGCTGAAATACAACCGGATCATCACGGTGACCCGAGACGAAGCGGACAAGCCGCTAAGTCGATTGAGTCGACAGGAACGAATTCATATCTACAAGCGAGAAAACTGTCCCAAATGTGATGGCCCGATTAGCTGCTGGGAGCTGGCCAATCGCAAGATATACGCCTGCGAGCGTTGTCAGGCGTGATTTGACGCTTTTACTCGTCCAGTGTTTGTTTTTTGAAACCATGTTTCTTGAATGCAACACTGTCTTCGGACGGTTCGCTTGATTCTCAATCGGTGCCAATAAAGACCTATACTCATAATGAAGGATAAGCGTATTGAGTGAGTTCACAAATCAAGTTTTTGGGGAATCATCAGATGTTATCTCGTGCAATCCTTAGCCGGGAATTCTTAATCTCCGCCGCTGCCGTTGTCGCCAGTGCGTGTGTTTGGCCATTCTTTTTGATTCGGGCTTATTCCATACAAGAGAAAATGGAATCGCCTGAAGTTCTCGTGTCGCTGCAAAATGCAGAAGAATGGGGCGATGTTTCTGGGCAGGATAACAGGAATATTGTCGGAGTCACCGATTACGAATTTCTTGGTGAGCCGTTCGAACAAGATGACACCTGGTACCAACTACTTTGTGCCCAACAGAAACCTGCTGACCAGTCTGTCGAGTTTGACAAAACGAATGTAATTGCAGCTTACGCTTTTAATCTTGAAGGTGATGCGCTCCGCGATGCCATTTCTAATTCCCAAGGCGGTTACTGGTGCGCCGAAACCACTGGCTCGCCTCAGGACACGGAAACAGTCGATGATACCATGATCGCGCATCCGGATTACCCCAACCTGAAGCTGGGCGAGTTGAATCAAATTCGATTCGCCGACCTCAAAAAAATCAGGCTGCTACCGTACATCTATTACACGATCTTTTTTGGCCAGTTGTTGTTGGTTCCATTCATGCTTTATCTGCAAATGCAGGCGATGAAGAAAAGAGAAATCTGGAACGAGAAGCTGGAAGAGTTTGACGTAGCAACGCTTAGCCAGCACCCACATGCTTTACGTTTGTGCGGTGCCGAAAACAGTGGTTTGCCCATCCGCAAAATTGATCGAGACTTTGACGTCCCGCAACAACGGGAAGTCAAAAACCCTTTGATCAAACGGTGGGTCTGGAAAATCGGTTCAGCGTTTGCCATCAGTTTCGCCGGATATTACCTGATGGCTGGTACTTCCCAAGGGTTGGATACGATAATTCAATCGAGTTGGGCCAAGGCAGGGATCGGTGTTCTATTCGTTGTATTTATCAATGTTCTTATTACCTTGTCGGCGGGAGCAAAAGTAGCTGGTATTCAGGAAGTCGAGATCAAACCTGGTTCGTGGTGGGCTCAATACCAAAAACTTCCTTTCTTCAAATACCATGATCACGTATTGAAAAGCCTTGGCATGGTGGAGCTTGGAGCATTCCGTCGCGTTGGCGGTGTGTCCCATATGTTTCGGACTGTTTATCTAAGCCCGCAAGGCAACCTGCTGGTCGAAGTTGGTGTCGAAGAGGGGCGTGAATATTTCACACTCGAATCGGTGGTGAATTACGGAAAGTTTCTGGAAACCCATTCGATGGCAACACCCGCTAAAGAAAAATCGGATATTAAGCTTCGCCACTTACGGCGATCGGCCAGCCATGAAGACATCCTCAAAGCGCTAAGCGATCACGATCAATTCGTCTCTGAGTTCGCAACCGGTGGTTTTCTCGAAGCACAATTCAACCAAGAGAAAA
The DNA here is from genome assembly GCA_964641465.1 of uncultured Pirellulaceae bacterium. Classification (GTDB taxonomy): domain Bacteria; phylum Planctomycetota; class Planctomycetia; order Pirellulales; family Pirellulaceae; genus Mariniblastus. The sequence goes on along the minus strand of CAZXLW010000108.1, from coordinate 9,259 downwards.
TGTCCAGGTTTCTTGAGTGGGGTGGCGAGAAAAAAGCGGTCTGATCTTGCTTCAGAGTAGGTAGGTCGGACAAGCAACTTTGCCCGCAAATCGCCATTTTCTTTGCGCGTCGATGCGGCGCGCGTGTACATCCCAGTGGATGCATCGTAGCTGAAAAATCTTCAAGAAAAAGGGTGTATTCTTACATTCGATTAACAATTTTTTGTTGTCGAAGCGAAGACATTCGAAATAATCTTGCCACTGTTTTTCAATTACGGCCAGCGCTGGAGAGTGTATGAGAGAAGAGAATTGGTTGAATGACTATGTCTTTACAATTGACAACTTTTTTTCAAGAGAAGAATGTCAGCAGTACATTGAACTAAGCGAAGACTACGGGTTTGAAGAGGCGACGGTTACTTCGGCGACAGGTAGCGTTCGCATTTCGAAGCTTCGCAATAACGACCGAGTCATGTTTAAGAACAAGGAAGTTGCCGAGTGGTTGTTTGATCGCCTTATTGATTTCGTTCCGTCCGAATTTGATGGACGCGCTGCCAAGGCAGTAAACGAGTTGTTTCGGTTTTACCGTTACGAACCGGGACAACAATTCGACTGGCACCAGGATTTTCCTTATGAACGCGACAATGGAGAGAAAAGTTATCTGACCCTGCTGGTTTACCTGAACGATGATTTCGAAGGTGGCGAAACATCATTTGATGATTCCTATTCCGACGAACCATTCGACGAATTTTCTGTTCAACCAACTGCCGGAATGGCTTTGTTGTTTCTGCACGAAACGCATCACAAAGGCGAGAAGGTTCTCAACGGTTGCAAATATGTGTTGCGGTCGGACGTAATGTACGCGGCAGAACAAGAAGAAATCGAACCTGACTACGAAGCGGATTCAAATCTGGACTGGTAGAGGCGAGATCTCAGTTAGATAGTCACGCTGGTGAAGTCGACGGTTAGCGGTGAATATCGGTGATCCCCAAAATTGAGGGTGTCCTCGATCAGTACGATTCTGTCTGGTTTCAGTTCCAGCCCAGGGTGGTGCACGTACAGCATGTCCAGAAAAACGATCAGAATCATGTCGATTTGACTTATCAATGCTTGAACGAAGCAGAAATTACTGCAAATATCGCAGTGGGATAACTGAGGCTAAAAGTTATTTGTTACTTCGAAATGCGGTTCCTCATTGGTAACGGATAACGGTCGCGAATGATCAAGTTGAAAATCTATGAGCAGCTACATTAAACATCGCTTTGATAAGGTGGAAAGCTACCTGCACCATCGTCCGCCGTATCTTCTAGTTGAAGAAATCGAGTCGATTGAGCCTGACCGGATAGTGACTCGAAAGAAAATTTCCGGCGATGAATTTTTTCTGCAAGGCCATTTCCCAGGCACCGCCATCTTTCCCGGCGCTATGATGCAGGAATTGACTACGCAATCGGCCGGTATCCTGATCGCAGCCGAATACAACCCAATGGAAAAGTACGACACCACCGATCCGTTCTTCAACGAGTACGCGTTGGGGGTGTTGGTCAAAGTCCGTCAGGCACGGTATCGCAGCTTTGCTCGACCAGGTGACGAATTGCATGTTACTGTCGACCTGAACGAAACGGTCAGCAGCGTCTTTGATTTTTCGGCGAGCATTCAAGTCAACGGATCAGTGATCATGTCCAACTCATTCCAGCTGACCAACATTCGTTCCAACGTACTGCAGGGAACGGAATGATCTTCACCAAGATCTTCCTCACACTGGTCGGGTTGCTGTATGCCGCGCTGGCGATCTGGTGCAGTGTTGCTCCGCAGACAACCTCGGGCAAAGTTGGATTCGAACTCAAGCCAGGTACCGGTGAGTCCGAGTTCCTGACGATTTACGGCGGGCTTGAGATGGGGTTGGCTTTGGTGTTGCTTCTACCTTTGGTTCGCAATGAATTTCTGTTCAATTCGCTGTTGGCTTGTTTGTTGATTCACGCTTGTCTGGTGACTTTTCGTACGATCGGATTCTTTTTATATTCTGATTTGTCTCGAATGACTTACCTTCTTGCTGCGGGCGAATGGATTATTCTGCTGGTCAGTATCGTATGTTTGTTTGTTGTGAAGAACGGTTTGCCAGTAGCGCCAATTGAGTAATTTTGATCGTATGGAAAAATCTTTTCTTGCCGTCGCGCTCGTTCAGAACATGCACAACGGTCGCACCCGTTGGCTGCTGAACCAATCAAGCGGCGAATCGAAACGCGAATTGAACTTCATCGTTGGTGAACGACTTGAGCAGGAGAGTTTTCGAGAGTCGGTGACGAGAGAAGTCGCTTGGCAGTTAGGCCTCGATCGGAATCGCGACTTTATCGTCTCCAACATGGCTCAGCTATCAGTCGAATTTGTTGAGATCGACTCGGAAGCTGGCGAGGAGCGACACATCGCCCTCGCGTTCTATAGCGTTCACGTTGGCAAGCGAAATATTCTCGACGCTATCGACGAAGTCCCGTCTACAACTTGGGTATCCGCCGCAAAAATCTGTGCGGGAGTTACCAGTGAGGGAAAACCAATTCAATCAGACGTGGTCGAATGGATCAATAAGTACGAAGTCGTGAGACCCTGGCAAGTTTAAACACGATTCATTGGCCAGCCGGTTTAGTCGATTGCGCCGGTTGACTACGCGACGCGACCGTTTTTGTAGATCCGGAGTTCTTCGTCTTCGATCAGGCACTTTTCCCAGTCGCCGGCCTTGCATGCTGCGATACGTCGTTTGACGCTGCGACGCATCGATTTATGGTATCCGATGGAGGCTGCGAAGAGTGTCATCAGTTCCATGAACTTGGACTCATTACATAGATCATGTTCGTATAGCTCGACGTAGCTGTCACTGCCCATCGCGAATAGCACGCCGTTAACGAACCCGACTCGTTTCCCATCGACAAGTATTTCGTAGTCGGGAGCGATGGAGCCCCAACGCTGGCGAAGGCAAACTGGCCACATCCGTTTGCCGCAGTAGTAGCTGAATGTGAAGATGCTCGTGAAGGAGAATGTACGGTGGTTCTGCGTCAGGTGGATGACAAAATCATAGCGTGGCAAAATCAGTGCGAATGAGAGCAGTACACGTCTGGAACCAATAGAGTGTTGTAATTCCTTTGTCGTGATTTGTTCGATCGTGCCAGCCCAATTCAATCGCTTGCCGTCGGTTTTGAAGGTCTTCAGCACGAGTCGTCGCTGCTCGATGTCATCGCATTGCATCTTGATGATTTTGTCTTCTTCCATCTGCTTCTGCAGTTGCGATTTCTGCTTGGCATTGAGACGGCCGGACTTCTTGATCTCTTTTTTCAGTTCGCGGCGGCGCTTTTCGTGCAGATTAGACAGGGTGTCGGCGACTTCTTTGGCGTCCGGCTTCCAGATATCGGTGCGAATACCAATCAGGAAACATTTTTCCCATTCGCCGTCTTTGTCTTGTTCGGAAACTGTGCCGACGACGTCCATGCCGCGTGTGAAGTGTTGCGAATCAGCCATTTTGTAACTCTGCAGAAAATCAGAGTTCGTCGGATGAACACCGGGGACGGCCCACATATCGACGTAGCGGTTAACAACAGTTGATTGACTGTCGGACATGATCTCATAAGCTCTTACAAGGAACCGCGACTTGTACGGAATCCCGGACACCTGATCAAGTGAAACGATGCTAGCTGTTGCTTACGACAAGAAGGTCATTCAGGGATATTGGCGACGATGTTGACGATTGTGGATTCACGCTTCCAAAAAATCTCGTCAAACAAACCCAGTGTCCACCAATAAGCAGCGACGACCAGAATTAACTGCAGAACTGACAACCACAGATAGATCCAACCATTGATTTCCACCAGCGTACCGGTGGAAAGTATGGCAATAGTGCAAGCAACCGATGCAGGCTGAACCACAAACATCGGGCTGCAGATAACTCCTACGTACAGCAGCACAGTCGACAAGACGGGCGCGTTGGTTGGCTGCATCGTTCCTCGCTTTAACCCCACGGGGCAATACACCGAAAGAAAATTGCCAATGATCGCCATTAACAGGAAGCAGGCCAGTACCTGAACGATGGACGCCAGGAATGTCGGAATTGAATATGGCAGGAAGATCTGGAGCAGCACAAAGACCAGAACCCCGGACACAAAAGTCAGGATCCCGATGGCTGCGTTCTTTCCAATCAAGATGTCTTTGCGTCGAACAGGCGACAGTACCAGTGCACGGAAGCCATCTCGATCGTAACTGAAAACGCTAAACAGAAAAGCAGGAAAAGACAGCATGATAACGACGAGGACCACCTGTGGAATCCAAGGTCGTACCATGAGGGGGATGGTGTAGTCGTTCATTTTCAGCAGGTAGGGAGAACCAAAGAACAAGAGCACGGCTATCGGAAGCAAAGCAGCAAACAGCTCGGGGCTTCGAGCCAGCGTTCGAATTGTGGCTGTCGCAACTGCCGATGCTTGCGGCGAAATCCCAGGCAATTTGCGATATAGGAAATTCGAGGTCCGCGGCGGAGTAGATGTGGTGCGAGCTTTGATTTTCCGATTGCTTTGAGTCCCGACATAGGCACGAACAAGCGAACGATAGGAGAGATACAGACTTGCAGCCGAAATCGCAAACATGGCAACGATTGCGAACGCTGAGGGACCGGTGGTGAAGGATTGTCTGATTGCCGCAGTGATGTTGCCTCGCCAGGACTCTTCCTCCGCTTTCCCCACCAACAGCATGAACACGACGATCATCGCGGATGGGAACGCAATCATGGCAAATGGCTTAATCCGTTTGTTGGCCGTCAATCGCGCAAACCACCCGCGCAGCAAATAAGTCAACGTCGCAAGCTTCAGGAAAACTGCGAATGTGGCTGGCAGCAGTTTCCACATCGGTGCTCCTTGCGCGAAGATCATTCCGATTGACATGCCGAACAGTATCGGACCTCCCAACCATACCGCTGAATTCGCGTAGGAACTGGAGTAGTTCAGAAAAAACGCGCCTTTGAGAGACACTGGCATGTGTAACAGCTTTTCAAACGCAATCGTTTCCGTTTGTTGTAGCTGCCCGAGAACCATGATGAACCAATAGAAGAGCAACGCTAACAGGGCCCATGCCCAGATCGAATAACAGCTCTCAACGGGAAATTGACGAAACAGGAACGCTCCGCCAATTGCCATTATGAAGAACGACGAAATCGAGGTAATCCAGAGCAGGACAAACAGGATCCGGCTCAGATAGAGATTCCACTTTCCCACTTTCAATTGTTGGTTGTTGGTAAGCTTAATTCTGAGTGCAATCAGTGCGAATAGTTGTCGCCAGATCAATCGCCCGCCTCCTGCGATTGAGTTTCTTCGATTGTGCCAGTGGTTTCGGCTGGGTGTTGTTTGCCGCCATCGAGCCAATCAAGATTCTGGGTCAAATCGTCCTGCGTGCCGACCAGTTCGAGGAACCTTTGCTCCAAAGATACGCCCTGCTGCAGTTCCGCCAGCGAAGTTTGCTCGACCAGTTTGCCGCCCGAAATGATCCCAACGTGCGTGCAGATTCTTTCGACAATTTCCAGCACATGCGACGTCACGAATACCGTAGAGCCTTTGGCCACGTATTCCAACAAGATGTCACGAATGACAGTCGCAGTGACCGCATCGATTCCTTCGAACGGTTCGTCAAGAAATAACAACTCGGGATTGGGAAGCAAAGCCGCCGCCAGGGCCAGTTTTTTCTTCATTCCGTGCGAGTATTCAACGCACAATTTTTTCTCAACGCCTTCCAGCTTCAGAATGTTCAATAACTCTTCGCTTCGTGATTCGATCGTAGCCTTATCCATCAAATGCATACTGCCGACAAAAGCCAGGTACTCGCGCGCCCGCAAGTTGTCGAACAGTGCAAGGTCTTCAGGCACGACACCCGTTCGGCGTTTGATATCCAAGCCTTCCTTCTGGAGCCATGGACTCTTGCCAAGCAACCGCGCGTCGCCCGACGAAGGGGTCAGAATACCGGTCAGCATTTTGATAGTAGTCGATTTGCCAGCACCGTTCGGCCCCAGGAACCCGTACAAGCTGCCTCGTTCAACGGCAATGCATACGTTGTCGACTGCTTGAAAATCGCCGTACAGCTTTGACAGGTCAAATGTTTCGATCGCCAGGTTCATACGCCCTCTTTAACTCTTGGGTTACCAATCTATACCTCGACTGAAGGTCGAAAGCTTCACCATTATTCCTGGGTTTGTAATTCCGCTAACTAACAACAATCCGTATGACCGTCATGACCCGTTAAAAATGGGAGTGCGGTAGCACGGCAACTATAATGAATAAACTCCCTCAAAGCACACTTACCTCCTCCTTTTCGACGAAACTGCCGTTGGCGGGCCAGTACCGAATTCGATACTATCCACCGATACAGAGCGTCCTCCCCACAGGTCTCACCCCATGCGCTTTTTAATTTGTTGCATAGCTCTTTTGTTTGTTTCGACCGCTAACGGTCAGTCGAACTGCTACGAAATCACTACGATCCCTGACTTGGGTGCCGAGCAATCTACCGGCTGTTTGCTGGTTAGAAGTCGAGGCTACCAGGTTGATGACACAGCCCTCTTGAGATACGCAATCTCTCTATCGGCCAGTCAAAACCGCAAACTGTTTCTGAAAGGCCATTTTTGGATCTCAGCGACGGTGGCAGTTTACGGTAACGCAGATATCACAGGCATCAATGGTGCCTCGATCCGAAATCTCGATCCAGTTGATGTACTGCTGCTGATCAAGAAGGATGCATCGGACATTCGAATCGAAGATGTCGACTTGTTCGAATCGGAGTTAATTGACGGTGCTGTGATTTCATTCGCCGGGCGGAACAAGAACGTAACTTTGAAACGGGTCAATATCGACGGACGGCTTGTCACGGATGGACGCAACACGGTAGCTATCCAGAGTGGTGTCGATTGGTTGGAGAATCTCCAGATACGTGATTGCAACATTACTGAGTTCCAGTCGGGTATATTTATAAGTACTCCCGTTTGGGGCCTTGTCATCAACGGTTGTTGTTTTACTCAGTGGACGGACTTCGGCGTATACATTGGCCAGCGTTCTGGATTCAGTCGCCGTACGCGTGATATCTGGGTCGTTGATAACTTTTGGCACAATCCGGCGGAAGGGATTATCAGCCAGCCATTGATGATCGTGAAAGGCGCCGCAACTCTGCCGGTAAAAACTGTTTCGGTAGTCGACAATCGCGTCTTCGGTGGACATGGAGCTTATGTCCGCGGCGAACTTAACCGCGCACAGGGTGACATGGTGGTTCTACAAGGCGTCACCACGTTTGTCGTTCGTAACAATCGCATCAAGTACGGTGGTGAAAACGGCTTGACGGTTTCCCGGCTTAGCAAACAAGGTGTGATCGCGGACAACGTGATCTTTGAGAACGATCAAAACGGCATCAATATTGGTTCGGGCTCATTTGATCTGATTGTCGACCGTCCAGAAAACTTTGAAGCTGGCGACGCGATCATCGGTACGCAAAGCGGCGCACAGGCAGTGGTCAGATTTAAGGACTTCGACGGCACGCTGGTTCTCGATCAAGCGGGAATATCGCCGTTTTTTGCAGAAGTGATCGCCAACGCGACCAGTGGTAATCCGAATGCAGCTCTGTCGCAAACGATGGAACGGACCAAATCGATTCTTATTCGAGATAACCGAATCTACGACAATGGACTGGATGTCAACGACGAAACGGTTTCCTCGCATGGTTGCTTTGTATTCAATTCGGATCACATTCAGTTTCTTCGCAATCGTTTCTTTGACAACAATTTTCCCAACGGTACGCAAACGTGGGCGGTGCGATGTAATAACTCGCGGTCGATGTGCTTCAACGACAATATCTGGCAGTGGGGCCAGGAAACATTTGATGACGCAGTATTCCTGAATCTCAGTACCTGGCTGGATCCGGATAACTGTGGCTTTGGCGTGCCGGACTAGGTCCAGAACGCGTTTGCTGGTTCTAAGGTAGTCGAACTGCAGAATTTAAGATTGTAACGAAGGTCGTATCCAAGGATGCGGCCTTCGTTTTTTGCGCGATCGATAGCAAATCCTTGCTCACGTCCAAGTGTCCAGAGTACCAAGTTGCTGTCACTTGGGCCGAATCGGGCGTAAAACTCGGGCAAAAATCCCTTGAAACGAGTCTTCCAAAACGTGGTTCGGCAATTCAGGGAAACCCGATACAATCTGCCGTGACTAATCTTGCTCCTGCAAACGCAGCAACGTTGCTGTTAGCCCTCCGACTCATTCCATTTTCGGTTGGTTTCTCACCTCGCAGGAACGGGAGTTGTGAACTCATTCTGGAGACCAAACTTATGGACGCAGTAAAACTTTTGGGCAGCCTACTTGGAAACAACGCAACCGGTGGCAACATGTTGGGCTCATTGCTTAAAGGAGCAATGGGCGGCGGCGGTTCAGGTGGAGGCAGCCCAATGGGCATGCTTAGTGGCCTGCTCGGCGGAGGCGGCGGTGGCCAGTCTTCTGGTGCCGCTGGAATCCTCGGCAGTATTTTGGGCGGTGGAAATGCCGGCCAGGCAGCACCAGCACAGTCTGGTGGTGGCGTAGGCGGAATGCTGAGTGGATTGCTCGGCGGTGGCGGAGCTCCACAAGCGACAGCTGCACCAGCCCGCGAGCAAGTCGATCAGGCTACTTTGCTGATTCGAGCGATGTGCAACGCTGCCAAGGCCGACGGACAAGTTGACCAGGCAGAGCAGGAGCAGATCCTCGGACGCCTGGGTGATGTTGATCAATCAGAAGCTGATTTTCTTCGCCAGGAACTTTCCAGCCCGTTGGATGTGGATGGTTTCTGCAAAAGTGTTCCTCAGGAAATGGCCGCGAACATCTACGCACTTTCAGTCATGACTGTTAAAGTCGACACGCAACAGGAAGTTACCTACCTGCAAAATCTGGCCCAAGGCCTGAACCTGGACGGCCAGACGATTGGCCAGATCCACCAGCAACTTGGTTTGGCGTAGTCGCAACAACGCGAACGCAAATTGAAATCAAATCGCACCAATTGACTAAGTCGGTTGGTGCGTTTTTTTGTGAATGAAGTTGTCTATTTTTGGTGCCGATCGAATTTTGTCGAACAGCACCAATCAGCGTTGAGAACAGTGTCTACTTCTGCGTCCAGTTCAAGAGATCAGGCTCGCGTCACGAATGCTGCAACCAACGATACTAAATAATCCAGGGTATGCCAAATTTGGCCTTATCCGCCAATCAAATCGATAAATGGGTCGACGTCCAGCAAGTTGACTACCCCATTTCCATCT
>CAZXLW010000107.1:0-14802 GCA_964641465.1 uncultured Pirellulaceae bacterium | reverse complement strand
CTGCGTTTCAAAATTTCCTCTGTCGACGCCGTGCAGGCTTGCCGGACGAATTCCAAAACTCCAATAGTGGAGGGTGACGTTTACTGTTTTCTCGCGTCGACCACCGTGAACCTTCTTCGTGATTCGTGTAAAGAATCAGTTCGTTTTTTGGGTCGAGCAACCCACTGTTCTTTGCCCCCTCGATCAAATTCCCAAGAAGCGAGTTGCCTTTGTCATCGACCTCAACGAGAGTTCCAAAAGTCAAATTGTTTTTGTCACGCGTGTGTTTGACTTGGTAAGTCTTTTCCCGTTTGTAAGCGTGACGACGACATCGTCCCATTCTTGGATCGAGGCAACTTGGAACGCGACTTGTGTTATCCCTTCATCCGGGTTGAGCAGTTTCACAACCTCAACAAGGCCAACAAACCACTCGTACCAATAAGGATGAGCTTGGCCTGAAGTGTCGTTCAATGTCATTTTCGAGCAGGTTTTGCATGCGGAATGAGTCATTATCGGAACATGCCTACGCATTTGTGGCACCCGAAAACTAAGTTGAGACGCAAAGCTATATTGTGTCGGTGCTCAACCCATGCTCAACGGCGTCGAAAATTAGGTCGACCTCGTCTGGCTTGGCGATCAGCGGTGGCATCACGACGACTACATCGCCCAAAGGCCTTAGCAGCACGTTTTTCTCACGCGCTCGCATACAGACGGAGGCGCCGCTGTGGTTTTGGGCGGGATGAAGTTCGATGCCAGCCATCAGGCCAATGTTGCGGCACTCTTTGACTTTCGGATGATCCAGGAGGCGTCTAAGTCGTTCCGTCATCCTGGCAGCCGACGGTTTCATGTTTTCGAGTACTTCGTCGGAATCGAACAGCTCGATACTTGCCAATGCAACCGCGCACGCTAACGGATTGCCGCCAAACGTGTGACCGTGATACAGCGTTTTGTTTTCGTCCGCCTTACCAAGGAACGCGTCCCAAACTCTCGTGTTAGCGACAGTCGCCGAAAGGGGCAGGTAGCCGCCAGTCAAACCCTTACCCAGGCAGAGGATGTCCGGAGCAACTGACTCGTGCTCACAAGCGAACAGCTTCCCCGTCCGGCCGAATCCAACGGCGACTTCATCAGCGATCATCAATACATTGAATTCGTCGCACAGCTCACGTATCGCTCGTAGCATGCCTTGCGGGTGCCGGATCATGCCAGCCGCTCCCTGCATCAGCGGTTCGACAATCACGGCCGCAGTGTCGGAGTGATGCTCTTCAAATATCTTGCGCATCAGCTGGGCATAATGCTTTGCAGCATCCGATTCGTTCATTTCGTCCGCAACAGCACTGTAGTCCGGGCACGGCAAGCGAATCGTGTCGAACAACAGCGGGTGGAACAATGCATGGAATTTTTCAACGCCGCCCAGGCTCACGCTTCCGATCGTGTCGCCGTGATAGGCGGAGCCCAAGGCCATGAAACGGCTCCGTTTTTCTGGTTCCGATTTTTGCATCCAGTATTGGAAGGCCATCTTGAGCGCGGCTTCGACGGCACTGGCTCCGTCGCTGCTGAAGAACACATGCTCCAGTCCTGCCGGGGTGATCTGGGCCAGCTTGCGGGCCAATCGAACGGAGGTATCACAGCTGCTTCCCAACAAGGTCACATGCGCGACACGATCCAATTGATCCCGGATGGCCGCATCGAGTTTCGGATGCCGGTGCCCATGGACGTTACACCATAGGCTGCTGACTCCGTCCAGGTACCGTTTGCCGTCGACATCGGTAAGCCAGATCCCGTCGGCAGATTCGAAAATCAGCGGTTCATACTCCTGCATCTGCGTGAACGCATGCCACAGATGAGTAGAGTCCCATTGGCGAAGTTCTGGCGCGGCCTGAGTAGATTTGGAGTTTGAGCACATAATGTTTTGACCGAACGCTTACCAGTGAACCGCGATTCGTTCACCAGGCTTGATTCCCAGCATTTCGCTCAGGCTGACGCCGACGATTTCGATCTCCAGATTGCCGCTGCTGCCAATAAAGGCCACCATGGTAGCGTCCGGATGGCCGTGATCGGCTTCGTATAATCCCTGAGTTGCGTGGTCGCCAAATTTCACGATTGTATTTTCATCACGCGGTACGGCAGTAAGTTGATCGGCTGTGATATCGCTTACTAGTTGCCCTTTGGGGCCAATATCAGCGACGGTGCCCTCAATAGAATTTGCCAAATTCAAATCTCCAAATAAGTCTGCCCGCAATTTTAATTGGTTCCGCGAGACGTGAAAACGGGGGGCAGGTTGGTGGAACTGTGTTGGGTGGCGTTGGGCCGCACTAGCCGCTGTGTTTGACCGTGACGCCCGGCGACCGGCGGCGAGCGACGTTTGGTTAAACATATTGCCAAACAAATTGCCAATTTCGAGCACATCAGCCCGTGGCTTGAGCATCAGTCAGCGGCGGAAATTAGCTTGAGCAGCATTTCGCGGACGAGTTTTGGGTTGACACTGGAGTTGATCTGTCGGGCCTGACCGATCAAGGAACCGATCGCTTTCGCGTTCCCCGACTGAACATCGGCCACAATTATTGGGTTGTCTTCCATCAGTTTCCGGCAAATGGATTCGACCTCGCTGTTGTCAATTTCGACGATCCCCAGTTTGTCGCGGGCCTGCTCGACCGTACAGCCTGCTTCGACCATCAAGTTAAACACTTCCTTACCACGCGACTGATCGAGTTTATTGTCCGCGACCTGCTGCAGCAATTCACAAAAGTGCTCGGCGGACAGCGGGAACCCTTCCATCTCGATTTCGTTTTCATTCAGATAGCGAAGGACTTCTTGTTGGATCCAGTTGCTGACCAGTTTGGCGTTGCCAACTTTCGATTCGCATTCGCGAAAAAATTGAACCACTGCCCTGCCCTGCCGGCTCAGGACATCGACGTCATAGGCGGCAAGCTGATATTCCTCATTCAGTTGATTGCGGATGTCAGCCGGCAGCTGGCCCAGCTCCGATCGAAGTTTCTCAATCGTTTCATCGGTCGTATGAATTGAAACGAGGTCGGGGTCCGGAAAATAACGATAATCTGCCGAGTCTTCTTTTTCGCGTTGCAAAGTGGTTACTTGTCGTTGATCGTCCCAGCCACGAGTCTGTTTCGGTGCCTGTTCCTTGGTTTGACCGGTTTCCTGATACAGCTTCCATTGCCTTTCAACTTCAAACTCGATCGCACGCTGGACTGCCCGAAAGCTGTTTAGGTTCTTAATCTCGACGATCGGAGTTGCCAGCTCCTGCTCCTTATCGACCAGCAGATTAACGTTCGCGTCGACTCGCAAGCTGCCTTCCTGCATGTTGCAATCGGATACGTCGATGTAGGTCAGAATCAGTTTCAGCTCAGTCAGAAAGTCTTTGGCTTGCTCGGCACTCTGCATGTCGGGCATCGTGACAATTTCGAGCAGCGGCGTGCCCGTTCGGTTCAAGTCGATTTTTGAGACACCGCCCTGCCCTGATTCGTCGTGAGTACTCTTGCCTGCGTCTTCTTCCAGATGTGCCCGTTCAATCCGAACTTGTTTGCCTGTGGCGACTCCTTTGTTATCGACAACGTCAATGACACCTTCGAAGCAGATCGGACGATCAAATTGACTGATCTGGTAGCCTTTAGGTAAGTCAGGATAAAAGTAATTCTTTCGATCCCATTTGGTCGCCCGTTCGATTTGGCAATTCAACGCTAATCCGGTCTTGATTGCCAGTTCGAGTGCGTGTCGATTCAAAACCGGCAGCGCGCCGGGCATGCCGGTGCAGACGTGGCAAGTTTGCGTGTTCGGCGGTGCACCAAATTTCGTTGAGCAACCGCAAAACAGTTTGGACTCCGTGCGGAGCTGCACGTGAATTTCAAGTCCGATGATGACTTCGAACGGTTGTTTTGTTGATTCGGAGCTCATGCCGGCCTCCGTTGATGCCAATCAGTCTGCGATTGGAATTGGTGGGCCACGTTCAGCAACCGGGATTCTGAAAATGCCGGTCCTTGTAATTGCAAACCAATCGGCAGTCCGTCAGAAAATCCGCATGGAATCGACATCGCCGGGATGCCTGCCAAATTCGCCGATACAGTGAAAACGTCTGCCAGGTACATTTGAATTGGGTCGTCGGTTTTTTCGCCCAACGAGAACGCGGTGGTCGGAGTCGTAGGCCCGACGATCAAATCGACTTGCTCGAACGCTTGTTCGAAGTCCTGTTTGATCAACCGACGAACTTTGGATGCCTTCAGGTAATACTCGTCGTAATACCCGGAGCTGAGAGCGTACGTGCCCAACAGGACTCGCCGTTTGACTTCTGGTCCAAAATGTTCCGATCGCGTTTTGGTGTACATCTTCGCTAATTGCCCAGACTCTGCTCGTTGTGTATAGCGAACTCCGTCATACCGCGACAGATTGCTGGACGCTTCGCAGGGTGCGACGACGTAGTATGTCGCCACCGCGTATTTTTCGTGCGGCAACTCGATGTCGATAATCGTCGCACCAAGTGATTCCAGTAGCTTCAACGATTCTTTGACCGCAGCTTTGATCGGCGCATCAATCTCGCTTTCCAGTTGGGTGTTGCAAACACCGACTCGGCATCCTTGCAAGCTGGTGTTCAGGCTACTGGAGTAATCTTCGGCGGCGACTGCGGTGGAAGTCGAATCGAGTTTGTCGTGCGCGGCGATCACGTTCAGGAGTACGGCAGCGTCTTCGGCCGACCGAGCCATTGGCCCGATCTGATCGAGACTGCTGGCGAAAGCGATCAGCCCCAGTCGACTGACCAACCCGTATGTTGGCTTCAGCCCGGTAACACCACAAAAGGCAGCGGGTTGGCGAATGGACCCGCCAGTGTCAGAGCCCAGCGCCAGCGGTACCATACCGGCAGCAACTGCTGCAGCCGAACCTCCGCTCGATCCGCCCGGAACACGTGTGGTGTCCCATGGGTTCCTGGTGATTCCCCAACTGGAGTTTTCCGTTGAGCTTCCCATCGCGAATTCATCGAGGTTGGTTTTGCCGACCAGCAGCGCTCCGGCCTGTTCCAGCGCGGTGACAACCGACGCATCGTAGGTGGGCGTGAATTCGCTGAGCATCGAAGAGCAAGCGGTCGTCTGGAATTTTTTCGTGCAGATGTTGTCTTTGATCGCAACGGGAATCCCGTCCAGCAACCTCGTGCCAGCCGAACTGATGTTGGTTGCCGGAGCGATTGCAGTAGCGTCGAAATCAGAAACGCAAAACGCTCGAACCGTTTCTTCACGATGTGCGGTTGCCTGTCCAAAATGCTCGAGGACTTGCTGACGCGAAATGGAACCTTGCGAAATTGCGTTGGCAAGTTCCGGGACAGACAAATCTTCAATGTTCATGTTGAGCTGCCGATGGATCAATCGAAAACAGGTGGGACCCGGTAAAATTCTTCGTCATGATCCGGCGCGTTGGACAGAACGTCTTCGCGAGCAGTACTCGGTCGCTGCTCGTCTGGTCGAATGGGTTGGTCAGATAATGCCTGTTCCTGACCGCTGGCCCCAAAGAAAGGTTCGACGTCTGTTAGATCTAATCCATCCAGGATGGCGATGAATTCCAGAATGCTTGCCAGATCGGCCCGGGTAGATTCGACTTGATCGTCAGGCACTTCGATACGTGCCAACTCGGCCATTCGCTTGACGGCCATTCGATCCACGGAAAATTCTTCTGAGGCCGGCATTATGTTCGCCGCAGGTTACAGCATCCTGACTGACTGTTAACGAACGCGATGTTGCGTTCGCCCGAAGCAAGCACGCCAAAGTGCGCCAATGGTGCACAAAAGCGCGGGCTACTTCGCAGGTAGTTCGAAAGGTTTCCGCTTAACCGCTTTGCGAATCGCACCGCTGCGAATGCACTGCGTGCAAACCTTCATCGACTTGGCAGAGCCATCGGGCTGGGCCACGCGGACTTTCTGAAGGTTAGGTCGAAATTGTCGACGCGCGATACCAGTGATTTTTGTACCAACGCCGCCAAGGTATTTTGCTTTACCGCGGGTCTCAACCGAATTTCCCATTTGGGCTCGTTTACCACAAACTTCACACATACGTGCCATGAGTCGACCTGATCGTTTCCAATTTCAAAACCGGCGGGCAAACATTGTTCGATTTCCGCCGAAAATTCCTAACAATGAAGCTCCGGAGTATATCAGCTAATCGGCACTTCTCAACGCCAAATCGAGGTAATTTGGGCGTTCATTGGCTCGCTTTTGATCAATGGCAACACCCGCACTACACGCCAATAAGTGTATTTTCGGTGTCAGGCGGCGGTCGGTTGCTGGGAAAGTTGATCGCAATAAGCTGCGGCATCGTCAAAGCTTAACAGGTTGGACTGGATTTCCGGATGTTTGCGGAACCAGGAAATCACGATTAGCTGCAGGCTCATTTCGAGCAACGAGCTGGGCAGCTCATAGGAAGACGCCAGGCGGTTTTGGATCTCGAAAATCGTGTTTTCCGCCGAATCCGCGTCCGTCGGCTTGGCGAACGTCGCCACGATTCGCCCACATCGCAGGACCATCCATGCCATGCGACCTCGTCTTGCCTCGATCTCCAGGACTCCGTTGAGCCGTTGATCGGCCGATCGCAAGCCGTTCAGCCGACGATCAAGCCAGGTCAAATTCTCCAGGCAATCACGGTAGATCGCTGCCGATTCGAATGACATCCTCGCAGCCGCGTCCTGCATCCTGGCGGACAGCCGGTCCAATGTCTGTTTGGTTTCACCGTTCAGGAATCGGACGCCTTGTTCGACCAACTCCGCGTACGATTGCGAACTGCACTTTGCTGCGCAAGGCCCCGGACATGTTCCCAGCTCGTGGCGAATGCACTTCGCATTGGCTGGATTTTCGAACAGCAACAATTGGCTTTGGAATTCGAACTTGGTCTTGTCTGGGCAATCGCGGAGGTTAAACACCTGGTTGAAACTTTGGATCGCTTGCCGCAAATATTTGGTCCCTGAGATCGGCCCAAATGCGTGCAGGTATTTTCCGGTCAGCCGCCGGACCAGCCTCGCATTGGGAGCCGGCGAGCCAGCGATGCACAAGAACGCAGGTTGCATGCGAGTCGGTTGGCCTTGCGAATTGAAGTCAGGTCGCCAGCGGTGGATTAGCTCTTGTTCGCGAAGCAATGCCAATAGCTCATGGCTGATCGGTTCCCAGATGATCGTCGTACTGTGTTGCCGGATGCGATCCATCTTGGGGTCTGCCGGAGTCTTGGCAAAATAGCTCAACAATCGTTTGCGAAGTGATTTCGATTTACCGACGTAACCCAGGTGGCGATTCTTATCGAGCCATCCATAGACTCCGGGCACCAACGGACATTCTTCGCGGAGCAGTTTCCTGGCCTCCAGACGATCTTGCGGCACGACAATTCGTTTTTGTCGTCCACGGATCTGTTGCACAAGGATCGAAGGCCCAAAGCCATCGAATCGTGCCGGCCGAGTTGTTTCTTTAAGGAGAGTCGCCATTGCTCCGTCGCGTCGAATCCGTTCCATGCAGATCCGCATTCTCGCAGCTTTGCACCGCCTCAACCAGTGCGGGATCGACACAGCCGCGGTGCTGCCATGCTCCGCTAGAATCCCGAATTAACGGAAAATCTACGGGGGCATTGTGTTAGGAAAACACGGTGCGAGCCGAATTGCCAGCATTCTTGAAGTTGATTGTGGTCGTGAATCCGGCATTGTCCGACCAAAACCAGATAAAAGAAATCGGTTGTGCGTGCAGGTACTAGCTCCCCCTGAAAAATGGAATTCATTTAACGTTTTGGCGTTTGACAGGTCGATAATACTTGTGCCCAAGCCGGGAGGGCGGGACATGGATTGTCCCGTGTCAGGATAGAAGTCATGGCATGACGACGGAGCGACATGCTATGGCTTTTTTTTTCGCGCTGACTTTTCTACATGGGTGAGCAACCATCACTTCTTGATTTTTTGGATCCAGAGATAAAGCTCGTATTTGGGCTTCCACGAAGTCGGACTTAGAACAAATGGTTGGTCAGCTGGCTGTTGAACACTCGATGAATCGAAAAGTAAATCCCAGTCAGCATATTTTCGAAGTTGATGCTGGAATTGTCCAACACCTTCTCCGTTAACTTTCAATTCGTAAAACGGGGCTGGTCGGGTGGTTCCGCTGCGGATTCGCCCCCCAGACTTAAAAGCGCCAGCTCCAGATTTTGGGAGATTTTCAGGATTAAACTTGTTCTGTTCGAACATCTTCTGTATTGCGTCCCTTCTCTCGGCCGCTATTTTCGACTTTTCCTTTTTTGTCAGCGCTACTTCAGTAAATGAAATATCGTGAGTTCCAGATGGAATCGGAATCTTCTCAACCAACTCCGAGTCGATCGATGGTAGCTTCGAGGGGCAATTGGAATCCTGAGCCAGGCAAAGAACGAATGTCTCGTCGTTGTTGACCGGAGGCAAATAAGCTTTCCATTGAAAGTCTCGAAGTACAGTGCTCACATCCATTCGGACGACAGCTATTTTTTCAGGGTCGTCAACAATCAGCGAATTTGAAACAACGTGAAGCCGGCGCAGTTGTGATTTTGATTCTGTGACTTGTTGATCAAAAACATAATTGGCGATCCACACGGAAATGGTCGCGACAAGCAGCAAAAACGTTTTCAGTGAGAAAGTCTTCATGGAATTAGCTCAAGTAAACAAGGCTTCGAAGCATTTCAAATGTGTTTCGTTCTAAACGTGAAACGGCGTCGGAGACGCATTCCAGACAACCCGGGCGGCCAAACGGCGCTTATCACGCGGCTCAATTTTTTTTGATTTTCAAGTACAAATCCTTCAATACATTCTCATTTTCCCGTGGGCGCGAGCCTTCTCTGCGGACGTGATCAAGATACTCCTCCATCAGTTCCTCAGGAATTGTGACTTGGAGTAGATTGACTTCATCTTCAATTACAGATGAATTGCCTGCTTCGTTGGGAGCAAGAACTATCTCGTCCCAATGATCAAGGACAAATTCTGCTCTTGCCGAGGTGGCCAGCCTTCGTCCGCCTCTCCCTTGACCACTCACATAGCTGACGGGCTCTGTTTGATCGACAGCCCAATTCGTGCATTGAATATCGGTACGAATTGACTTCCACGGTTTGAAATTGGGACCAAGATTCGGTTGGGCTTCACCGTGATTGACCTCAAATTTCTGAGTGATCAGAATTTCTGATGGATAACTCCAAGGCATATCATGCCCCAGATTTAATGGTCTGCTGAAGGCAGTTCTGCTAATTCTATCACTAACCACACCTGAGTAGCCTGGCGGCAAATAGACACGCCACTGAAACACCATTGGATCATTGGTCTTTAACCGAACGATTTGAGGTAGCGATTTTTGTTGAGAAAAATCGCCATAGCTCAAACTCAATGATTCAATCTCGTTATGGATCTGTTTGAGTTGTGATTGCAATTGATAACAGCGAAACACTCCAGCGAATGTCACAACAATGAAAATTAAGTTTAGTAAACTCGAGAATTTCATGAGTTATAAAACAATTCAGTTTCGAATTGGTTTCGCAAGAATTCTGTAAATCGTAAGATTCGATAATTGCGAGCAAATAAAAGGTGTAAAGAAGAAGCAAATGAAAGGTGGCAAGGGCGTAGCTGACAGCTTTTCCCTGACCCGGTATCGGACACCTTTGCCCTCACCCTTGGAATGACGACGGAGCGATATGCTATGGCTTTTTTTTTCGCGATGACGTTTCTACAGCAAATCGACTGCAACCAGGATTGCAAATCCCCGCACCCGTGCGATGCTAATTGAGTCTCTTTAGCCCTCAGACTGGTTTTTAATTGCGTGTCGCTGCACTACCGCATCGACACGCAGCATTTCCGATGGTTGATTCTCATGAGTACCTGGAGCCTCGTCCGATCCGTCCTGCGATCGCGTTGTTGGCTTGTTTTGCTATCGGAATCGCGCTCGACCGTTTCCTGGATATCCATTGGACGGCAAGTCTCGTTGCGGCGTGCAGCGGATTACTGATTTGGCTTGTTCTGCATTTAGCCAACATGCGTCAATCAGCGGCAATGGTGCTGGCCGCGGCTATCGTGTTCACCGGAGCGTTTTACCATCACGGCAGATGGAATTGGTTTGCGGCCAATGAGCTCGGGGCATATTGTAAGACAGATTCAACGCGTGTTTGTTTGCGTGGTCGAATTTTGGGTGAAGCAAAACCTGCAGCCAAGCCAGACGAAGATCTATTTAGTGCGATGCCTGCCAGCGAGCAGACGAGTTTTCGTTTCGCGGCGGAGTTTATTCGGGCTGGCACCGAGTGGGAACCGGTCGAAGGGGTTGCTCGGCTGACGATTCATGAGTCTGTTGGAAATTTGCGGTTCGGGGATTTGGTGGAAATCTACGGACGGCTTTCACCGATCAGCAAGCCGACTTCACCGGGGCGAGTCGACTTTCAGGAGTACTACCGCAACAGAAACCAGACTTGTTCCATTCATTGTTACTCTCGTGAATCTGTCGTTGTTAGAGAGCACTCGCCGCGGTACTCGAACGCGTCTGCTTTATCCTGGCTGCGTTCGCATCTCGATCAATCACTCAAGCAGCACGTTGGTTCGGATCAGGCAAGATTTGCTTCCGCCATTTTGTTGGGCAACCGCGAACAATTACCGATCGATCAACGTGAGAAATTCATGACGACCGGAACCGCGCACTTGCTGGCGATCTCGGGCCTGCATGTCGGAATTCTGGCCAGCCTGTTTTTGTTCGGTTACCGATTTGGTCTGTTGACCAGGCGTTGGGCGTTGCTGCTGACGATCGTGTTCGTATGCTTCTATGCGTGGCTGGTCGAGTTCCGACCTCCGGTGACTCGAGCCGCAATCCTGTTGAGTTTGTTCTGCATTGGCCGATTGGTCGGGCGGCGAGGAAACGATTATGCACTCCTGGCACTGGCTGGGTTCATTGTGCTGCTCCTCAACCCTGGTGACCTTTTTCAACTTGGCCCTCAGCTCTCGTTCCTGGCATTTGGAACAATCGTTCTGTTTCAGGGCTGGATTTTCCCGCCGCTGTCGGACGACCCGATCGACCGTCTGATTCGCAACAGCCGCCCTGTTCATGTGCGAATCAGCCAACGGTTCGGCCGTATGTGCAAGCAAGCGATCCTGGTAAGCGGCCTGATCTGGCTCGTCGGATTACCTTTGGTCGCGCGTAACTTTCATTTGGTAACACCAGTATCGCCGATCATCAATCCGATCGTTTTGTTCCCATTCGCGATCTCGCTGTTCTCAGGGTTAGGAGTTTGCTTCTTCGCCGCATGGTTCCCGCTGGCGGCAGATTTTTGCGGCGCGGTTTGTGGGCAGTCGCTGGAGGTCGTCACCGGGGCAATCGGCGTTGCTGAGAGTTTCAGTTTTGGCCACTGGTGGACGGCGGGGCCGACGTTGGTCGCTGTTTGGGTTTTCTACCTGGCGATGTTCGTACTGGCAGTGGGTGCCGGAAAGCGATTAAAGGTTAGGCTTGTTGCTGGCGTTTTTTGCGGTTGGATTTTGTTTGGCTGGTTGCTGCCATTTCAGCTGGATAAATGGAGCGAACGGGGGTGTGCTAACGAAAGTGTAATCACGTTTCTTGATGTCGGGCATGGTTCCAGTGTCTTGCTGCAATTGCCGGGCGGCCAAACGATGCTTTATGACGCGGGAAGTTTGGCTTCGTCGGAATACACAACTGACACGGTGTCGAGGATGCTGTGGGATGCAGGCATCGAGCATCTCGATTGCATCGTGGTGTCACACGCCGATCTTGATCACTTCAATGCCGTCCCGGATCTCGTCGAGCGTTTTTCGGTCGGCAGCGTTTACGTCAGCAAACCAATGAATGAGTCACGGGATGAGTCGGAGGTCCTGCCGCGGCTGTTTGAGATCATCGGAAAAGAAAGCGTTCCAATCAGGGAGTTAGCTTGGGGCGACTTTGTGTCGCTGGCGGGCGGATCGAGAATAGAAGTCCTGTCACCTCCTGATGTCGGCACCGGTAGCAATGACAATTCTGACAGTATCGTAATGCTGTTGGATCTTGGTCCGTGGCGGGTGCTGCTGCCGGGAGATTTGGAGTTGAACGGATTGCGAATCCTGTTGGGCCGTGAGCCAATTGACTGCGACATAGCCATGTTGCCTCATCACGGCAGCAAAAACAGTCGGCCGCAGGAATTTGTCGAATGGTGTCGCCCGGAAGCGGTGGTCGTCAGCGCGGGACGGAGCAAGCTGGATGACGAAGTTGTTCGGGCTATTCAATCACAAACGAGTGTGCTTGCTACAGCTGAGCTTGGCTCAATACGATTTGAACTTTCGGATGAAGGGCAGCGAGTTTGCCAATTCCAGGACGGAGGTTGGGTTACGCTTCAACCGCGGTAAACTAATTCACCTGTGATAACTTATGCACCCCGGCCTGGAAGGCCGACCGTTCCGATCCAGATATCGTTAACACTTGCTTGCTATGTTTTTTCGTTTGGCGGTTAAACCATTTCTGGTTCCAACCGACGATGCATTATTTGAAGATCACTGGCCGGCCAGCAACGAAACGAATGGAGCTATGTCTAGTAGATCAACCAATCCATCGCCATTGATGTCTGCTTCCGGCTGGAATTGATTTGTATTGAGCAATTCGACAAATCCACTTATATCCAGCAAGTCTAAGTTGCCATCGCGATTGATATCACCAAGCAGGACTTCCATGCAATTGACAAGTTGCACTGAGAATGCATCAACGCCTGCTTCAACGACGTTTGCTGGGCCAAAGTCCGAGACGATAAACCTCACCTGCATTTGATCGGTGAGTCCAACAAAATCAGACAAAGCAAACGACTGCAGCAGCCATCCGCCCATACTGTTTGGCCCGTTGCCAAATTGCTCCAAAGTTACCCATGTCGCTCCAGCGTTGTTAGAGACTTCGACTGCGAATTGATCATCGCCGCCGTTGTTGGTGTACCAACGGAAGTAGGAAACGACGGCGTCCTGGATATCGGCGTCCGACGCGTCGAACACTGGTGATGTCAAAATCGTATCACCAGTATCCACGTCTGAGTTTCCATCCTCGTTGTCAGTTACAAAGCAAAAACCGGAACCATCCGCATCAGTTGCTGGATCGCCTCGATCCCCACCACCGGCTGGAATGCCTCGATCCCATTGTCCATCGATAGCACTACCCGAAACAGCCCATCCCTGATCGGCTTCGAAATCGTCGGCGATCTCAACGGCGATGGATTCGGCGCTGATTGTTGCGTAGGTCACTAAGGGGGCAGGCAGCGGATTGGTGAATATTTCGTCATCGTCAGCAGATTCGATGCTGAAATAGTAACGCAAAACAGATGCACATTTAGACGATGGAAACGCCGCTTCATATGTGTCGTCGCCCACTAACGTCATCGGTATTGCCTGGAACTCGTTTCCAAGTTGAACATTCAACATCGCAGTCGAAGATACGGCAGGAAAATCCGAATCGTCGATGACCACGGTAATGGTATCACCACCCTGGGGTGATACAAGTTCGGGAAGACTGTTTGGGAACTCGAATACAACTGTTTGCAAACAAATTCCTAGCGGATTCAATCGTGCATTGGCAAAACCATCCTGGGTCGAAGCTGTCCCGTTGTTTTGTCCACCGCCGTCGCCGCAGCCGCCATGTGTATGAACTCCGATCGCTTCTCCAGTCTCTTCAAAAATGATTGGTGAACCGGAATTTCCACCTGTCGTATCGGCGCGGTAGCCAAGTTCATTGACCGTCGCGGAAACGTACTCGCCGACATGTGTTTTCTGTGCGCTATTTAGAACTGGATCTACTGGAAACGAAGTAGTTCCAAAGCCGGTTATTCGAATCATGTCGGTAGGCCCAACCGCCGCCGGTTCGGCGAGCGAAAACGAATCTCCTTGGGCTTGAAATGCAGAAAGCCCCGTTGTTGAATTTGGGAAACAACCGAAGTAACACCAGTCATTACCGATGCCGCTGGCAACTGACTGAAAGGAAATAAAATCGGCTGCGTATTGATCTTCCGGACCAGGGAACTGTGGATTTCCCGACGAGTCAGATAACGGAACGTTGAACATAACTACATCAACAGAAGGTGCGCAGTGACCTGCAGTGATCATGCAATTGGCGCGGTTATCGAAGAGCCATGCAGTACATCCACCCGGAGCTGTTCGACCAACCCGCGGATCGCTCGATGCAATTCGATCGTCAACTTCATCGCAGATAGTTTCAGTGACATTCGGTGGTACTTGCTGGCCGGAGGTGATGTCATCGATAACGACCAGATTCATCCGACCGTTTGGAGCCGCCAGCAATTCAAGCTTGACCGAATTTCCGTTGAAGTACGCGCTGGTATTGCGCCATTGCGTTGCGGTTTCGGCATTCAGTAGTTGTACCGCGTTGTCAGTCATTGATGTGATCCGGAGCGTGGAGCTTGGTCCGCCCAGTGGATTTCCGGCAAGGACAAGTTGACTGAAATTGAGTCGCATCCATTTGGCATCATCGACCGTAACGAACTCTTCCCAGACTACTTCCGGCTTTTCGCCGTTGTGAAAGATTCGCCCTGAGGCGATGGAAGTCTTTACTTGTTCGCTAACAAGAGTGTTTTCAGGTGGCACCGTCTGTGCGTTTGAAACCGCTGGCGAAGAAAATGCAAACATTGCCAAAACCAACAGACTGCTACCAATCAGTTTCCGACGAATGAGATTTTCGTTGGTGTGTAAATCTATTAGCGGAATTCCGTGTCGCAAAAACATGTAAGCTCCTGTTGGTTGTTGGACGCCTCGATCGTCCAGCTCGGAATGATTCGGGGCTAACGGCTGAACCGATGCTGCCTGCCACAGTCTAATTCATCGGCAAATAAGTCTCAA
>CAZXLW010000106.1:7602-15179 GCA_964641465.1 uncultured Pirellulaceae bacterium | reverse complement strand
TGGTGTCTATTTTG
This sequence comes from uncultured Pirellulaceae bacterium, assembly GCA_964641465.1. GTDB lineage: Bacteria > Planctomycetota > Planctomycetia > Pirellulales > Pirellulaceae > Mariniblastus. The sequence goes on along the minus strand of CAZXLW010000106.1, from coordinate 15,165 downwards.
GCACCGGCGATCACACGGGTGGCGTCGTTGAAAACTCAGGCGTCATTTCGTCTGACAGTCGCGCCGTCAACATCGACGGTGAAGGCTTGGTCTTTAACAACTCTGGGCTCGTCGAAGCAACCGACCGCCAGCGTAACGGCACCGTTTACGCTGATGGTACTGCTGACAACTTTGAGATCAACAACTCGGGTCGAATTGATGCTCGATCAGGTGCTGGTTCTGGAGTCTCGGTTCAAGTCGGTTCCGAAGCTGGAGATGTTCAATCTGCTTCGATCACCAACAGCGGTGAGATCTTCGGAGCGGGTGACACTGAGCTCGATGCTGGCGTCCGCCTATTCAACAGTGCTGAAGGTGGCACGACATTCGATGGAGACATCGTCAACAGTGGAACGATCACTTCGGAGGATGCGGCAGCCGTTTTGGTCGAAGATGGTGTTTACTTTGATGGCGACCTGATTAACTCCGGTGTTATCGACGGAGAGATTGAGCTGTCATCAGGCGATGTTGTCCTGACTGACGAAAGTGTTGTTTATCTCGACATCGCAGGTGTCGACCAAGTGGAACAGATTGATACCGAAGGCGATGTGACGTTCGGCGGAACACTCAACGTTCGGTTCGATGAAGGCTTTGTTCCAGAGGCAGGTCAGTCGTTTGACTTGATCGACTTTGGTGCGGCCAGCGGCAGTTTCACTTCCGTTCAATCGGACCAGGTTCAGTTTGACACCAGTAACTTGTCGATCGACGGAACCGTGGTTGTGATTGACGGCGTAGAGGTGGAAGTCGGTTCAGATGTAGCGGCCGAAATTGCCGCTGCCGCGGACGCTGGGGCCCCAGCAGAAGTCGATGCGGAAGTTGCAGCAGAAATCGCAGCTGCGGTTGAAACTGAAGTTACCGCGGAAGCGGGACCGGCAGTCGAAGCCGAGGCAGCGGCGGAAGTCGATGCTGCGGTTGAAACCGAAGTTGCAGCGGCAGCTGATGAAGCGGCACCGGAATCGAGTCGTCGTGAAGCCCGCCAGGAAGCTCGTGACGCCCGCCGCGAAGCTCGCGATAGTCGTCGAGAGAGTCGCAGCGAATCACGGGAAAGCCGCCGCGAATCACGTGATACTCGTCGAGAAGCCCGCCAGGCAAGTCGCACGTCTTTTGCAGATTTCTCCAGCCGTACTGTCAGTACTTACTAATTAGCGAGATTCGCTTAGCGAATTTCGTTCAGTGAAAACACGTTGTAAGTTTCTCCAGCCTCTCCTGAAACGATTTCAGGAGAGGTTTTTTGTTGTCTTCAGGCGAGGTGTTTTGTTGTCGATAGTCCTGATGGGACGATATGTTGTAGCCACGGGTGTAAATCCGTGATCGTGAACATAATGACAAGCCTCGAAGAGGCGACATGAATTCATTGCGCAACGGCTCATGTCGTCCCTTCAGGACTTGTAAATTGTGCCTCATTAAAGATTGACGCGTTGGCGAAAGTGTAAGCAAACGTTAACCAATTGGGTATTCAACCAACGCACGGCATTTAACAAGAACAGACAACCGCGGTTGAGGTCGTTGATGAGCGGCACCAACTTACTTCGGCATTCACGACAGCCACGTGTTGCCGTCTAAGGAATGCGGTATTGCAACGGGTAGCGAGGAATTTTTTGAACCGGTGCGTGGTGGTCGACTCGAGGAACTCCCGAACGCAAAATTTGCTTGACACCTGGGCGGCGGTGCTGCTTCGCTTCGTCTCTTGTTTGTGATTCGAGTGCGGTTGCTGGATCGGAAAACACCGATCGTTCTTCAATATACTGGTGGTAGACCGAAAAGAATCCAGGCCGAGGCGGTCCGCCGACAGTCGGAATCACGTCAGAATTAATCAAAATTCCGGTCGCCCGATTCAGTTCAAAAATGGCCCTGTGTTTATCCGCAATTGCGGCGACGTATTCCGCTTTGGCTGCGCCTTGACGTTCCTGAGCCGCCAGAAGTTGCGTCAATTCAAAACTGGGATTGGAAGTTTCTTTCGGTGCAATGGTTTTTCGCAGTCCTAAGTAACGCAGTTCGCTGCCTGAGAAATGCAAAATCTCTCGTTGCTTTTCCAAACGCACCTGACTGGCCGAAAACTCTTGCGCATTGTCCAGCACATCTGCCTTAACCTGTTCGATAGTCATCTGCCAATTGGCCTTCAATCGCTCCACGACCAATTCGGTGCGGCGGCGATTGTATCGTGCCTGGCGATTAGCAAAAGGGACTTCGACATTTGCGCCGACTTGATAAGTCACATCATTTTCGAACTGATTTCCGAATGCGTCAGCCGTTTGCCGGTCCCCTTCCAACCCATTCAAGCTTGCCTCGAGTGAAAGTGACAAACGTGGTAGCAAATCGTTGAGCGAAACGTGATTGGTGACTTGAGCTGATTTGATTTGTTCAATGATGTCGGCGATTTCGGGCCGCCGCTGGATGGCCGTATTGATCCGTGAGGCAATGTCGAGCCCTCGAGCTTCCAAGTCAGGTGAAACTTGCGGCAAGATTTCGATCGAGTCCAAATTTTCCAGTAACTCAGGCGCATTGACGAGCGATACCAGGCGGATTTGAGCTCTGACAAGGTCGTTGTTAGATTCGTTGATTTGTAATTCACGTTGTCGAATGGTCGCTTCGGCCTGATCCAACAGATTTGGTTCGGCATCGATGTCTCGTCGAGCTTTGAGTTCTTCTAACGCTTGAGCAGCCAGTTCCCGATTCTCGATACTGGCAAACAACGCCCCACGTGCCGCGAAAATATTCCAGTACGCGGTCATGACTTCGTTCAAGTGATTGGCGATTTCACCGACCGATTCTGCCCGCTGTGCCGTCGCGTTATAAAACGCGACGAGAACTTCGTTCATCGCAATCGAGCGTCCCGCGCCTCGCAATAGTTCTTTGGTTAGCCGCGCATTGAAACGACTGATGGCTTGATCACGAGGCACCAGGATCCCGGAGTCGTTGTCACGAATTTGAAATGACTGATTCAATTCGACTTCGCCACCGGTCCGAAGCTGGCGACGCAATCCATAAACGACGTTAAAATCTTGTTCCTGAATAATTGGCTGGACGCCGGTTGCTGTATCGATCGTACTGCCAACTGGCTCAGTCGAATCTCGAAAGCTCCGTTCAGAAAAACCAACGACATCAAACGGGCCAGATTGAACGCCAACATTTTGGAGCTCTTCGACTGGTTCAATCCGCAGCGACGAAACACGATTGGAATAGATGAGAGCCGCCGAAATCGCGTCGTTGAGCGACCATCGAATTTCGTGTTGCGCTGGAATCACGCGCTGGTTCCGAATTTGTTCGAACAGCAGATCGGTTGTCCAATCAGGACGCTCCGATTCGGTAGATGCTGTTTGAGATTCAGATGCTGTTTGAGACGCATCTGCTGATTGCCTGGTGTCTTTCTCGCCTGGCGAAGCCGGTTCTGAATCTTCTGAACCGTCCTGAGTTGGACGTTCCTCATCCCAGGATGCCAGACCGTCGGGATCACCTAACTCCGTTTTCAGCTCCGCCGGACCAGGAAAGTCTAGAATCGGTTCACTCAGAATCGCATTTACTAAGCCGCCATATTGGTCGTCGCTGGGAATCCAGTGACTCGCTTGTTGAACATTTTGAGTCGGGTTCCAAGAGGGCAGTTCTTCGTCCAGGGTCGGCAGTGCATCGAATTCGAACACTATGCTTTGCAGCTCAGCCAAGTCCGCTGATTCTGGGCCTGGCTCAATCTGGTTCGCGGGCGCCGGAAGCACAAGTTGGTCATTTCCTGGCAGTGTCGGCAGCGGAATCATTCTGAATGATTCCGGACCACTTGCATGCGATTTCTGATTGCGATGTTTCGCAACTGGTTGCGTCACACCAGGCTTTTGCGATTCAAGCAGGAGCACGAAATCGTCCGATGCGGAATCGCGAAAAAACATCGCTACCCCAATCAGCACGAAGGCAGATGCAAAGACGATGATCGTTTTCACATGGGATGACTTCATGGAATCCTAACGAGAGTGAGCCATAAGCCACACTTCGAAAAACCGACTTCTTTCAATATAGAAGTGCGTAAATAAACCATCGCTGGCAATGACAAAACCCCATCTGGATTTTGCCTCAGATCGACGCTAGCGTCCGCGCGCACAATTGGATATCTCGCGAGAACAACCTGGGAGTGATTTCAGTTGTCGAACCATTGTTGTTGACTGCATCACAATTCTTCGTCTTTGCGTAAGAAATCGAAATCAACGCACAATGCTGCAGTCCGGTGGATAGGGGTTCAACGATCGTATGTATGACCGGTACGCTGGTCACCGGAGAAGAATTTGCCGCTGTGTTTGAGCGCACGCAGCCTATTCACCTGAACGTGAAGGAAATCAGCGACACCTCCGCGCAGACACCGGAAAAGTGACACTGTCATTTATCTACAAAAAAACGCCTGCACTGAAATCGTCGTGATCGCGATTTCAATGCAGGCGTATGTGAGTCTTATTAAACGACTACTATGGTTAAAATTAACCAGAGATGGCGTCAATGAAAGGATCAACATCGAGCAAATTAACAACTCCGTCTCCGTTGAGATCACCTTCAAACTGAAATTCGCCGTTGGTAATCAAATCAACGAAAGGCTCAACGTCAAGCAAATTGACGACTCCATCCCGGTTGATGTCTCCCAGCAGCACATTGTTCACAGTCACAATGCTGCCCTCAGGAAAAAAGTTAACAAATATGCCGCCAGATGTTGCTGACAGATCGAAGCTAAACGACATCAAGCAGTCGCTTTTAATCAAAAATATTGTCTACAATGAAATCGCGAGCTCGGCTTGTGATTTCTTTGTGGACTTTTTTTATAGATGTAGATTCGGTTTGGTACGAGTCGTGCCTGACTGTGAGGCGGCGATAGGGAGTTTCGTCGCAATTCGCAACTGACTAGCAACTGAAGTGCCGAACACTATTGAGAATATCCCCTGTGATTTAGCCACAATAACCCTTTGATTTAACCAAAACTGAATTACAACTTTATTACGTTTGTCCATTTGCCGGCAGCTTTTAGTCTCCAGTTAGGATTTAGTTCACTATGATGAGTCACTTGGCCACCGTAATGCTCGCCAGTTCGATGCTTTTTTCCTTGACAGCGATCCCAACGCTTGAGAAGCCAGTGGCACTTAAGGGAACAATACAGCCGAGCACTGCCAGCGCTGACCGTTTCACGATCACTGTTGAGTTCAACATCAAGGATGGATGGCATACGTACGCAGAAGTGGGAGAAGGTCCAGAGCAACGCACTTCTCTGGAATTGAATTTGCCCGAAGGAGTGAAATCTGCCGGCGACTGGAATCGCCCCGCTGGCATCGAAGGGACTGCATCAAGTTCAGAGATCCATGTCGGGAACGTCCGCTTTTCCAAAAGCGTTGTCGTCGATCCGAGCGCTTACGGCCAGAACATCGAAGTGGTTGTTTCCTATCAGGCCTGTACTGATGACCGCTGTAATCGTCCACAGAACAAAACAGTCAGCATTGCGATCCCAGCGAAAGCTCCAACCGGTCAGGGTATCTTTGAAGATCCCGTCAGAATTAATTCGGATGGCAAACCTCTCAACACGGTGGCGAAGAAGCAATTCGTCTCGCCAGCAATTTTCGATGTCGATGGCGATGGGAAAGCAGAGCTCTTCATCGGTACCCTGATGGGAAGCGTTGGTATCTACGAAAATCTGAACACATCAGGTTCGGGCGATCCTGTTTGGGGGCCGCAGGGATATCTCAAAGATGCCAAGGGCGAAGAGATCCGAACATCCAACTGGTGATGTGTCGGTGCAAGTTCACAGTTCGTGGACATCAATGGTGATGGATTGCAAGATATTTTGATCGGAAGTTTCAGCGGTGTTCCGCAGTGGATCGAAAACACAAAAGACGGATACGGTAAATCGACTGCTGTGCTGGCCAAGGATGATGCCCCAGTCATGATCAGCGAATTTTGGGATTTTGAAGCCGACGATTGGGCTGAATCCGAAAGCACCGGCACCAAGGGGCACTGCTCCTCTGTAGCTGCCGTTGACTGGGATCACGATGGCGACATCGATTTACTTTTAGGTGGCTATCGAGACGGAGGCCTGTTCCTCCGCTTGAATGAAGGCAGCCCTACCGAGACGAAGTTCGCCACCACCAATCAGATCGTAAAAGTAGGCGACGAACCTGTCGCATTCGAAGGTGGGATGGGCGCACCGCGTGTTGCCGATTGGGACGGCGATGGGCTCTTCGACATCTTAATTGGTACGATTCGCGGCGAAGTCGTTTTGCTTCGCAACGCCGGGACGAAAGGGAAGCCTGTGTTTCCCAAGATGACGACGCTGATTGCGGCATTGCCCGGAGCGTCGGGATCTAAACAGATTAAACGCGTACCTGCGGCCAAGGATGGATCGCCTGTCGGTCCTGGTTCTTCGTACCACATTGAGGTGGTCGACTATGACGGCGACGGCGATCTCGACTTGCTGGTCGGCGGGCGAGTTGAATGGCTTACTGGTCCACTGAAGGTCCCGACCGAAGAAGAGCTCGAAACCGCCAAGAAGCTCAAAGAAGAATCAAGCGCTGCCTATGCGGAATTCGCTCGCTTGAAGAAGGCAGCTGAACGTGAAGGCGAACAAGAGCTGGAAGATTATAGAGCCTCTAGGGAAGCCAAAGCGTTGCTGGCGAAGTATCGGTCGAAAAGAGTAGAGGCGATCGCTATCACTTCCGACCCAATCGAGAGAGGCGATTACATCTGGTTGTTCCGGCGGAATTAGTGGCCTGTCAGATCTGAATTGACGGCCGCCATGCTTGAAATTGACGGGTGCCCTGTTTACGCGAAGCTTAAACATGTTCCTGCTGCGCGTGAGTATGGCCCCCTTTGTACCGGCTTGATGGTTGTTTTTTTAAGCCAGGGATTTGCACGAATCTACACGGATGATTCCGTGCAGATCAGTGGCTTTTTGTTGTTGAGTCAGGTTGCTCCGCATCAACGCAGAGCGATGTACGCGATGTGGGCAGGCGTTTCGCCCATGAGCAAACGAACTGAAGAAACGTTGAGGCAGCTCAAGGGGCGAGTAATCTATACGCCAGAACATAACTCGACATTGCTCAATTACATTTATGGCGAGACGACACTTGATCTCTCGACCACGTCCGTAAACGACGCGACTTTAAACCTGAAGTCCTTACCACGACTCAAAACCCTGGCAATTGCATCCACTGAGGTTTCGGACACCGTCGCAAGATCCATCGCGCAATGCGACTACTTACGCAATCTCGACATTTCCGACACGTCTTTAACTGATGAGTTTGTAGCTCGGCTAGTTAAACTGCGACACCTGACAACCGTCATCGCCAACAACACGAAAATTTCGAATGACTCTTTGCCTATCCTTGCGAGCATGAGTTCACTAAAAAAGTTAGAATGTCGCGGTACACTTGTTACCCCACCCGAGGCAAGTGACCTCGATAACATGAATCTCAATTTCGAATTAATCATGGGATAGCGAAATGCTGGACCGCAGGTAACATAGCCGTCTATCTCAATTGAATGTCATTGTTAGGCGTCGGCTGGCGAGTC
>CAZXLW010000106.1:0-7502 GCA_964641465.1 uncultured Pirellulaceae bacterium | reverse complement strand
TAACATAGCCGTCTATCTCAATTGAATGTCATTGTTAGGCGTCGGCTGGCGAGTCGTATCGAGCGGCCTGTGTTTTTTAAGCGACTACTGAATTGTGATCCCGTCATCAAAGTTATTGGTCGCTTGGCTATTGGTAACTGAGGACGGAATCCCGCTCGACAACGAGTCCTCGTGCTCTGCGATTGGTGAACCAGGTTGGTTTGCCGCTGGAATTGCCGATTGGGTAGATGAAGCCAACGAGGAACCGACCGCAAACATGGCGAATCCAAACTTCAATAATGGGACCACGCCAATCATCAACCCCATCAACGCCAGAGCCGGCCCCAACCAATACATTAGATGGTTAGTGAAATGTGCACCGGTTTCCAACACACCATAGCTGGGATCGGCAGGGTCGTAGGCGACCTCGACAGAATCCCCGGCGGGATACTTGTTAACAACTCGATATGCTGAAGCCGAGCTGGAGCTTGACCATCCCAGGCCGACATCAACGCTTGTTGAAATATATTTACTGCCAGCCACCGTATACTCGAACACGACATTGGGACTGTACATGCTTTGCCCGTCGTTGTCTTTCGAAGTTGCAACGTCTGAAGACTTCACGATCCCTTGGACCACCGGCCACTTTTCACTCGCCGTCGCTTTGGCAAGCATTGGCTGGCCCCAATAGAAGAACAACGCCAAACCACCGGCAAAAAAAACCGCACCGATGATTATCCCGCCAATAAAATTGGAAATGCCATTTTGGTTTGTCATCTTATTACTCAATCAAGTTCAATTAAAGTTGGAATCGCTGTTCTGGCTGCCATCATCAAGTCAGTACCGTATCAAAGTAGCACGACGCTCCGAGTCGTATTCATTTCCTGTCGTATCGGTGCGGCAAACAACGACTCGGAGAGTCGTGCTACATTCCGAGTTCGGCGTTTGCATTGCCCCTGAGTACGGCAGGCTCATTAGTTATTCGTCGTGTTACTCCCGAAGACCGCCATCAGTCGAGAAACTGGCGAGCTTTGTACAAGCACGGCACCAGTCCCGCTAAGTTTGGCCAGGAACATCCCTTCACCACCAAATGCCATCGAGGTCAGACCTCCGGCAGTCTGAATCGCGAAATCAATTCCTACCGTATAGCCAACCAGACAACCTGGATCGACCAGGATGGTGTCATTGTTAAGTACCTTGCGGACAATGTGTCCACCGGCATGTACGAACGCCATCCCGTCGCCGACCAGTCGTTGTAAGATAAAACCTTCGCCTCCGAATAGCCCGGTTGAGATTCGCTTTTGAAACGCCAGTTTGATCTGCGTACCGAGAGCAGCGCACAAAAAGCTTCGTTTTTGACACACCAGTTCGCCACCAATTTTTCCAAGATCCAACGCGACGATTTTGCCAGGATAGCTGGCGGCAAACGCGACTCGACGCTGAACTGACGTGTGATTCGTAAAGTGTGTCATGACCAACGACTCACCGGTCAAAATCCGCGTTCCGATCGACGACAATGTGCCGGTAAGACTTTGGTTGGCTGGCGATCCGTCTCCCATTCGAGCTTCCATCTGAATTCCATCGTCCATGTAATTCATCGAGCCCGCTTCGGCGATCACCGTTTCCTGCGGATCCAGCGTCAGCTCCACGAGCTGCATATCGCTGCCCATGATCTCAAAATCAACTTCGTGACAAACCTTTGGCATCTATTAACTCCTGCTCAAGAACGGCTTTCGAAATCTAGCTCTCAAAGTGAACACTCGCCGCGTTACTGGCTTGGATTTGAGATCCGCTGGTTGATTACCTGGACCTCAGATCAAAAACTCGTTTCAACCGTTACATCTGTCAGTCAGCCACCGTCTCAGTTATTTTGGCCAGTTGCGACAGTTGCAAAATGCAATTCTGACAGGGCCCTCTGGCGATCATTGCTGATCGCCTTGCGTCCACTCACCCCGTTCTTGGCGATGATAAGAAAATCGGCAATTGCGAAAGAGATTGAACAGTTCCCGCGAGCCCAGCGCGGGCAAAGGAATGCGCCAACATGAAGCAAGGCACGGGGTTCGTCCAGCGTTTAAATTCGCGTTGTCAGTTAGTTTCGAGGTTGAATTCAGCCATCGATGCGTAGGGTTTGCCTGCGAACGCTTCAAGCGAAACGAATTTGATGAATCGCCCTTTGGTCGATGGGATTTTGACTGATTGCTCGTCGACCGTACTCTTCAGGGAACCACTGTGGACCGGTTGCTTGAATTCGTTGGTGTCGGCAACGTAGAACTCGAACTGCTTTACGCTGCCGTTGGAATTGCCATCCTGGCGGTTGAGAATTCGAAAGCCCGTGATCTTTCGTGGCTTACCTAAATCGATCACGAAATAATGAGGATGCTGCGGACTGTCGGCTTGCCATTGAGTGTGCCAGTACGTGTTCGGCTTGTTGTCAATGATGTTCTTGATCAGCTTGCCATTGAAACTGGACTCGCTGTCCACTTCCACAATCTTCCAGTTCTTCTTTTTCAAGACTTTGCCCGATCTAATGCGGCGACCGTTAGTCTTCTTGCCGGATCGTTTCGGCCTGAAACTGGCAATCGTCGACGGCGTGTGTTCGTTTTCCATAATCTTTGCCATCTGCGCGACAATATCAGGATGGGAATCGGCGATGTTCTTTTCTTCTCCTAAATCGTTGGCAAGGTTGTAAAGTTCAATCGGGCCGTTGCGATCGGAAATCAGATTCAATCGGACAGCTTTCCAGTCACCCTGGCGGACGGCTTGCTTGCCGCCTTGCTCGTAAAATTCCCAGTACAAATTCTCGTGTTGCTTCTGATCCCCACGTCCAAGTAACGTCGGCGCGAGGGAGATGCCGTCGGATTCAGCGGGCCCATCGATTCCGGCTAATTCACATGCCGTGTCCGGAAAGTCCCAAAACGCGCTGATCAGATCACTGGTCTGACCGGATTGAATCGTCCCGGGCCAATACGCGACCAGTGGTACACGAATGCCGCCTTCGTAAAGATCCCGCTTACCGCCTCGCAAAGGTCCGTTCGAATCAAAATTATCTGGATGGTGCCCGCCTTCGAAATGAGGACCGTTGTCACTGGTAAACATGATCAATGTGTTCTCAGCCAAACCAAGCTCTTTGACTTTGTCCACCACCTTGCCAATCGACTCGTCCAAATAAGTGATCATCCCAGCAACGGTCGCTTTGGGATGCTTTTCTGCTCGGTAATGCTTGCCAGGCGAAGGCGTTTCATCAAACTTGCCAATGAATTTTTGGCGATACGAATCCGGTACTTGCAAGTCCGCATGCGGTTGTTGCAAACTCATGTGCAGAAAGAATTGCGAATCCTTGTTCTGACTGATCCACTCCAGTGACTCTTTCACGAATTCGTCACCGGAATAGACCTCACCTTCTTTTTCGTGATTGTTTTCGTACTTCACAACCGCACCATTGCGAATCATCTGTGGCGGATAATAACGATGCGCTGCGGAGTGGCTAATGAATCCAAAGAAGTGGTCGAACCCTTTTCGATTGGGTAGCTGCTTGTCGTTGCTGTTGCAAGACAATCCGGATTTACCAATCATCGCCGTCTTGTATCCAGCATTCTTCAAAAGCGTCGCGATCGTTACATCCTGTGGGTTCTCTCGAAACTCAACCGGACCATTGAATCGCTGATAGACATGCCCTGTGTGCTGACCGGTCATAAAACATGCCCGCGACGGAGCGCAAACCGTTGAGCCGGCGTAGAACTGAGTAAACCTCATCCCTCCGCTCGCCATTGCATCAATGTTGGGGGTCTCGAAATTCTTCTGCCCCATGCAACTCAGATCGTTGTAGCCAAGATCATCCGCCACAATCCAGATAATGTTCGGCTTACTAGCCTTGGCTGGCGTGGTCGGCTCTTGAGCAGCAGTTATCGGAGGAGCGAAAGATCCACCAAAGACGTTTACAAAAACGAAAAGGCATAACAAACCGCGTGGGGCAAAGTTAAAGAGACAGTCGTGCTTAGACATAGTGAGATCCAAAAGCATTTATGTGAAATGTGTCCGCGTGATGATTGAGCAGAATACATGCCCGATGGCTACGTGGCACGATGCAGTCCGAGTCGGATGTTGTTCTTTAGTTTGAGAGCAGATCAACAAACCCGGAAACATCCAGCAAGTTGACTGTGCCGTCTTTATTGATATCGCCTGCTGGAACAAATTTACCATTGGATAAGGCTTGAACAAACGGGGCAACGTCAAGCAAATTGACAACGCCATCCAGGTTCATGTCTCCAAGTCGTACCGCGTCAGAATTAAACCTCAGCGAGACTCGATCTGCTTCGTACAACAGTTCAACATCATCAAAACAGATTCCATCAGCGAGCAAAACAAAATCATCGAACTCACCGGACCTGACGCCTGTCACCAGCAAGTCAACGATATCGCCGGACTCTGGCAGGTATCCATCGACAATTTCAATCTGCAAAAAACCATCAATTTGAGTGTCTTCAGAAACGACCAGTTGATCGCTGGTGGAAGGACCACCGATCTGCATCACCAGGCATGCGGAATCGCCCAGCACTAAATCGCCTTCGACTTGGAGCGTGCCCAGCAGCCCGAAATCATCTGCGGGCGATTTGGTGAATCGCAGCTCAACATCGGCACCGGTAATGTGAGTGTGCCCGCTGCTTGCATTGGCGTCCCAGCCATACAGCCTGATTTCCAACTCGTCCGCAGTGCTCAGGCCAGCCGTCCCAGGAACTTCCAATCGAGTCGGGCTGGTATTTTCAATGGAGATTTGCCCCAACAACGAATTGGAATCAAATCCATCGACATTCGTCAAGATTCCGTAGTCGACTGGCGAGTTGCCTCCATTCCTGAAAAAATCAAATCCACTGCTGACTAGCTCAACCGCCAACCCGGGAGCTGGCTTGACCTTCAAACTCATGAAGTCACCATCAGCGATCGCGTCAGCAACTTGTCCGCTCGTAGACCAATTATTCACGTTGAACTCGGCTGGCATGTCATTGAAGCCTCGATCGAAAAGCGTCGAGCCAGCTGAGATCCCATAGTCCAGCGCAATCGAAGCTTGCGGAATGCTCCCGCGCAGCGGCGTGTAAAAATTGTCCTTCTCGGCTCGGTCATCGATGTCAGAAAAATCGACGGCGAATTCGAAATCGCCAGTCTCGGGGACTTGTATATCGTCCATCACGATACCAGGCGAAATCTTGCCATCACAAAGAAGTTTTCCGACGACCAAGCCGGTGCCTTCGATCGTCGCACCGTCGGCCACGCTGATCCAACGAGCTGTCTGTGCGTCTGCGTTAAACATTTGCAGCGTAGCATTGGCTCCGATACGAATCTCATTGCGGGCCGAAACATTCACTTCCGGCCAGACTTGAAGCGTCTGGTGGCTGGTTGTGGCGTCGATCTCAAGACCGAGGAAGGCAACATCGGCAGCTGCGGCTGCCATCTGATCCGCGGCAGATTCATTGACCAACCTCGCAGACCACGTTTCGTTGACCGTTCCAACCTCGGTGCTGGCAGGCTCATCAGTGACCGACCAATTTTGGATTTCTGATATCCGACTTGCGTCCTGCCCAACCCAATCGCGAAACTGAACCGCATAAACGTCCGGCTGACCGGCACCTTCGGCAAACGCGATTGCTTGCATCTCTTCGCGGACCGTATCAAAAACTGGGTCCTGTAGATTGAGCGGATTGTCTTCATTGGGATCAATGTCCACGCGGTACAGTTCCTGGGTGCCATCGTCAAACTGAATCAGCTTGTAATCCTGCCGTACCAGTGCCCAATTGGCTTTGGTGTAGCCGAGGTTGCTGTTCTCGAAATTTTCGAACAGCAAATGCTGGCGGACCTGCTGACCAGTCGCACCAAGCAATGTCGGCAGGATCGAGACACCATCGGTTCCGACGCGTCCTTGAGTGCCAGCGATTTCTGCGGCGGTGGCTTGGAAATCAGACAAGTCATTGATCAGCTCAGTGCTGCTACCGGCCGCAATTTGCCCGGGCCAATATGCGATTGCCGGCATTCTAATGCCGCCTTCGTATAAGTCTCGCTTGCCGCCTCGCAAGCCTCCAGAAACTGGTAGACTTTCAGTCGTCGCAGCTCCCAAGCCATCTTCCGGCGTCGCCCCGTTGTCTGATGTAAAAAAGACAATCGTGTTATTAAAAATTGAATCGGACGTATCACCATCAAAGTTGGGGTCCGCCAATCGGCTCATGACAGCTCCAATCGAAGCATCCATTCTGGATATCATCGCTGCATAGCGTTCCTCTTTATCACTCAAGCTCGAGTTACCAGCATATTGCGCCAGTCCACTGGGGAAGATCACATCGCCGGCTAGGTTGGTGAGTGCAGGCGTCGTCTGAATTTGTTCGAGATCAAAATGGGGAATCGTAAAGTTGATCTGCAAGTAGAACGGCTCGGAACCATTCGCCAGATCGCGAATTAACTCTTCACTGTGAATCTGAGTTAAATCGTGAATGTACTCAGGCGTTGCTCCAGGCCCGCCGTTATTCAGGAGCAAGGTGGTCGCACCACCAAGTGCATTCGATTCCCAGAGGAAGCTGTAGTAGTAATCGTGGGCTGCGCTGTGATTCAGGTAGCCGTAGAAAAACTCGTAGCCTTGATTGGCAGGCAACGTGCCTGGGTTACCAATGTTCGGCTGAGGGTCCGGGCCGTTCAGGTCACGATTCCCGGACGCTCCCCATCCCCACTTTCCGACAACTGCATTCCGGTACCCAGCCGTCGCGAGTATTTCGCCCACGGTCACATCCTGCGGTCGAATGCCAGCTCCGATGTTGCCGTTGCGATCGTTGGCTGCATGCCCGTTGTGAAAGCCAGTCATCAAGTTCGCGCGACTAGGCGAGCAAACGGTTGAAGCATAAGAACGATTCAGCCGCATTCCCCCCAATGCCAGCGCGTCGATACTTGGTGTCTCAATATGCGTTGCCGGGTTGGTGAACCCGACGGAGCCCCAACCGAGGTCGTCTGCAAATACATGAACGATGTTTGGCGGATTGGTTTGAGCGGCAACGGGGGACACCAAACACACGAGCATTAAATAGATGGGAGCAAATTTCATATCATTCAGCAAAGAGACTAAAAACTCCGTCCAAAGCACTTTCGTGGATGTCATTTTTATCGAGCGTATGAAATGGCGGCTCGAGAACCACGACATCCCAATGCCCGATTGAGCCGATGTTTGAGACCTAGTTCTAACATAAGTGGACTACCAGCGATGACCTAGTCGTTTCTGGAATAGAAATCGCACCTCAAGGCACAGGGCAGAGCTTTGAAAACGGCCCCTATGGTTCCAATTCGCAAATTTTTTCAATATGTAAGTGAAAAACCGATGCCAGCAACAACCGATTCCACAATCGGAGCAAAATTCAGAAGAGATCTGAGTCTATCCGGTGGAAATAAACGCCCATTCCGTGACTTTTCGCACGAAAACGGGTAACCTAAAAGCTGAAACACGGATTCTTTTCGACTCAGCGAAATGCCGTTTTTGCAATCAAACCATTTGT
>CAZXLW010000105.1:0-15621 GCA_964641465.1 uncultured Pirellulaceae bacterium | reverse complement strand
AGCTGCAGCACAGGCAGAAGCTGAGGCACAGGCACAAGCTGTGGCGCAAGCACAAGCACAAGCAGAAGCACAAGCAGAAGCACAAGCACAAGCAGAAGCTCAGCAGCAGGCACAAGCAGAAGCCGCGGCCCAAGCAGAAGCTCAGCGGCAGGCTGAAGAACAGCAACTTGCCGAAGCTCAGCAAGCTGAGGTGGCCAGTCAGCCAGAAACTGTCGTCGCAGAACAACAGCCAGAGTTACAGGATCAACCTGTAGCTCAGCAACCTGCGACTGCAAAAGAACAGCAATCACACGAGCTACAAGCGAGTTTAGACTCGTTGTTCGGAACCAGTAATGATGACGCTGGAGCTGCGGACATGGAAACTGGTGGGGTGGAACTTGGTGCATTGGGAGCATTGGAAACACCAGAGCCATTGGAAACAACACCGGAGCCATTGGAAACGCCTGAACCACAGGGTCTGCAGCCTGCTGTTGTTGCCGAGTCAACGGAGCAACCAACTGGCGAAATGTCACTGGCCCAGCAATTGTTGAGCGAAATGGCAGCCGAACCCGCTGTTGAAGTTCCTGCCGTGCAAGAACAACCACAGCCACCTGAGGTTCCAGCCGAATCGAAACAAGCTTCGCAGTCAGACGCCAGTGTTGCTGACCTGTTGGCTCGGATGAACATGCTTCCAGAGGAAGTCGAAGCTCCGGTTGAAAGTGCTCAGCCAATGGGGAGCGGTATTGTCGAGGCCAAAGACGAAACGCCGGTTGCGGCTGCCACTCCAACGCCCGCTGCTCCGGCCGCTCAGCCTGAGGTTCCAGCTTCAGCCGCAGCTGGTGGAACTGGTGATGTGCAGGACTACATGAATTCACTGCTACAACGTCTCAACGGTGAGGAAGTTCCAGCTGAACCTGTTGCGTCTCAACCAGAAGAGAGTACGCAATCAGCGGGTGAGGTATTGAACGAGCAGATCGAACAACAGCCTGTCGAGCCGGTTTACGAAAAACCACTTTCAGCAGAGGAATTCGTTCCCAGCCAAACTGCACCTGAACTGAACTCCAATCTTGCAGCGATGCGAGAGTTGGCGAACGCTTCGTCACGAAATGCGGTCAACCAAAGCAACGCCAGGAAGTCCAAAGACAAGTCGAACAATATGTTGTTGGTAGCTGGCGGGAGTGTTGTTTGTGCCGCTATGTTGTCAATCCTAAGCAAGCAACCAGGCGATCTGGCTTATTTTTGTGCGATCTTTATGTTCTTTGTGACAGTAGTCTCCAGCGCGATATTTGCCGCCGCGTACATCTTCAAGAGAGATATTTTGCAGGATGTTTCGGACATGTTTAGCAAGTCCGGCGATGGTAAAGGATTGAAATTAATGAAGAAGAAAGAAAAGCCAGCCAGCTAACTAACTCGACTTACGAAGAGCTAACGATGAAAGAGATCGGGGCGACGCTTGATTTGAGCGAGAGCAGAGTTTCTCAAATGCACAGTAGCATTGTTCAGCGTCTGCAGCACCAACTTGGCCGACGTCGCGTAGAATTTGGTGGTTGATCCTCCAGTCAAAAAATTGACATCATTCATAGTTGAATAAGCTCGCTCAATTACGGCGAGTTTTTTTACGTTATTACATCGAGTCTGACAAATACAGGAACGACAACAAGATGATTGGAGGTGTGAACGTGACCAACAGGCCTGCCAGGTAGATTATCGCCAATGAACGAAGGAGTTTCTTTCGTTGCTCCTTGTCGAATCTTGTTTTGATTAGAATGGCGATTGCAAACACGATGGTGCAAAACCAGATCATTGCTGCCATCAGAATTAAGAATGAGGCGTATTGGCCGATGAAATGACCATGCACATCAACGTCCCGGTTCTTCTTCAGAACCCGAAAGATCGTGCCGCCCGCCCCAACGACGACACCTGAGGTAATCCAAACAAGCATGAACTGTCGCAACCCGAACTGAAACCGTCGCAGACCGGCTTTGTTTGAGTTCAGGATTTCTTCAATCTCTGGTTCGTACAGTTCTTTGTTCGATTCGCTTTTCATAATTTGTCCCTGCGATGATCCTCTGAACAAAGATGCCTGGAGTGTGAATCAGATTCGGGTCCAGTTCACCCGGCTCAACTATCTCTTCCACTTCTGCAATTGTTATTGAACCCGCCATCGCCATCGCCGGGTTGAAATTTCTTGCCGGTCCGTTGTAAATCAAGTTCCCAAACCTGTCCCCTTTCCAGGCTTTCACGATTGCGAAATCAGCTTTTAGACTTGATTCGAGCAGGTGAGGCTTGCCGTCGAACTCACGAACTTCCTTTCCTTCAGCGACTTCAGTTCCGAAGCCGGCCGGCGTAAAAAACGCAGGGATGCCAGCTCCAGCAGCGTAGCATCGCGCCAAGTAAGTTAGTAGTCAGTCAGCCAAGCTTTTGGCGAACCGGACAGCCTACGCCCGCTTGCACGCACAAGTTTCGAAATGCGCGTGCAGCGATTCCAAAGCCGTCTGGTCCGCTGAACCCACCAAACTGGCCACCCCCTTTCAGGTGCGGTTCCAAGTCGGCAAAAATTCCGGGGACACCGCGAGCTTTCATGCGTTCAGCCGTTTTGGCGTATGAACCCTTGAATTTCTCGAGGATCGGCAAATAACCGGAAGCTCCTGCTCCAGCAGCGACGAACCCGCACAGGGCTTCTTCGTCAACATAATTTTGATCGCGGTTTTCCGACAGAGGCACGTGGTCTTTGATGTGAATCCATCCGAGCGCCTCGGACATGGTTTCGAATTGTTGGATCACTTCTGTTTCTGAAAAGCCCTGGGTCACAAGATTTGCACCGTCGAAGATCAAAACCATCGCCTCGCTCGCGACCTGCTCATGCAACGCCATCAATAGCTCCGCGTTCTGGCCGATCAAATTGGCTTCTACTTCCAGCCCGAACGTGAGACCATGGGAATCGCAAAGTTCACAAATGGATTTCAGGCGACTTGCCGCTTCAGCAACATAGTCTTCGGGCGATTCATTGCGAGGATGGTAAAACGAAAACCCGCGGATCAGTTTTGAACCAAGCCGATTGGCAATCCTGCAAACCTTAGCCGTTGTTTCCAGGTATTCGTCAAACGGGAAAAATGTGTTTGAGCTGCCATCATCGACATCTAACAGCTTGGTCTTGCCCAGCGGAGATCCGATAGACGATACCTGAAGGTCATACAGCTCCAGGTTCTTGAGCACCACGTCCAGTTCGGCATCGTCCAGATCAATTACATTTTTGATCCCATTGCCAACGTCGATAAATCGCAACGACAAGTACCGAAGACCCAGCGCTGAGAACGCCACAAATTGTTGTTCAATAGTTTTGTCGTTGGCGGCTTCGTCCGCAAATCCAGACAGCAAGAGTTCGCATTCGCTCATTTATTCAGTCGACACTTCGATGATTGAAGAGATTCCGCCGCGGGGCGTAAATTCGGCAATGATCGTACATTTTCGAGGCTGCACCTTGGCAATGAAATCGTCAAAAATCGAATTCACGACGTTTTCGTAGAAAATGCCCTCGTTCCGGAATGCCTGCAGGTAAATCTTCAAACTCTTCAGCTCGACGCAGAGTTTCTCCGGGATGTACTGAAAACCAATCACGCCAAAATCCGGCTGGCCTGTCTTGGGGCAAACCGACGTGAATTCCGGGCATTCAATTTTGATGGTGTAGTCACGCTCAGGGAACTCGTTGTCAAACGTTTCCAGCTTTTCTTGAAACTTCGTGGGCATCCTCAGCCTTTCGTTTTACGTTGCCAATTACGACAAGATATCAAAAAAGAAATTTGTTAACATCGGGTATGCAGATTTCGGAGATCTACGTATCGCGACAAGGTGAAGGCTTGCTGACCGGCGAGCCCAGTATCTTCGTGCGCACCAGCGGATGTAACTTAAGATGCAGTTTTTGTGATACTCCCTACACGTCGTGGAGCCCGGAAGGCACGCCCATGTCAATCGACGAAGTCGTCGAGGTGGTTGCCGGGCATGATGAAAAACACGTCGTTATTACTGGCGGCGAGCCGATGTTGCCACCTGCGATCGGTGCATTGACGAGCCGTATCCAAAGTCTGGGCAAGCATATAACGATTGAAACAGCAGGCACAATTTCTCGTGACATTGAATGCGATTTGATGTCGATTAGTCCCAAGCTGGCCAATTCAACGCCGTCGGTGGACAGGGCAGGGGAGTGGAGTCGCAAACACGAAGAAAGCCGAATCAACCTGAATGTGCTTCGCGAGCTAATTGGACGTTTTAAGTATCAGCTGAAATTCGTGGTCGTCAACGAACTGGATGTGGAAGAAATCAAGCAGTTGGTGGAATCAATCGAAGCGGACAATGAGCGGGTGCTCTTGATGCCCGAAGGGATCGACAAACGGACCCTGGATGCACGGAAGCAATGGCTCGAAGATGTCTGCGAACAGTTTGGTTATCGGTTTTGCCCGCGGATGCACATCGAATGGTATGGGAACAAGAGAGGGAAATAATAGACGCATGAACGACGAACAAAAAATGAAGTCGATTGACGAATTGCTAAGTCACGTTTGGATGGTCCGAGCGTTCCTCAAGCATTGCGAGGAAGTTGAAGACGATGACGATCTCAAAGACGTGCATCGGGATTTGTACGACTACATGCTCGCGCTAGGTGGGCCGTTGAAGTCGGGCGACTCGGCCAAGTATCTTAAACAGGCAAAGAAGAAACTGAAGAAGCTTAAATCTGCGACGGAACTGTTTGTGGAAATCCAACCGGAGATTTCTTCGCATACGAATTTCCAAATGGCGGTCAGTTCACTTCGCTTGGCTGTCCAGCAGATAGCTCAAATCATCGAAGCGGATGGATGATTGTCGAATAGGCTTGCCGCTCGAGTACACTTAGAAATTCGCTTTTGATTTATCGACAGGCTTTGCCTTGCCTTTTTTGTTTTCTTGCGCCCTGCGTTGCGTCTTGGCTGACTTTTTGGTGTCCGTTCCTTTTTTCTTCGCTGCGGGCTTTTTCTTTTTTGGAGCCGGCACCGGTCGGACTTCTGGTATGCGAGTTGAGATCTGGCCGCGAATCTCCAGCTCCAATGGCCGTGAACTGACATACTGGTCGTCGTCGAAACGCCCTATTGCAATCACTCGCACGCGCCCTCGCCCAAAATGAAATGCAGGAATGGAGAATTGGTCAGATTCCTTTTCGACGTTATGCAACAGACGGCCGTTGTGGAAAAACTGAATTCGGTCAGCGCCGGGAGCATTGATCGAGAATTTGAATTCGCCTTCAACGTCAGCTGAAATGGATTTTGCCGACAGCGAGACCTTTTGGTTGCGATTGTTGATCATAACGGGGGCGATGACCGAACCGCGACTGGAGACGATATCACTGGCAACCGCAACGAAACGGAACTCGTGATATCCGTCAGGCATCGTTTCAGTATTGACGGTGACTTTTCCTAAATCCGAACGGCCGATTCGTTGAATCAACCTGCCTCCAAGATACATTTCGATAAGTCGAACCGGATACGGTTTGTCTTCGACCGCGATGTTGATTGCCAGGTCACCATTGATTTCTTTGCCACCCATGATTTCACCCGAGAGTTTCAACTTGGGGATGTTGCCCCAGGGCCGGCACAATGCATCGCCAACAATCAGCAGCTGAAACGGTCCAGCCACGGACTGGTAAAACGACTCGGCCAGCGTGCATCCGCGTGCGTAATGGACATGGATTCTTGGGTGCGGGAATTTGGCTTGGATAGCGTAAGGTTCCACGATGGTTCCACTGGATCCCGCTGCGCCATGTCGTAAAAATTCCGAAAGCAAAGTTTGGGTCTTGTCCAGCATGAACCTGCCGCCATAGCTGGTCAGGTTTTCGCAGATCGCACCTGGGCGGATCAGGCTTTTGGAGTTGAGGAAGTTGAATTTGGGAGTACCGACCGAACATCCAACCATGTCAAACTTGCCAGCAGGCACGCGGGCATTAACAACCACACTATCGTGACCTAGGGCCTTGAGTTCTTCGATCGCTTCGTCAATTCCCTTTTCACGAGTCTTGGTCCGAATGTTGTTGGTCTTGGTGAAGTAAAACTTACCACTTGGCTTGGTCCCGTCCGCGCGAATGCTGCGTCGCAAATAGTCCAGCGTTTCCTGCTCGTTGGTGCCTCGGTTCCGATTGACTGCCAGAATCGTTGACAAAACATAGCGATTTCCCTGGTCGCTGGTGGAATTGATCATCCCGTTTCTACCCCATAAATAGGAGCTGCGAAAACCGGCGGTTGGACCATGATGGAAGGGCAGGGGAGGTATCAACTCGACGAGCGATCGGAACTCCGCATCATCCATAATCCGCTGGAATGCACTGTCGGATTTCGTGTAGTCGCGGTAAGACCAGCCGACGCTCATCGAACGCCTCAACCAGATCGCCGCCTGCTTGGCATCACCTTGCCAGGCATGCGCCCTGGCCAGCCAATACAAAACCGACAGTTGGAGAGGATGCTTCTCGGCAAGTGATGTGAACAATTCGATTGCTTCGTCAAACTGATCAGCCCGCGTTTTCTGCAGAGCCTTGTTGAAGGTCCTGGCGTCATCTCCGCTGAATGGATTCAGTAACAGTAACTTGCCGTCCGCTCGCATATACGTGTTGGCTCGCAGCGACAGATACGAAGGATCTCCGGCAAGAATCTTTTCGAAAAAGTACGTGGCCGAATTGATTGAAACATAAGGTGACAGGATCTTGCTGGCCGTCCGTCGCGATGCTTCGTCGCCTGCTTTGGGCAGCTTTCTTTGGTCCGAACGCGCATCAATGATCGTCGGGAAGTCCGACGAGTAGATGATGTAATCGATTTGGTTGCTGATCTTGCGGGCGTTGATTGTTTCCAGAATAGGGCGAATGATTTTCTGGCGGAAAACATCAATCGTAACCATCTCTTGTTGCGGGATACCGGACAGGTAGATGATGTTCTTTTCCGGGATGTTGCGTTCGATCGCATAGAAGTTTGCGATCAATTTTGAGGAAGATGATTCGGCGTTGACAATCAACGTCGCGTTTTCCGGGCCATTGGCCATGCTCTTGCTACACAGCAACACCAATAACACGCAACAAAAGCAAACTCTTCCTGGATTCATTAGCGGCTCAATAATAGATCACTTGGAGCAACCGGATGTGCTCTTCGCAGATTATACCGGTTTCCATGCAAGCGGAATAGAATCGCAGCCAAAATGGATTCGCCGGATTCGCGCCGACGGGCAAAGCAAATTTCGTGGCAAAACGGTGCAGTTACCGAACGCGGCATTGAAACCGGATGATTCCGCCTTCTTTTTTCGGCAACGGGGCCTCGATTTCCCAACGCAGCGTCAACGAACCGGCTTTGTTGGTCATCGTCTTGAAGAGCGCTCGGACACTGCATTCAGCTGTGTCTTCCAGATATTCCAAGCGGGGAGACAGGTTGTCAATAATTGTGACATTGCCGATCGTTTCGCGTCCGATGTTGTCAAAGCGGATGGTGAAATCAACCGTATCGCCAGGTTTGGCGCTGGCTGCTGATGCCAATTTGCAAAGCCGCAGGTTCGCATCTCCTTCACTTTCAATCGAGACGACTTCCAACGCGCTGTTCACATCGTTGACGATGATTGGTTGAATCTTGTTGATCGAGATTTGCGCGCTTACGTCGCTGTTCCAGGTGATTGCCGATTGCAGAGCAAGGCTCAATCGGGCATTTTCAGTGGCCGAATGCTCACCAAACCGGATCAACTGAAGGTCTTCGAACGGTTTGAAGGCATGTCGCGTTCCGAACAGCCGTGTTACGCTGTCAGCCAACACTCCGCGTGTGCGATCGACAAACTGGTTTGGACGCTGAGTCAACTTGTTTGATTGAAGCTGAACATTCTGATGAGCCGCCGAAGATGGCTCGGCGCGCTTGGAAAATCGAACGTTAGTTTTCAGATTCATGACGCCAAGCTTCTGAGCAACTGTTTCGTAGTTTGGTGTCAGCATGCGGCGGACGGCAGCAAAGCGCGGCGCGTAAATGCAAACCCGATTGCTGGGCGTGACTCGAATCTGTCCGTCGAGCGTATCAAAATGCGCGATGGTGTCTTCAATGTCCAACCCATCGACTGTCCAGTCCGGGTTCGGGACCGCGCGGAAATCACGATCGTTGCCATCACAGACAAATTCGTCGCGACGACCTGGAGGCATTCGCCAGTACTGCTGGATGCAGCAGCCCTGGCCGCTTAGGCAGGTATTACAATTGCATTCAGGATTGTTGGTTATTAGTTCTTCACCACCAGCCACTCCATCGAAGGCAGGGATCAAGGAAGGCGCTTCGTGGTAATTCGACCCGTCGTTGAGATCCGGCACTCGGCTACCAATTCGAATCAGCGCCATGGGTCGGCCCAGGCGATCGGCGGCAAGATACGGGTCGTTTGAGTTCCCCAAATCAAGCGTTTCCATGTGGTCGAGAGTTTGTCGGAAGGGCAGGGCAGTCAGCGGGTTCTCCAGGTAGACAACCTTGGTCACCATGTTTCCAAGGCTCGCCCGTTCCAACTCTTCAGGTTCCAACACGATCTTGAGCGGATGACGCGTTCCCAGTCCAGTCGGCGGGTACAGTCGATCCACCATTTCGATCGTTGGGTAAACGGTGAGCGATTTGCCGCGAAAAACCGTGTCGATTTTCAACCGGTAGACTGGGCCGACTCGCAGGCCCAACAATGATTCCGTCACTGAATTCACGGGTGAGTAGCTACCACCGTTCAGATAGGAAACTTGTCCGCCATCCGGAATGACGATTTGCACGGGCTGAGTCCACTCGGCGAGTCGTGGATCGTCGATCAGTCGTTTGAAAGCCAACTGTCCAGGGGCTTCGCTTCCTCGAAACAGTTGCCCGAAGGATTGACTCGCACAGGCGAGCAACAAAATCGATGCAACTACCAAAGTGGCTTGTTTCATGACCATCGAACAACTTCCAAGTTGGGCCAAAAAGAATGATTCCGATATTCAAAATAAAAGCCGCCATCCATGAGGATCGCGGCCGCTATTGATTTCACTTCAAATGCAAGTTTCGGCAACTTGCACTAGCGTCGAAACAAACCGCGTTTCTGGTACGGCAGTTGACCGTGCAGCTGGTCAGCTGGTGGTTGCTGATTGGCGTGCGGTGGTCTGATCGTTTGTTCCTGAATCAAAACCTTGTCGGCTGGACGCGGATAAGTCAGACCTGGTCGCTGTCGAACATGTACGTTGACTTGCGGCGTTGGCCCTGGGATCTGCATTGCCGTATGGTTGTGGATTCGATATTCACGAAGACCTGCTGGGCCACCGAGCGGAATGTGTGGCGGACCGGGAAGTCCAATTTGGGTTCCTGACGAAGGCATGCCATAACCAGGACCGGAAACACCAGAGATGTAATCTGTTGGTGGGCCACCGCCGGCTCCGCCACCAACGCCAGCTCCCGGCGGTAATGCTCCTGCCATGATCGAAGGATCAGCACCAGGAATCTCGAGGTCTTTGTTGCCGACTCGTAAAATCGCAAGAATGGATCCGCGACGGTCTGCTTCAACGATTGGATCGACGCCTGGATCGAGCCGCGTGCTGACCAGTACATCGACTCCCGCCAATGCAAGTTCCTGGAACGATGGGTCTGGAACATAGATGACTTTTGTTACGAAGTTCCCAGCAGTCACCTGATCGAAATCTTCCGAAGTCAGGCGAATTGGAATCGCTGAGTGTGCCAGATACGCCGCCGTCCGCGGCGTCACGGAACCAATCTCAAGTGTTGGGTAAAGTTCCAACCCGGGACGACCAACGATTTCAGACAGTTTCAAGCGGTAGACACCAGCCTGACCAAAGTTCTGTCGGAATGGCACTAGATTGGGTGCGGAGTCGTACAGGCCAATGCCTGAAACATCCCAATAAATGTACATGCCTTCTGGATTATCGAACAACACTTGGACGCTCTGGTGCAAGCTGCTGCTGAATGGACCCGCTGCTGCGGCAGCCGCCGCGGCACCGTCGATTGGTGGTGCAACAGTGGATGCATAGGCGGCGGCAGACAGGACTCCCGGACCGGGACCTCCGACGCCTTTACCCGGCTCCAGCAACATTTGCGCTGGCGGCAGATTGTGGCTGACTGGAAGACCTCGACGAAGATTGTGTCCAACTTGTGCTATAGCGACAGACGTCAACGTCAGCACCAATATGAAAGTAGTGATACGTGCGAACATCAAGTTCCCCCCTGGTTTTGGTCGGACTGATGGCATCCGACGTTGCTGCCGAAGCAGCCATTGTTTCGTGTTTTTGACAGTTGCTTCGCGGGTCGGCAAAAACTGACATGGACCGTGTTCGACTTCATTTCCTAAAATGGATCTGCACCAAACAGAACCGTACCGAAATACGCATACACGCCGAGTGAAGTCGCTGAACCTCTTTTCGGCGCGATACAATGTGAATCTTTGGCAATTCCAGAATAACCCCAAAATGAAGATCAAATTACCTATAGCACCACATTCGCTAGCTATCGGTATGCTGAACGCATGGGGTTTTTTGTCTTTGCTTGTGCCCAATGCTGCCAACGCGTTTCAACAACAAGCTGGCTCGCCGCAACCGGCGGCCGCCCAGAACGCGGCAGGAACCGAATCGAAGAAACTGTTGCGGTCAAGCTCCCACAGGATTCACAACTCAACTCCTTTGCAAGCCAAGTGCCGCATGACGGTTAGCTTGTTCGGTGAAGAAGTCGTTGCCGAAGGTCGGTATTGGCAGATGGGGCAGGGGAGTGGTTCGGCGCGGATGGATTTGTCGATCAGTACTGCGTCGATCGACGCCGGCGATAGCGTTGCCCAGCAAGCTGTGAAAATGCAACAGGTTTGCCATCGTGGGTTTTACTATCGGCTGCAAAACAATGGGCAGGAGCCTGATTTGCAAATCGCCGATCTAAATCGCATTTCTGATACTGACAATCAACTGCTGTTTGCCAGCCAAAATGCCTGGCTGTCGATGGGAGGGCTGTCCAGCCTGATTGATAGCTTGAAAACGAATTTTGATTTCGACGCGCCCGTGAATTCTCGGCTCGGAAAAACGGAAGCGTGGAAGCTGTCGGGAAAGTGGAAAGAGAACAGGCTTGTTCGCTTGTTGAACGGACAAATCCAGCATAGTGTCATTGGTAACGGGATCAAATGGCAGCAACTCCCGCCACAGGTGCCGCATACGTGCGAAATTCTGATGGGCGCTGATGATTACTTTCCCTTGTTCCCGTATCGAATCTCTTTCTTTCGGCAGGAACTGGAAGGTGAACGGCCAGTCAAGAAACGTATTTTGAAGATTGAGTTTTTTGAATTGCAGCAGAATGCAAAACTATCGAACGCCATTTTTGAGATGAATTTCGATGGCATCCGTCCGAATGATTTGACCTCGGAAATGGTCCAGCGTGTCAAGGCTCTGCAGAACTTGCAACGTGCAGCCAAGTTAAAGCAACAGAATTCCACCCGTTAAAAACAACCGATCGACAAGTCTGATCAATGCGTGCTGTCATTCAACGAGTCTCCGAAGCGAAGGTTACGGTTGCCGATGAAGTCGTCGGGAGGATAGGGCAGGGGATTGTGTTGCTGCTCGGGGTAGAGCAGGGCGATACTGAAAATTCTGCCCGATACCTGGCCGACAAGACATTCGGTTTGCGGATTTTTTCGGACGATGAAGGGAAGATGAATCGCAGTGTCGCGGACATTGGTGGTTCCGTTCTTGTCGTCAGTCAGTTCACGTTGCTGGGAGATGTCAGGAAAGGGCGACGGCCGAGTTTTATGCGAGCTGCTGTTCCGGATGAAGGGAATCGTTTGTATCTGCTGTTCGTTGCTCAGCTTCGTCAACTCGGTTTGGAAGTCGCGACAGGGCAGTTTCAAGCGGATATGCAAGTCGCCTTGATCAATGACGGGCCAGTCACAATCCTGTTGGATTCGAACAAGGTTTTTTGAACGAAACCGTCAGCAGAACGAGACGGCTATCTAACAGGCGGTCTTTGAAACAGTTCGTCGGCAGTCAATGAAAATTCTAAAGGCTCACGGCCCAGGTACTCCATCAGGCTGGTGTCACTCAGGGCAAGAAATATCAGAACTCCCAGTTTGGCATAGGTGGAAATGTTGATGTATGGGCTGGAACCGAACCACTTCATTGCGGTTCCGAACGATCTCTTAATACGAATCGTTTTGCCTTCCCAGTCGACGGCATAGATTTCGTCAAGAATCAAATGCGAAACGAAGCCGATGACAACGGCCCAGGCCTTGAAGACACGGACTTCCAATTCCGGGGAAAGAACAACCAGGAACGTGACTAGACCGGCGATCATTGCTGCTGGGATGCTGTGCCACATGCCTCGGTGCTTGGTGAATTTCTTGAACACCCAGCCAATACCGAAACGAGTAAAGACGTAAATCATTCCTGCTGTGAAAACCATCATTTCATTGTCGAGACCAAGAGCCTCCAGGCGACGCAGCATCAGCATCGGAATCAAAACAGAAATAAAACAGAGCATTTCTCTTTGAGGGATTCCGGAATCACTGTCCAAGTCTGGCAGCATCCCGGCAACACTACAAAGTGCACCTGCGACCATACAATGAGGAATCGTCAGATCAAGAAACACATGACCGCCCACTCCGTAGAGGACTCCCAATATCGAGCTGGTCGTAATATGGGTTTGGAAATTGGCCATGTTCAATTTAAAGCGCAAGCGCTAACGCAATCGACGAGTAAAGTGACGGCTGAACAATTAGAGAAATACCGAACGATAGAGAAGGGGACTTTGTTCGCTAGCATGCAACAATAAGCGTCATCAACACCAGCACATCGCAATGGTTGCCGTTTCAGAATTTCCGCGAATGGTGCCAAGTTAACGCGAATTTCTCGCTGTACGCCGCCTTTGTTGCGATCAGGTGATGACGAATTCGCATCCAAAAGCTCAGCAGCAAAAATTGCGATTCTCGCTAGCGAAGTCCGTGTCGCTCGCTTTACGTTCGGCCGAAATTGTGCGTGCCGTACCAGCCAGAAGACAAGCGAACCAGCCCAATGCCGACTTCGGTCATGTCGGATAGCAACATGTTACTAAGGTGAGGTGGGCTGTTGACCCACAGCTCATGGAACATCGCGGCAGCTTCCTCTGACGTCATTTCCGGGTCGCCGACAAACACAATGTTTTCAGCGAATGATTGCCGACCTTCAATGAACAAATGTTCAAACTCGTCGCGAGTGCTGTGTCGAAAATCGTCCGGTAAGATTTCTCGTGACCATTCTTCTGCAAAATCGCTCAGGTCGGCGACAGCTGTCAGAGGACGACGATTCCGACTTTCGCGCAACTCGTTCAACAGACGCAGTGACTCGATTTCTGCTTCATTCAAATCAGCATCGAAAAACGCAGCGCTGCGGTCGATGTTCGAGTAGCGAAGCGTCCTTGCGTTGGCGAGCGTATCCGTGCCGTGGGCGGAATCGCCATCGACAATCAGCTCGTTGCCGTCTTGAGATACATTGAAGTCACCGAACGCTCCGTCCAGGATCGCAAAGTCATTGTCGCCGCCACCAAAGTCGATCGTATCATCACCGCCGCCACCTTGAATCGAATCGATTCCATTGCCGCCGAAAATCTGGTCGTTCCCTTCATGACCAAAAATTGTATCGCGCCCATTGCTGCCGAAAATCACATCCCAGCCAACATTCCCTTCGAGAATGTCACTCCCGGTACCGCCGAAGATTTCATCACGGCCTTGTCGTCCATGGATCTGATCGGCTCCCGCGTCTCCACGCAGAACGTCGTGACCCAGGCCGCCGTCAATCGTATCATCGCCTTCGCCGCCTTCGATGATGTCTTCACCAGCGCCACCACGTAAGTCGTCATCGCCGGCTTCGCCAAAAATGATATCGTCGCCGTCTGATCCAATCACAGTATCGTTGCCATCGCCGGCGAACACTCGATCATGGCGATCGCCGGGATCGATTAAGTCGTCCCCATCGCGACCGCGGAGAAAGTCATTTCGTGTGCCCCCAAATATTTGATCGTTTCCATTGCCTCCTTGAATCCGGTTGATGCCGCTCCCTCCGCGGAGAATATCATTGCCATTGTGCCCGAACGCAGATGAACTAATTGACGAGTTATTGGTGAACACGTCGTCACCACTTCGGCCCAGGAATCGGATCCTTTCGACATCGTTGGCGGAAAATGTTTCTGTCTGGTCGTTGAACGTGACTTCGAATGCACCGCCGGCAATGTTGCTGACTTCCGCAATGTCCGCATTAGAAGTCCCATCAATTAACACCGTTTGGAACCCGTTGATGACTTCAAATGAAATTCCCGCGAGTAGGTTTCGTGCTTCCAGGGCTTGGTAAACAAGGCTTTGGGGTTGGTAAGAAATTCTCTTCATTTCAAACTCGATGTTCATAGACCGGGGGACGGAAATGACACTCTAAGACAAAAAACATGCGGTCACGCCAGGTAACCAATGTTTTAGTGTCTTCATTATTTGTATCGCTTATCTAAATCCATTCAATAGATTCGTATTCAATTGCACGACAACTTTGGTTTTGTTTAACCCAAACGGGGGTTCTGCGCATCGGTCGTTCTTGCTTTTGTTCGTTGCCGTACCCTTTACCTGCCGTGCTATCAACTTATTGCTGGCACGATTGCTAGCACGTCTGTTATTGAAACGAAAATTTGAATCGGGTTTAATAATCGTCCTGCACCAAGATTCAAGGAGGAATGCGCGCATGGGCATTTATGATCTTTTAATGCTGGCCGCCCTGGTCGGATCGATACTGTTTGGTTTATGGAAAGGCCTCGCCTGGCAAGTTGCTTCGCTCGCATCGATCTTTGTAAGTTATTTTCTAGCTCTCAATTTTAGCGGCTGGTTGTCAGGCTTTATCTCAGCTGCCGAGCCATGGAATCGATTTGCGGCGATGCTGTTGATCTTCCTGGGAACCTCGCTGGTTATCTGGATGGGCTATGGCTACATGAAGTCGACGATCGAACGGCTTCGTTTGCGAGGCTTCGACACGCAAGCCGGAGCGATTCTGGGTGCGTTCAAAGGGATCCTGCTGTGTATGCTGATAACGCTTTTCGCGGTTACGCTATTTGGCACGCGGGTACGGTCTGCCGTGGTTGCATCGAAATCTGGTGGCTACATCGCGACAGCAATCAATCGTTTCAACACCATGGTCCCATTTGAGATTCATTCCGTCCTGGATCCACATGTTCAGAATTTCAACCAAAACCTGGTCGAACAGGAGCCTGGATTCCTGGCCGAAAGTAGTCAGAAATTTGAAGAGAAATTGCAGACATTTCGAGGTCAATTTCAAATGCCAAATTCTCGTACCGCGGGAGCTGACGGGATGCCATTCGAGCAGCAGGGCGTCTACAGTAACGCGGGCCAGAACACGAACTTCCAGCCGGGTTCTACCAACAACTTTCAGCCTCCTGAAACCAGAACCGTTGGCGACGAATTATTCGACGCAGCCAAGGAAGCTGGCCGTGGCTTTATCAATGACAACTTCAATCGTTGATCATTGCAGGAGAATGTTGCTGCAGGGAGCAAAACGCGAAAAACCCCGTATTCCCAGGGGTCTAACCGAACATAAGAAACATTATCGGACGTTGCAGATACCCATTGCTCTGCCGCTAAAGCTCCACTTAG
>CAZXLW010000104.1:0-15684 GCA_964641465.1 uncultured Pirellulaceae bacterium | reverse complement strand
TCGTGATGAAACGACTCGGAGAGTCGTGCTACTATGGTTTTGAAACGCCTTCCAGCAGTCAATCAACTGCGAGTGCCCCCAAACAGCAATTGCTGCTGCTCTTTGTCTTGATTTATGACCGCATCAAATCTATCTGATCGAATCACGAACGCTTCCCTGGGGCAACAATTGTTGCCCTTGCTGGTTGAATTGGCGGTTGCGATCAAAGATTCTGTCACGTTCCGGCAAAAAGTCATCAGCCAGATCAACGAATCGTGCGGAGCTGGAACCAGCGTGATCGTCCGCGGCGTGAAAGGCACATGGCGGACGATTGCTGAACCGTCCGACGGCGACTCGGCGAACTTGCCGTTGGATTTCTTTTCAGAAGTTCTCGACGAAGGTCGATTTTCCGTTCAGCAAGACTGGACGGCGCTTCCGCTGGAAGTACCCAATACCAAAGGCCGTCTGCTGGCTCAGCAGTTCACTGGCGATGCGACGATTTCGGCCGAAGATGCAGACTCGGTCGCGGCGGCGTTCCTGATCGCCGATTCCACGTTCCGCAATCAACGAGAAGCCAATCGCCGGGCAGACCGTTTGCATGCGATCCTCGAGATGACTTCGCGGTGGAATCAAACTCGGGAAACAGACCAATTGCTGGTGGAAATCGCCGAAGCATCGACTCGATTACTGGGCTCCGAACGCGCGACCATCTTCCTGCCAGACGCGAGCGGCAAATCACTGGTTGGAAAACCGGCTCTTGGAGTCGAGTCGGGACAAATCACGATCCCGGCCGGAATCGGAGTCGTTGGCTCTGTCATTGAATCAGGCACACCGCAGCGAGTCGATTCCGACATCGCTGCCGAACAGCGACAAATCAACCGCGAAGTCGACGCAGAACTGAATTTCGAAACCCGCTCGCTGCTTTGCGTACCGTTGGTAAACTCCAATGAGCAAACCATCGGTGCGTTTGAATTGATCAACAAGATTCACGGCAACTTCACGGACGAAGATCAGGAAGCGCTTGTCGAACTGGCGGCTCATGCATCGGTCGCGATCGAAAACACACAGCGTGTCGAGCAACTTGAATCAACAACCAAAGTCGTTGCCGACGAAGCGGCCGATCAAGTTCAGCTGATCGGTAACTGTGGACAAATCGATGAGCTGAAATCCACGATCGAACGCGTTGCCCATACTGATCTGGCGATTTTGATCACGGGTGAGAACGGTACCGGAAAAGAAGTCGTTGCGCAGCTGATTCACTACTTGAGTGATCGACGGGACAAAGTACTGGTGGCGGTGAATTGTGCCGCGATCACCGAATCGCTGCTGGAAAGCGAACTGTTCGGTCACGAGAAGGGTGCCTTCACCGACGCGCACCAGGCACGCGCGGGAAAATTTGAACTGGCCGATAAAGGGACTTTGTTCCTGGACGAAATTGGCGACATGAGCCTCGGTGGACAAGCTAAACTGCTGCGTGTCCTGGAAGAAAAAGTGGTCGTTCGAGTCGGCGGTTCAACAACGATCCCGACGTCCGCTCGTGTCGTCGCGGCGACGAACCAGAACCTCGCCGAGCTCGTCAAGCAAAAGAAGTTTCGCGAGGATCTGTTTTTCCGACTCAACGTTGTCACGCTCGAGATCCCGCCACTGCGAGATCGCGGAGAAGATATCTTGTTGCTGGCGGAACATTTCAACAACGAGTTTTGCAAAAAATCCCGCCGCCCGGTCCTCAAGCTTTCGGCGGCTGCTAAGAAGAAATTGCTGCTTCATCTTTGGCCGGGAAATGTCCGGGAGCTCCGAAACATGATGGAACGCCTGGCCTACCTTTCGCCGGGAGACACCGTCGAACCAGACGACCTGGCGTTTGTAAACTCGCCACGCAGTGATGACGATGCGATCGTCCCGATGGACCTGTCGCTGACGGAAGCTTCCAAACACTTTCAGCGTGACTACATCCAACGTCATATCGACAGGACGCGAGGCAACATGACCGACGCGGCCGGCAGTCTCGGGCTCCATCGCAGTAACCTGTATCGCAAAATGCGGCAGTTGGGGATGAGCGGCCCGGCCGAAGACGAAGCGGAAGACGGTTCTTAAAACCTCACCAATTCGCGGGTTCGATGGCGAAATCAGGCGCGGAATCTGGCTCTGTGTTATACTGGAAGCTTGGAACCTGGAGAATTATATGCCGCTAGCGATAGCCTGTCCGAAGTGCAAAAAAAAGTACAACTTGCCCGATAAGTTTCGGGGCAAGCCTGTGAAATGCACCGAATGCAAAACTCAATTTAAAACACCTGCTGGCCGCCCCAAAGCGAACGCGCAAGCCGCTGCAGATCCCAAGCAACTGGAAGCGAAAAAGCGAGCCCAGGCCGAAGCAGTTCGTAAAGCCAACGAACTTAAACAGTTGGGTGTGGAAGGCGTGATTCGCCGCGAACGGGATATCTTTGATGGACTCAACCCGGTGCACGGCACCGCCGATCCGCTCAACAATCACGTGATCGAAGACCCAGGCTTTGAAGCTGCCGCCATGGCGCCGCGAGAAACGGCCGATATCAACTCTGAAGACGACCCCATGGCCGGCATGTTCGAGAATCCGGCGTTGGCGCAAACCAAGAAAAAAAGACCCAAGGCGAAAGGACGCAAACAAAGCGGCGGCTTTGCTTCGCAGGCGTGGATCCTGGCGGCTGCGATTTTTTCATTCATTATTATTCTGATTACTGTGCTGGGAGCGACCGAAGTAATATCGCAAGAGACCGTCCAAAGATTGGGGAATTTGCTAGGGATTCCAATGTTTTTCGTTGCACTGGCAGCCCATATTTGGGTCGTCGTGCAAACCTACAAATCGACCGAGAGCGGGTTGCACACGGCACTAACCGCCATCATCCCATTCTACTTCTTGTACCCTACGATTACTCACTGGGATACAATGAAACACCCAGCGTTGTTATTGATCGTCATGATACTGATAATTCCCGTGCTCCTGCTTGTCGCATTGGCTATCGGGTTGGTAGTCGGTCTGTTGTCGTCGTTTTCCCAGTAGCCATGAGGACCAAATTTATGAAATCGCTAGAACGAGTAACTGTGTTGTTTTTGCTTGGTCTTCTGATCAATAGCTGCGGCAGTGGCAGCCTGTTGGCTCAAGAAGACGAGCCTGCCGAACCAACGACCGAGGTTGTTGAAAAAGAAGCTGTTGAAGAAGAGGCAGCTGAAGAAGAGCCTGCCGAGGAAGCAGAGGAGGCAGCAAAACCGCAGCCATACGAATTCACTGTCCAAACCAGCATCGAAACAACCGATGTTAAATCGCAGGGCAACACGGGCACTTGCTGGTGTTTTGCTTCGACCTCTTTCATCGAATCGGAACTGATTCGACAAGGCAAAGGCAAAGTCGACCTGTCGGAAATGTTTGTCGTCAAGAACGTCTATCTGAACAAGGCACACAATTTCCTTCGCCGCCAAGGCAAAACCAACTTCGGCGAAGGCGCGTTGGCGCATGATTATATTCGTGCGGCCAGCCAACATGGGCTGGTCCCAGAGTCGGTTTACGATGGACTGGACGAAGGGGACACCAAGCATGATCATGCGGAAATGTTCTCCGTATTGAACGGAATGCTGGAAGGGCTGGTCAAGCGAAGAAGGCTCTCTGATCGTTGGCCGACTGCGTTTGAAAGCGTTACCGCAACGTATCTGGGCGAATCACCGCTCGAATTCAGCTTTGATGGCGAAAACTATTCGCCACAATCCTTCGCGAAACATCTGGGATTCAACGCCGACGACTATGTGAATATCTCGTCGTTTTCCCACCATCCGTTTGGCAAGCAATTTGTCCTGGAGATCCCGGATAACTTTTCCAGTGGCCTGTTTCAAAACATGCCGATTGATGACCTGGTATCGACGATCGACCACGCCATCGAGAACGGATATTCAGTTGCCTGGGACGGTGACGTCAGCGAACGCGGCTTTTCCAAGTCGGCGGGTTTGGCAGTGTTGCCGGTCAAGGATCGCAAAGACTACTTGAAGACCGTCGGCGAAGAAATCGAAGTCGACCAGGAAATGCGTCAGGAGACTTTCGAAGAGCATTCGACGACTGATGATCACTTGATGCACCTGACAGGAATCGCTCACGACCAGGACGGTAACAAGTATTACCTGATCAAAAACTCATGGGGCGAAGTCGGCAAACACGACGGCTACCTGTACATGTCAGAGGCCTATGTGCGACTAAAAACGGTTGCCATCCTCGTTCACAAAGACGCCGTGAAACCGTCGGCTCCTGATGAGCCAGCACCTAAAACGTAGTCGTGGCAGGGCCGTCTGCAATCAGCGGCCCGCTTCTTTTCCGCCCATCCAAGCCCTTGGTGCACACCCTCACAATTTGGCGCAACGTTAAGCAAAACAACGACTTGCGCATATATCCGGAATTCCAAATCCAAATCCGCTGCGCGGCCTTCCAAAATCGGATATGCTGGCGATCGATCAGGCGCGTTCGCTTGGTGACTTGCTGATAGTAATCCGGTTGAAGGGAAAGCGGAGAAAAATGTATACGAATTTGAAGTTCATAAGTTGTTTTCTGTCATTGGCGTTGGTTTCTCTGGCATTGGTTCAGGCACAGGACAAATCGCCTCAGGAAATGTTCCAGGAAGCGGTCCAGGCGTCACAAGATGGCGACCATGAAAAAGCCGTCAAACTGTTCCTCGAACTGGAAAAGGCGATTCCCCCAAATGATGCCGTGACGGCGCAGATCGGCATCAACTACCACATGGCAGGTGATCTCGATAACGCGATCAAATATCACCGCAAGCTTGCGGACTCAAGCAATGCTCAATCGAAATCCAACGGCCTGTACAACCTCGCTTGCGCCTACTCGCTTAAAGAAGACAAAGACAACGCTTTCAAGTATTTGAAAGAGGCGGTTGTCTCTGGCTACTCCGACATTGCCCACATGAAAGAAGACGGTGACTTGGCCAACATCAAAGAAGACCCTCGTTTCGACGAGATGATTGCCTGGATCAAGAACGGTGGCAAAGAACCTAGGAAATTGAAGGCGGAGGATTTCTTTGGGAATTGGAAACTCGAATCTGGCATGCGTGGCGGTAGCAAAATCGACTCGGCCAAATTGACTTCGATCAAGATCTCGAAAGAAGAGTTCACCATCCCCAGCCCGGAAGGCGAATTCGTGATGGCTTACAAATTGAAAATGGACTCCGATCCAATCGAAGTTGACTTTGACATCAAGAAAGGCCCGGCACCGGAAGGGAAAGCCAAGGGCATTATCAAGATGGAGGATGACAAGATGACGTTGTGTTACCACCCAAAGGGTGGCGACCGACCTAAGAAGTTCAGTTGCACAGAAGAAAACGGGAACTTCATGTTCGTCATGAAAAAAGCCATGAAAAAAATGGCAGACAACCCGCTTGCCGGCAAATGGCAAATCACCAAAGGCATGAAAGCCGGTGCTGATGTGGCTGCCGAACGGATGGCATCAGTTATCACGATCGACGACAAAATGATCACGATCCCGGCAGGCGAAGCGACATTCAAGATGAGTTACACCATGGACAAAGATGCCAGCCCGCACACCATCGACATGACTATCGAAGAAGGACCAGGGCAGGGCGGTAAAGCGCTTGGGCTGGTCAAGATGGATGGTGACAAGTGCATGCTGATCTATGACTCCACCGGCGCGAAGCGACCGGAGAAATTCGAGTCAACCAAAGACAACGGACTGTTTCTGTTCGAAATGAAGAAGCAGTAGGAAACCTTAGATATTCATACAAAAACACATGGAGCAGAATGTTCCATGTGTTTTTTTTGGAATCAACTTCTCTGTCAGCGAGCCTGCTTTACTCGTAGTCGCGTACGCGGTTACACCTGCATCCGGTCTTATTTCAGTAAGTCGTAACCTGCTCGCTTGATTCCATCTGGCGCTTTGCCAGGTTTAAACGGGATCTGTTTGGCATCTTTCGCAAGTTTTGAATCCACGAGCTTACCTTTAATCCGAACGTCGATAGCACTTGAATTGGCCAACTCGATGTTAACCTCATCCTCTTGATTGGGGCGCAAGATAAAAAGACCTTCAAACCACATTCGCACCGGCTCTTGGCGTTTCTCATAGTCATCCTCATTTTCGTTTACGTGAACGAGCTCTCTATCACCCACTCGGAAAATCGCTTCTCCTTTACCATTGCTATCGCCCACTGCATGAGCGTAGATGTCGATCGCGTGAATCAAAAACACTTTGCCATCGGGTACAACCCCTCCACCTTTGACAAAGTAGTACGCGTCGTCGTCGATGTTAGGCGGCTGACTAAAGTCAAGGGCTGCCGACTTCCGTTCTGCCGAATAAGCAAGCGAGTTTCCCGCGATATTGGCAATAGCTGAATGTCCGCCTTGAGCGCCCGTTTTCATTTGGAGAACGATGTCCGATTCCCCAGAAAGGAAGCCCATTCTCTTCCCTGCTATCTTGCGCTGAGCGTTTTTTGCCAACCGGAGTAGTTTCGCAAGCTTCGTCTTTGTTGCGTCAGACATCTCAAGCTGCTCTTGTTTTTGAAGACGCTTCGGCGGCCGCGAGCGTTCATGGACCCACTCCAGAGTACAACTCTCCCCAGGAACAAGCCCCACGACACGAAACAAGCTCATATGATTTGATTCGCTATCCTGAGTATGCACGATGTACATATGACCAGAAACTGCCTTTTTTGCACGAGCCGCATCTTCCCGCTCCCAAATTTGCTCCGGAATCTCACGTAATTCTGAGAAATCAAATTGGCCCAAATCGAAAATAGAGCTGCGATCATCGAGCATGGTGTTCACAGTAAACGAATCCGAACCATTTCCGAACTGCAATTCCCATTCATTGCGTGTAACGCGATGACCAGGGTCGTCTCGAACTCCGTGCTCGAAGCTGAACGTTGCCTTCTCGTAGTCGTATTTGCTTCGTGACAAAAGCTGAATCGAGCCCGACAAAATCTGATCCGGCCCATTTTCCGCGAACTCCTGGGATTCCAGTTGACGGGCAGCTTCTGAACGCTGATTGTTTTCGCTTTGCATACCGGGCGAAGAATTGAAGATACTCAAACTCGTCAACAGCGTCACAACAATGCTCATGTTAGTGGCCATCATCAAACCGGTTAGTCTCCTTGAATGGCACAACATATTTCCCTCCGAACGTGAAATGAAATTAATCCGAGCACCAATTTTCGAATGGCTTACAAACGAGACTCCCATTTGCACCGACGGGATCAATTGACTTGAAGCAACTTTCAACAACGCTTCTCCATAGTCTCGCGCGCTCCCCAGGACATGAACGCAATAATCGTCACAGGACGATTCCCTGGATTGTGAAAACCTTGGTCCGGCAACCCACAACAGAGGGTGGAACCAAAAAAGCGCCCGCGACAAATGATAGAGAAGATTCCACCATTGATCGCATCGTTTAATATGCGTTAGTTCATGTACGACTACGGCATAGGATTCTTTTTCTGTAAGCGTCTTGATCAGCGAACTGGGAACCAACACCACAGGTTTCCAAATACCGATGACCAGTGGTATGGAAGTATCGTCGGTTGTTGCCAGTTTTACCGTGGGATCCAAACCCAAACGAACCAATGCGCAGGAGAAGCTTTTGTTCCAGGTCCTGTCAGTGAGTTGTTTCGCCGAACGGGAAAGCCGTTGAGTGATTAACAGCCCCGAGAACAACGAGAACGCCATCCAACCCAGTCCACACAAATACACGCACACCAAAGCTGACGACATAGACATCGCGTAAACACTCGTCCTGGATTCTGCCATATTCTCGGTTGCACTTGCCTCAACGTTTTCACCTGGCAAACCTGAAAAACCGGATTTGGCTTCCGAGATACTTGTACTTGTCGAATCGGCAACAGGATTTTGTTGCCCGTGCTCACTGTCCAGCACTCCCACCTGATGATTCAAAATTACATTTGTACTATCAGTGTTATCAACGAAAACGAAAACTTTTGGTGTCATCCATCCTGCGAAGGGAAGCAACAACAGAAAGACCCAGCACAAATTCCAAATCGTTGAGCGCCAGAGGGTTTTTCTGAAAAATGCCAAAACAAAATCGCAAGACAAAACGAGAAGCAATACGACCGTTGCCCAAAACAGTACGTTCACCGCCCATAGCTGCACCATGTTCCCTATCGATTCACTCAACATCATCGACATCCTTCCGCGCATTTCGCAAAGACTTACGAAGTTCATTGACTTGCTCAATTGTCAATTGCTCGTCTTCAAGCAAGCGAAGCATCAAAGACTCTGCTGAACCACCAAAAAATCGCTGCAACAGGTTCTTTGTTGCCTTTCGTTGGGCCGTTTTCTGTGAAACTGTTGCTCGATACACACGAGGTTTCGAGTTCAAGTCAGATTTGACATACCCTTTGTCTTCCAAAACGCGGAGCAAAGTTCGAACGCTTGAATCGTGCAATTCGTCTGGCAAAGCGATCCGAATTTGTTCAGCAGAAGCCGATTTACGTTGCCAAAGCACATCCATGATTTGCAACTCTCGTTCTGTCAGTATTTTCGATACTGGTCTGTTCATGTTTCCCCTACGCAACAGCCAATAGACAACAGTTAATAGACAGCCAACTCGCTCGTTAATTGATTAACGAAATGTATCCACCGCCCGGCTAGAGATCAAGCTGTTTCGTTAATAAATTAACGAATTTTTTCTGTCTGGAGCATCAACCCATGCATCGAGTGGAACTCCTGGCTTTTTACCGCTGGAAGTAGAAATCCCTTGCAGAGGCCAACATAAGAGGCGGCGGCGCGGTCACTCTGGAAATATTATTGATTCGCAAGCTTGTTTGAGCGGCGAGCAATTGAGTGTCGCACCACATCAATCAAGACTGACTACTCGTAGTCTCGAACTCGATGCGCGATGGCTTGGCCCAATGCGTCGCGAACACTTTCGATGGTCACTCGATCAAAGACCTGCTGGAAAAAGCCGGTGACGATGGTTCGGATCGCTTCGATCCGCGTGAAGCCACGTGACTGAGCGTAGAAGATCAATTCGTCATCGACGCGACCACTCGTACTTCCATGCGTACAACGGACGTCGTCCGCTTCGATCTCCAAGCCGGGAATCGAATCAGCGCGGGCGGAAGTCGACAGCAGTAGGTTATCGTTTCGCTGGTAACCATCGGTCTTCTGTGCGCCTTCGTCGACCTTGATCATGCCTCGCCAGACAGTTCGAGAATCGTCCTGCAGGGCAGCTTTGTACAGGAAGTCGCTGATGCAGTGCGGAGCACGGTGGTGCTGCAACGTGTGATAGGAAAGATGTTGTTTGTTCTCAGTGAACAGCACACCGTTCACTTGCGAATTCGCTCCGGTACCGACCAATTCAACGTGTTGATTGATCTTGGAGAGTCTGGAACCCAAAGCACCAGCAGTCCATTGGAGTGTTGCGTCTTTGCCGACCGTCGCTTTCTGATGACCAAAGTGCCAGGCGCCTTGCCCCCAATCCTGCAGATTGACGTAACGCAGATGCGCGTTGTCGCCCACGATCAGTTCGATACCACCACAGTGCATCCCGCTCGCGTTGACGTTCGGACTGCGGCACTCCGCCAACACGGTCGCTTCCGCGCCGTCCTCGAGGATCACCAACGTGTGCCCCAGATCAATGCCTCCGTCAGACATTGCGGAGAACAAGTGGAGTGGTTTCTCAACAACAACACCACGCGGTACGAACAAGATCGCTCCCGAAGACCAAAACGCGGCATGCAACGCCGAGAACCGGTCGAAGTGCGGGTCCAGTACGCTGTGGAAGTGCTTCTGAAGCTTGTCACCATGTTCAGCCAACATTTGTTGTGCACTGCCAAACAAGACGCCTTTGGCTTGCAAGTCAGCATCCAATTCCGCAGAAATCGGAATGCCGTCCAGCGAGCTGCAATGCCCAGCCAAATCAACTCCTTCGTTAAACACGGACGCTGGCATTTGCCCATCGTGTTCACGCGGCATCGAGAATTTGTCGAGTTTGAACAGACGAATATCCGTCCGCATCCACTCTTCGTCTTTTTGCCCTGGCCATTCCAGTTCTTCAAAACGAGCCCAGGCTTTTTCCCGCATTTCGCGAAGCCAGGCAGGGTCGTTGTTAGCGTCAAGGAAAGCCTTGAATCCGTCTGCAGTAAACGTAATTGTTGAGGTAGCAGTTGTCATAGTTTTAATACTTCACTTCAATTGTTGTCGCGCGGGGCACCCGCATTGACGATTATTCGAACCAACACATTTCCTGGCATTTCGCGGCTTGGCGCGAAACAACCGGAAACAACTAACCGACCGAGCCTTCCATTTGCAGTTGGATCAGGCGGTTCATCTCAACGGCGTATTCCATTGGCAGCTCTTTGACCAACGGCTCAATGAATCCATTGACGATCATCGTGCTGGCTTCCGCTTCGCTCAGCCCACGACTCATCAAGTAGAACAATTGCTCTTCGCCGATCCGTGAGACACTGGCCTCGTGTCCGATCGAAACGTCCTGCTCGGCAATCTCGATGTACGGATACGTGTCACTGCGACTCTCAGGATCGAGGATCAAAGCATCGCACACGACGCTGCACTTCGAATTAACCGCGCCTTTTTCGACTCGAGCCAATCCTCGGTAGCTGCTGCGTCCGCCGTTCTTGGAAATCGACTTGGAAATGATCGTGCCCGTCGTATCCGGTGCACAATGCACAAGCTTCGCACCAGCGTCCTGGTGTTGTCCGGCACTCGAAAATGCGATCGAAAGGATCTCACCGCGAGCTCCCGGCTCCATCATGTATACCGCCGGGTACTTCATCGTCAGCTTGCTGCCGAGATTTCCATCCACCCACTCCATGACTGCGTCCTGATAAGCGAAGGCTCGCTTTGTTACCAGGTTGTAAATGTTGTTGGCCCAGTTCTGAATCGTTGTGTATCGGCAACGGGCGTTTTTCTTGACGACCACTTCGACCACCGCCGAATGCAATGACTCGCTGGTGTACATCGGAGCCGTGCAGCCTTCGACGTAGTGGACTTGAGCCCCTTCGTCGACAATGATCAACGTCCGCTCAAACTGACCCATGTTTTCTTCGTTGATGCGGAAGTACGCCTGTAGCGGGAAGTCGATCTTCACACCGGGAGGTACGTAGATGAACGAACCACCAGACCAGACAGCTGAATTCAACGCAGCGAATTTGTTGTCAGTCGAAGGGATGATTTTTCCAAAATACTCTTTCAGCAGCTCGGGATGTTCGCGAACCGCAGTGTCGGTATCGGTGAAGATGACACCCTGGTCGGCCAGATCTTTTTCAATCGATCCGTAAATGACTTCTGATTCGAATTGAGCCTTAACACCAGATACCAATCGCTTTCTTTCCGCTTCGGGAATCCCCAGCTTCTCGAAAGTATCTTTGATTTCCTCTGGCACTTCATCCCAAGTCTTCCCCTGTCCTTTGGTCGGCTTGAGGTAGTAGAAAATGTCCTGGAAATCGAGCGAGATATCACCGCCCCATTCAGGCATCGGCTTCGATTCAAAGATCTTGAATGCCTCCAATCGGAACTGACGCATCCAATCCGGTTCATTCTTGATGTCCGAAATCTGGTTGATGATTTCTTCGTCGATACCCTTGCGAGCTTTGAATACGCCTTCCGTCTCTGTGCGGAAATTGTACTTATTGATCTCAGTAGTTTTCAGTTCTTGAGATTCTGAAATATCAGTTGCCATGTTTTTCTTCTTATTGAACTAACTGTGACGGAGGTCGAGGCTCCAACCGAGATTAAGTACTCGAAACTTTCGTTTGTTTCGGCGGGAGCCTCAACCTCCCGATTCGTGATTCGTGATTCTTTAAGCCGTTACCGCTTCGTTTTCAGCTTCGTCGTTAGCTGCCGCCGCGTCCGGATAATGTTCGCGAATCCGCTCGTAACCTTTGGAATGCAGCTCATCCGCCAACTCTTTGCCACCAGTCTCGACGATTCGACCGCCCAGGATAACGTGTGTGAACGTCGGTGGATTGTGAGCCAACAGCTTGTCGTGGTGAGTAATAATCAGCAGGCCCATTTTTCCGTGGCCAATCTCGTTGATACTCTTACTGGCCAAGCGGACAGCATCGGCATCCAAGCCACTATCCGTTTCGTCCAGAATCGCGAAGTTAGGCTGCAGCATTGCTAACTGCAGGATCTCGGCTCGCTTCATTTCGCCACCAGAGAATCCGTCGTTGACGTATCGGCGAGCAAACTCGCTATCCATTTTCAACTGTTCCATATTGTCCTTGATCTCTTTGCGGAACTCTCGCATCGGGATCAAGTCTTCGCCTTCTTTTCGGTCAGGGTTACGAACGTTGGTCGTGGCATGACGCAGGAAGTCTGCCATTTTCACGCCTGGAATCGCAACCGGACGCTGGAACGCGTAGAAGATTCCGGAGCGAGCCCGTTCGTTTGGCTCCATCTCAATGATGTTTTCGCCGTTAAGCAGAATCTCGCCTTCGGTCGCTTCGTAATTTGGATGCCCCATGATCGCCAGCCCAAGCGTCGACTTGCCGCTCCCGTTTGGCCCCATCAAAGCGTGCGTCTCGCCGCGGTTGATCACCAGATCGACACCACGCAAGATTGGCTTGCCAGCGATTTCAACGTGCAAATTTTTGATTTCGAGTTTATCTGTCATTGCTTTTTCTATTCTTTACTTTCGGGAAGTTGCTGCCTGAAACGAGCAACAGGTATCGCCATCCTTGCGGCAACGGCAAAGCTCCATCGAGCCTCCAGTCACCTCAGAAAAAATCTGCAGCTCCATTTCGCAGACTTCATGATTCTCGTTAGCCAGATCAGGATACGGGCAGGCAAGAATTTTCAAAGTGGGTAAACCTTGATTATCTTCAACTGACACCGGGATATCCCGATCACTAAAAAATTTGGCCACTGACCGGATTCGATCTTCGACGGTTTCACCAACGATCGAATTACGGTATCTGTCGGCCATTGTCTTCACAACACCAGCGATAACCGACCGCCGAATGGACTCATCCGGAATGTTTTGTATCTCGTGCCACAAAGCTCCAGCAAAATCAGACAAATTATTGCCGACCGCTTTGCTACCAGCTTCAGTTATTCGGTAACGGTGCGAAGGCCGACCTCGTCCCTCTGATTCAGTCGAACGATCCACCAAACCAGCAGCCATCAATCGCGATAAACGTTGCCTGACCGCGTTAGCCGTCACGTTTAGATACGATTCCAAGTCAGCGATCGAGCATTG
The DNA here is from genome assembly GCA_964641465.1 of uncultured Pirellulaceae bacterium. Classification (GTDB taxonomy): domain Bacteria; phylum Planctomycetota; class Planctomycetia; order Pirellulales; family Pirellulaceae; genus Mariniblastus. The sequence goes on along the minus strand of CAZXLW010000104.1, from coordinate 2,486 downwards.
TTGGTGCTCGATAAGCAACTGGATCACATCGGATTCGAGTTTTGAAATGGAGATCTCTGTCATATTCCGCCTGTACCGCAGACGAGATCATTTTTAAACCATTTTTCACAACAGTAAATGCGAAAAACATGATCGGCGCGAATTTGGTCATAGGTGAGCGTTCACATGCTCACATTCGAACTTCGAATGATTGACATTCTTGACGCAAATCCAATACACTTGCCGGTTTTGGCAAACGGGATTCACAATTTGAACCGGGATCGGAAGTCTTGGCGTTTGTGGACGTTTCTAGATAAAACTGGTTTGTAATCGGGCGAGAATCCTGACTTATGGGCCAAACACCTAAATCGCAATCACGCGGAGAGCAAAGTGGCTGACAAACCAACTTCGAGCGAACGAGTTTTATGGGGATCCCGAATCGGGGTGGTTTTGGCAGTAGCTGGCTCAGCTGTCGGCTTGGGGAACTTTCTTCGCTTTCCGGGTCAAGCTGCGCAGAACGGGGCCGGCGCGTTTATGGTCCCGTACTTCATTATGTTGCTGCTGGTCGGGATTCCGCTGGCATGGGCTGAATGGACGATGGGTAGATACTCTGGCGTTCGCGGTTTCCATTCCGCACCAGGAGTTTTTGCATCGATCTGTCGCACCCGTTGGGGCAGCCTGATTGGTTCGTTCGCGTTACTGATTCCGTTATGCGTTTATATGTACTACGTCGTCATTGAGGCTTGGTGCCTGGGCTATGCGTTCCACTATCTAACTGGCGATTTAATGCAAGGTTCTGACCCCAGCAAGTACGGGGATTTTTTCGCAACCTTCACAGGTGCGACAGGGCAAGGAGACGTGTTGGATTTGCAGTCAACCAATGTGCTCATTTTTGTGGTAATCACGTTCGTCATAAATTTTAGTCTGATTTTGCTGGGTCTAACCAAGGGGATCGAAACGTTTTGCAAATTCGCAATGCCGTTAATGATCCTTTGTGCGGTCTGTGTTCTGGTTCGTGTTCTGACCTTGGGGACTCCTGATCTTGATACAGGGGCGAATGTCAAGCTTTATCAATCGAAATTGACCGAAGCCAAAGAAAACCCGGAAAGACATCTCTGGCTGGCAACCGCTCTGTTTCGCGATGGACAGGTTGAAGAAGCAATAACGACGGCGCAAAACGGACTGGGGTTCATTGGTGAGAATCAAGAAACGATCAAAGAACAACTCGATTCGATCGTTGCTGGTACTGAACCTGAGTATGCTGAACAATCAGTCGAAGGTGGTTTGAATTTCATGTGGAATCCAGACTGGAGTAAGCTGTTTGCCTGGAAAACCTGGTTGGCTGCCGCTGGTCAGATCTTTTTTAGTTTATCGGTCGGCTTTGGTGTTATCGTCAACTACGCCAGTTACTTACGTCGCCGCGATGACGTTGCATTAAGTGGGCTCACAGCTGCTTCGACCAATGAATTTTTTGAAGTGGTACTCGGCGGACTGATCACGTTGCCTGCCGCGTTCATATTCCTGGGCGTCGCCGCGGGCACATTTGGTACGTTTGGCTTGGGCTTTAATGCTCTGCCCAATGTATTTGCTCGGATGCCTGGCGGACAGATCTTCGGATTCCTGTGGTTCTTCATGCTGTTTTTGGCGGCGATCACCAGTAGCCTTTCCATGCTTCAGCCTGTGTTATCGTTTGTCGAAGAAGGGCTGGGATTGAATCGTCTGGGCGCAGCTATACTTTTGGGTTTGATCGCTGCAGGCGGCTGTTCATTCGTCGTTTACTATTCGCAAGATGGTACCGCGATGGACACGATTGACTTCTGGGTCGGCACATTCATGATCGTTGTTCTGGCGACCATCCAGTCAATTATTTATGGCTGGGTTTTTGGCGCCGACAAAGGGCACGAGGAGGTCAATAAAGGTGGGTTGATCAAAGTTCCCGGTTTTATGCCGTTTGTGCTGAAGTACATCTCTCCAGTTATTCTTTCTGTCATTCTGGTGTTTACGTTTATCGACAATCGGGAAACGTACGTCACGAAGTTGCAGACCGATCCAATTGCAGCCAGGAGCCTTTTCCTGGTATTGGGTGTTCTTGGCTTCCTGGTATTAACGATCGGCATTGCTGTGATGAGATGGACCAAACAAGGACGTTTCGACTGGCTCGAAGACAAAAAGTAAAGTGCACAGTAACTAACGGTCAACCATCACATCAACCAATTCCTGTTAACGACGATTAGTGGATAGCCAAATATGACAACTTCAGCCATCACCTTAATGTCGATCTCTGTTGGATCAATAATACTTTTGTTCTTGTTTTGTATCACCAAGGTTCTGTTCTCGCCGGCTCCCGTGGACGACGAAGAGTAGCGGAAGACGTGGCGGCTAGTTGAGCTGCTCGCGGCAACCTGCATCCAAACAGAACTCAAACAGATAACTCATGCTCAAAATCTCCATCGTTCCGGTAACGGAATACCAACAGAATTGTGCGATCGTTTACGACGAGGAGTCGA
>CAZXLW010000103.1:3469-15739 GCA_964641465.1 uncultured Pirellulaceae bacterium | reverse complement strand
GCCAGCGATGAACTATTTCGTTTGAGTTGCCACAGGTTAATTAGGTCGTATCCGTTGCTTACTCGGCGATTCAGGCAGTTTGAATCTTGTAGGTGCTAAACGAAAATTCCCAGAATGGGTCATGAAAACATACGTTGAAAAGATTGTTGCAAAGGCGATTCTTGCCTGTCTATAATTGCGTTCACCCACAAATTGTGGCTGATTTCACAAGGAATTTTACCGGAGAACACATGAACTCTGCCTGCAAGACGTACTTCCTGTTACCACTCACCCTGACGGCAATTTTGATTTGGACATCGAATTGTAACGCTCAGAACAATTGGACCTTTATTGCAACGCCCGGTAGCCCTGACGCGATAACTACTTTTGATCTCGCTAATCCAGGCGGCACGCTGAACCAGATTGGCAACGTTGCGACGAATTTCAATCGCGGCATGGATTACTTTGCTACCGACTCATTCTACTACTACGTCAGCACCGATGCATTGAATAACGAAGGGGATCGGGGACTTTGGTCTTGGGTCGACGGTGTGAACACTCAGATCGCGAGCGTCGAATTCCAAGATGGAGCAGGCAGCGACGCTACCTGGGACGAGGCGACATCACGGTTTTATGTTGTGGTCGATGACCAAGATGATATCGACGGGGACTCTCTGTATGTCTGGGAGAATATTGACTCCAATCCGACTTTTACTGAGATCGGCGAAACAGGGGTTATCTCGTTTATTGGGATTGCGATCGACCCAACTGATGGAACATTGTACGGCTACGACTCCTTAGATGAAATTTTGTATACGATCGATACCACAACGGGTGCAACAACCATGATCGGCGGAAGTGGGCTGTCACTTGCTAGTGTGGGTGGGATGGATTTCAATGCCGATGGATCAACCCTGGTGCTTACTGCCGGAAACGAAGTTTACACCGTCGACAGAAAAACTGGCGGGCTGTTTTTGGTAGGTAACGTGGGGCAAAACACAACTGCAGTCGCGTTCAATTTGTTTGATTCTGTCTGTGATTTTGAAGGTCGTGGTGACGTCAATTTGGACGGAGTGGTCAACTTACTGGATGTTGATCCATTCGTTGACGCATTGTCGAACGGCGACTTCATTCAAGAAGCGGACACTAATTGCGATGGGGTTGTCAATCTTCTGGATGTTGATTCGTTTGTCGAGTTATTGTCAGGTGGCTAGTTCTACAGAACAGATTTGATCTATGAGGATTGAATAGATTTGAGATTCCAGGTTCATTCATGCACAAGGAGGTGCTCGCTGGATGTTACCTGGATTTGTTAAATGAAGCCAACTTTGACTCGCTATCAGTCTTACGCAAATCGAGGGCTGGAATTTTGCGGATAAGCTTGGCAACACGAAAACCTGCTGCGCGAAACTGATCGAGCCATTGCTGCCGCTTACCGACTGGGCAGGAATTCGATATCTTGTTTGGAATTACTCATTATTCCAAAGGCACTACATTCATGTCGGTTCGTACCAGATTTGCCCCCAGCCCAACCGGATACCTGCATATTGGCGGTGTGAGAACGGCTCTTTTTAACTGGCTATTGGCTCGTCAGGCTGGCGGTCAGTTTATCCTCCGTATTGATGATACGGATGCGAAGCGAAATGTTGAGGAAGCACTGCAGCCGATCCTCGATGGATTCCGCTGGTTGGGAATTGACTGGGACGAAGGTCCAGAAGTAGACGGGCCGCACAAGCCGTACTTCCAGTCCCAACGGCTGGAGAACTATCAGGCTGCGGCTGCGACGCTGTTGGAAAAAAGGTTGGCATACAAGGACTACGCGACTGGTGAAGAAGTCGCCGCAGAACGCGAAGCAGCGGAGAAAGAAAAACGGGACTTTGTTTATAGCCGCAAATGGATGGCGGAAACGCAAGAGGAATGTCAGAAATTTGAAGCCGAAGGGCGTGCGTTTGTCGTTCGCTTGAAGATGCCTCGTGAAGGGCGCTGCGAGTTCCATGACTTGATCCGCGGCGATGTCGCGTTTGACTGGGCTCGCGAGCAAGATCACGTGATTCAACGAGCCGACGGATCGTGCCTGTATCACCTGGCAAGTGTGGTCGACGATCACGATTTTGAGATCACTCATGTGGTGCGGGCCGTCGAGCATCTGTCCAACACGCCACGTCAGATTTTCATCGCCCAAAGCCTGGGCTATGACCTGCCGCATTACGCCCACATCCCGTTTGTCGCCGAGCCAGGTAGCAAGAATAAACTCAGCAAACGTAAGATCGAGAAGTACCTCAAGAATCGCGATTTCGAAAAGCTATACAAAGAAGGAGCCTGGGTTGCCGAACAGATTGGAAAAGAAACGGCTCCCGATTCGTTCAATCCGGTATTGGTCGAGTTCTATCGCGAGATTGGGTTCCTGCCCGATGCGGTGGTGAACTATCTGTTGTTGCTGGGCTGGTCACTGGACGGTGAGACTGAAGAATTCTCACGCGAGCAGATGCTCGAACACTTTTCGCTCGATCGAGTCGTCAAAAGCGAAGCCAGTTTTGACCCGTCGAAACTAACTGCGTTTCAGCAGCGTTATATGAATCGTCAACCAGTGAAACAGAAGGCGGCGACCGCTGTTCGTTTTTTGCAAGCTGCCGGGATGGCGGATCAGCCGACCGATTGCGAGCTCGGACCTTATGTAACATCAATCATCGAAGCAGCCGATGATCGGATCGCGATGGGAGGCGACATCCTGAAGTTTGATGACTTCTTTGTCGCTGATGACGAACTCAAGTACGACGACAAGGCATTCCAAAAACGCCTGGTCAAGCCAGCAGAAGCCGCGCCGCTTCTGAAAGATCTGCGTGAAGTCCTGGAAACAACTGATGATTTTTCGGCCGAGAATGTGGAGAAGGTCGTCAAAGGCTATTGCGAATCGAAAGAAATTAAAATCGGCCAGATCATTCACGCCTTGCGAGTTGCGACCACTGGTAAAGCAGCCGGATTCGGTATGTTCGATTCCATGGCCATCCTCGGTCGCGACCGGACCTGCAATCGAATTCAACTGACGCTGCAAAAGCTATAACAAATCCAGTTCAGTATCCGGGCCGAATTCCGTTGCGTCTTGCCCCTGCCGAAACAGGACCATGCCGGTTTTGCCGCGCAGCGTGCACGAGTCACCATGGATCTCCAGCCAGCTGCCTTCGCGTAACCCGGCCACGGGCGTATTGTTTTCTTCATGATACTCACTCAGCCGCTGGGCACGGGTTTCGCCTTTGTGAGTTGAGTTCGGGTCGGCGTCCAGGTAATGCGGATTGATTTGGAATGGAATCAGGTTGAGCGCATTCAGCGATGGTGGCTCCAGGATCGGCATATCGTTGGTCGTACGAATCGTCGGGCACGCCATATTCGTCCCGGCACTGCTGCCCATATAAGGTGTGCCGTTTTCCACTGCCGATCTGACAGCCTCGATCAAATTCAGGTCGTACAGGGTCTTTAACAGTCGGAACGAATTGCCTCCACCAATGAATATTCCCTGAGCTTCAGCTATTGCTTGCTGAGGATCGTCGTATTGGTGGATTGATTTTAGCTTCAATCCGATCGCTTCAAACGGTTCTCGTACGATCGCTTCGTATTTGTCGTGGTCGGCCAGTGCATACGGGACGAAAAGGACCTGACAACCGGCGGGGAAATGGTTCTTAATGGCCGTCGAGCAATGCTCCAAAAATCCGGTCCCATGCACTCGGGAGCTACTTACCAGTAGAAGTTTGCGTTTATTCATGATTTCCGCGTAGATTGGCGATTCAACATTTATGGAACCCATAATCTAGCCGTTATTCCCCTCGATCAAAACAACTGGTTTGTCTACGATTTTATCGAACCTGACGCCGAGACTAATGTCAGTCTGTTTGTCGGGCAAATCAATAGAAATTGCAGGAAACTCATGACCGCCGCCGAAGCCAAAAAACTCGACTTTGTTCGCCAGATCGTCGCTGATGATATCGAATCAGGGAAAAACGAAGCCCGAGTCCATACGCGTTTCCCGCCCGAACCCAATGGTTACTTGCATATCGGGCACGCCAAGTCGATCTGTTTGAACTTTGGTATCGCCAACGAGTTTGGCGGCAAATTCAATCTGCGATTCGATGATACAAATCCACTCAGCGAAGATACCGAATTCGTTGATGCGATTCGAGAAGACGTCCGCTGGCTGGGCGCGGATTGGGAAGACCGCGAGTTTTTCGCTTCTGATTACTTCGACAAGATCTACGATTTCGCCGTTCAGCTGATCAAAGCCGGCAAGGCTTACGTTTGCGATCTGACTGCTGACGAAACGAAAGAGTACCGCGGCGGTTGGAACGAGGACGGCAAGGACAGTCCGTTTCGCGATCGCTCCGTTGAAGAGAATCTGGATCTGCTGGAGCGGATGAAGAACGGTGAGTTCAAGGATGGCGAAAAGTCATTGCGCGCCAAGATCGACATGAAGTCGAACAATATGAATTTACGCGACCCGGCCATGTACCGAATTCGCCATGTTCATCACCATCGAACCGGCGACAAGTGGTGCATCTACCCGACATACGATTTCACTCACGGGCAATCCGATTCGATCGAGGGCGTCACGCATTCGATTTGTACTTTGGAATTCGAGAACCATCGTCCATTGTACGACTGGTACATCGACAACCTGGAAATTCATCACCCACAACAGATTGAATTTGCCAAGTTGAAGCTTAGCTACACGATGACCAGTAAACGAAAATTGCGTGAGCTGGTCGAAGGTGACTACGTCGACGGTTGGGACGATCCTCGTATGCCGACTATCTCGGCATTTCGACGGAAAGGATATACGCCTGAATCGATTCAGAACTTCTGTCACAAGATCGGCATCACCAAGTTCAACAGTCTGACCGAACTTTCGTTGCTGGAGCAAAGTATCCGGGAACATTTGAATCGTATCGCACCACGAGCAATGGCCGTGTTGGATCCGATCAAAGTCGTGATTGAAAACTACCCGGAGGGAGAATCCGAAATTCGCCAGGCGATCAACAATCCGGAAGACGAAACGGCTGGGACTCGCGAAATTCCGTTTGGTCGCGAAATCTATATTGAGCGTAGCGACTTCATGGAAGATCCGCCGAAGAAGTTTTTCCGACTTGGACCGGGGCGAGAAGTTCGATTGCGTTATGCATATTTCCTCAAGTGCCACGACGTTATCAAAGACGACGCCGGCGAGATCGTTGAGCTGCGGTGTACTTACGATCCGGAGACAGCTGGCGGGAAAGCACCCGATGGTCGCAAAGTCAAAGGGACGATTCACTGGGTTTCTGCTGCGGAAGCCGTCGATGCGGAAGTTCGTTTGTATGATGTTCTGTTCAAAAGCGAAGACGCCAGCGACGTACCTGAAGGCGTCGACTGGAAAGACACGATCAATCCAGAGTCTTTGAAAGTGCTGACAGGCTGTAAGCTGGAACCTTCACTTGCCAAAGCGAATCCTGGCGACAAATTTCAATTCGAACGCAACGGATATTTTTGCGTCGACTCGAAAGATTCGAGCAGCGATAATCTGGTCTTCAATCGAACGGTGACGCTGAAAGACAGTTGGGCCAAGATCGCCAAGAAATCGTAATGGTCAGCTTCGAGAGAGTGTTTTCGAATCCATGCAACGAGGGACCCAATCGGTTCTGCCTGGTTCTGAGTTTTTGCCTGTTGCTGATGTTAGGAATCTTTCCCGGTTGCGACGCGACGAATCAGAACGTTGTCGAAAAAGCCGGCTCACCCCAGCAGGAGAGTCGAGCCGAAGGCTCGGAGAGGGGGCGAGCTGGGAGAAGCTCTAACTCCCCTGCCCTTGCGAGCGGCTCCAAAGATATATCGAACGCGTCCATCGAAGCATGGCATTCGCTCTTCGATCACAAACAACTTGGAAACTGGAAGCCAACCAATTTCGGCGCCGAAGCGGAAGTCAAAGTCGAAGCAGGAGTTCTGCGTTGCGAAATGGGCTACCCGATGACGGGAGTCACTTGGACTAGCGACAAAGAAACCGAGTTTGAACTGCCTGTTTCCAATTACGAGATTTCGCTTGAAGCCCAGCGAGTCGACGGGGACGACTTTTTTTGCGGCCTCACGTTCCCCGTCAACGATTCTCACTGCAGCCTGATTGTCGGTGGTTGGGGGGGGACATTGGTCGGGCTTTCCTGTATCGACGGCGATGACGCATCCCGCAACGACACCAAGCTACATCGGAACTTCGAGAACGGTCAGTGGTATCGTATTCGCGTGCGAGTGCTGCCCAATCGCATCAAAGCAGCAATCGACGACAAGTGGGTCATCGACCGGGATATCTCAGGAGCCGAAATCTCCGTCCGCAGCGAAACCTTGAAATGCCGCCCCCTCGGCCTCTGCTGCTTCGATTCCGTCGCCCAGTTCAATAACATCAAAATCCGGCGAATTAAATCAATCGAGTAACCGTGGTAGTTCCCACTTACTCTCTCTCTCGCAACGAAAAAAGGGTGCGGCAGCAGCCACACCCTGTTTGAATCACTTGAATCACGACCATCTGCTTGGCGAATTACTCGCCAACCGATCAAGCTTTGGCCGTCTCTTCGACTTCTTCCAGTTTCTCGGAAATGTCGTCGATGTATCCACCGGCAGCGAGGATCTTTTGGCGGATCTCTTCGCGTACGTCCGGGTTTTCAAGCAGGTAATTCCGGGCTTTTTCTTTACCCTGACCAATGTGCGTCGACCCGTATTTGAACCAGGCACCACTGCGAATAACAATCTTGTGCACGACCCCCAGATCGAGAATGTCGCCTTCAAGGCTGATGCCGTTGGTGTGCATCATGTCGAATTCGGCGATCCGGAACGGAGGTGCGACTTTGTTTTTGACGATTTTCGTTTTAACGCGTTGGCCGACGATGTTCTCGCCATCTTTCAGCGTACCAATTTTGCGAACGTCAATTCGGACGGAACTGTAAAACTTCAATGCACGACCACCGGGAGTTGTTTCCGGGCTGCCGAACATAACGCCGATCTTCTCACGGATCTGGTTGATGAAGATGGTTGTCGTCTTGCTGCGAGCGATGGCACCGGTCAGCTTCCGCATCGACTGACTCATCAAACGAGCCTGCAAGCCAACATGCGAGTCGCCAATTTCGCCTTCGAGTTCTTTCTTGGGAACCAGTGCGGCGACTGAGTCAACGACGATCACGTCGACTGAATTGGACTTCACTAGCATCTCGACAATCTGCATCGCTTCTTCACCGCTGCTCGGCTGGCTGACCAGCAGCGTATCCAGCTCAACGCCCAGCTTCTTGGCCCATGTTGGGTCGAAAGCATGCTCAGCGTCGATGAAGGCAGCGATTCCGCCAGTCTTTTGTGACTCCGCGATCACGTGCAATGCAAGCGTCGTCTTACCACTCGATTCCGGTCCGTAGACTTCGATGATTCGACCACAAGGCAACCCTTGACCGCCGAGTGCGATGTCCAATGAAAGACTGCCGGTCGCGATACCGCGAATACGAGAATTGGCATCGTTGCCCAGCGTCATGATCGAGCCATCACCGAACTGCTTCTCGATCTGCTGAACGGCGTTCTTCAAATGCTCGTTATCATTCAACAGAGTTTCAACAGGAGTTACTTTCGCTTTCGCTTTTGTCTTGGTGTCCGTTTTGGTTGGTTTTTTCTTGGCCATAGTTCCATTCACCTTGCTTTCTGGTTTGCCTTGTTTGCCCAAGGTAGTTCCTTGTGCGTCCAAGGTTTTTGATGAATTGGCCGCAGCAGCCTTAACTGTCACCGCGCCCTGATTGGTTTTAGTTTTTCCCGGCGTGCCGGCTTTGGTCGACTTCTTCGAAGAGGTAGATGCAGTCACGATTACTCCTAACGTATACGGATGGAACGAATATCTCGCACTCCAGCCGTGGAGTCTGGTGACCGTCTTAAGTTTGATCAGCCTAAATCTCCACAGGCATTTTTTCAAGTGCCTGTTACTATCATTCGCCGGTCATTGGACTCGTTTGGTCGAGTTAGCCCTAAACAATGGGAATTTCTTTTCCAGCTCCAGCTAACAATGATTTGTTGACCTTAGATTCAGCTCACCAATCGCATATATTTACGCAATTCGCAAGAAATAACGAAATCAAAGTACGGCAGGCCAGCACAAACCATATGTCCGAAGCGCAGGAAAAATCGAAACCCAACTTGGCGATTATTGTTTCGATCGCTTCGTTGGCACTGTTACTTGTCGCATCACCATTGGTCATGAATTACGAATTGCTGTACCTCGCAATGCAATTTGTAGTGATTTCAATTGTGATTTGGCAAGCCTGCGATCCTTTTGCGGACGCAGCGCAGTGGATTGGTCGGAAGCTGCGGTTGCCAGGATCCGTACGGGGCGCGACGCTGGATGCGGTTGCTAGTTCGATGCCTGAACTTTTTACCGGCCTCTTTTTTGTGATCGTCGCTGCTTCGGGGACTGGTGACGCCGGGCACGGGCACGACGGCGATGGTTTCGGGGCGTCGCTGGCAACGTGTGCTGGGAGCGCCGTCTACAACATGATCCTGATCCCGGCATTTTGCGTGTTGATGATTTCATATTGCCGACGTTCACGTCCGACCATCGACGTCGAGCCGGAAGTCATTTCTCGCGACGGGATGTGGTTCCTGGGTGCCGAAGCTGTTCTGATCGCTTTCATGTTCCAGGATCAGATGTATTGGTGGATGGGTGTTGTCTTCCTGTTGATGTATTTGATCTATATCCTTCAACTGCTTCGCGATGCTCGGGTTTACCAAAAAGCGATGAAGTTGATTGAGGAGAAGCTGGGCCGCGTGGAGCCGGATACTTCAAAAGAAGAGATTGTTAATGCATTGCAGGAAGCTGGTATGAGTACGAATCCTGCGTTGGTGGATCAGGTTCGTAAAGCGAAAGCGAAAGAAGACGACGAATCAGAGGATGAAGAGGACTCGGCAGGATTCCTGTACGGTTTGTTTGACATCCCGCTCAACGGTTGGACTGCCGCATTGATTATCGTGATCGCGACCCTCGTTGCCGGCTTGTCCTGTTACTGGCTGGTCGAAGTCGCGCGTGAGACTGCGGTCGCTCTGGATATTCCGGTCTTCTTTGTCGCAGTGATTCTGGTCGCTGCGTCCTCATCGGTTCCTGACACTTTCCTGTCGATCGGAGCCGCCAAGCGAGGTGATGATTCCGGCGCTGTTTCTAACGCGTTCGGATCAAACATCTTTGATATTTGCGTGTCGCTTTCCATCCCACTGCTGGTTAATTCGTACTTGATCGGCTGGAAGCCAGTCCCGTTAACAACAGACGGCGAACCGATCGCCGGGTTGGTGGATCTCCGTATCCTGCTCGCAGTTTTAACCGGAATCACGCTGCTGATCATGTGGCACAATCGCCAGTTGACTCGGGCCAAAGGGTTGGCTCTATGCGGTCTGTATTGTTTGTTTATCGGCTATGCGGTTGCCGGTTCAATGGGCTTCACCTTGTTCAAGTAGCCGGTCAAGGCTCTTGTTAAGGTTCTTTCTGTCATCACCGGTTCGTGGCGTATTTCGGGACGCAACCGATTTGCCGATAAATCCAATTGTTCACGGTACTTCGTAGAATAATCGCGTCGGCTGGAATTTCGATTCGTTCTGCCTTTCTAAATAACCTACTTTTCAAAAGCTACGATTAGATTGGGCCGCAAGCGAACGGGTTTGACCGCAAGCGAACGGGCCGTTTGTAGATTGCCACAAGCAATTTCTACCCGGGCCACGTACGTATGTTTTCGTTCGGTCTGGTCGGGAGTGCCTTACCTGTAAACAGGAATACTTATGTCCAAAAGCATGAATCGAAAAAAGAACTACGTTGACAAGTCCATTCAAGGTGGTCTTGTACGCCGAATTTTCTTTCATTGGTTGACTTTCTTCTTTGTAACTGCGTTGGCCGTTGTGGCTATCAAATCACTTCTCGGTGACCCTTCGGTTGGATTAAGCGACCGGGTATCTGCGGAAGTGAAGGATTTTGGCTACCTGGCCATTGTGATAGTCGCTCTGTTTCCAGCATTCATGCTGGATACCGTTCGGTTCAGCAACCGTTTTGTGGGTCCGATCACTCGTCTCCGCCGTCACCTGAAAGAAATGACAACCAAAGGCGCGACCGACGACATCAAGTTTCGCGACAACGATTTCTGGCAGCCTGTTGCCGGAGAGTTTAACGACATGAACGAAATTTTCCGTCAGCAACAAGCTGAGATTGCCGACCTGAAATCCCAATTGAACAAAACGACGCAAACAACGTCGTAGAAAAAAATAATGAGTACTTCCATCAACACGAAAAGCCTGCGAAACAATCGCAGAAGGCGTGGTACAGCGGTCGTTGAATTGGCCGTTTGCGTACCCGTTCTTGTTCTGATTGTCCTGGGTGCGATGTCTGCGACCACCATGATTTTCATGCGCACGGCAGCAGTGCAATCTGCATACGAAACTGTCAAAGAAGTAGTCAGACCCAACGGCGACAGCGTTAGGGCTCTGGAAAGAGGGCGAGCCGTCCTGGAGTTTCGAAATATCGTCCCACAGTCGATCGAGATTTCACCATCCAATGTTGAAGTGCAGGACCCTGGCACACCTATCACGGTCACGGTCAGAGCGTCCGCAGCTGAAAACCGCCTGTTCACGTTCGGTGTCTTCTCCGGGGGTGAAGTCGAGGTTCAAGCAACGATGGTAAAAGAGTAAGTAGCCAACACAACGATTCTCACCTATTTGGTTAAACATGTTATCTCTAAACAACACAATGAATCCTTCCAACCGTAGCGGCGCGATGCTGGTTATGGTGGCGTTCGTATTGATCATCTTTTTGGTAATCGCGGCATTCTGCGTCGATATCGCTTACATGCATATGGTGCGTGCCGAAATGCGAACCGCTGTTGATGCAGCTTCAAAAGCTGGCTCCGAAGCACTTGCCCGAGAACAAGATGAAGATCTTGCTATCGCAGCCGCGCTGGAATTTTCCGAGCGAAATGTGGTGGCAGGCAATGGACTGACGCTGAACAGAGACGACGTTCAAATTGGAACGGCTACGCTCGGCAATAGCGGTAGATTTGATTTTGAAACTGGTGGCCGCAACCCCAATTCGGTCAGTGTACTGGGGCGACGAGATGAACAGGGGCCGGATGGAAGAGTCGGGCTGTTTTTTGGAAACGTGTTTGGCGTCGATTCTGTCGCTCCGACCGCCAGCTCGACTTCAGCTGCATCGGTCCGTGACATTGCCTTGATCCTGGATCGTTCAGGTTCCATGACGGCGGCGACGCCATCAGGAACTCGCCTTTCCGATTTGCAAAATGCGGTAGGTGTGTTCCTTACGGAAATTGAGCAGTCCAGTCCGAACTCTGCGATTTCATTGACTACGTATGCCACTAATTCGACACGCGATATTGCCCTTACCGAAAATTTTGCGTTCATCCAGGCTGCGGTCGACGGATTAGCAGGTGATGGATTTACAAATATTTTCCGATCGCTAAGAGATGGAAGTGATTCGCTCGAACAGGATCCAAACCGCCGCCGGTTTGCTGAAAGAACGATCATTTTGATGACCGATGGAAATTTCAATGTTGGTGGAACGCCAATACCCTCGGCGCAACGAGCGGCTGGATTTAACCACACAATTCACACGATTACTTTCAGCGATGGTGCGGATCAGGCCACGATGGCTCAGGTTGCGAACATCGGAGGCGGTGTGCATATCCATGCTGACAACGGGGCCGATTTGGCAGAAGCATTTCGCGAAATCGCCCGAACGCTGGCCGTCGTCCTGATCGAATAAACCAACCAACAAACAATTGCTGACCCATTTTCGTTAGCCATAAACACGATTTGAAGAATATCGGTATGAACACATCAAGAATAAAAAAAGATAGTCGTCGCGGTGCAGCAGCCGTCGAGTTCGCGCTAACACTGCCCGTGTTGCTGCTGTTGTTGTTCGGAGGCTACGAGCTAACCCGAGCAAACATGATCCTGCACACCTGCGAGGCCGCTGCTTATGAAGGTTGTCGAGTCGGGATTGTCCCGGGAGCGACGCTGGCGGAGGTTGAAGCCGAGACCAATCGCGTTTTGGGTACGATCAACATTCGCAATGCAACGGTAACAGTCGACCCAAACAATCTGGAAACGGATACGGATTCACTGGATGTGACGGTCGAAGTCAGCTTTGCTGATAACTCGTTGTTTGTACCAAGGTTCATGGGCACCGAGCCTTTCATTCGCACTTGCCGTCTGGCCCGCGAATCAGCGGACTAGATAGATTGAGCGGTGGTTGGCCCGTCCGGGCCG
>CAZXLW010000103.1:1723-3369 GCA_964641465.1 uncultured Pirellulaceae bacterium | reverse complement strand
ACCGACGCCCTTCATCAATAAATATCGAAAAGAGCAGGCTGATCAGCTCTGGCTTCCCAAAGAATCAAGCAAAAGTGCGAAACTTCTTTGCTAGCCATGGGTTAAACGCGAATGTGTCGGCGTATTGTTGCGTTTCCCGTGATTTAGCAATGTGCAGATTCATTCATTCGCGTAACGCTCTTTGCTAGTGGAGTTTAGTTTGGTCAGTTCGGTAACAGGCACTTTTCTGGCAATTGTTTGCCTGAGCACCTCAGTCGTTTTCGCCCAGGCAGGGCAGCAAGAAGACAATGGCAGCAAAGCCAGCGGTTCAGTCAGCTTCACAAAAGAAGTGGCTCCGATCATCGTCGCGAAATGCGGTAGATGCCATGTTTCCAGTTCGAAGGGGGAATACGGAATCAAATCTTACGACGCGTTGATGAGCAGCGATTCCGTAACCCCTACCAAACCCGCCGACAGTAACTTCATCAAGGTTATCGAATCAGGAGATATGCCCAAGGGTGGATTGAAAGTTAGCGACAGTGAACTTGAAACACTTAAGCGGTGGGTTGCTCAAGGTGCGAAGTTCGACGGCGATGATGAAAAGAAACCATTCATAAAACCAGGTACGGAGCGCTCGGAGCAAGGCGGGCGTGGTCAACGTGGCCGCGGAGCTGGTGGCCGGCGAGCAACTGGATTAGGGAATCGTCTGCAGGCTGTCGAACAAAACCCACAAGCCGTTGGTGCCGAAGGGGTTGCCTGGTACGCCACATGGGATAACGCGGTGGCCGAAGCGAATCGTTCGAATCGCCCGATCTTTTTCATGTCTGCCGCGGCCCAATGCACTGGTGTGCCGGGCGTATTCTGACCGGGCTATTCAAATACGCAGAACAGTTTGTTCTCGACCAAAGAGTTTGTTGAAGCATCTCGATCTTTTGTTTGTGTTCGGATTGAGACTTATGAAAACAAAGAGGCCGAAAAAATGATTCGGTCAATGTTGAATGGGCGATATGTGAATACTGCCTTTTGTATTTTTGACCCACAAGGAAAACGGCGACTCTCCAGAACCGGTCGCTCACCGGGGCAAGTGATGGGTGGACGGGGTGACGATAGCAATGAAAGTATCATCCGTGAAATGAAACGTATTGCGTCCCGGTATTCGCCGAAAAGCGGAGAGAAGGATGCGGTGCTTCAGGACTTTCTCTCATTCCGTCAAGCGTTGGTGGTTGCGTCTGCGGATCAACGTTTGTTGGTCTTTGTTAACGCCGATAAGTCTGCGGCAGAAAAAATCTCGCCAACTCTGAAGCAGCTTTTTGCTGATAAAGAGATTGTCGGCCGCTTCCACCTCGATTTCGCAGGTGAGGAGGATCAGGAATGGAGCGAGTCGGTCGACGGCGCAAAGTCGCAACCGGCGATCAACATCATCCGGGCCGGCAAGTTTGGTTTGGAGGGAAAGGTGATGGAGCAGTTGTCGCTCAAGACTTCATTGAACGAACTTAAAACCAGTCTTTTGGCTAACAACGAAAAGTTCGGTTCGACGGAGAAGCGGAAAGTGTACGCCGACCATGTGATGGAAGGGAAGCGGAAAGGGATCAAATACGAATCCGAGATTCCTTACGGAGAAGATCGAGACGGCGATGGTGCCATCGATAGTCGCGGTCGACGTGGCG
>CAZXLW010000103.1:0-1623 GCA_964641465.1 uncultured Pirellulaceae bacterium | reverse complement strand
GTGGCGCTGGTGGTCGTGGGGCCGGGCGACGTGGCCGGGGCAAGTAAACAAACGACCGAAATTCGGGCGATTGGGAGTTAAACTTCTATCCGTCTAGTTTCTGCCTGCAATTGATCCCGAACTGTTCGGGACACGCACTACTTGAAGCTGATTTTCAGCCCCATTTCTTTCATTTGCAGAAGCGCCTCGGCGTTTCCCATGGCATCATCCACAGGGTTGTGCGTATGTTTGGTTTTGCGCATGTGTTTGAAGTTAACAAAAGTATCTTGCTGCATTCCTTTGTACAGCGAACCCAGGTTTGTCGAACTGAATCCGAATGGGTTATCGCCTGTAAAATGGTGGAAGTACCAATTGATGAACTGCCAGTCGAAGCCATTGTTGTCAGACACAAACATCACTCGACCTTGGCAATTTGATTTGAGCCACGACGCGAATTCGGTCATGACAGATTTCGGTTCGTCAAATTGCAGGCATTCTTCGCGAGTGAAGCCGCTGACCGCAAGTGCTTCAGCAACGAATTTATCTGAAATTGGTTTCAGCTTGCCATAGAAGGTGCGGCTGAGGTCTGGCTCCACGATGACGGCGCCAAAGCAAACCATCGAGTAGTCGCCCGGAATCGGTCCGTCGGATTCAATATCGACCATGACATAGGGCATTGTGCAGGTTCCTTTCAAGTTTGATAGTGATTGGATTGACCGAGGCGCGGAAATGTCGGGACTGATTTTAGCCAGTTGTCATCGCTGGTCCAATCGTTGGTTGTCCGCCGAACGAAAGCTTGCATTCGGCCCAAGATAAACGAAGATTAGTCGACTATGTGTCGAAGTAATTGTGAGAAAACCCGTTCACCTGACAGGAAGAAGTGCATGTCCAAGTTTCAATTAGTTGCCCTCGCGGGATTATTCATTTGTGCAATTGATGTTGCCGCAGCATTCGCCGTCGACGAATCGGCTGAGCCACCGTTGAAGTATGTAGTGAAAGTCGGTGGCAAAACCGTCACCATGTCGGAAGGCCAACCGGTGCGATTCGAAGGTAGTTTTACAAACCCCGAGGTTTCGTTTGAGCCGCAATCGTACCGAGTGTTCCCTTACGCGGGCGTCAGTTTTAATTACCCCAAGGCATTCGTGTTTGAGGCTGACGTGTCAGATTCAGATGCGAAGAACTGGACGATGTCCGGGAACGATCTGACCATTATGTATTTCGAGATCGAGGGCCAACTCACGTCGGCTGATTTTGCCAACAACATGATTAGTGAGTTTGGACAAGAGAATGCCCAGGTTTCCAACCCAAACGCAGCGATCGAGCTTGGGTCGCAGAAACTGACCGGAACGACTCTGCGAGTCAAGATTGCCAGTCACCGGATGGAGATGGACGTCTACAAAGTCCCATCGTCAGGATCCAAGACCAGATTATTTGTGGTTCAAGATAATCTCGACGACGCTGGTAAACGCTCCAAAGAATGGAAGCGAACACTTGCCATGATCAAGCCATCGTTCAAGCTCAAAAAATAACGCTCTTGGATTGGTACTCGAAAATTAATCGACGGGACTTGCGTGTCTTCGAAAATATTCTGTATCGTCTGACAATAAATTGAACGCCTTCTGATTTACCTAATAGAGACCGCGG
>CAZXLW010000102.1:0-15751 GCA_964641465.1 uncultured Pirellulaceae bacterium | reverse complement strand
ACCAAGCGATGTGTTCGAACAACTGGTAACCCAAATTGCAAACATGAACTAACTAAGGATCAAGGCGATCCTTAGTCGTGTAAGTCGCGCCCGTTGCCCGCGTGCGCCTTACCAACACCATGACAATTCTTCGCGGTTGAACAGGTCTTTCACTCTGTCGCCAATTTCTGATTTCAATTCACCGCAGGCGGCGTCGTTCAGATACTTGGTAGACGTTAACAAGTCCGGGTCGGATTCGTAACTGTTCAAAGCAGACTCGAAAAGCTCCAACGCTCGCTCACGATTACCTGAATTCAAAAGACAGCTCGCAAGTTGATCTTTCAATAATACGGCTCGCCAGGAAGGCGGGCCATCAAAAAAGCTCTTGTCGACAAACTCATAAGCCGCGACCGCCTCCTCCCAACGCTCAAGATCATGATATGCATGAGCTCGATACAGGGCTGCCCACATGTTTTGTGGATCAAGTTCAATCGCTTTGGTTGAATCAACAATTGATTCTTCGGGGTTGTCGAGTTCGTAATTGACTCGACCGCGTGACCCGTAGATGGACGAATCGTCTGGACACTGTTCGATCCCCCGACTGCAAATCCTCAACGCTTCCTGGAGCAGTTCTTTTCGGCAGACATCATCGGAGTTCAACATGCCTGCACACACGCGAAGTGAAAGTGACTTCGAATGGTAAATAACAGGCCAGCTCTTGTCGTAGCTAATAGCTTCGTCGTAGATTCGCTCCAGAATTTTCCAGCCCTTTGGCTGCGGCTGTCTTGAGCAAACGCCTTCCCAATGAATGGCCAACTGTCGCAGTCGCTCAACCGGTGCGATGTCGATTGAGGCCGGATGTGTAGTTTGCAAGTAACGTTTGAGACTCATTGAAGAAAGTGACTTCAAAAGCCCCTCATCTTCGGTTGGAAACTCTTTCGCCAACCAAGCCTGATAACAATCCAGTATCCTGTCCCATGCTCCGTGTTGGTTCGCAGCTCTTCTGAGCTCGTTTTGTATCCGTGATTGTGGTGCTTTTTTGCGTCGACCACGATCTCGTTGATCGAGCTTTCCCGCGCGCACGGGGCTTTTACGTCGAGGCATGTTGGTCTCGATAGTTGGTGCAAAGGCAAATACTGTCTACTGAGACAATGATCAACGCCGATTGGTTCGGGTGAGAACGCCCGAGTTTGCCGCGTATATTTTGTGCGGTTGCACATCACGCAGCCTCGGTAACCAGCCAGCTACGAAGCCGTCATTTTTTAGAGTGGCAACATCAATCGCTGAAACGCGAGAGGCCATGAGTCGAAACAGAGAATCGGTGTTCAGCCTCCGAAAAGTGCTGAACACCTCAACCTGATATTACTGAACTGAACCTAGTTGTTCTTCCCAGAATTTAAGGCCTGCGTGTAGTCGACAGCGATTTGAAGAACTTCATCCAAATAGTAGTCGCGATCAATCGTGGCATCGGGATTAATCTGTTCTTCTAACGCGTCCTTTTCTCCTTCTTCCTTGTCAAACTTTTCACGTCGAGCAAGGTACTTCTCGCGATTCAAAGAGACCGCTTTGCGTTCCTTTTGCTCCAGGTAAGCATTGATCTTTTCAATGTTCTCTTGAAACTCTTCCGATTCGTTGATCCGTACCATTGAAGCGCTGCGAATCGACTTCAGTAAATCGGCATTCGCCAACTGCATTCGCCGGAAACTGGCGGCTGGAATCTTGTCGAACTCGACTGGATAATCCAGATCCGATTCACCAACATCCATATTGTCGCTAATCGACGGCAACACGATGTCAGCCAGAACACCACGCTTCTGAGTACTGTCGCCGTTGGGGCGATAGAACTGCTGCATCGTGATCTTCAAAGCACCGAACAAGCTCGGAGCATTGTCTGTTTCAAAAACCAATTGGTTCAAGTTAATCAAACTTTGAACCGTTCCTTTACCGTGACTGGTGGTGTCTCCAACAACGATCCCACGACCGTAATCTTGAACCGCACCGGCCAGAATCTCACTCGCACTCGCGCTGAACTTGCTGGTCAAAACTACCAATGGTCCATCCCAACTCATGCCCGCACGCTCGTCGTTATACTCTTGCACTTGTCCGTTGGCGTCTTTGACCTGAACAACTGGTCCGGTGTTGATGAACAAACCGGTACAGTCAATCGCTTCACGGAGGCTACCACCGCCGTTGCGACGAAGATCCAGCACGACCGAGTCCACGTCTTTCGACTGGAAGTCCCGCAAAAGACGGTCTACGTCACGTGTTGTGCTCTTGTATTCCGATGTTCGGCGTCCGGCATTCTCCAGATCTGCGTAGAAGCTAGGCAGCTCGATAACACCGACTTTGAAGGGAGAGCCATCGGGCTTTTTGCCTTCTTCGAACACGACTCCACGAGCCGCACTGTCTTCGAGTTTGATTTTCTCGCGAACGATTGAGATCGTTTGAATTTCAGAATTTTCTGACAAAATAGCCAGCCGAACAATTGTGCCAGCAGTTCCACGAATCTGCTTAACAACGTCGTCCAATTTCATACCGGTGACATCCATCATCTCACCGTCTTTGCCTTGGCCGACAGCAACGATCTTGTCTTCCACTTTCAAGTCACCTTGTGAGTCCGCGGCACCGCCGGGAACGATTCGCTTGATGACGGTGTAACCATCGTCTTCGGAAGCTTGAAGCGTGGCTCCGATGCCTTCCAATTGCAATCGCATCGAGATCATGAAGTTTTCAAATGTCTCGCTGGACATATACGAAGTATGCGGATCGAAACTGGTTGTGATCGAGCTAATGAACATTTCGACGATGTCGCTGTTGTCGATCTGGTGCATCCGACGCGCGTACGATTTGTATCGGTTGTTCAGTCGTTCTTTAGGGTCCGTGGTGGCGTCCTTTTCGTTTGACATCACCATCAACTCATATTTGATTCGCTTACGCCAGCGATCGTGTGCTTCGTCTTCACTTGCGGGATATTGAATCATGTCCCGGTCAGTCACGATTTCTTCTTCGATGGTGTAGTCGAATTCCCGATCTACCAATTCGTTGGCTGTCTCGACCCGCTCGTCAACTCGCTTCAAGAATCGCTTGAAGATCGAAAACGCAATTGAGTAGTCACCGCGTTGAATGCGATCATCAATCTGTTCCTGATAGACACCGAACTGATCGATATCCGATTGCGTGAAGTAAATCTTCATCGGATCCAAGGCTCGGATGAACATCTTGAACGCTCGGCGGGCGATATCATCATCCATCCGTCGACGCGAAAGATGCTCTCGCTGCATTAGCTGCGTTACCAGCAATGAAACCTGACGCTCTGCCTGATTGGGAACGCCGAATTCTTCCGGCTGTTCATCCAGCTGTGCTGACACCACGGACGGCAAAACAAGGAAACCCAGCGCGATAACCGCTATATTCAGGTACCAAGCAACTTTGGTGTGGGTCATCAGATTTCTGGTTGGCATATTTTCTCCTGAAGTTGAGATTTCCCCGAGTCGACATAAAACCCGTATCTTAACAAATTTCTCGAAGGAATCGTAGTTCGTCAGTTCCTTATCGGCAAGACCGATTGATTGTCTCAAGCGAGCATCGCGGTAGTGCAGAACTTGTTACCAATCAAATCGACTGCAATATACAACAACGTGGGCGTGCTTTTGTGTTGCTTGGATCAGGAACACGGCGAAATTAGCCGAAACGAAGTACTTATAGACAGTTTCTTGACGATGCTTGCGTAACTATAATTCGCCGGTCACAGTCAATTTGTTCATAAATCAACCGAATTAGAAAATTGTGCCAGCATATTTATTAATGAATGCAGGGATTTCCTCTGGGGCCCGCTTCGAACTTAGTCCGGAAAACAGAAACCTGCTGGGCAGGGACTGGCAATGCCGAATCGTGCTCAACGATCCGCAGTCATCCCGCGTCCACGCCGAGGTGTTCAAGGACGAAGACGGTTGGTGGATCCAGGATAACAAAAGCCGCAACGGCACCTACGTTAACGGGCAAGCAATCGACAATGCCCGTCTGGTCGACGGAACCGAGATCCGCATTGGCGCTTCGATGTTGACGTTCCAAAGCCATTTGACGAAATCCTCCAAACCGGCAGAGCAAGAACCGCAACACGAAGAACAAGTCACCGGTGGAACGATCGTGGTAGATCAATCCATGAATCCACGGGAAACCGGACAATACACACTCGACTTTTTAAAGGGACAAAATCGTGGACAGGATTTTTTCTTCCTGTTCCAGTTGAGCGTCAAACTGCTCGGTCTAAGCGATCCAGACGAAGTGATCGACATTTGCATGTCACGACTATTCGATCGCACCGGCGCGTCGGTTGCCGGATTCATGTGGCTTAACGACGAAGGCAATCTGACTCCAAAGCACGTTTATCCAAAACAGGAATCGGAAAAGCTGAATCTGAATGAGCGACTTACTGAACGAGTCATCAAGCAAAGACATGCGATTCGTATCGAACACGGGACATCTGACAGCGAGGACAAATATGCGGACTCGATTTGCGTCCCGCTGATTTCCGAAGACATCGTGATCGGCGCGGTTCATATGTATCGTCAACAGAAACGATTTCACGATTCGCATTTCGAATTGGCCACTGCGATGGCGAACATCATGATCCGATCGCTTCGCAATGCGGAAAAGCAGGCTTCTCTGGAAGCACAACATTCGCAACTCGTCCAAAAATCGGCGGCGACCGACGAGCTGCTGGGCGACTGCGCGCCGATGCTGGAACTGAAATCGAAAATCTCACGAGTCGCCAAAGCGTCCGGCTGCGTTTTGATTCGCGGCGAAAGCGGTGCGGGTAAAGAACTGGTTGCCCGCGCTGTGCACCGAGGCAGCCCGCGAGCCGAACGTCCGATGCTGAGCGTGAACTGTGCAGCGATTCCTCGCGACCTGATGGAAAGCCAGCTGTTTGGTCACAAAAAGGGCTCGTTCACCAGTGCGGATCGAGACCACATTGGATGGTTCGAGCAGGCGGATCGGGGAACGTTGTTCCTCGACGAGATTGGTGAATTGACACTCGAAGGGCAGGCCAAACTGCTGCGAACACTGGAAGGCCACCCGTTCCTGCCAGTCGGCGGGACGGAAGAAGTCAGCGTTGACGTCCGAGTGATCTGTGCGACCAACCGCGACTTGAAAGAGTTCGTCAAAGAAAAAAAGTTCCGCGAGGACTTGTATTACCGACTCACCGTTTATGAACTGGTCATTCCGCCGCTCCGGGATCGAGAAGCAGATATCCAGATGTTGATTGATTACTTCCTGGAACACTTCAGTAAATTGCACGCCAAGACTGATATCAAGATGTCTAAAAAAGCCAATACCAAGCTGCTGTCTTACCAGTGGCCGGGTAATGTCCGGCAGCTTCGCAACGTCATTGACAGTGCGATCGTGATGGCGGAAGAGAAAGAAATCCGAGTCGACGATCTCGGGATCCGCGATGCTGGCGATGGCGAACTGGAAACACTTCAGATTGACCACTGGGAACGCAAGCTGATCGGCGAAGCGCTCAAACGAACGTCTGGCAGCGTCCCCAAAGCCGCCGAGTTACTGGGAATCAGCCGGGCAACGCTTTATCGAAAGATCGACGAGTACGGCATCGAAAGGTAGCTCAAACACCGGTGGCGAATGTGCTGACTTCGAACTTGTCATCGCCATCAACACCTCCCAAGCGTTCTTGGCGATTCTTGCGATGTTGGCGGTTCGATTGACCGGCTATCGTCTCGATCGGGTTGGAGCCTGAGTCACAAAGCAGTTGCACGGTGACCGTTATGTTTGCGGTCCGCTAAGCCCTGGCGATCCATTTAGCCCTGGCAATCCATCAATGCTTTCCGCATTGTTCTTGTAGCGTTTCTCTTTCCATTGGTCGAAGGGTTTGTCCGACCAATCTGTTAGTTGCTCTCGGTCACCAACAAATTCGTACAATGGCACGCCCCAACCACAGCTATCCTGAATCCGAGTTATTTTGACTTGAATCACGGCGCGAGCACGCTCGGTGCCGGGGAAATGTTGCAGCATCGATTCGAATTCTGGATGGTCAAAGTCGATTGCTTTGCCAACGCCGTACAGACGCAAGATATACGGCTTGCCGTCAAAGGCGCAAAACATG
Organism: uncultured Pirellulaceae bacterium; assembly: GCA_964641465.1. Taxonomy (GTDB): domain Bacteria; phylum Planctomycetota; class Planctomycetia; order Pirellulales; family Pirellulaceae; genus Mariniblastus. Next base: position 9,651 of record CAZXLW010000102.1, on the reverse strand, counting down.
ATCGTGATTCGGCCGTTCTCTTGAACGTGAGCCTGTGTCTCGATGCCGGATCCGCCGAGATCAAGATACGCAACCGTATCGTCACCGAGAAACACAAACGTATCCAAACCTTTGGGAGAGACGTTAACGTGCCCGGACGCGTCGAGCGGAGCCGTGGCAACAAAAAACATCTTTTGTGACTGGATGAACTGAATCAACCGATCGTCTAACGTGTCGTAAGTTTTTCCCACCAGTAAATCTTCCGTTCTTGGTTACGCTATTGACGATTTCTCCGGGCCATTCTCCTGCTTAATCTCTCTGCGCCAAAATCAAACCCCAGATATGCGGCGGGGCAGGGAGGTGCGCGAACCGGATTTGGTCGAAGCCGTTCATGATCATCGAGTGTTGGAAACGGGCCGGGTCGTGGAGGTTTCCATTAGCCGTTCGCAATACGATTTCCAGCGCGGCAACGGAGTGAGTCATTTCACCATTTTCTTGACCCGGGAAAATATCCACGACCACGAACTCGCCGCCAGGCTTGAGATGCTGACGGACGTTTTTGAACATTCCTTCACACTCTTGCTCGGTGTGCCGATGGACCAGGCTGGTTGCCAGAACCAGATCAAACGGTTGGCGATCGAGTTGAAAATCCATGTAGTCTGCTTCGATCGATTCGACACGATTTTGTGCGTCAATGCTCTCGATCGTTTTCTCGGCACGTTTTAAATTTGCAGCCGTATCCAGAATAACCAGCCGCGATTCAGCATCGCGGTGGATCAGCGTGGAACCGAAGATCGCTGAGCCACAACCAATCTCCAGGATCCGCAGCCCAGTTCTGGTGCTTCCCATATCCAGGACCTGAGCGGCATCCAAAGCGGCCGGAGTCATCATCCATTCGTTGGCCGCCGAGCCGTTCAGAAAATCCGCCTCCGTGTGTGCCAGGCTCTTATTTGACGGCAACGAGACGCCGGACCGCATGAAATTCTCCAAATGGCACCAGTACAGGTCCCCGAAATCCATCAATTGGCCCGGAACCAGCCTGGCAACGGTAGATAGCGCATAGTCGTCGCCGTACTTTTCCAGCAATTCGGTATGCAGCAGCACGTCCAGTAATAATGGCAAGGCTTTGCGATCAGCACCAGTCGCCTGGGCAAGCTGATCTACATCCTTTTGGCCCTCTGCCAGGGCTTCAAACAGCCCCAGTGCGACTCCCGTTCGAATCGCATACGACAGGGCATTTCGATTGTGGACGGCTACGTAGTCCGTTACTGCGTTGATTTGTGAATTTGACATCCGAAGCCACTCGGGCCGACACTGAAATCAATTATCGAAAAAACTGATCGTTTGTTCTATCATATTGATTCGAATCGTGTGATCCGAGTTTCCCAGAGCTTTCTAATTCATCAGGTAATTCATGAACTCCTTACCCAATCGACGTGCCGGCAACTTTCAGATACCAGTTTGCGGCATTTTCACACTGCTCTGGGTCATTTCGTCGATAACAGGCAGTGTCACCGCGGAAGAAGTCGACCTGAACTTGCCAGAAGGATTCGTGGCAGAGCGTCTATACGAAGTCCCCAATCGGCAGGGATCCTGGGTTTCGTTGACTCACGATCCCAAAGGCAGGCTGATTGCCTCAGATCAATATGGCGGCCTGTATCGAATCGATGCGAGCAGTTCAGAATTGCAGGTCGAAGCCTTGCCCAACAAAATCGGATTTGCCCAGGGCTTGTTGCACGCGTTCGGCCATCTGTACGTTGTTTCTCAAAAAAGCAAATTCAAGAACTCCGAGGGTGAGGAAAAAGAAAAACCCGGCGGTCTGTATCGGCTGACTGACACCAACGGGGATGACCAATACGATACCGAAGTTCTGTTGCGAAAAATCACCGGGCGCGGAGAACACGGTGCCCATGCAGTAATCCTCAGCCCTGATAAAAAGTCGCTTTACATCTGTGCCGGCAACCACACCGATATCCCGGAGCCGGAATTGAGTCGTGTTCCACGCGTATGGCAGGAAGACCAGGCGACCCCGCGACTGCCAGACCCCAGAGGACATGCCAACGGCATGATGGCGCCAGGTGGATGGATTTGTAAAACCGATCCCGACGGCAAAAAATTTGAAATGATCAGTTCCGGTTATCGAAACCAATACGACATCGCTTTCGACCGTAACGGTGAGTTGTTTACGTTCGATGCCGATATGGAATGGGACATCGGTCTGCCTTGGTACCGTCCAACCCGCGTTTGTCACGCCACCAGCGGCAGCGAGTTTGGTTGGCGGCACGGGTCGGGAAAATGGCCCGCCTATTTTGCGGACAGTCTGCCAGCGGTCGCGAACATTGGTCCTGGCAGTCCAACCGGTATTTGTTTCGGCACCAATTCAAAGTTCCCAGCGGACTTTCAAAACTCGCTGTTCATCGGCGATTGGAGCTACGGAATTATCTATCGTGTCGAAATGGAGCAATCCGGTGGATCGTATCGCGGTGAATCGACAACTTTTTGTACTTCGCCCGGTCTTCCGGTAACGGACTTGATTATCAATCCATTCGACGGAGCGATGTATTTTCTGACTGGTGGCCGACGAAGCCAATCCGCAATGTACCGAGTTACATTCTCCGGTGAATCAAAGCCTGTTGAAGCCGGGGCCGGACTGAACGACGTTGCTCAGCTTCGTCGCAAGCTGGAGAGCCTTCACGCGACGCCCGATGATTCGTCAATCGTCGAGCAGGCTTGGCCACAACTGTCGCATTCAGATCGTTTTGTTCGCTTCGCAGCGCGGACGGCCCTTGAACTTGCCAACGACAAGAGTTGGTACGAAAAAGCTTTTGCGGAATCTGATACGCAAGCAAAATTGGAAGCGGTGATGGCGGTTGTGCGTTCCAGTTCCGATGCAGAGCTGCAAGACAAGTGCGTCACAGCGCTAAGTTCACTCGATTTCAAATCGCTTGACGAGCAGCAACAACTGCATCTATTGCGTGACTATGGATTGGTATTGTCTCGGATGGATAATCCAACAGATCAGACACTTGGCGCGATTCGAAAATTGGATTCGCACTTTCCTACCGACAATGAATTTGTCAATCGAGAATTGGCTCGTGTCCTGGCAGCGGCAAACTCATCGCGAATCGTCGAGCTGGTTCTCGATCAACTCGACGGCGCGACGACGCAAGAGTCACAGGTCCACTACGCGATGGTAATTCACGCTGTCGAATCAGGATGGACTGACGATTTGCGGCAGCGATATTTGCAATGGTTCGCGAACACCGGTGAGTATGCTGGTGGTAACTCCTTCCGCCAGTACCTGGAGAGTATTCGCACGCAATTCGCTGGTGGGCTGACTGATGAACAACGTCAGACGTGGAACGAACTAGTGACCACGCCACTCGTGCAAAGCGAACCTTACCAGCAACTCGGTGAACGAAAATTGGTACAGAAATGGACGTTGGATGACTTTACCGATACCGAATTGGTCGGTCGCGATTTGGAAAACGGAAAACAGGTATTCGTAACCGCACAATGCGCCAACTGTCACGCTCTCAAAGGCGACGGTGGTATTGTTGGCCCGGAACTGACCAACGCGGGACGACGTTTCAATTTTCGCGACTTGCTGGAAACCATTATCGACCCTGACAAGGAAGTCTCCGATCAGTATCAGGCGACTGTTTTTCAGCTGGATGATGGCCGGGTGATCTCTGGCCGCGTGGCCAACCGGGTCCGTAATCAGTACCGCGTTCAGGAAGACATGATGCGTCCCAGTCAATTGACTACCATCAAAGTCGAAGAAATCGAAGAAATGCGTCCGGCGACCAAGTCTTTGATGCCGGGCGGATTGCTGGACACTTTTACTCGCGAAGAAGTACTCGATTTGATGGCTTATCTGCGATCCACGAGTGAAAAAGCCCAATAGATGCAAAATGTTTTAGATTGCTTCGATTCTGGTTTTCGATTTCGAGGGCGGGCTGAGCGATCCAGCCATCGACTTCTTTTACATTTTCGAAGTTCACCAGGAAGTCAAACAATTGCAGGATCGCAATACGCCGCTGCGGTTAAGTGCCACTTGCACTAATCGCTGTCGGCACGAAGTACTGCCACGAATGCTTTTTGGGGAATGTTCACGCTGCCAAACTGTTTCATTTTGGCTTTCCCTTTCTTCTGCTTCTCCAACAGCTTCTTCTTCCGCGTCACGTCGCCACCGTACAGTTTCTCGGTAACGTCTTTGCGGAACGGAGCGATGGTTGCGCGAGCGATGATCTCGCCGCCGATGGCTCCCTGGATCGGGATCTTGAATTGATGCCGAGGAATTTCTTTGGCCAGTTGTTCACAGTAGTGCAGGGCACGTGTCCGTGCTTTCTCGCGATGGACCAGGTACGCGAGCGTATCGACCGGTTCCTTGTTGACCAGAATATCGACTTTCACCACATCCGTTGGTCGATATTCGATCGGTTCATAATCAAACGAACCGTAACCACGAGTAATCATTTTCAACTTGCCGTAAAAATCAAACAACACCTCGCCCAACGGCATCTCGCTGACCACTTCCACACGACCTACGGACAGGTAGTTCATGGTCTGGCTGTCGGATCGGTGTTCCCGGCACAACTCCATAACCGGGCCGACGTATTCTTCCGGAGTCAAAATCGAGGCTTTGATGTACGGTTCTGCGACCGATTCAATACTGGACGGATCTGGCCAGTAGCTGGGGTTGTCGACTTCGATGGTCTTTCCATCTTTCAAAGTAATATCGTACTTCACCGACGGTGCCGAGATCACCAACCCGATGTCGAACTCTCGTTGCAATCGTTCCTGGACCACGTCCAAATGCAACAGTCCCAGGAACCCACAGCGAAAACCAAATCCAAGTGCCGCCGATGAATCCTTTTCATACGTCAGTGCGGCGTCGTTGATCGCGAGCTTGTCCAGCGCTTTGGTCAAGTCAACATATTGGTCAGTGCTCATCGGATAGATCGACGAGAACACAACTTGTTTGGCTTCCTGGTACCCGGGAATCGGTTCTTCGGTTTGGTGTTCGAGCAACGTGATCGTGTCGCCGACTTCGATATCCTGGACACTCTTCACTCCGGCCACGATGTAACCCACTTCGCCGGCTTTCAGTTCGTCACGGGGGACCAGTTTCATTTGGTTGAAACCGACTTCGTCTACCTTGAAGTCTCTACCGCCGTGCATGAAGTGGATCACGTCTTTCGGTTTCAGTGTCCCGTCCATCACGCGACATTGCAGGATGACACCACGGTATTTGTCAAAGTACGCGTCGAAGATCAACGCCTTCAAAGGCGCATTCGGGTCGCCTTCGGGCGATGGCAATTTCGCAACGATACCTTCCAGGACTTCCTCGATCCCGATTCCGTTTTTAGCTGAAACCGGTAATGCTTCGAATGGATCCAGCCCAAGCTCCGCATCGATCGCTTCGCGGGCGCGGTCTTCGTCTGCTGCTGGTAAGTCAATCTTGTTGATGACTGGCAACAGGATCAGATCGTATTCCATTGCCAGGTACAGATTGGCAACGGTTTGCGCTTCCACACCCTGCGACGCATCGACGATGATCAGCGCGCCTTCGCAAGCCATTAACGACCGGCGAACTTCGTGAGAAAAATCGACGTGCCCAGGCGTATCAATCAAGTTGAGTTGATAGTCCTGACCATCGTTGGCTTTATAGTTCAACGTGATCGTGTTGCTCTTGATCGTGATACCACGTTCGCGCTCGATATCCATCGAGTCGAGCATCTGTTCATGAAGCTCACGTTTCTCAACGGCACCACAAGTTTGAATCAGTCGATCCGCCAGCGTAGACTTGCCGTGATCAATGTGGGCGATGATACAAAAATTACGAATATTTTTCATTCGGATAAACCGTTCCCTATTTCACTTTCGAACGGCAAATTCTAGTTGAAGGCGGAACTTACAGACAGGCGATAAACCGATAATGAACAGCAGAACATCGTCAGAAGCCTTTCCGCGACAATCATTTACTCGATCGTGACCGTGACATAGTGGCAATCTGCGTTGCTACCATCGAGATTCAACGAAAAATCAATTTCGAGATTTGGGCGTGAGAAAAGCAGATAATTTCTTTAGACTCGCGGGGGGATGGCAGCGTATTATCGTTGGAACAGCCGAGTTAAAAAGCCCAGTTCGATTAGTTAGCAATCAATTCCAAGGCGGATGCGATGACAAGAAAAACAAATTCCACTCGATCCAAAAATAGTCTGTGCTACGAGTCTCTTGAGCCGAAACAGCTGCTGGCGACTGTCAGCATTCAAGACGTGGCCGGTCGCGAAACGCTGGTAATTGACGGTGACTCTGGCAACGACGTCGTGTTCGTGTCTGATTTGAATGACGACCAGGTCCGGGTAGTCGAAAACGGAAACGCTCTGACATTCAACAGGTCGGAGTTTGAACGGATCCGATTTCTTGGCCGCAGCGGAAACGATTTCTTCGAAAATCAAACTGAGATCGATTTGGCTGCTTTCGGACATAACGGTAACGACATCCTGATTGGCGGCAACGGTCACAACCGGATTCAAGGCGGCGGCGGCAACGATCGTATCACTGGCGGTGACAGGAATGACTTGCTACGCGGCCGCGCAGGCGATGACGTGATTGATGGCGGAAGACGACACGATCGGATCTTTGGTGGTGACGGCAACGACGAATTGATTGGCCGATCGGGGAACGACTTTATCAGAGGCGAAGGAGGTCGCGATTTCGTGTTCGGCTTGAATGGCAATGACCGAATCGATGGTGGCGAAGGTGACGATGTCATCAATGCAGGGGCCGGTACGGATCAAGTCCTGTACACTTTGGCATCAAGTAATTATTCCGTTTCTGGTGAGACCGACTTCTTTGTGACCACTAACAACGGTAATGAAGGAACGGATCGGCTGAGCGAACTTGAGAGTTTACAATTCTCAGATTCGACGGTCCCGATTAACGACGCATTGACCGCGCGAGAACGAGTCACGATTCGACCGATTATCGTTTCCAACTCTGACGGATCGAATACCGCTGAGTTCTTTGGTAATGAAAACCAGGAAAACGAGATCAAGGATTTGATCGACAGTATCTACGCCCAGGCAGACGTTGATATCTTCTGGGAACAAGAGCAGACCTGGAATAACACATTCGCGAATGTCGGCAGCGGCGGTTTCCGACCGTCCTCCGAAATTGACTTCATCGTTGACACCGGTGACAGTCTCAATATTGGCAGCCCAAGCTCAACGGTTGTGGATATCTATTTTGTCGAAGTCGCCCCAGGCTTCAACGATCTCGGTGAGAACTTTGCTAATGGCATTGCGTTTATTAACCTTCCCGGAGCGGTGGTTCACGTTGGTGATAACCTGGTTAATTTTTCCCAAGGTCGACAAATTGTCGCCAATGTCGTTGCTCATGAAATTGGCCATACGCTCGGCCTGGAACACGTCGAGGATCCGGATAACTTGCTGGCCGAGTCAGACATCGGTAGCGAACTGAATTCATCGCAAATCCAGACGGTACTGAACAGCTTTATCAGCCGGCCGATTTAAGCCCAGGAATTTGCTCCTGGTCATTTTGCCTTTTGCCTTTTGCCTTTTGCCTTTTGCGAACGCGGAAGATCTCCGGGGTGATGGGAAACTATCGCTCCCTGCAGTATTCCTGCTTCTCGAATAGAAAGAACCTGTTTGAAACTTACCCGGCATACATTTCAGCCTTACTCTGTCACGTATTCGACGTCGCAAAACCGAACACCGATATTGATCTCGTCCACGACCTCGCCTTGCATGTCCAGCTTCCAGATCTTCTGGCTGGTTCCATCAGCAACATAGATATTTGATTCTGCAGCGTAGGCCGAATAGAACACGGCGCCTGGTATATTTTGCTCCCAGATTTTTTTGCCGCCTAGTTCCAGCATTGCGATCGTACCGCTTCGGTAAGTCGTGTACAGCGTTCGGCCGTCATCCATCCGAAAAACACTGTTCGGAAAATTGACGTCGGTTTTCTCCCAGACCACGTTCCCGGCCGGGTCGAACTCGACAAGTCGATTGTTTCCTGAATCGGCCACCAAAGTATTTCCGTTCAGCAACCGTTCGGTATCAAACGGAGTCACCAGTCCCTTGAACTCGCGGACCAGTTTACCGTTCGGCAAATGCTCCGTCACCGAACCGGCGCCTTGAGCGACCAGGAAGTTTTGATTTTCCAACAGTTCCGCATCCGCAGGTGAATCAACTCCTTTCAATTCAGAGACCGTCTTTCCCTCACGGTCGATCACACGGACTCGGTTATGGCTTCGCTCGCAGACTACGAATCGATTGTCGTTGATATATTGAGCGTCATAAAGCGCAACGTTTATCTGCCAAACCTGTTGGCCGCGAAGGTCAAACTTAATCAGCTGAGATCCTGATACCGATATCAGAAAACCTGTGGGTCGTTTTCGAGTTCGATCGGAAAGCAAGCGGACTCGTTCAGCGGTCACAACATTTTTCGCGACCCATCGTTGCCAGCGGTCGACAGCCGCCTGACGCTCCAATTCATTGCCACCTTCGCTGGTGCCAGCGGCGCTGTACGGGAAATTGAAATACTTGCCACTGATTGTTCTCAGATAAGAGACTGCGTTGTTGCGAGTCGTAGATTCCGTCGAATCGAGAAGTTCAACCAATCTTTCGGTCGATTGTTGCGGGCTAACGAAGCCTATCCATTTGATTGCGGTCAAGGCAGTTTCTTCATGCGGGTGGACAATCAACTCCGCCGCGTACACGTCCAATTCGGAAACTTCCATACACTTCGTCAGCGCCGGAATACAGGCGGCTCGAATCTCGGCTTCCTGGTCCAACACTCCCTGAGCGATCATCGTTTTGAATGATTGGACTGATTCTGAACCATTGGCCAATCCGCGTGGTGCGCGTCTTAAAGCGGCTTGAACCGTTCCGGAAAAGTAACCGCTCCGAATCAAATCCAGCACTGTTTTCAACCGCTCGCTGGTCGTTGGCGAAATCGCAGGATCCAGTTCAAGGATCCGAATCGCAGAAAACATCACCGAATCGAAATCACGTTGAATGGATTCCAAACATCGCCGGGCTCGATACTGGGTTTCTGTATCGCCATTGGCTGCAGCGTCCTGGAGCAACTCCGAAACTGCCGGACCGATCGCAATCAATGCGTTCTCGGCAGACATTCGGTCACGAAACTTTGACGCTGACAGTTGTTCAATGTGCCGACGTGCCGTTCGTTCCGTTTCATTCGTCGGGATCTTCGATTTGAGGAATGCCTGGACCGAAGCACAATCACTGGCAATCCCCAGTTTCTCCAGAATCGGACGATGCATTTGCAACGTGCTCTCGATACGAACTTTCGAATCCTGAGCCGGCGCCGGTAACTGCAGGCAAAGCCATCCGGCGCAACAACAGGCAAGAATCAGTATCCGCGAGAACATACGTATAAAACCCGATCGACAATCAAAAGGCTCGCACAAGCTACCATATTCTCGCCAAAATCCGCGGCGACGCAAATCGGCTCCGACTGGACCTGATTTTCCTGACATCCATTTAACGAGAGGGCTCTAGTCTGGTGGTTCGTCAGACCTGAATTGACGGGTGCCATGTTTACGCGAGCGGCGGTGATTATGTGTACCGCACCGACCAAGCATGCTCACGCCGCGTTGACCATTGCCTCATCCTAAGC